>DATBGS010000010.1:0-180822 GCA_036557885.1 Ktedonobacterales bacterium
GCCACGACACGCCGCCAGGGTCGGCGGCGCTACAAGCAGATGGGGCAGACAAGAAAATTGTCTGCCCTGTCTTTAAGCGTCCAACGTGGCGTAGACTACGAGACGCTGGTTGGTCTGGTGCTGGGCAGGAATCCAGGTACCAGCACAGGTCAGCAAATTGAGATGGACACCCTGGCTAGGGCCAAAGATGTCTGCCGGGGGCGCTTCATAGGGCGAAAAGCGCCCCACCTGCTCAACATGAAACGAGTACCTGTGCCCAAAGGTGTCCACTACGATGATCTGCGCGCCAGGCTGGAGCTTTTTGAGATCCCAGAACACCGCCGGGCTGCCATCCTTACGGTCCAGGTGCCCATCTATGGTGGCGTTGCCCCGCTCGCCCGGCTTTGGCCCATGCGCGTACCACCCGACATTATCAAATGGCTGTATCTGCGGCACCTGAAGGTCGTGGTTCTCCGTCACCTGGACTTGCTCCACCGAGGCGTCAACGCCAATGCTGGGGATGATCAGCCTTTGTGGGGCGCCAATCTGACTTATTGAGGGCGCCTCGGTAGGAACACTCGTGGGAGTGCTCGCTACCGGAGTGCTCGCAGCTACAGTTGGGGCTGCCCGGACGCCTTGGGGGGCTGGCGGCGGAAATGCCGCCATCACCCCCAGCCAGGCCGCCAGCCCTAACACGGGCACCAGCAGCGCGCCAAACCAGAGTCCCCGCTTCCCCTTGAAAAATGCCAGAGTATGTGTAGACATCGGCTTCACAGCACGCCTCCATGCCGCTGCTGACGCTTCTGCTGGCGGGAAGCCTTGAAGAACCCGTAACTCGCCAGACTTGCAACGAGCAGCAAGATCAACGCGCCAGTCCCAAAGAGCAACCTGTACCCTACCGAGGATGTTACGTCCGCTGTGTCTGGCGCCTGGTTTGGTGGACCGCCAGCAGTGTTGGGCCAGCCTGGGAGGGGCGACAACGCGCCGATTTTTATCGAGAACGGCGGCGGGCCAGCCAGCAATCCAATACCATAGAGGGTATAGTCCATATTCGCCTGGAAGTCTGTGCTGGGGAGCGTGAACAGGACATCCGACGTGCCACCTTTGCGCACCTCCAGCGAATAGTTTCCGGCGGGAATATCAATGCCGGTGGATGGCAGGCCAAACAGCAGGTCCATCAGCAGCACCGGCCCATTCACCACTGCAATGTCAATCGCGCCGGAATCCGCGCCAAGATGGATGCCTGTGAGATGGGCTTGTCCGGTGGGCGGCCAACCGCTGGCATCCGTGAAGATGGTGGACTCAAAGTCGCCCTCATGGGGGCTGTAGGTGGCAACAGTGTAATAGGAGCGGGCCGCCAGCGTCACTGGCGCTGTGCTGACAACGGCTAAAATGCCAGCGGAAGCTGGCGCAAACTGGATTTTGTGGTCGCCAGGCGCGATAGGAGTATACTCGCTGAGCGAGCCAAAGCTGATATTGGGCAGCAGCATCTGTCCATCCAGATAGACATCTTCTCCGCCCAGGCCCGTATAGGGGGCAGCATGCAACACGCGCACAAAGGCCATCGAAGCATCATCCGCTGAAGCAGTACGGAGCGGCAACAAGCCCGCGATCACTCCCAGAAGCAGCACAGCCAGCGCCACTGGCGACAACAACACGCGGATAGGTCGTACAGAAGTGGTAGACATGACAAGACCCTCTTCCCCTGCTCATAGTTCAGGTAGTTGTACTGAGAGTTCTTGATAGCTATCATCGTCTCACAGGGTATCCCGTAGAAAAGCGCTCAGATGAGGATACCCCTGTTCAGCCAAAGTGGATTACAGGTCTGTGGCAATAGATGAAAGAGGGGAAAAAGGCTGCCAGCACAAAGGCAGCTTGCACGCGCTACAGAAGCCCTATTCTGCGCTGGCATCTGCTACAGCTTGCGCTGAGGCAGCGCGCACGGATTTGCGCGTGAGCAGCAGCAAAATCCGACGCAAACCGCTGTTCATCTTTTCGATGAGCACCACATCATCCACTTGCAGCGGCCTGACCACCAGCAGCGAGCCAACCAGCAACGCGGTAAAGACCAGACCCGCCACAATCAACCCCAGCAGCCCGGTGGGATGGGCGAGCACGTTGCCGATTACTGGCACGCGCTCCAGCGAGCTATCAACCGCCGGGACGCGCAGCAGCAGGCTGACAGCCACTGGCACACTCATCACCATCGCGCAGCGAAGAATAAAGCGCAGGGGATAACGCCAGGGCAGCAAACGCCAGAGCACCGCGAGCTGGGCAAACTCCACCAGCACAGGCGGCAGGCCAGCCGCAATCAGAGCGCCAACTGGCCCAAGCGGGGGGATAAGCACAAAGCCCAGAATGGCCGTCAGGACTAGCGCCGCCCACTGCAAATAGACGACGATCTGCTGCCTGCCTAGCACAAAGAGCGCGGCTTGATGCGCGCCGCCGCCCGCTACGCGGGTGACAATGGTGAACCCCAGAAAGACCTGAAGCAGCGGCCCAACGGGGGCGTAATCTCTGCCAAAGAGCAGGGTCACAATCGCTTCGGCGTTCAGGAGCGAAAACACAAGGAGCGGTAAGGCCAGCAGCGTCTGCACCTTCAATACAGCCCGCCAGGAGACAGCCAGCCAGAGCCGATTTTCGCCGCTGTAGGCGGCAGCCATCGTTGCCATGCCCACGCCGGTCAGCCCCGCCACCAGCAGCAAGCCTGCTGAATGTCCAAGTTGAAACGCCAGATTAAAAAAGCCAATCTGCGTGTAGTTGAAGGCGTAGAAAGTAAGCAGCGAGATAATCACCTGCTTGAGCAGCGCTCCATTTGCCAGATTGGTCAGCCAGGCCGCCACGCTCAGCCGCCACGCGGCTCGCAAGGAGATGGGCGCGCCGGGGCGACGCACCCACAGCAGGGGCGAGAGCCACACCAGATAGACCAGCGCGGTGGCCCAGGCCACAGCCCCCAGCGCCCACAAAACGCCATCCACGCCCCAGCCCAGCCAGAGGAACAAGAGCGCCAGCCCCAGATTTCCGGCTTGCGAAAGGCCGCTGACCGTGAGCGTCACGCGCGTGCGCAGCAGCGAAGTGAAGATGGCAACCACAAGCGTCAGCACACCCGTGCCCGCGATATAGAAGGTGAGCGGCACCAGATGATCGAGCAGCGCGGGATCACCGAGCGTCTGGGCAATGCGGTCAGCAAAGGGCAGCCCAAGCTGCTGTGCCCAGCCCGGCAGCAATGGCAGCAAGAAGAGGAACGCGGCGCAAACAATCAACACGCATAAAATGCGCGCAAAGAGCAGGCGGCGGATAACACTGCTCGCCTGCTGCCGCCCATCTTCGGTCAGGGCACGCGGCACCCAGACGATGGCTGCTTCTTCCAGGCCAAAGGCAGCCAGATAGGAAGCGGTATTGAAGGCAGTCAGCGCGACAGAATAGACGCCATAGTCTTTGGTAGAGACGCCACGCGCCACAATCTGCGTCAAGACAAAGCCAGAACCAAACAACCAGAGCTGATAGAGTTGGTTCCAGAGAAAACCCATTGGCGCGCGACGCACCAACGTCTCAGCCTCGGCGGTGGAGGCATTTTTCGCTTCAGCAGCGGCAAGCACGCTTGCTGCGATTTGCCCGCTCTCGTTAGGAGGTGGTGTCACCAGGTAAGACCCTTTATGTTAGCCTCCGTCCAGGCAAGAACTTGCCAGCCTTACGCCACTCTCAGCGAGGCAGTTGGCTGGCTTGCCTGAGTATAACACACTGGCTCAACGGGACACAACCCTCCTGGCAAAAAGGTCAAAGCGCTTCTTGCTGATCATCGCGCAGCATGGCGCGCACAATATCTCCCCGGCTGACCAGACCCACCAGCTTTTCCCCGCGCATGACCGGCACGCGCTTGATGTCCTTCTCGCTGAGCAAGTGGGCAATCTCACGCATCGGCGTGTCTTCTGTCACGCTGCTGACGCTTCTGGTCATAATGTCGCCAACGGTTGCGCCGGTTTTGCTGATCAGATCGGCCTCTGTGACGATGCCAATAACAGCCCCATCATCAGAGAGCACCGGAGTGCCGCTGATACGTTTGGATGAGAGCAGATTCGCCAGATCATACAGCGTTGTCTGAACGGTAACAGTATGCAGTGTTGTGCTCATAATGTCGCGTGCAGTGAGCATAGTAGTCTTCCTTTCCAGAGGAAATCGCACCTATTATATAGCAGGAAACGGGGCTGGCGGTTAAAACCCGTTTCCTTGACGCTCCTCTCATCCTGCTGCTATAGTCTCAGATACTACAAGAGAGCGAGGATGCTTTTGGCTGCTCCATCATCTCCCACAACGCCCCCCAGTTCGCGCCGCGCAGCACTCACGTTTCTGGTGCTGGCGTGGCTGGTGGGCGTCAATCTGCGCACTGTGCTGCTGGCAGTGCCGCCGGTCCTCCCGCTGATTCGTCAAGACCTGGACCTCTCATACACGGCCACAGGGCTGCTGACCTCGCTGCCTATTTTGCTGTTGGGGCTGGCAGCGGTCCCAGGCGCCTATCTCATTGCCCGCACCAGCGCTCGCGCGGCGGTAGCCCTGGGGCTTATCCTGCTGGCGGCTGGCGCCCTTTTGCGCGCGCTCACCCCGACGGCCTTCCCCATCTTTGCTTTTACGGCGCTTCTGAGCATTGGTATCGCAATTTGCCAGCCAGCATTTTCGGTGCTGGTGCGGCAGTTGTTTCCAAAGCACATTGGGACGGCGACAGGTATTTACTCCAATGGCTTGATTATTGGCGAGATTGTAGCGGCCTCGCTCACACTGCCAGCGCTGAATGTGCTGGGCAAGGATAACTGGCGCGGGACGTTTGTGCTGTGGGGCATTCCCATCATAGCGACGCTGGTGCTCTGGCTGCTGTTCGCACCGCGCACGCACATGGCAGATACCATCGCCAGAGCCAGATGGCAGGCGGGCTGGAAGACCTGGCGCGGCTGGCATCTGGGACTGCTGCTGGGCGCTGGGAGCCTGGTCTATTTCTCCGCCAATACCTGGATACCCAATTATGATAAGGCGCTGGGCCGCCCGGAGACGACCAGTTCTGCTGAGTTGTTTGTGCTGAATGCCATGCAACTGCCAGTGAGCATCCTGGTTACAGTGTTTGCTGGCGCTGTATTGGGCAGGCGCTGGCCGATGGTGCTTTCTGGCATTGCCTGCGTGCTGGGAACGCTGGGCTGGCTCTTTCTCCCCGCGACCTCACTCTTTTGGGTAGGATTAACTGGCGCTGGCTCCAGCACCGTCTTTTTGCTCAGCCTGGGGCTGCCCGCGTTCCTGGCCCCAGAACGTGATGTGGCGGGCTACACCGGCCTGATGCTCACGCTGGGCTACACCAGCGCGTTCCTTGGCCCGCTGATTGGCGGCGGGCTGTGGGACATCAGCGGGATTCCAGGCTTTGCCTTCATCCCCATTCTGATTGCCAGCGTTTTCCAGATGGTATTTGGGATGATGCTCCCCAGGCAGGGTGAGCACTCTTCCTGGCAAGAAAGCGAGGCCACAAAATGAGCACCGTAAAAACCGAACGCAGAGAAGCAATTGTTATCGTGACCATAGATCGGCCAGAGGTGCGCAACGCCATTGATGGCCCAACCGCCCGCGCGCTGGCTGAGGCGTTTCGCAACTTCGCTCTTGATGATGACCTTTCCGTTGCTGTCCTGACTGGAGCGGGCGGCACGTTTTGTTCTGGCGCTGATCTTGGCGCGATTGCCAGCCAGGAACGCAGCTTGCGCCTGGACGAGGACGGCGACGCGCCGCTGGGTGTGTCGCGGATGCGGTTGAATAAGCCGGTGATCGCCGCCGTAGAAGGCCACGCGGTGGCAGGCGGCCTGGAACTGGCGCTCTGGTGCGATCTGCGCGTGGCTGCGGAGGATGCCGTCTTTGGCGTCTATTGTCGGCGCTGGGGCGTGCCGCTGGTGGATGGCGGCACGATTCGCCTGCCGCGCCTGATTGGGCAAAGCCACGCGCTTGACCTCATCCTGACCGGGCGAGGCGTTTCCGGCCAGGAAGCGCTGATGATGGGCCTGGCAAACCGGATTGTCCCCAAAGGCAAGGCGCTGGAGGCTGCGCTTGCCCTGGCTGCCGATCTCGCCCGGTTCCCCCAGGGCTGCCTGCGCTCAGACCGCCTCTCCGCCTACGAGCAATGGGATATGAATATGGATGCCGCCTTGCGCAACGAAACCAGGCGCGGCATGCAGGTCTTACGATCTGGGGAGACGCTGGAGGGTGCGCGCCGCTTCGCCGCAGGGCATGGGCGACACGGCAGCGCCAGCGACATTTAGGCGAGGAGGTGAGCACAATGGCAGATGCGCAGCCTGCCCAGCCCACGCGCGTCCTCTACGAAACGGACGGAGCCGTTGCCACGCTGACGTTGAATCGCCCGGAGCGGCTCAACACCATCACCCCTGAACTGATCCAGCAGTTTCAGGCGGCGCTGGACCGCGCATTAGCAGATCAGGCGGTGCGCGTCATCCGGCTGCGCGGCGCGGGGCGCAGTTTTTGCGCGGGCTACGATATTGGCTTTGGCGCGGAGGCAATGGCGACGCTGGAGCGCGATGGTGTCTGGGACGCGATGGCCGATTACGCGCTGATGTCGGGCTATGTGGACACGTATATGCGCCTGTGGCGCTCGCCCAAGCCAGTCATTGCGCAGATACATGGCTTCTGTGTGGGCGGCGGAACGGATTTTGCGCTGTGCAGCGACCTGATTATCTGCGCCGAGGATTGCCGCATTGGGTATCCGCCCGCGCGTGTCTGGGGGTCGCCCACCACGTCTATGTGGGTGTATCGGCTGGGGCTGGAACGTGCCAAGCGCCTGCTGCTAACCGGCGACCCGCTGGATGGCCGCACCGCCGCTGCCTGGGGGCTGGCGTCCGAGGCCGTGCCCGCAGAGCAGCTTGACGCCGCCGGGCTGAAGCTGGCGCAGCGCGTGGCACTGCTGCCCGCCAACCAACTGCATATGATGAAGCTGCTGATCAACCAGGCGTTTGAGCAGATGGGGCTACATGTGACGCAGATGATCGGCACGCTGCTGGATGGCATCGCCCGCCACACGCCCGAAGGCGTTGATTTTACCCGCCGGGCGATGCAGGATGTCCGGCGGGCCGTTGCCGAGCGCGACGGACCGTTTGGCGATTATGGGCAGGAGCGCAGAAACAATAACGCGGGCGAATGACAAGGAGCCTTTACCTATGAGCCGCCGCAATCTTATCCGCATGACGAACGAAGAAATAAGCGCATTTCTTGAGGAGCAGCGCACACTCCAGGTAGCGACCATTGACCACGACGGCTACCCACATCTGGTAGCGATGTGGTATGTGCTGCTCAACAACGAGCTTGCGTTCTGGACGTATGCCAAATCGCAGAAAGCCATCAACCTGCGCCGAGACCCGCGCCTGACGTGTCTGGTGGAAACGGGCATCCAATACAACGAACTGCGCGGCGTGCAGATCAAAGGGCAGGCGGTTCTCAGCGATGACCGGGAGACGGTGCAGCACATTGGGGAATTGATCTGGGAGCGCTATACTGGTACCTTGAATGATTCAACGCGCCCAATGGTGGAGGCGCAGGCGGCAAAGCGGGTGGCGGTGGTCGTCAAGCCGATTGAAATCGTCTCGTGGGACCACCGCAAGCTGGGCGGGGGCTATTAGCCTTGCCGCGCCCCTGCTTTGAGGGGTAGCACCGGCATCCCTGCCGGTCAATGTGCTTGTAGCACCAGCGTCCCTGCCGGTGAAAGGAACATCAGGATTGCGCCTTTGCCGGGCGCTTGCGGCCACGCAGCACCCAGAAGAAGAGCAGCCCTAGCACCAGGAAGATGCCCACTACTAACGCCACCTGCGCCGTGCCAACCGGCAGCAGCGGCACCCAGGCGGGCGGGTCTTGCGTTTGCGCTTTATCCACCACATCCATTGGCGGCGTGCCAAAGGGCGCGAGCCGAATGATGCCATCGCTGCTGACGCCAAGATCATAATAAATCTGGGTATAGGGGGTATCCAGGGTCACGTAGGTGAGCCAGCTATCGGGGCGAACCCAGCTCATGTTGCGGTCCGTAGAGAGATCGTGGTAGAGCGTCGGGTCGAGCTTGCTCTGATAGGCCACCTTCATCCCTGGCGCGCCGGGGACTTCCTGGCCGACTGGCGACGCGCCCACCACTGCGGCAAAATTGCTGGTGTTCATCGGCATGTCGCTCAGGAAGTAGAGATCAGCATTCACATCATCCTCCAGCGCCAGCACTTCCAGCGGCACCCAGGGATGGGCCGTCTTCATCGTGATCAACAACGGCACGCCTTCGCCAGACTGTTGACCACGCGACTGAGCAGCGGAGGTATCATACTTAGCGGCCATAAAAATTGGGCTTCCTTTGGCATATTTGAGTAGGTGCGCCTCGGTATCGCCCTGCACGTTAAAGCCGTTCTGCGTTGCCCATTCCAAGATCTGCGAGCCGCTGCCACGAATCACCGTGATATTGAGCGCCTCGATCTGCACCTGCTGCAACACCGTCGCGCCAGATGCGGTTGGGGCGGCATCCAGGGCTACCCCAGCATTTTTTGTCGCGGGCTGCACCGCGATATTCAAGCGCTGGAAGGTCCACTGGCCGCCAGGTTGAATCGAATCCGGTACTGCTGGCAGGGGAACAATCCAGCCAACGCCTGGCTCATTGCCCTGGTAGCTGAAGGCGGTCATGTAGTGTTCGACGCCATTGTGCCAATCAATCAGCGTGGTAGCGCGGCCCAGGCGCACGTCGCCATCTGGCGCCACCAGGCCGCCGCAGGCAAACGCCACCTGTGTCCCAAAGAGTCCAAAGACCACTGCCGCGAAAAGTGCTGCTTTTCTTAACCGGGTAAGCATTGCCATTCCTCCTAATAATTTTGCTTTGAGCGAGCAATTATCAGGAGAGACGCTGGCACTCGCAGAAAAGTTCCGCGCTAAATGTGTGATCTGCATCACACTCTCGGGGTGCTCTTTGCCGATGCGAAAAGCCTATACGAAAAAATACTTCATGGGCTTTGCCCGCGCAGCAGCCAGCGCCTGAAGAAGACAGCGCCCAGGAGCAAGACGCCTCCGCCACCAACGAGCAGCAACAGCATCGGCCAGACTGAGCCTGCCCCCGTTTTGCTGGCAGTGCCCGCTACGCTGCTGGTTCCCGCTGTGCTGGAAAGCAGCGTGGGAGACGCGCCAGCCGCCAGCGTTGTTGGGGAAGCTGACGTGGTAGTGGTGGTTGGAGTTTGCGGAGCAGGAGCGCCCCGCGCCGCGCCAGAGTTGAGGCTGATTTGCAGGAGCGAGGTATCCACCACCTCAAAGTCTGAGCCGGAGATGTTTTTGAGGTTGGAAAGGTCGTCGTTATTCCAGCGATCATCGGGCGCGCCGGAGATGTACCAGTTGCTGCCGTTATCCGCCACCATCATCCCATACTTTTTCAGGGCGCGCAGAATCACCTGATTTTTCGCGGAGAAGTGCGAAATATCCACGCTGGCCTTCAGGCGCAGCCGCAGGCCCATCGGCGGGACGTTGGCGCCGGTATTTGAGGATGCCTGATGACGCGCGGGCCAGACATAGGTATTGCGGGTGTTCTGGACGGTGAAACGCAGCGCGTGCGTGATGGCTCCGGCGGCCACTTCATCATAGCGCACCAGCCCCGGCAAGATGGGCAAGCCCGCCGCATCTGCGGAGGTCCACCCGCGCGGGCGCAGCGCGTCGGAATTGAGGCTCCAGACGGCCCCGCTCCCGGCTTGCCAGCTTCCGTTGCTTTGCGGATAGCTGGCGTACATCTCGTAGAGCTTGCAGCCTCCGCTCTGCACCACGATCACATGCCGATCTCCCTTGCTTTGCGCTCCGCCCTCAATGGGCGCGTTTTGCGGGATGGGATAGGGGCCAGCGTCGCTCTCATCGTCGTAATCAAAGCTGACGGGCACCCCAGGCTGGCTGGCTGGCACGACGATATATGGGATGCCAATCGGCTCTCCATTGTAGAGGCCCGCGCCAAAATCCGGATGCAGATGCCCGCTCCGGCCAATGCTGGCGATGTAGTTGGCAGAATTGGCCTGCACCGGCAGCGTGGAAATATCGGCGTTCCAGATGTTATCTGAGGGGAAGAGTGGGCAGCCGCCAACCGCAGCCTCTGGCTGAAAGAGCGCGTGGCCGGACGCGGCGCTCGCCAGCCCGAAGAACATGGCTATAAGAGCCAGCAGGGATGCGCCAGCGGCCAGGCGATACAATGCCAATTTCTGCATGCTTTCCGTCAACACTTTCCTATCATCCAGTTCAGAAGCTGACCATTCACCAGCAGGGACGCCGGTGCTACAAGCGAAACGGCTTCTCCTGCTTGTAGCACCGGCGTCCCTGCCGGTGAACGCGCTACAAGTTCAGACCGCTTTTCACCTGCTCAAATGCCTGCCAGAAGTCGTCGGCCCAACGCACCAGCCCCTGGTGGTATTCTTCGATCTGACGCGCCATCTCCAGGCTGGGCGAAGGCTCCAGGCGAGGCATGTGGGTGTATTCGTAGTCGCGCACCAGCCCCTCCACATGGCCCAGATACGCCTCTACCTGCTGGCGCAGCATGGGCAAAAGTTCCACCGCCTTGAGTTCCACCGCGTTGAGCAGCTTGCGCCGGGCGTCTTCTGTGACCAGCGTGCGGTTCAGCCAGCCAGAAATCGCGGGGGCAATCGTATCATCGGCAATCCAATCGTTGAAGAACATGCCCGCGCCAATCGTGAACATGGCCGCCGGGTCGTTGACGGCGCCCAGGTCTATGCCGCTGCTGGCCCCCGGCTGAAACGCGGGCAGCAGAATGGGCAGCCCGCCCATCGCCTGATGAGTCTGCTGATTGACCTCGCTGGCGTAGAGCACGATGGCCGCCCGGAAGCAGCCGCGCAGCTTCTCCTGCGACGACCAGCGCTCATCATGCGCCATCAGATCGCGCACCTGCTGCCCGCAGTTCTTGACGAAACTCTCGCCCAGGCCGCCCAGGTTGTTCTTGAAGTCGCGCAGGCGCTGCTGCACGTCTTGCGTCTGGCGCTTCCACTGCGCCTGGCGTTGGGTCAGCGCCGCGTTCTCCTGGCGTTCCAGATCGCGGCTGGCTTTCTGCGCCTCCACAAACTGCGCCCGCAGCGCTGCGCGTGCCCGCGCCAGCGCGTATTCCAGAATGCCCAGCCGCGAACGGGCTATGACGTTCTCAATGCCAGGGCTATCCAGCAGCCCTTCCAGCCAGCGCTCAAAGGCGCGCAGGCCCGATACCGCGTCGTCCTGATGCTGGCCGCTTTTTCTGGCTTCCAGCGCGCCCCTGGCTTCGGTGGCAAAGACGGCGGGCGAGCCAATCAGCGCGTTGCCGTATCCTTCCAGGCTGGTGCGCGCCCAGCGCAGCAGGTCGTCGCGGTCCTCCTCATCCACCATATCCAGCCGATTGACGATAAAGGCCAGATTGCCGCGCAGCAGTTCCTGGGCACGCTGGGCCGCGCTGCGCTCCTCCTCGGAGAGGAGCTTGACGGCGGAAAGCACCATCACGGCCAGGTCCGAATGCTCCAACTCTCGATAGCAGCGCTCGGTGAGCGCCTGCGTATCCATCAGGCCAGGCGTATCCGCCAGAGTGCAGGCGTGGCTGAGCAGCGGAATGGGCAGATGGATGGTGACTTCTTCCACGCCCTCTGGCGCCTTGGCAATCGTCCCAGAAAGATCAAGGAAGACATAGCGGCCAATCTCATCCAGCAAGATATGCTCATCCAGCAGCTTGCCATCTGGCCCGCGCCGTGTGACGCTGGCCGACGCCTGGGCCGCGTGACGCATCCTGGTAATGACGCCGGTGGCGCGATTGGCGCGGGTGGGCAGCAGCGACCAACCCACAATGGCGTTGAGCAGGGTAGATTTGCCCGCCTTGAAGCCGCCAAAAAACGTGATCTGCACCTCGCGCCGCCAGAGCACCTGGCGCAGCGCCGCCAGCGGGTAGAGCACCGCCTTGACCGGCTCAGGCGCGTGGGCCAGCGGCAGGCTGGCAAACGGGAGTTCTAACGGGGCAAGCTGCTCTATGAAGTCCATGCGCTCTTCCTTGTGGGTACTTTCTTCTTTCTTCGTAGTTATCTATTCCTGGGTATAGTGTTGCTTGCTGTGCCCCTGCTTTGAGGGGTAGCACCAGCGTCCCTGCCGGTGCAAGCATGGCAGAGGGCAACGTTTCGTGTTTGCGACGGTTGCCCGGCACGGAGGCCGGGGGTACAAGCGGGGCGCGTCTATCCTTGTGCCGACTTTCTTCTTTCTTCGTAAGTGACTATGCGGATATCTCCTCAAGCGTTCATATGATGATACCGATAAGACTTACTTCTTTCTTCGTAGTTATATCTATGTAGTTATATATAGAGAGGTAAATATATATTACGAAGAAAGAAGTAAGTCGTAGTAATACGCATCAGGCACGCCGTCCATGCTCCTCAGCTTATACCGTTACGAAGAAAGAAGAAAGTCCTCTCTATTGTGTACATAGCATTCGGTACATGTACCTATGGGTTACGAAGAAAGAAGAAAGTCTTACTCCGCCAGACGCTCCAAGGCTTCTTCTGTGACCGGCGTGCCGTTGGCGACCTGGCTGGCGCTGGTGAGCAGGTCCAGCAGTTCCGCGCCAATCAGGTCCAGGCGGCGCTTCTCCTGCTCAACCGCCTCACCTTCCTGCTCCTTGATGCGAATGATGGCCTGCTGCTCGCGGCGTGCCTCCTCAATCTGCGCCTGGAGCGCCAGCGCAGCCCCGGTGGTCAGCGTGACAAAGCGCTCGTCCACCCGGCGATAGATTTCGTCGCGGTGCTTGGGCGCTTCTTTCGCCAGTTGCTCATGCAGCTTATCCCCCATTGGCTTGAGCACCCATGTGCCGAAGACTGGCCCTTTGATGATCTGCGCTAAGAACTCGTCTATCAGCAGGAAAATCCAGCCCCAGGCAGCGATGCCGCCAAAGAAGTCAAAGATCGTGCTGACGGTGAGGGCGTCTTGCAGCGACCTGCCAAACAGCGCCTCCCAGTCCTCATCCTTGAGGAGCGTGCCCGTCATACTCGAAAGGTCGCCTGCATTCAAGAACATCTGGAGCAGCGGACTGGTGAGCTTTTCGCCAGGGTCAGCGTCCTCAGCGGTGCCGGTGGCAAAGATGGCGTTGATGGCGGCAAGCTCGCGCTCGAAGTCTTCAATCTGCGCCGTCAGTTCCGTCAGCAGCTTTTTCACTTCAGGCAGCACCAGCGCGGGGATGGTTTCGGCCCACTCGGTCAGCTTGATTTGCAGATAGGTTCTGATCTCTTTCTGGATGGCGGCAACGACTTTCCCCTTGGTTTCCTGCGAGAAATACGCCGTCACCAGGTCCATGCCGTTCATGGCTTCGGTCAGGTTGATCAGCTTTACCGAGTCTTCCGGCCAGGTATCGTGCATCTTTTCGATGAACGCAAGCAGGCTGGTATAGATGCGATGTTTGATCGTCTCACCAAAGAGTTGGATGGCCTGCTGTATTTCTTCTTTCTTCGTACCCAGCAGATCAAACTGTTGTTCGGCCTCTGCCCGGCGCACTTCCAGTTCTTGCAGCGGCTCGCCCAGCGATTGCTTCTTCTGGGCAATGCGCTTGCGGGCTGATGCCACCGTCGTTGCCAGCGTCTGCACCGTCGCAGAGAGCGAAGCCGTCAGCTTCTCGTCGCTGGTCAGGAAGCGCTCCAGTTCCTCTTCCAGCGCGGGCACGCCGGATTCCTCCAGCAGCACCTCTTTATGGGGCAGTTCCAGGCGAGCATCCAGGGCGCCCCTGGCATTCACAAAGAAGACGCGGCGGGCGTAGAACATCTCGTCAAATTCGCCATTTTCGTCCAGAAAATGTGGCTCCAGCGATTGCTGCACCCAGAGCTTGATGTTCTCCACCTCCTCTGGCTCAACCTGATTGATGCGGTTGATCACAAAGAAGACCTGATGCAGCCGCCCTTCGCCCAGGCGCTCGATGTAGGCGCGTTCGTCCTCGCCCAGGATGCTGATGGCGCTGAGGACGATAATCACCGCCTGCGATTGCTTGAGGAAGTTGATCGTCACGCGCGTGCGGCTGATATGCTCGCCAAGGCCGGGCGAATCAATCAGGCGCACGCCATTGGCGCAGAGCCGGTGCGGGCGTTCGATGCGGGCATATTCGATGTGCTGGAAGCGATCAAGATACTGCTGCTGCTTGAGCGTCTGAATATCCTGCTCGTTGAGTTGGAACTCCTGCACGAAGGCCGCCCAACTCAGGCGGCGCGGCTCTGGCTTCTCCGACTCGAAGACCAGCACATCCTCGCTCTCGCCATAGACCAACTCGGTCAGGATGGCGGTGGCGGGCGCGGCGCGGGCGGGCAGCGTCTTGTGGCCGAGCATGGCGTTGAGCAGGGTGCTTTTGCCGTTCTTGAACTCGCCCAGCACCAGCACCTTGAAGATGCCCTGCTCCATATCCCGCGCCCGAATGGTCAAGTTGGCCGCGTCGCTGGTCAGCCCCAGGCCGGGCAGCACCTCGCCGCCAGCCTTGAGCGCGACGGGCGTCTCGCCTGGCTCGCCAACCAGCAGCGCGACCTCGCGCAGCACAGCCAGCAGCGCCTGCACCTTTTGCTGCGCAGCGCTAAACCCATGTTCAATCATGCGGCGCCCTCCGCTGCCTGGACCTTGCCCAGCAGAGTGCGCAGCGCGGGGATGGTCTGTTCCATCAACGTATCAAGCTGCCCCACCTTGGAAGCCAGACGCTCGCGGCGGGCCAGCGCGTTCTCCAGCAGGCCACGAATGCGCTCAAGCTCCTGGGTATAGACATCGGCCACTGCCTTCTTATATTCTGTGGTAGCCGTTTCAAAGCGGTTAGTGACCTGCTTCTTGACCTGAATCTCAAGCTCCTGAACAGCTTTATTGGCCGCATTCAGAACCGCCTGCTTATCAGCCTGCTCGCCCTGCTTCTTGAAGATCAGGCGAATGGCCTGCCCAATGCCGATGGCCGCCAGCCCAAACGTGAAGTAGGGGACCAATAGAATCAAGCCAAGCACCTGTAAGCCCGTCGCAAAGCTGCCCATCGTGTGGCTGCCACGACTGGGCAGCAAGAGCGTGCGCAGACGTGCTGGCGTGGGGTCAAAGCCGTCAGAGCCATCCTGAAGGACGCCCTGCTGCTCGCCAAGCAAGGCGCGGAAATCGGCCTCAATCATCTGGCTGACCTGCTTCATTTCGTCAGACAGCTTTTTTCGGATCGTCTCTTGCTGCTGCCTGAAGAACTCAGCCCAGAGCGCTTCAATATAACCAGGGAGATAGCGCCTGATTTTGGTGATGTCCTGAACGGGCATGATTTCGCTGGGAAGCTGCTCGCGCAGGGACGCGCTGAAGCCCTCCACCTCGCGCAGCAGTTCATCGCGCAGCAGCGTATTGGTGAATGTCTCGACGCGCTGTTGCGCGCGCTCCACCCGCGAGGGCAGCCAATTTTGCTGCGACTCAATGCGTTTGAGCACTCCCTTGAGTTCGTCTTCGCTGGTGGCGGCCAGCGCGCGCTGGCGCGTGGCGGTGTCTTCCAGCGCTTCCAGGCACATCTGGGCGCTCTGGCGTTGGGTTTCTGCGCGCAGGCGGTGCTGCTGGGCAATCAGATCGTTACCTGCCCGCTGCATCATCTGCTCGTAGGGATGCTCCTGCTGTTCTTCCTCGTGGTTGCGCAGGGCCGAAAACTCGATCACCGTTGGCTGGCTCTCAAACGGCCCCAGGAACGTGCGCACCCGTTCCACCAGGGAAGCGCGTTCTTCTTGATCAATTAGATCAATCTGGTTGATGACAATCGCCACGCGCTCTAAGCCAAAGGGTTCAAGCACATCGCTGATAAATGCGCGTTCTTCCTCGGAGAGCAGCGCGACGGCCTTCAGCACCAGAAACACGTAATCGGTGCCCGCCAGAAGCTCCTTCCAGCGTGCAGGCGAGCGCCCGCCGATGCTTTCCACGCGGAGCGTAGCTGATTTGAGCAGTTCGCTCTGGGCCTTAATCTCCACCCGCTCATATTTGCTGGCCTGCGTGGTGGGGCCAGTCAGGAAGGGGCGCAGATTCTCCGGCGAAAGCGATGTGCGCGTGGCATCGGCGCCGATCACCTCAATACGCGAGGTTTCGGCCCCCTGCACCTCAAACGGAATCGGCGCTTTGGGAATGGGCGAGGTCGGCAGCAGCCTGGGCTGCCCCAACAGGATATTGGCAAGCGAGGAACGCCCCGAACCAGGCAGGCCAGCAATCAGCAGGCTCAGGGTGGAGCGCTGGTGATGCTTCTCGGTGGCGGCAATCAGTTCAAGCAGTTCTGGTTCTTCCAGGGTCTGCGCGGCTGCGCGTGCCTGCTCTAAAAAGGTGGTGTAGGTTTCTGGCATAGCTCATAGCCCTCCATTGCTCACGGCTTCACGATCTCGCTGACGCGGCGGTTGAGTTCTTCCCGACTGAGCAGGCGCTGCCCCTCTGGTTTTGGCTTGCCAGAGAGCGAGTAGTAAATCTCGGAATTGGCAAACAGGCGCAAGGCCAGGATGCGCTTGGGAAGCATCGGGTGGGTAGAAAACAGTTCTTGAAACTTGGCCGAGCCATGAAAATCTTCGATGTCTTTATAGCGCCGCAGATAATCATCCAGGTCCACGCGATCAACATCAGCTAATCCGGTCAGCAGGCGCAGCAAGGCGCGCTCGGCCACCGCAATATCGCCGCAGCACAGCAGCCCGGCGCGGTCAGCCGTCACCTCCGAGCGGCGCGACCAGGCCAGCAGGGTTGGCCCCGCCACGATCTGCACAAGTGGCGCCCAGGGACCGAGTTTCTGAATGGCCGCGCTGGTGAGTATCTGGGCCAGGGTGTGATAGGTCATGTGGCCGGAGGCGATATGCCCGCATTCGTGCCCGACGACAAACTCCGCCTCATCCTTCGTGTAGTATTCGAGAAGCGTGGAGGAAATATGAATAAAGGCGTATTCGTCCGTTCCGGCGGTATAGGCGTTAAAGAGGGCGGCATCGTGCCGCGTGACGGCGTGAGGAATGGGGATGCCCAACGTCTGCGAGCAGCGCACGAGCACATCATAAATGTCTGGAAATGTCTGGGCATCAATAAAGATGCTCATCGCCAGGTCGTAGCCAAAGGTGTAGCTGACCAGCGCATCCAGCGCCTTATTGATCACCGATTTAACGGGCGTAGAATTGAGCGTGCGCAGAATCCAGCCATCCACCGGATGGGCATAGAGCGGCGCGGAGTCTGGCCCCTCCAATCCCTGGTGGGCCTGGCGATCTATGTAATCCTGGAACCGCTGATACGGTTGGCCCTGGTAGGTAATCGTCACCTGTCCCCTGCCTTTCAAAGCACTCAACTGTCGCGTGATCTCACTTCAACCAGGATAGCAGAGCAAAGCAAGTCTTGGCAAGGGGGAAAGAGACAAGCGCATTAGATCAGATGGTGCTCCACTGCAAAGCGCGTGGCGGCGCTGCGCGTATTGACGCCAAGTTTGTTGTAGATGGAGGTGAGATGCGTGCTGACGGTGCGGCGGCTAATCACCAGTTCGTCAGCGACTTCGTTATCTTTCAGGCCCTTTGCCACCAGCCGCAATACCTCTACTTCGCGTGATGTCAGGCCAGCAGGGTGAGTTGGGGTAGATTGGCGCGGCATTGCGGGCTTGTCTGAAGCGGGGGCTGAGGTGGCTGAAGCCTGCGTGTCATCTGCAAGGGCTGCTTCTAGCGACATGTTTCGCCCTGCTGCCTTCATTGACGCAAACCCGGCGTCTCCCAGGTGTGCCCGCGCAACAGCCAGTTGTGGAGCATACCAGGCTTCCAGCATTGGGGGAAGAGAGGCGCCCTCGGACTCTCGCAGGGCTTCGGCTGCCCCCCAGAGGCGCGCAGCCCAGTCCATGTGGCCCTGGGAAGCAAGAGCGCATCCAAGCCCTTCCACGCTGAGCGCCAGGAACCACTTATGCCCTAACTCGTGCAGGAGCGCCACGCTTTTTTCAAACAGGTGCCGCGCTTCTTCTGGCTCTTTATCCGTAAGCGCCAGCCAGCCCTGCCCGTAGAGTGCCCAGGCGATGCCACGCTTATCACCCATCTCTTGCAATAACTCCACACTCTCTTCAAGCCAGGGGCGCGTTGGGGGAATGTTCCCCTCGATAATCGCCAGATAGCTTGAAATCATCAGCGCGTAGGCGATTCCACGCTTATCGCCTACCTCTCTGGAGGTGGTCAAGCTCTCTTCCAACGTTGCGCGCGCGCGTGCGGACTCGCCCATCGTAAAGTACACTAATCCTGCAAGCCAGGCCAGGCGTGAAATGCCTTCGAGGTCACCACTGGCCCGCACGATTGCCAGACCCTCCTCCAGCATTGGGCGCGCCTGGATGTAGCGGCCCCGGTTGTAGGCAACAGCTGCCAGCATTTCCAGCGAATAGGCGATACCCCAGGTATTGTTCGTCTGCCGCGAAAGCGCCAATGCTTCATCCAGCAGCGTTTTCGACCTGGCATATTTGCTTTGCTCCAGGCTGACATATCCCAGCATCCACAGGGAGTTCACAATCCCCTGGGCATCTTTCAAAGCGCGAAAGAGCGTCAGACCCTCGTTGCAGAGGTGTTCCGCCTGGCCCAGATCGCCTTGCAGGGTGGCAAGCGTGCCTGCGGCGTTCAGCGCTCTGGCGCGTACCAATGGTGTCGCTTGTTTGCTTTCAGGGAGCAGCGGCTCCAAAAAGCTGCGGCCCTCGCTGAGGTATCCACGCACCCACCAGAACCACCACAACGCCCCGCCCAGCCGCAGCACGCTTTCGGAATCATGCTGTTCAGCGAGCCAGCGCAAAGCAGCGCGCAGGTTTTCGTGCTCATGCTCCAGCAGGTCAAACCACCGCTTTTGCCCGGCGCTCCGCAGGTGCGGTTCTGCCTGCTCAGCCAGCGCCAGAAAGTAGCGGGCATGCGCGCGCTGCGTCGCCTCAGCCTCGCCGCTTTCCACTAATTGTTCCCAGGCATACTCTCGGATAGTTTCCAATAACACAAAGCGCGGCTCACCATCCTCTTGCTCGTGCTGTTGCAGCAGGCTTTGATCAATCAACGCTGAAAGGCCATCCAGCACTGGCTGTGTGCTGCTTCCGGCAATCGCTTCCACTGCCGCCAGCGTGCTGCCATTCACAAACACCGACAGCCGACGCAGGAGCCGCTGTTCCTCCGGCTTGAGCAGATCATAGCTCCAGGCCAGCGTGCTGCGCAGGGTTTGTTGTCGGGGGGGGACATCCAGCAGCGGGCCGGACAAGACGTGCAGGCGATGTTCTAGCCGCGTCAGCAGGGCTTGCGGGGGGAGCAATTTAATGCGCTTCGCAGCCAGTTCAATTGCCAGGGGCAATCCATCCAGGCGCAGGCAAATCTGCGCTACAGCGTATACATTTGCCGGGGTGAGTTGGAAGTCGGGCTTGATCGCCTGGGCACGCTGCACAAAAAGCGCCGCTGCCGCGTTGTGCGCTACCACGCTGCTATCGCTGGCATGTTTCGGGTCGGGCAGCGCCAGCGGCGCTACTTGAAACTCTTGCTCTCCGCGCACATGCAGCACTGCCCGGCTCGTTATCAGCAGCTTGAACGTGGGGCAGGTCGCTAACAATTCCGCAAGCTGACGGGCGGCTGGCACCACCTGTTCAAAGTTATCCAGCAGCAACAGCAGTTGGCGCCCAGACAGATAGCTTTGCAGCCGCTCCATCAAGGGCAAATCGCCCGCTTCGCGCAAGCCCAATGCCTGCGCGATGGTTGGCAAGACCAGTTCAGGATCGCTGATGGGCGCCAGCGGCACAAAAGAGACGCCATCCACAAAATCATCCAGCAGCGCCTGGGCTACCTCGATGCTCAGGCGCGTTTTGCCGATGCCACCTGTGCCGGTGAGCGTGAGCAGGCGCACGTCCGGCCTGCGCAGCAGCGCGCACAGCGTGGCGACCTCTTGCTCGCGCCCGATCAAGGGTGTTAATTGCGCAGGGAGGTTGGTAACGGTGATCTGTTCTAATTTGTGTATCATCTTGTTCCCTCTAGCCTCAGCGCAGGCTCATCTGGTCGTGCCCATTATAACGAGATGGACTGGCTTTGTATAGAGAATGATTTGACAAGAAGCCGGACGCCTTCTGTCCTGGGCTAACGGCTTCTCGACAGATATTGAGTTCACTCTTAGTTCAGTGTAGGTGTTCAAAAAAGTCATGGCATATGGTAGTATGGCCGCCTGAAAATGGAAGGAGTGCGTATGCCTGAGGACTTTGTAACAAAAACGGAAGCGATCAAATTTATCGGGGATGAATCTGGATATGGAAGGCATGTTGTTGGGAAAAAACTACAGGAAATGGCTCGCCAGGGAAAGATAACGATTGAACGCGACCCCTCTGATAGGCGCAAGCTGCGCATTCGCAAAGCAGATTTACCTCTTGTCATTTCGGCTTTAACTGGCGACCTATGAAGGCGAGCGCCAGCTTCGCCTTGCAAGCCTGCCTCGCCTGCGGTACGATGAGAGCCAGGCATCAGAAAGCGTACCAAGGAGGCAGCAATGGCCCTGCCCATTACCCAAAACTCTGAACTTCTGGCCGCTCTGGAGCGCGGCGAAACGCTTCCAGCGGAATGGTATACCAATAAAGATCTCTTTCGGTTGGAACAAAAGCGTATCTTTCGGCGCACCTGGCAATATGTGGGGCTGACCGAGCAGGTAGCCCAGCCAGGCGATTTCTTCACGTTCACGATAGATAACGTGCCCATTGTGCTCACCCACGATCTAAACGGGCAACTGCGCGGCTTTGTCAATGTTTGCCGACATCGCGGCTCGCAGTTGGTGCTGGATGAATGCGGGCACCGCGCTACTCTGCAATGTCATTACCACGCCTGGACGTATAACCTGGACGGCACGCTGCGCGCTGCGCCCGGCGCTAAAAATGAGCCTGACTTTAAGAAAGAAGACATTACGCTCATCCCTGTGCATGTAGAAACGTGGGGACCGTTCATTTTCGTCAATCTGGATACGCTAGCGCAGCCGCTGCATAAAGTTCTGGGCGAACTTCCGGCGCTGGTGGAGGCGACGGGGCTGCCGCTCAATGCTATCAAGCGCCGTGTTCGGCGGACGTATGAGATTGCCGCTAACTGGAAGGTGGTCGTGGATAATTATCTGGAATGCTACCACTGCCCGGTGGCGCATCCGGCTTTCGCTGATCTGATTGACCTGGACCAGTACACCATCCGCGAGTACGAGTATTTCTCCACGCAGGCCGGACCCGTCACGAACGCCGCGAAAGCAGGAGGCGCCGCCAACCTCTACGAAATTGGTGAGGGCGTGCAGGCGGGCTTTTATGTGTTCCTCTGGCCGAACTTCACGCTGAATATTTACCCCGGCCCAGGCAATGTCTCGCTCAATCTGTTTGTGCCGCTGGCGGTGAATAAGACGCTGGCGGTGTACGATTATTGTTTTTTGGATGCTGTTAGCCAGGACGAGGAGCGCGATTTTATCAAGTTTATTGATCAGGTGCAGGAAGAAGACATTGTGCTGTGTGAATCGGTGCAGCGTGGCCTCAGCACCGGCTTCTTTGAGCGCGGCAAGCTGATGCTGCACCGCGAAAACGCGCTGCGCCACTTCCAGAAGCTGGTGTATGGGGTGATGTCGCGGTAAGCCAGAAGGAATACGCTACATGAAAGAACAAACAATCTCAGAGAGCAGCGCCGAAACTCAAGCTGCCTGGCCGCTGCGCCGCGTTGGGCTGCGCGTGCTGAATCTGGAAACGAGTAGTGCATACTACAAGAAGCTGGGCTTTGCTGTTGTCAGGGATGAGCAGCAAGAAGGCATCGTTGGCATGGGCGTGGGCAACACCGAGTTGCTGACGCTGCGTCACCTGCCAGAGGGGAAGCCGCGCCCCCGGCGCACAGCGGGGCTGTATCATTTTGCCATCCTGGTACCAGGTGAGGAGGAGCTTGGTTCGTTCCTGCTGCATTGCGTGCAGGAGCACATCGAACTGGAGGGCGCATCGGACCATCTGGTAAGCCAGGCGCTCTACCTGCGCGACCCGGAAAACAATGGCATCGAGGTCTATGCTGACCGCCCACGCGAGACATGGCAGTGGGAAAATAAGACGCTGCGTATGGGGACGCTGCCGCTGGATTTGCGGCGGCTGTTGGGTCTGGGGCATGCGTTTGCGGGTTTCCCCGAAGGCACGAAGCTGGGACATATGCACCTGAATGTGGGCAACCTGGACAACAGCCGGACGTTTTATGAGAAGCTGGGCATGGAGCTTACCGTTGGCCTGGCTGGAAGCGCCAATTTCCTTTCCTGGGATGGCTACCACCACCATCTGGGCATTAACCTTTGGGAAGGGCGCAATGCTGCCCGCCAGGAGCCAGATGTGAGCGGGGTAGATTTCTTCGAGCTTTCCCGCCCTGGCCTGGAGCCAGCCACGTTGCAAGACGCCGACGGGGTGCAGGTGATTATCAGCAAGTAGCATCGCTCTCACAACCAGGCGCTGCCGATTGAATGAAGTTTTACCAATGAGGTAGGCCACGCAGGCTGGCGACTAAAGATCCCCCAGAGGGGGCAAGCCGCGCCTAAGGGCGTTCCGCCACCCCCAGGGCAAGGGGGCACCCTAAGACAGAAGGGCACGGCGGCAAAACCCGCCTGCGCGGGTTAGGACGAAACCCAGTCCGCGCAGGCGGACTTCGTGGCCCGCAGGCTCTTAGGCGCGGCTGTGCCCCCGTTCTTCACGGGGGTTTTAACAGCCAGCCTGCGTGGACCAGATAATTGCTAAAACCTTATAAAACCGGCGGTACGCCCCCAACCCGGCATCTCTTCCATAATTTTGCCGTTCGTTAGGAATATCGAGACAACACGAGCGGAGGAAAGAAGAGATGCCGGAGTTGGACGCATCCGAGTTACTTGAGAAGCTGGCCTCACATTGCCGCCAGGCAAACTATCCAGCACCCCTTGTTGATGCTATCCACAGCTATCTGGCGGGCGCCGGTTCGCTGGCAGAGGTGGAGCAGCAGTGGCAGACGTTCAATAGCCCGCAGCAGCAAATAGTTGTCCCCAGCTTGTGCAGCCTTTCCCTGAGCGAGGGTGGGCAGCTTCACGAGTTTGATCGGCGCCGCCTGGACATCACGCTTGCCACTGGCAACAGTGAGAGCATGTTGGATGGGTTGACGCTGCAAGCCCCATTCGACGATTTGTACCGCTACCTCTCTGAGCAGGCCGCCGCGCAGCAGCAGGCGCTTAATTATCTGCTCGCCAGCTATGATTGGATGAGGGACGAGCAGCCAACTCCTCTGGGGCATTTGCTGCTGCGCTTTCTGCCTGAGCACTTCCAGGCCATGCTGCCGCTGATGCCGCAGCTTAGCTGGGATGCTGAATATGCCGAGTTTCTGAGTCTGCTGTTGTGGGCACAGCCACCTTTTGTTGATCTGGTCTGGCAAACGCTCCAGCAGGTGCCGCAAGGCAATCTGGGCGATTGCGCTGATCCGCTGATGAAAGCTGACCCGGAACGCTTCCGCGAATGGACGCGCAAGATCGCCAGTTCCAACGGGCCAGGCGATGAGGATGATCAGGCAACGGCGTTGCAGGCGCTCTTTGAGCATGACATCGCCAATCACCTTGAGGTTGCAGAGGCAGCAGCGGTAGGCCAGCGCACCTTCACAAGCAAATGGCGAACACGGCAGGTGCGCCAGGCAGCGCTTGAAGCGCTCTGGCGCTTTGATTCGGTCAAGTATCTGGCTCTGGTTGAGGAGGCGGTGCTCGGCAATGAATGGCATCTGGCTGATAGCGCGATGGATTTATTTGAGGCTGCCGACTTTGAGATGGTACGCCCCAGCCTGGAACGCTGCGCAGCAAAGGCACTGCCGCAGATGGCATATCGCGCAGCAAAGCGGCTGCTTGAAAACGAGTGGGCGGGGCGCGAGGATTACGCGCTGGGGCTGCTCTCGCATCGCTCCAAACAGGTGCGCGACCTGGCGGTTGAGTGGCTGGCCTCGCAAGGCGCAGCCCTGCTTGATCGGGTAATTCCTCTCCTCAAGAGCGCCAGCGCTGCGACACGTCTGGCCGCTGTGCAGATTCTGACGAAGGCTGGCGGCGAGCACACTCAGGCGCTGCTGGCGGAGCAGTTCAAGCGGGAAAAGGCTGTCACCGTCAAGCAGGCTATCGTGGATGCGATTGGGCTGCCGGAACTGCCAGGCGATGTGCCCCTTGCCAGCCAGATTGCCAGCATCAGCGCCGCAGCAAGCAAAGCAAGTAAAACCACGCTGCGCTGGCTCAACAGAGAAGAGACGTTTGGGCTGCGCTGGGTGACAGGCGAGGCGGTGCCGTTTCCCGTTGTGCGCTACCTGCTCATCTGCCAGGCGCGTATGAAGCAGGCGCAGCTAGAGATGAATGCGCGGCACATTTTGGCGCTGCTGGATGCGCAAACAACCGGCGCAGGTGGCATGGCGCTTTTCACCAGTTGGCTGAAGCGAGGCACGAACGCCAAAGAAAGCTGGCTGCTGCCGCTGTGTGGGGCGCTGGCAGGCGATCAACTGATTCAGCCGATGCGCCGCGAGATTGAGCGCTGGGGCAAGAAGACACGCGGGGCGCTGGCCGCCAAAGCAGTGCAGGCAATGGCGATGATTGGCAGCGATCTGGCGCTGACCGAGGTGAGCGATCTGGCGCAAAACAGCAAAGTGGGCCGGGTGAAAACTGCGGCGCGCGAGACTATGGCGGCTGTGGCGGCGCGCCTGGGCGTTTCGCGTGAAGAACTGGATGATCGAATCGCGCCGCGCCTGGGATTTGATGAGCGGGGCGAGCGCCGCCTGGACTACGGGCCGCGCCAGTTCACGGTGCGGCTAGGCTTTGATCTCAAGCTCTCTGTTTTTGACGACGCGGGCAAACGGCTCACGACGCCGCCCAGAGGCGGCAAACGAGATGAGCCTGTGAAATACCGGGCGGCGCTGGAGACGTGGCAACTGCTGAAGAAATCGCTGCCGAATGCGATTGCCCGGCAAACCGAGCGGCTGGAACACGCGCTTGCCACGCAGCGCGCCTGGACTCTGGAGCGGTGGCGCCAGTTGTTCCATCAGCATCCGCTGCTGCGCACCTTCAGCACCAGGCTGGTCTGGGGCGTGGTGGCAGTGGATGGAAGCAGCTACACGCTGCTGTTTCGTCCGCTGGAAGATGGCTCGTTTACCGATGCTGATGACGAGCAGGTGAGCCTCCCAGACGAGGGCCAGATTCGCCTGGTTCATCCAGTAGAGCTTGGTGAGGAGACGCTCGCGGCCTGGCTGCAACACCTGAGCGATTACGAGATTACGCCGCCATTCCCCCAACTGAGCCGCCCAATGCTGACCCTGGCCGATGAGCAGCGCGATGCTTGTAACTGGGAGGCGTACAAAGGCTATATGGTGCCCGGCAAGGCTTTTGTGGAGCGCTATCGGCGGGCAGGATGGGAGCCAGCCGATGAGGAGCGCGGCGAGGGCTATAACCTGATCTGGAAGGCGTTTTCTGCTGCGAGCGTTGAAGCCTTGCTGGAGATTGGGTGTCTTCCCGTCGGATACGAGGGAGGCTGGCCGACGCCGCTCATCCGGCTGTGCTTTGCGCGCGCTGGGGCGGTGGCGCGTATCAAGCAGGCCAGCGAAAATGACAGCGACAGCGAAACAGACAACGATGACGATGCGTTTGATCCCTATACCCACCCACACAGGATTATCGAGCAAGATTTGCTGAAACTTGGGGAGATACCGCCAGTGGTCTTCAGCGAGGCCGCTGCCAATGTGCAGAGCTTTGCCGCGCTGGGGAGTTACGACGAGCACTGGCAAAAACGTCTGACCGAGGAAGTTGACGAGGACGACATCCCCTTCTAAATCAAGAAGATTGGAGCAATTGTATGAGCACCGTTGTGAGCACCACCACCGAGCGTATTGAGCAGATTGCGACGCAATGCCGGACCCATTACCGACCGTTTCCCGAACCGCTGATCAACGCTATCTGCGCGTATGTGGAGGGCAGCGGCACGCTGCTTCAGGTACGGCGGGAGTGGAAAGCCGCCAGGCCCCACATCTGGTACACCAGCCAGTTTATTGTGTATTCCAGCCCAATGCCTGAGCAGTTGGACGAGATGGACCTGCGCATTATGGAACTCTGCCTCGCGCTGGAGAACACCGAGACATTGCTACAGAAGTTTGCCGACAGCCCGATGTTGGAGCAGATACACCAGCATATGTTCGCCATGAAAATGCGTATCCCCAAGGTGATCAAGCTGTTGCTGCTCTGCCGCTCGATGGTCAAAAAGAATGTAGACAATCAGGTGGTGCCAACGGCGCTGGGGCGCCTGCTGCTCTCCTATCTCCCTGAGCATTTTGAGATAATGCTCAAGCAAATACAGGTGGATAAATGGCGCCAGTCAACCCGATATTTCTTTAACCTGTTGATGGCAGCCAGGCCTGAAGGCTATCTTGATATGGCTGAACAGGTGGTACGCACACTCGATGCAAATCTGCGTGATTCTTACGTTGCAGAGCTGCTGCAAGCTGACCCGGCGCGCTTCACCGATTGGGCCAGGGAAGTTGCCAGCGCTTCGATGCAAGACACGCAGCAATATTATTACTACTCGCTGGAGGCGCTGCTTAAGACAGACACGGCCAGGCACCTTGATCTGGCGCTGCAAGCGGCCAGGGCACCGCTCACCAAAAGACGCTGGTACCAGGCGAAGCTGCAAATCATTGGGCTGGAGGCGGCGTTTCGCCTGGACCCCGCGCACCATCTCCCTCTGGTGGAAGAGGCCGCTGTCTCGACCAGCTATTACTATGGGCTGAAAGGTGTGGAACTGCTGGAGGGGTATGATTTTGAGCAGACGCGCCCGATCTTGCAGCGCTGTATTGCCAGCGGGCAGACAGATGTGGCGCTCAAGGCGCTGAGGGTGTTGATGAAAGAGCGCTGGCCGGAGCGCCGGAGCTATGCTATCTCGCTGTTGGCGCACCCAGACAGGCAGATGCGCTCGGCTATCCTCCCCTGGCTCTGGGGCGAGACGTTTTTTGCAGGAACAGAGACGCTTGTTGATGGGATTGTGCCATTCTTGACCCATGACAAGCTCTATGCGCGTCACAATGCGGTGCTGGCGCTTCAGCAGATCAAAGATGAGCGCATCCCCGGCATTCTGGCTGCCAGACTGGACAGCGAAAAAGCCAACGAGGTGAGGCACTCCATTCTGGATACCTCTGGCGTGGCCGAGGAGATTACCCCGCCAGCAGATACCCCCAGAACGACTGAAGAAACGCTGGTTGCCGAGTCTGAAGCCGTCTTGAAGTATGTTGCCAAGACGCCGCTTTCCTGGTTCAGTGAGGAACAGGCGGGCATGCTGCGCTGGGTTGATGGGGAGGCGGTGCCGCCTGTGGTGCTGCACTATCTGCTGTTCCGGCAATCGCGCATTTCCAACGCGGCGCTGGCTGGGCAGATGCGCCAGGCGCTTCCGTTGTTTGATCGCACCAGCGCTGGCGAACTCGCTTTGACGATCTGGAATAGCTGGGCCACGAACGGTGCCCGGAGCTATGAGGCGTGGTGCTTGACGACGCTGTGCGCGCTGGGCGATGAGCGCTTGATTCAGACGCTGCGCCAGAACATTGATGGATGGAGCAAAGGGTCACGCGGCACGATGGCCGCCAAAACTGTGCGGGCAATGGCTTTTATCCGCAGCGACCTGGCGCTGACAGAAATCAGCCATCTGGTCGAGCGTGGCAAAAGCGGCCAGGTGCGCTGGGCCGCCAAAGAAGCCCTCAACGCCAGCGCCGCCAATCTGGGCATTTCGCTGGATGAACTGGCAGACCGGATTGTGCCCACGTTTGGCTTTGATGAGCGCAGCGAGCGCGTCTTTGACTATGGCCCGCGTCAGTTTGCGGCGCGGCTGCTCTTCGACCAGACGGTGCAGTTGAGCGATGCCAAAGGCAAGCGCTTGAAAAATCTGCCGCCGAGCAAAGCGCAGGATGACGCCACCAAAGTTGGCATCGCGCGCGCCACCTGGAAACTGCTTAAAAAGCAGGCTCGGCCAGTAATGAATCTGCAAACGCAGCGTATGGAAGCGGCGATGCTTGCGCAGCGCGCCTGGCAAGTTGGCGCCTGGCAAACCTTCTTCCTCAAGCATCCACTGCTGCGCTCGCTGGCGGTATCTCTGGTGTGGGGTGTGGCCGATGCTGACGGGCATGGTTATCAGATGACCTTCCGGCCATTAGAGGATGGTTCGCTCACTGATAATGAAGACAATCCCGTTGAACTGCCAGGTGAGGGGCAGATTCGGCTGGTGCATCCAGCAGCGATTGACGCGCAGACGCAGGCGGCCTGGCTGCAACATCTGGCGGATTATGAGGTGATGCCGACTTTTTCGCAAATGAATCGCGCAGTGGTGCGCCTGGACCCAGAACAGGGCGAGGCGCTGGGGTGGGAAGAATATAAGGGGTGTCTCGTCACCGAATCAACGCTGCTTACTCGTTTCAACAATGCGGGCTGGAGCCACCTTTCGGCGCCATATCCTGGCTATTCGCTCTGGAAGGATATTCCATTGGCTGGTATTGAAGCGATACAGGAAGGCTCCTGGCTGGCTACGCCGGAAGAAGATGGGGTGAATCTGGCTATCACCCGCCTGGGTTTTGTGGCGGCTGGTGCGCTCAAGAAAACGGATTCCAGCTACAACACCAACGATCTGCAAGCGGAGGATGCGCGCCTTCTTCCGCTGGGAAAGGTGTCGCCAGTGGTCTTTAGCGAGGCTGCTGCCATGCTTCAAGCGGCTGCCGCGCTGGGGCGCTATGATGACGAATGGCAGAGCAAGGTTGGCCGCCGCTCAGAGCAGCGCTGAATGCTGTTCAATATAGGCGTGGGCACCCCCCAAAGCAGGGGCAAGCGCTGCCCGCGCCATGTTCCCCGGCGCTACCAGCGCTTTTTACCGGCAAGATGCCTGTGGTACAAGTAAAGGGAGTGAGAGCTATGCCCACACTCAGCGCTTCAGAACGCATTGAGGCGATTGCTGAGCATTGTCGCGCCCGCCAGCAGTGGCTGCATGAGGATGCCATCATTGCGACGTGCCAGTATCTTTCTGGGGAGGATGTGCTGGCTGAAGTTGCGCAGCAATGGCAGCAAGTGAATAGCCATGTGCTGCCCTATACTGCTGAGCACATGGTTATTCTTTCTGAGAATGCCGACGAGTTGGACGATCTTGACCTTCGCGTGCTCACGGTCTGCGTAACCATACACGCGCTCGGCGCCTTCTTTCAGAAGATTGCCTGGCAGCAGCGTGTCTTTCAGGCGCGCGATTACGCGCTCCAGCAGGGCGTGACAGAAGAGGAGCTAGCGCTGGCTCTGCTGGATTCGTTTGAGCGCTTCACCGTGAATCCAGCCACGCCAATACCTCTGAGCGTGCTGCTGCTTTCTTATCTGCCCAGGCATTTTCCAGCCGTTCTTGCAGCGCGGAAACAAAGCACACATGGATATGGAAACATTTTTCTTGTGGGTCTTTTGCTGGCTGAGCCTACACCAGAACGCATCGAGATGGCCTGGCAGGTGGCGCAGCTTGCGCAGAATTACGAAATAGGCCGCTGCGCGGCTAACCTGCTGAAGGCTGATCCTGCGCGCTTCACTGAGTGGGCGCGGCAGGTGGCTGGCCCCTCCAGCACTGGCACGTATCAAGACCGGCTGGTTGCGCTGCAAGCCTTGTTGGAACACGACCTGGCTGGAAATATTGATCTGGCGGTGGAGGCTGCGCGCACTCGGATAGTCCATTCCTGGGATGCGGAGACTCTCCCTTGTACCGGGCTGGAAGTAGTCTATCGTTTCGACCCGGTGAAATATCTTCCGCTCGTTGAAGAAGCCGCGGTGCAGCCACATCCTGCTATTGGCAATAAAGCCGTCGAGTTGCTGAAAAAGGCGGACCCCGTTGCGGCGCGGCCAATTTTGCAGCGCTGTATTGCCAGCGGACATCCAAACCCGGCGCTGTCGGCCCTGGACGCGCTGCTTGAGCACGACTGGCCGGAGCGCCAGTCGTATCTCTTCTCGCTGCTGCCCCATCGCTCTAAGCAGGTCCGCGATGCCCTGCAAGAGGTGCTGGTCAAAGAGGGCGCGGCTCTGGTTGAGCCGCTTGGCGCGCAACTGGCGCATCCCAACGCCGACGCCCGCCTGGCGGTGGCGCAGACGCTTGGGCGCATTGGCAACAAGCGCGCGCTGGCGCTGCTGAAGGAGCGGCGCGACAGCGAAAAATCGCAGAAGGTGAAGCAGGCCATCATAGATGCTGCTGGCGTTGGCGAAACCCTGCCAGCCAACACCAAGATGGCAGCATCGCCCATTGCCCTAATCACCGCTGAAGCTGAGGCCACGCTCAGGCAGATCACTAAGTCGGCGCTTCCCTGGTTTGACGTGGCGCAAGCGCCAGCGGTGCGCTGGACAACGGGCGAGCCAGTTCCGCAAAGCGTTCTCGCCTTTGTGCTGCAACGCCAGTCGCGGGCAAAGGGCGTGGCGTTGGACGAGCGCGTAGGCCAGACGCTGGCGTTGATTGACCGCGCCACCACTGGCTATCTGGCCTGGGCGATCTGGAATGGCTGGACTGGTCTGGGCGCCAGGAGTGAACAAGCCTGGCTTTTGCCGCTGATCTGTTCGCTGGCGGATGAGCGGCTGATCTATCCGCTGCGCCAACACATAGAAAGCTGGAGCAAAGGGGCACGTGGGGCGCTGGCAGCAAAAGCGGCGGGGGCGATGGCGTTGATTGAGAGCGATTTGGCGCTGGCAGAACTGAGCAACATTGCCGAGCGCGCCCGACATGTCCAGGTGAAAGCGGCGGCGCGCAAAGCGTTGGAAGACACAGCAGCCCGCCTCAACATCTCGCAGGAAGAACTCTCAGACCGCATTGTGCCCGCGTTGGGCTTCAACGAGAAAAGCGAGCGCGTCTTTGATTATGGGCCGCGTCAGTTTACTGCGCGCTTGCGGTTTGACCAGAGTATGCAGATCACGGATAACGCGGGCAAATCTGTGAGCGCTTTGCCCAAACCAGGAGCGCGCGATGAGGCCGAGAAAGCCGCCGCTGCCTTTGCCGCCTGGAAGCTCTTAAAAACGCAGCTTCAACAGGCCGTCAAGCTGCAAACGCAGCGCCTGGAATACGCGCTGGTGTCGCAGCGCGCCTGGGGCGTAGCGCGCTGGCAATCGCTCTTTCCGAAGCATCCGCTTTTGCGGGCGTTTGCAATTACGCTGGTCTGGGGTATGGTTGGCCCCGATGGGGCAGGCTACCAGAGCATCTTTCGCCCGCTGGACGATGGCTCGGTAACCGATTACGAAGATAATCTTGTAACGCTGCCATCCGAGAGGCAGGTGCGCATGGTTCATCCGGTGGAGTTGGATGAGAAGACACGCAACGCCTGGGAGCAGCACCTGGTAGATTATGAAATCACACCGCCCTTCCCACAGCTTCATCGTCCAGTGCTGCGCGTCGGCCCGGAGGAGCGCGAGGTTATCTGGTGGGAGAAATACAAGGGCTATGTGATGAACGGGGGCGCGCTCAAGGGGCGGTTTATGAAAGCGGGCTGGGAGCGCGGCTCGGTGCAGGATGGCGGGGTCTATCACACGATCTGGAAGGCGTATCCAGCGGTGGGCATCCAGGCCATTCTGGAGACGGCAGGCATGGGCGTTGGCGATGAGCAAGAGTGGAACACAGCCATTCTGCGGCTGGCATTTGCGCGCGCTGATACAATAAGGCGCGGCAGTTACATCTACGATGAGCTAAAAGAAAAGGATAGCCGCGCGCTCACGCTGGGCGAGGTGCCGCCGGTCATCTTCAGCGAGGCCACCAGCGACGTTGCCATGTTTGCCGCTGCCGGGGAATATCACGAAGATTGGGAAAAGAAAGTGTGGTAATACATGCAGTTTGGGGTCTTTCTGCCCATCTCTGGGCGAGCCAGCGGCCCGGATACGCTGATGGAGGCCGCGCGCAGCGCAGAGGCGCAGGGCTACGATGCCGTCTGGTCGGCTGATCGCGTCGTCACGCCCTGGCAGATCAACACGCCTTATCCCTACAGCGAAAACCACGAGTTCATTGTGCCGCCAGATCGTCCGTTTCTGGACTCGATGACCTGCCTGGCGTTTCTGGCGGGGGTGACGGAAAAGATCACGCTGGGCATCAGCGTGCTGGTGCTGCCCTATCGCCACCCGCTGTATTGGGCGCGCGTGGCCGTCTCCATCGAGCGGCTTTCCAGGGGGCGGCTGATTATGGGCGTGGGCGTGGGCTGGATGGAGGAGGAGTTTGCCGCGCAGGGCGTGCCGTTCCACGCGCGCGGCAAGATGACCGACGAGCAGTTGGAGATTGTGCAGCAGCTCTGGACCCAGGAGCACAGCAGCTATCAGGGCAGGCACTATCAATTTGAGGATATTGCGTTTTATCCCAAGCCGATGCAGCAGCCGCGCATCCCCATCTGGATTGGCGGCGAAGGCGCGGCAGCGCAAAAGCGCTCTGCGAAATATGGGGACGCCTGGTTTCCGTATTTTGTGGAGATTACGCCAGGCGAACTGCGCGCCGGACACGAAAACGTGCAGCAGCAGGCGGCGCAGTTTGGGCGCGACCCTCAGCAGATTGCGCTGACGTGCTGCCGCCCTATCGAGGTGACAAAGACGCCTGTACCCCAGGACGAGCGCTATCTGCGGGGCACGCCAGAACAACTGGTGGAGGCGCTCCAGAAGTACCGCGAGATTGGCGTCGCGCATCTGGCGCTGCAATTTATGGTTCCGCGCTGGCCGGAGCGCGTGGAGCAGATCGAGCGCTTTGCGCGCGAGGTCATGCCGCACCTGCAAGGGTAGCGAGGCCGCTGGAGACGTACAGACGTTCGCAGTTTCCGGTCTGTATGGGGAGAATTGGAAAGAGAAGCTAAGGTACCGAGACAACTAGCCAAAATAATTAATTGTAGGAGTAACCATGAGTAGCACACAAACCGCAACCTTTCTTCGGCCACCCGCCGAAATTGTCTATGCCCGCGAACTTTCCGCGTTAGCCGCCAATGATCGCGGGCCAAAGCCCACTGGCTGGAAACTTTCGCCGCGCTCCGTGCGAACGTTTGTCGTTGGCAGCGAGGGGCAACCACTCCAGCACGAATGGGAAGGCAAACGCACCGAAACCATCGTCACGCGCAAGTTTTATGGCGATGATGTGCTGATTGAGCGCGCCACGATCAGCCTGGCCGGGAATCGCGGCCTGCTGCTGGTGGGCGAGCCGGGCACGGCCAAGAGTATGCTGAGCGAACTGATGGCAGCGGCCATCTCCGGCATCTCCACCAACACCATTCAGGGCACCGCTGGCACGACAGAAGACCAGATCAAATATTCGTGGAATTACGCGCTGCTCCTGGCGGAAGGGCCAAGCCAGCGCGCGCTGGTGCCTGCTCCGCTGTATGTGGGCATGACACAGGGCTTGCTGACGCGCTTTGAGGAGATCACGCGCTGCCCGCAAGAGATTCAAGATTCGATGGTCAGCATTCTGAGCGATAAGGTGCTGATGGTGCCAGAACTGGACGGCGACGCGCGCGTGGTGCTGGCGAAGCCCGGCTTTAACGTGATTGCTACCGCCAACATCCGTGACCGGGGCGTCAACGAGATGTCCAGCGCGCTCAAGCGCCGCTTTAACTTTGAGACGGTGCAGCCCATCCGCGACCTTTCGCTGGAAGTCAAGCTGGTGATGGAGCAGACCGAGCGGCTGCTGGCCGAGGCCAACGCGCCGGTCAAGGTGGAGCGCGAGGTTGTTGAACTGCTGGTGACGACGTTCCACGAACTGCGCGAGGGGACCACCGCCGAAGGCAAGCAACTGGAGCGGCCTAGCACGACACTGAGCACAGCGGAAGCTGTTTCGGTGGGCTACGCGGGCGGCCTTGATGCGTATTATTACGGCGATAAAGAACTCTCCAGCAATGCGATTGTGCGGCATCTGGCGGGCGCGGTGATTAAAGACAACGCCGACGACCTGAAGCGCCTGCGCCATTACTTCGATACGATTGTGCACCAGCGCGGCCAGGATCAAGGCGGCATCTGGCAGAGTTACTATCAGGCGCGAAAGTGGCTGGACTAATGTCGGACGTAGTATTCTTCCCAATCCGCCACCATAGCCCGGCCTGCGCCTGGCATCTGGAGCGGTTAATTAGCGAGCGCAAGCCGCGCGCCGTCTTGATTGAGGGGCCGCGAGATGCGACGGCGCTGCTGCCGCATCTCGCCAATCCCGCGACAAAAGCGCCCATCGCCATCTACACAACGTTTGTGGACACGACCAACCGGCTTGGGCAGCCCAAGCCAGAGAAATCCAAGCCCGCGCGCTTCTCGGCGTATTACCCGATGGCCGATTATTCGCCGGAACTGGTAGCGATTCGCACTGGCGTGACGGCGGGCGCAGAGGTGCGCTTTATTGATCTGACGTTTCCAGAGATGGTGCTGGCGGAACACGGGCAACAGCAAAAGCAGCAGGCGCGCAGCCTGCTGGATGAACAGTATCTGCGCCAGAGCCGCTTTCTCAAGGCGCTCTGCGAGCGTACCGGCACACGCGACCCGGATGATCTGTGGGACCATCTCTATGAGACGAACTTCCAGCAGCTTTCGTCTGAAGAGTTTATCAAGGGCGTCGAAACGTACTGCGCGCTCTCGCGTGCCGACTACACGACAGAGATGCTGGAGCGCGAAGGCAACATTGCCCGCGAAGCAGCGATGGCTGCTGAGATCAAAGCGGAGACTGAGCGCGGAGATGGGTTGATTCTGGTGGTGACCGGCGGCTTCCATACGCCCGCGCTGCGCGAGCGGTTGGAGGCCGCCAGGAGTGGCGGCGCTACAAGCGAGACTGTCCCCGGCGAGGCGCAAACGCTGCTGATGCGCTATGGATTTGTCCAGCTAGATCGGCTGAACGGCTACGCCAGCGGCATGCCCTCGCCAGGGTTTTACCAGCGCATCTGGGAGCATCTGCACCAGGAAACGGCGACAGATGTGCCGCCCGCCGCCCGCACTGCGGCTGAGTTCATCGTCGAGCTTGGGCGCGTCAGCCGAGAAAAAGCGCCAGGGCTTTCTCCAGCGGATGAGATTGCCGCGCTGGACCAGACGCGCCGCCTGGCAGGTTTTCGCCAGCATCCGCAGCCGACACGAGAAGACTTGCTGGATGGCATTCGCTCCAGTTTTGTGAAAGGCGCAGCAGATGCCGAAGGCGGGCTGGTGCTGGATCAGGCGCGGGTGCTGCTGGCGGGCAGTCGTATTGGCGATCTGCCGCCAGATGTGGGCGTGGCGCCGCTGGTGGATGATTTTCGCCGGGCGGCAGCGCAGAACGGGCTGGACATCTCCATTCTGTATCACAAAGAAAAAACGCTGGAGCTTTACAAAAGCACGTCTCATCGCGCCACCAGCCACTTCTTTTATCGCCTGGATTATCTGGGCGTGCCCTTTGGCAGGCGGCTCAAGGGGCCAGATTTTGTGGCTGGCCGCGATCTGGAGCGTATTACCGAAGTCTGGCGCTTTTGCTGGTCGCCGGACACCGAGAGCAAGCTGACAGAACAAAGCCTGTATGGTGGCACGCTGGAAGAGGCTACTGCCAACTTGCTCCAGCATGGGCTGGACGAAGCAGATGAAAAGGGCCAGGGGCGGCGCTCGGATGTGACCGCCGCGCAACTGCTGCACGCCTGCCGAATGGGGTTGCAGCGCCTTGCGCCGGAACTGCTGGCGCGTACTGCCGCGCTGATTGCCGAGGATGCGTCGTTTGTCTCGCTGGTCAATACTGCCGGACAGTTGCTGCTGCTGCATTCCTCGCGCGAGCCGTTGGAAGCGCATACCCTGACTGGCTTGACCACGATTGCCAACACCGCGTACCAACGCGCCTGCTATCTGCTGCCCAATCTGGCGGGAACGAGCGAACAAGAGGAGCAGGCAACCTTGGACGCGCTCAACGCGCTCCAGCAAGTGGCGCTCTCGCTGGGCGACCAGCCAAACAGCCATTTGCTGCTGCGCACCGGCCTGCGCGACCTGCTGGACAACGCCCAGGCGAATCCGGCCATTCGCGGCGGGGCGCTGGGCGCGTTGCACACCGATGGGCAGCTTGACGATGAGGAACTGGTGCGCCATGTGAGCGGCCATCTAGAGAAAGACGGCCCGGTGTTCTTGCGCGGCCTGCTGCGCACGAATCGCCCGTGTCTCTGGCAGGTGCGCCCGCTGCTGGAAGCGTTGAACCAGACCGTTTGCGATTGGGATGAGAGCCAGTTTGTGAAGCTGCTGCCAGATTTGCGGCTGGCTTTTGCTGATCTGACGGCGCACGAGGCTGATCTGGTGGCGCGCACAGTGGCCGAGCAGGTTGGGGCGCGTTCGGCGCCGTCGCTGATGATTACGGGCGCCAGCCCACAGGACTTGCTGCTGGGCGCAGCGCTGAATCAGCGCATAGAAGAAACGCTGGCCCGCGATGGCCTGGCGGCATTTCTTGAGGAGGTGAGCCGATGAGCGCATCCCCTGATCTTGCAATGGCTCGCTGGCGGCTGATGCTGGGCCGCTTTGCTGATAACGCCTGTGCTGGCGCACTGGATGGCGACAAACTGCGCATGGATGCCGCGCTGGATTACCTGTATGGCCGCGAGTACGAAGGGCGCGGCGCGCGCAACGACCCGAATCAGCCGCGTTCGGCTGGCTCTGGCCCCAGCGTCATCACCATTCCCGATTGGCTGAAAGAGGTGCGCGAACTCTTCCCACGCGAAACGGTGGAAATTATCGAGAAGCACGCGCTGGACCGCTATGGCATGAGCGATCTGGTCACGGACCCGCAGGTGATGGAAAAGCTCGAACCCAGCTACGACCTGCTCAAAACCATCCTGACCTTTAAGCATATGATGCACGGGCAGACGCTGGAGATGGCCCGTAAGATTGTGCGGCGGGTGGTCGAAGACCTCAAGCGCCGCCTGGAAGCCGATGTGCGCCGCGTGATGTTTGGCAAGCTGAATCGCTTCCAGCACAGCCCGATGCGCGTGGCCCAGAATTTTGATTGGCGCCGGACGATTCGCGCCAACCTCAAGAATTACGATACTGAAGCGCGCCGCATGACCATCCAGGATGTGTTCTTCTTCTCGCGGGTGGAGCGGCACCTGCCCTGGCACGTCGTGCTGTGCGTGGACCAAAGCGGCTCCATGACCGATTCGGTGATTCACAGCGCGGTGATGGCAGGCATTCTGGCCGGGCTGCCCGCGCTGAAGGTGAGCCTGGTGGTGTTTGATACCTCGGTGGTGGACCTGAGTGGCTATGTGGACGACCCAACCGAGGCGCTGCTCTCGGTGCAGCTTGGCGGCGGGACAGACATCGCCAAAGCGATGAAGTATTGCGAAACGCTGGTGGAAAATCCACATCGCACCGTCGTTGTCCTGGTGACAGACTTTTACGAAGGCGGCGACCCCCGACGGCTGGTGGGGCAAGTCAAACACATCTGCGAGAGCGGCGCAAAAGTGCTGGGGCTGGCCGCGCTGGATTCTGAGGCCACACCCAGCTATGACCACCAGATGGCCGAGCGGCTGGCCGCTGCTGGGGCCGATATTGCCGCGCTGACTCCGCTGCAACTTGCCGAGTGGCTGCTGAAGGTGATTCGAAAATGAACCTTGCTGTATACAAAGAACTGACTGATGACACGCTGGTGACGCTTGCCAGCATAGGTGATCTGCGCCGCGCCAAAAAAGACCTGGAGCGCAACCCGTTACAGGTTCAGGAAGAGCGGGCTGACATCATCATGCTGACGATTCCAAGCGAAGCTGTTACGGTGGCTCTCCCCGTCAACGGCCCAGCCAAAGCCACCTGTACGTGCAAATCTGATAAGTGCTGTCGGCATATTCTGGCTGGTACGCTTTTTCTGCGCACCAGAGCACAAGAAGTGCCAGCAGAAGCAGCGCCCGCCCAGGCAGACGACACACCTAAACCAGACGAGTTGATGCAATTTACCGAGGCCAACCTGATTGCCTGGGCTGGGCGCCCGCTCTATCGCCAGATGGTAGATGAGCTGGCTTTTGGCGAGCTAGAAATCGAAATAGTACCAGGGAGCAAAAACGCTGTCTTTCGCCTGCCGCAATACGGGCAGATTGTGCGCGCCCTGGCTGGCGCCGGGCTGGATGGTGTGATCTGCTCATGCAAACCATCGCAGCCGCCCTGCAAGCACGCGGTGGCGGCTGTGCTGTTTTATCAATCACAGCATGGCAAGCCTTTGCCAGATACGTCCGAGAAGCTGCTGACCGCAAAAGCGGGCACGCCTCGCACCCGCCAGGAAGTGTTGGCATCCGCCCAGCAGGTCATTGCGGATATGATAGCATTGGGGCTTGCCCGCCTCTCCAAAACCACCGAAGGCAGACTCACCACTCTGGCGCTTTCAGCGCATGGGGTTGATCTCCCCAATCTGGTGAAGGCGCTTCGCAGGCTTGCCAACCAGATTGCGCTCTCCCTTAACCGCGATGTCACCGCCAGCACCCCTCAGTTGCTCACTTCCGCCTCTCGCGCTTACGCGCTCTCGTTTGCGCTCAGCCAGCCAGGAGGCACTACCAGCCAGGCATTAGTTGGGGAACACAAAAAAAAGTATTATGAGCTTGGCTCGGCTGAACTGGTGGGTGTGGGTGCTGAGCAATGGGCCGCGTCATCCGGGTATGCAGGCTTAGCCCTGTTTTTCTGGGATATTGTCTCACGACGTTGGACCCGTTGGACAGATGCACGTCCGACCATTCACGCAAATGTGTACTTTTATCCTCAACACCGCTATCTGTATGAGGACATCTGGCAAAGTGGCGCAACGCCTTCCCAGATGAGCCGCAGCCACCTACGATTGGCAAAGGCCGAAAGCAATCGGATAAAAAACCTCTCGAATAACAAAGAAACGAAGGCAACCATCATTGGGCCATCCGATCTGAGCGCGCTTCATATGGAAGGGGTGACATTCGATGATTGGTCCAGGCTGGCGGAACGCATTGCCACCACGCGCATATCCGGTCTGAGCGAAAGCGCCCCGCTGGATACCCTTGTGGTCATTACGCCTGCTGCCTGGGAAGAAGCTCATTACGATCAGATGACGCAGACGCTTATTCGCCCGGTACGCGACACCGCCGGGCGGCTGCTGCCGATGGTATTGCCACATAACGCCGACTGGTCCTTTGCGGTGGATACGCTGCAAGCCTGGAAACCGGAGCAATATGAAACATGGGGCATCCTGGGGAATGCCTTTATCACTGGCAACGGGCTGGAAGTGCGCCCCATTTCGCTGCTGAATCGCAAGCCGCTGCCCAGGCCCATCAACTCGCCCGTTCTGCACCTCACCCTGGATACTTTGCAAGCCAATAAGCCAGCGACGGCTGCCAAACCTGCGCCAGCCACGCCTGCTGGAGCAACGCCAGCCGCAAGCGAAGCATCCGAAGAACTGGAAGGAGAGTTGGAGGATGAATTGGCAGCAGAAGAAGAGGCAGAGGTTGCTGGTGATCACTCGGCAGTCGGGCAGTTACTCAGAACAGCCAGCACTGAGCTAGAGCAGCTTGCCGAGCGCGGGGCGCGGGCGAGTTCGCCCGCGCTGGAAAGCCGCCTGCGCGATCTGGCCGAGCGTTTGCGGCAGGTAGGAGTTGCCACCTGCGCCGCTGCTCTGGCAACGGTTGCCCGGCACCTGGAAGCCAACCGTCACCAGATTAGCCCAGAAACCGAGCACATCGCGCTGGCACTGCTGCGCGCCTACTATCTGCTGCGGCTGGCGCTGGAGCAATCAGCGGTGACAGAGGCGCTGGCAATGTACCAGATGTGAGAGTGGCTTAGCCCTGGTGAATGGGCTTCCTGGCTGAGACACAGACAAGCGAAAGGAAGCCCAGCGGGCTGCTGGTGATGTCTGTAAATCCAGCGGCGCGCAGCAGCGCTGGCGCATCCTCTATTCCGCTTGGCCGCGCGCGATGCCCCGGCAGCTTCTGAGTGTAATCAACGATTACCAACCTCCCACCCGGCTTGAGAACCCGCGCAATGGATTCTACTGCCTGGCGCTTGAGGTCGCCTGGCAGGTGATGATACATCAGGCTGCTGGTGGCGCAATCAAACGTTTGGTCAGGGAATGACATGGCCTCGACTGGCTCCAGCCGAAAATCTATGCTCAACCCACGCTTGCTTGCTTTCTTTTGAGCCTGGGCAATCATCTCTGGGGAAGCATCAATGCCTGCAACCTTCCCGGTTGGCCCAACGCGGCGGGCCAGCACCAGCGCCAGGGCACCAGTGCCACAGCCAACATCCAGAACCGCGTCCCCTGGCTGCGCCTGCGCGCGGTCTGCGGTACGCGCTCGCAAACGGCGGGACCGCCCCAAGGTAAGCACCTGCACCAGCAGATCATAGTGGGCAGCCCAATGAATTACGCTGCCTTCGGTTTCCGGTTGACTGGGGTGTATGTGTTGCATATGCCCTTTCCTTTCCGATCACTCTATTCACTACTGAACGAATTGTTCTATAATAACTATGCGCGAAAGAACGGCTTCTGGCAAGGCGCAAAAACGCGCATTTGTCCAATAGTGAACAGTTCATCTCAATTGTTTGGGAAGCGGGTACGCATGAAGACCCAGAAAACAGATCGGCGTTCTGAACGATCACGCCGTATTATTGGCGAGGCTTTCATCGCGCTGCTGCGGGAAAAGCGGTACGAGGACATCACTGTGCAGGATGTGCTGGACCGCGCAGATATTGGCCGCTCCACCTTCTATACGCATTATTACGACAAAGAAGACCTGCTCGACAGCCATATCGAGGCGATGATAGATGCCTTGAGCCAGCATATGGAGCAAGCGCCAGGTACAACCATGCTGTTGATTCCCAGCCTGGGCCTGTTCCAGCATGTACAGGAGCAGCGGCGGCTCTACCACGCGATGACGCGCGGGGGCGGCCTGGAAATCCACAAGCGGACTATGCAGGCGAAACTCAGCCAACAGGTGGAACAGCGCTTACAGGCCACGCTGAAAAAACCGACGCCCACTCTGACGCTGACGCTGGCGGCTCAGGTGGTGGCTGGCACGTTTCTGACGTTGTTGCAGTGGTGGGCAGAGCACGACATGAGCATTTCTCCAAAAGAAATGGATGGGTACTTTCAGCGGTTGGTGCTGCCGGGCATACAGAACATGCTGACTGATGAGGTATTATGAAGTGGCGAATAATTTTGCAGGCAGGAAAACAATCAGGAAGAGTAAGCGAGGATGAGCGAAGAAGAACCTATTGAAACATCCGTCTATGCCACAGACCGCGCCTCTCTGGAGGAGAACTGCGACATCGAGTTTTTCATTGCGGGCGGTCCTGGCGGGCAAAACCGCAACAAAGTGGAAACGGGCGTGCGCCTGACGCACCGGCCCAGCGGAACCGTCGTCGCTGCCACCGAGCGCCGCTCGCAATATGCCAACCGCGAGGCGGCGTTTGCGCGTATGGCGGCCAAACTGGAGCAGAAACAGCGCGTGCAGAAGCCGCGTCGCCCCACGCGCCCATCGGCGGCAAGCAAGGCGGCGCGGTTGGAGGCGAAACGCCGCGTCAGCGAGATCAAGCGCGCGCGCTCTGCTGTTTCCGATGAATAAGATGCCAGCCCATTCCGTCAGTTGCGCCATTCTCGCAGGTGGTCGGAGCCAGCGCATGGGCCAGGATAAAGCGGCGCTGCTAATCCAAGGCGAGCCGCTGCTGGCAAGGACTGCGCGCACGGTGCGCGCGATAACATCAGAGATTGCTATCATTGGCCCGCCAGAGCGTGCCGCGCTCGCGCCGGGCATCCCGGTGATTCCTGATCGCTGGCCGAATGCCGGGCCGCTGGGAGGGATTGCCACTGCGCTGCACGCGCTGGCTGGCGAGGCAGTGCTGGTGGTTGGCTGCGATATGCCTTTCTTGAATGTCGCGCTGCTGCGCTATCTCATCGAGCTTGGAGAAACGCAGGAGGCTGTCGTTGTGCGGCTGGATGGGCAGGTGCACCCGCTGCACGCGGTGTATCGTAAAAGCTGCTTGCCAGCGCTTGAAGCGCAGCTTGCCGCCGGCGACCTGCGTGTGCAGGGCTTTCTGGCGCGTCTCCAGGTGCGCTATGTGGAGCCGCCTGAGCTTGATCGCTTCGACCCAGAGCACCGCTCGGTCTTTAACGCCAACACGCCCGAAGAGTGGGCGCAAGCGCTCAAGCTGCTATGAGACTTTGATCACGCCCCGATCAAAGAAGCCAAACTCTTTATATGAGAGCGGCGCCCCATCTTTTGCATTGAAAACAAACAGGTGGCTGCTGAAGGTCAACTGCGCCACAATGATGCGCCGCAAGGGTGTTTCGGAAATGAGCCAGGTAGACACTGACCGGGGGCGCACGTTTCTGGAGATGATGGCACTGTGGGCCTGGACGATGCGCGGGTCGGTGGCAGGCACATGTTGGAATGAGGCGCACAGCCGACAAATGCCCTTGCCATTGCGACAGGCTGAGCAGGTGGCCTGGCCGCAAATATGGCAGGAGACGGTGTGCTTGCGGCAATGGAAGCGGCCACAAGTGGCGCAGATGGCAGAATGCGTCTGGCAGAAGGGGTGCTGGTCTATATGGCAGGGCAAAATATGCTTGGTGCAATGGCGCCGCCCACAGTCTTCGCAGATACTCAGATGGCGGGCGCAGTTGACCACCTGGCAGGTGACGCAGCGGTCAGAGCAGGTGGGGCAAAAGAGTAGACCATCCTGGGCGCAGCGCTGGGCATCCTTCAGGCAGGTGGCGCGGCCACAAGATGAACACGCGACCAGCCCCTTTGAGCAGGTTGTTTTTTTGCAGACACTGCAAAGCTGGGCGTGCTTGCGGCAGACCAGATGCCCATGACTGACGCATTCCACCGCGCAGCCCGCTCCAACCGGCAGCCGACACTCCGGGCAGGTGCTGGTATGGGCCTGGCAGTGGGGCTTTCCGCACTCCGCGCACGATGCTACATGACTTGGGCAGAACAAACCTGTGCAGGTAGGGGTGGCACACTGTTGCAGGTGCATCTTGCAGTGGAAGCGGCGGCAGGCCGGGTCAGCGCAGGGCGCCGCGCACGAGCGGCAAGCGATCTCTCCGCAGGTGCGGCAAAGTACCTGATCTTTCGTGCAGGTGATTTCGTTGCAGCGGGCGCACTTCACCACACAGTTGGCACAGACGGACGTGTGGTCAATATGGCAGCCCAGCGTGTGCTTTGGGCAACTGGCATGCCCACAGGTTGAGCAGACCTGGGCGCATTGCGTGCAGACGGTCTGGTTGGAGACGTGGCAGCGCGTCTGGTGCTGGGGGCAGGCACGGTGCCCACACTCATCCGCCTCAAATAAGCAATCGTGGCAGACGCCAGCGCCATCCACTGAGCACGCACCCAGCGGGTGCGCGGTGCAATAGGCACGCTGGCAACTGGTGCAGACCTGCGCGCACGACTGGCAGACCAGATGCGCGCCGCGCTCGCAGTAGCAGACCTGGGCCATCGCTCCCTTGCAGTTTTCGCAGGTGGGCAGAGATACTGCCTGGTTGAATGGGTCGCGCTCCACCACCAGCGGAAGCGGCGGCGATTTCGCCCCGGCGCGATTCAGCGCCACCTGGAACGTGTAGCGGTGCAAGGGGCGAAAGATAGTCATGGCGGAAAGCAGGCTGGTATGCACGGTCAGCCGGTAGCGTTCGCGGGCCATCTCCAGCTTGTGATCTTTCTCTTGCTGAAGCTGTTGCAGGCGCTCCATCTCTTCTTTTATCTGGAGCGACTCGGCCTCGGTGAGTGTTGGGGAGGTGCCGGGCGCTCCCACCAGCGCGACAGCAGGCGAAGGCGCGGGCGCCGCGTAGAAGGCGCGAATGCGCGTCAGTTCTTCGTCCAGCCGCCGCGAGGCCGTCGCTTCGATGGCGCGCACGCGCTGCTCCACCAGCGGCTTGATCACATCAAGCGCCTGCTGAAGCGCCTGTGTCTCATCGAGCTTGCCAGCCAGCGCCTCAGAGGGCCGCCCAGCTTTGCTGGGGCGATTTAACAGCTTGTCGAATTCGCCAGTATCAAGCTCAATCTGGCCGCTGGCGTGATCAACCGTGACCTCAAAAATCTGCTCAAACTTCTCGTCGGTCACATAGGTGGCTTTCAGAAGAAATTGTGTCAGCGGGGCATAGCTGGCGCTGACAGCCATGCCAACAGCGGTGCTATTGATAGTGGGCAGCGGGCAGGCAAACTGGGCAGGTGAGATGGGTTCCTCGCTGCTCAATGTGATGGCAGCGGCCTGGGCACGCTTGCGCAAGACTTCAATCAGACGAGTGAGCAGGTTGCCGCCCAGCGTCACCAGTTCAGCGCCGGGGTAATCATCCAGCGCCCGGCGCTCAAACGTAAACGTAACTTCGCGCTGGTTGCCAAACGTCTTCTGTACCTCAATAGGCAGCGTCGCCTGGTAAACATCATTCTCAATTCTTTTGGCGGGAGCACCAATGGCGCGCAGCCCATCCAACACAAAGGTACGAAATTCAATCTGGTTTAGCGGCATAGGTTTGACGTTTCCTTAGCCTTCAAAGATGTCGTTGATTTCAGCGACACCGCGCATCGTTTGCTCAAAATCGCTCCTGGCCTGCGCTAGCTTGTTGCCAATGCGGTTTAGCGCGTTGACCTGATCGGCTGCTTCTGGATATTTCAGCCAGAGTTCCCAGAGTTTGCTTTCAAAATTCAAGTTCTCGTCCATCTCATCCAGCACCATGCCCAGTTCGCCCACCTCTAAATCAAACAGCCGCAGATCGTGGCGATAGAGATAGAGCAGGTGCTCGGCAAACGTGCCCTTGGAGGCCAGCGCAAAGATCGAAACTTCGTGCTGCTGCCCCAGGCGATGGACGCGCCCGATACGCTGCTCCAGGCGGGTTGGGTCCAGGGGTATATCGTAGTGAATCACCAGATGGCAAAATTGCAGGTTCAGGCTCTCTTCTACGGGACGCCCCGCCAGCAAGACGCCGCGCCTGCTCTGGCGAAACTGCTTGAGCGCGTCCTGGCGGTCTTTCTGCTGGAGATACAGCGCTACGTCCATCGGGGGCTGAGACACCAGCAGCAGGCGATACAACCGCTGCGCCACCAGCGGATTCTCCACATAGACGATGACGCGATCATCCAGCTTTTGCAGTTGCTCCAGCAGGGCGCGCTCTTTGGAGTCTACCCCCGGCTGGTGCGCCAGTGCCAGCACCGCTTGCCAATGTGGTTGGGCACGCAGCGTTTGCCGCGATTCGACAAAATCACCAATGGCAAAGCGACTAACACAGGCCGCCTGCAAGAGTGGGCGATAGGTGCTGACGCGCTCAAAGGTGTTGGCGCCGTCGCTGCCGGAACAATCCAGCCGGATAGCACGCTCCACCGCTTCATAACAGCGCTGCTCGATTCCATCCATTGGCACAGACGGCACAACCACGTCGCGTTTGTGCGGAAAGCGGATGGCGCTGTCGCGGCGGCGGTTGCGTATCATCACCTCAGCCAGCAGCGACTTGAGTTCTTGCCGACGCGCGGCGCGGTCCGGGTTGCGGGCATCCACATAGCGGCGCATAAACTCTTCGCGCCGGGGAAACTGCCCAGGCCGCACCAGCGCCACAAGATCATAGAGTTCGGCCAGGCTGGAACGGATTGGCGTGGCGGTCAGCAGCAAGAGATATTTGCGCTGGAGCTTGTTGACAAATTCGCCAACCGCCGTGTAGCGGCCATTTTTACGATAGAGCCGGTGCGCCTCATCCACAATGACCAGATCAAACGATTTGCTCAGAAACTGCTGCCTGCGGTTCTCTTGCTTGGCGGTATCCATGCTGACAATAACGCGATCTGATGCCTTCCATTTACGTTTGGTATCGTAGACATCAAATAGCTCGTTGATTTTTTCGAGCATTTCGGCTTTCCACTGCTCAGCCGTGCCAGGCCGCACCAGCACCAATACGTTGCGCACCAACCCGCGCACCAGCAGTTCTTTGAGCACCATGCCCGCCTCAATCGTCTTGCCCAGCCCCACCTCATCGGCAAAAATGCCGTTGCCGCGCATCTCGCGCAGCATCTTGAGCACCGCGTTTTGCTGGTGCGCGTAGGTATCAATGTTGAGCGCTTCACGCGCAATCAAGCCATCCTCAAAGCCGCGATCCAGCGCCAACCGCTCGGCCTCCATGCGCAGTTGCACCAGACTGAGCGGGACGGTGGTGGGCAGGCGCAGCCGACGCAGCACCGGATGATCTTCCAGTTGATCTTGTTCATAGGTTGCCGGAGGCAGTTCGCCGGAACGATAGTGGAGCGTCTGCGAACGTGGAGCAGCCGAAGCAACCAATCCATCGCGGCGCGCTCCGCAGGAGGGGCAGAAACGCGCCTCGGCGCGCATCAGCGTGCCGCAGACGACACAGACCTGATCAAGCACGCGCAGCGCCCGCTCCATCTCTTCCATGCTGCTGTAACGGTGGGCCGGGTCAGGCAAGGTGGCGCGACGAATCAACGCGCTCAGTGCGCGGCTCAGCGTCCCTTGTGGACCAGCCAGCGGCGCTCCGGCGTGCAGTTGGTCAATCGTGCGCCCGGTGAGCACAAAGGCCAGCGTTGCTCCCAGGCCATACACATCTGTTCGCTCGCTGACAATCCGCCCCTGCTCTGGCGCGGCAAAGCCCGGCGTGCCCAGCCGCAGCGAGGCTACCTCAGATGTGCCGTTGCGCAGCGCCCGCGCCGACCCAAAATCCACCAGAAACAGTCGTCCATCGCTGGTACGCATGACGTTTTGGGGCTTCAGGTCGGCATAAATAAAGCGCAGGTTGTCGGCGTCGGGCCGATGCAGAGAGGCCAGCACATCTGTCAGGTCCAGCGCCCAGGCCAGCGCGGTCTTTTCGGAGGCGCAGGCTGCGCCCCCGGCAATCAGCGCTTCAAGCGTCTGGCCCTCCAGATAATCCAGCACAGAATATAGGCCGCCGTTGGCCTCGAAATGCTCGCCCAGGCGTGGCAGCGCGCGATGCTTGCGGCGCAAGAGCACCTCAATCTCGCTGCGCCATTGCTCGCGGGTCTGGGCTTCATTAGCTGGGGAGGTAGCGTAGACTTTAATCGCCCAGCGCTTGCCTGGAATGCGCCGATCACTCGCCAGATAGATCGTAGCCTGGCCGCCTGAGGCGACTTGCTGCTCGATTTGATAGCGTTCTGCCAACAACTGCCCAACGGTTAAGACGCTGCTCACGGCTGCCCCTCCAACAACATAAGGTTGCCCTGGCGCGTGCCTATGACGCACCAGTGCCCAGACACCGCAGGCGAAGCAAAGACCGACGCGCCCAGCGCCTCTCGATAGCGGATGGTGCCGCGCTCTGCGTCTATCAGGGAAAGGTTGCCCTCGGTATCTATAACGAGCAGCGAAGCATCGCAGAGGACTGGCGATGCCGCCAGTTGCCCAGAAGTCCTGATGTTCCAGAGGCGGTTGGCGTTGTCGCGGCTGAGCGCAAACAGCGCGCCATCCTGCCCCGCAGCAAACACGGTATCGCCAGTCAAGACGGGCGACGCGCTGATAGCTGGGCCAAGCGAACGCTGCCAAAGGCGCTCGCCTGTGCGCGCATCCAGCAGCGTCAAGCTGCCATCCAGCGCTGCCACCAGCAGCAAGCCATCATCAGAGGCGGGCGTAGCGCGCACTGGCCCCGATGCCTGAAACGTCCAGAGCAGTTTGCCGGTGGCAAGCTCCAGCCCTTTCACCAGGCCAGAGCCATTGACCAGCAGCGCCAGGTTGCCCTGGATGGCAGGCGAAGCATAGAAAGCGGTGCTATCCTGGTGCTCCCAGACGATCTGGCCGCTGGTGGGGGCCAGCGCCACCACGCGCCCAGATTGCGTTGCCACGATGATCAGCCCGCCGCCAGCCGCTGCCGAGGCAAAGCACTTCCCGTACAGCGGGGCACGCCAGCGCCCCTGCCCGCCCGCGCTCTGGACGGCGTGAAACGTCCCGTCGTCGTCGCCAAAGAAGAGGGTATCGCCATGCAGCGTAGGGGTGCTGCGCACCGGCCCATCCGCTTTATAGCTCCAGAGTTCGTTTTTGGCGCGGGCATCCAGCGCGTACAGGTGCTGGTCACGCGAGCCAACATAGATGATGCCATCGCTGAGAATGGGCGAGCCATCAATGGCGTCTTTGGTGGGAAAGGTCCAGACGGTGGTAAGCACCGGGCGAAGGGTGGCAGTGCTGACGCCGGAACGAGCGGCAGAGCCGCGAAACGTGGGCCATTGCAGGGGCAGATAGATGGGCGTGGTAGTCTGGGCGGGAGTGGTTCTGTGGCGCGATTGCTGGGTAAGCTCAAGGTTGCGGAGATCATCAAGCATGGCCCGCGCCGAAGGGTAGCGTTCCTCGATGACAACGCGCGTGGCCCGCAGCAAAATCGCCTCCATCTCAGCGGAGACGCGCGGATTAAGCGAGCGCACCTCTGGGAAGCTGACCCCTTTGTGCCATTGCAGGTTAATATCCACCAGATTCAACAACTGCGGGTCGTTGCCAGTCAGGGCGAAATGCAGCGTGCCGCCCAGCGCGTAGAGATCGGAGCGCGGCTCAGTCTGCCCGGCTTTTTGCTCCGGCGGCAGATAGCCCCAGGTGCCCATACGCATCGTGTCGCGCCGCCCCACCTGATAGGGGCGCGCAATCCCAAAATCTACCAGCACCGCCTGACCCTCTGGCGTGATGATGACGTTATCCGGCTTGATGTCGCGGTGGACAATTGGCGTGGGCTGGCTGTGGATATAGACCAGCGCGTCGCACAGATCAATGCCCCAGCGAATCACCTCATCCTCGGAGGCAACGCCGCGCTTCTCTATCAAATGCTGAAGCGAGAGGCCCAGGATTAATTCGGATACGAGATAATGCTGGCCGCCCTCGCTGAAGGCGTCCCAACAGGCGGGCAGATTGGGATGGCGCAGCGTCGCCAGCAGCGCCGCCTCGCGCTGGAACATGGCCTCGTCCAGATCAGGGTCGGGGCGCAGTTGCTTAATCACACAGAGTTGATCGCCCCGTTTGGTATCGCGGGCGCGGAAGATAAACCCCATGCCGCCTTCATCGGAAAGCATGGTAATATCGGTATAGCGTCCACTCCCCAGGGTAAAAGCATCCTGGGCAGCAGCAGAGAGGCTGGGGGTAGGTAGCTCGGCGGGAGCGGCGCCTGCTAGCGAAGTGCCGCATTTGCTGCAAAAGCGGCTTGTGGCTGACGAAATATAACCGCAGCCTGGACAATACAAATAGGAGGGGCTGGCAGGTTGCATAGTGTGCCTGGTTTATAGATTTGCCTGCTGAGCGGGCTGAAAAAACTGGGGAGACAACTAGCCCAGCTTTAAGTATAGCGCATTGCCAGGCGGCTGTAAAGAGAATCTAAAGAACCCGCTTACTGCGCCTGGTAGAGTTCGCGCAGAAAGGCAATCTCAGCGGCCAATCCCTCGCGCAGAGAGACGCGGGGCCGATAGCCCAGGAGCTTCTGGGCATGCGACGTATCGGCAAAGGTATCGCGCACATCGCCCTTGGCTGGCGGCTCATAGCGAATCTTCGCCTTTTTCCCCAGCAACTCTTCCATCTGCGCAATCACCTCGCGCACCGTTACCCGCGAGCCGCCAGCAATGTTAAACACCTCGCCAGCGGCCTCTGGTGCCTGCGCCGCCTGCACATTGGCTTCAACAATATCGGCCACATAGGTGAAGTCGCGCGTCTGGTAGCCATCATCAAAAAGCGTGAATTCCTGGTCCAGCAGGATTGCCTTGAGAAACTTATGGAAAGCCATATCCGGGCGCTGGCGCGGCCCATACACCGTAAAATAGCGCAGCGCGACGGTGGGCACGCGGTAGTTTTGCCAGTAGAGATAGCAGAGGTGTTCTGCGGCCAGCTTGGTCACGCCATAGGGCGAAACGGGCTGGGGCAGCGTTTGCTCCGTCACCGGCAAGGCGCGGGCGTTGCCATATATAGAGGAAGACGAGGCGTAGACCAATCGCTTGAGGTTAGGCGCTTGCGTGGCGGCCTCCAATAAGTGCTGGGTGGCGGTGATGTTGCAAGCGGTGTAAATGGCAAAGTCGCGGCCCCAACTGGCGCGCACGCCCGCCTGCCCTGCCTGATGAAAGACCCAATCTATCTCCGCCAGCAGTGCCACCAGATCAAGAGTATTGAGATCGGCCTCAAGAAACGTAAAGCACCCTTTGCCTTTCAGGGCGCGCAGGTTGCGCTCCTTGAAGTCACGCGCGTAATAATCGGTGAAGACATCCACGCCCACCACCTCATGCCCATCTTCCAGCAATCGCTCGGCAAGATGTGACCCCACAAACCCGGCCACGCCTGTTACCAGACATTTCATAATTGTTTTTATCCTTCTTTGTACATTTAGCCAGAAGGGATGCTTGTAGCCCCGGCCACCGTGCCGGGGAACGCCCGCCAGGGTCGGCGGGGCTACGAGCAACGCCAGAGCTGGCTCATATATTCGCTTTATAGTACAGTTCTCATACAAAATGTGCAAGCGCGTGGGACATTTGCTGGCAGAACAGGCCAAATAAATGAGAAAATGGGCTACGCAACGAAATCATCACTTTTGGGGGCAAACAGATGCAAGTCGGACGTGCCAGCGGCATTCTCCTCCATCCCACCTCCCTGCCGGGACCGTTTGGGATTGGTGAACTGGGCGAAGAAGCCTATCATTTTGCAGAGTTTCTGGCTGGGAGCAATCAGCGCCTGTGGCAAGTTTTGCCGCTCGGCCCGACGGGGTACGGCGATTCACCTTACGCCAGCTTTTCTTCGTTTGCAGGCAATCCCATGCTGATTTCGCTGGGGCAGCTTGCCAGAGAGGGCTTGCTGGAGGAAGGGGAGCTGGGGAACAGGCCCGCTTTCCCGGACAACAAAGTGGACTTTGGGCCGGTGATTGAGTGGAAGATGCCGCTGCTTTGGAAATCCTTTGAGCGCTTCCAGCCAGATGAGAACAAAGACTACGCTCAGTTCTGCAAAAAAAACAGCGCGTGGCTGGAAGATTTTGCGCTGTTTATGGCGCTGAAAGATCATTATCATGGCAGAGCCTGGACTGAATGGGAGCCAGCCATTCGCTCGCGCCAGCCAGAGGCGCTCGCGTCCTGGCGCGAACAATTGGCAAGCCAGGTACACTTTCACCGCTACTTGCAATATCAGTTCTTCAAGCAGTGGACCGCGCTGAAGTCACATGCCAACAGCAAAGGTATCACGATCATGGGCGACATCCCCATCTTTGTCGCGCATGACAGCGCCGATGTGTGGTCGCATCCCGAACTCTTTTACCTGGATGAGGCAGGCGCCCCAACGGTGGTTTCCGGCGTGCCACCCGATTATTTCAGCGCCACTGGCCAGCGCTGGGGAAATCCGCTCTATCGCTGGGATGTGCTGGCGGAAACGGGCTATGCCTGGTGGATTGAACGTTTCCGGGCCGCGCTCGCGCAGGTGGATATGCTTCGGCTGGACCATTTCCGGGGCTTTGTGGGCTATTGGGAAATCCCAGCCGAGGAAGAAACCGCTGTCAAAGGCGAGTGGAAGCCAGGGCCTGGCGCGGCGCTGTTCAAGGCGCTGAAGAAAGCGCTGGGCAACGTTCCCATCATTGCCGAAGACCTGGGCGTCATCACGCAGGAAGTGGACGACTTGCGCAACAAGTTTGGCTTTCCTGGCATGCGCATCTTACAGTTTGGCTTCAGTTCCGATGCTGGCAATTTCCACCTGCCGCATAACTTCGAGCGCAAGGCGCTGGTTTACACCGGCACACACGACAACGATACTACCGTTGGCTGGTACACCACGCGCCGGGCCGAAGAACAACATGTCGTGCGCCAATACCTTGCCACCGATGGGCGCAGCATCCATGCCGACTTTATTCGCGCGGCGCTTGGTTCTGTGGCTGATCTCGCTATCGTTCCTTTGCAGGATGTACTTGGCCTGGGGAGCGAAGCGCGTATGAATCTGCCGGGGCGTGCCAGCGGCAACTGGGCCTGGCGCTTCCGCGCCTCTGATCTCAACGATGGACACCGCGCCTGGCTTGCCGAGCTTTCCAAACTCTATGGCCGGGCACTGCCACCGAAAAAAGCGAGCGAGTCAGGCGTTCGCCTCGACGGAATGTGAGCAGAAGGAGAGCATCTATGCGTGTGATTATCTGGTGTGATATGGAAGGCGTGGCAGGGATTGAGGTTTGGGAGCAGGTGATGGGCGGCCAGCCCATGTATGAAGAGGGCCGCCGCCTTTTCACTGGCGAGGTGAGCGCCGCTGTGCGCGGGGCGAAGGCCGCTGGCGCCACTGAGATTATTGTCGTGGACTGTCATGGCGCGGGCGGCGGCTGGAGCTTTAAGAGCCTGATGCCCGAACGGTTGGAGAGCGGCGCGGAATATGTCTTTGGCTATCCCTGGGCACGCTATATCGAGCCATTGGAGCAGGGCTGCGATGCCGCGCTTTTTGTCGGGGCGCACGCAATGGCGGGCACGCCCGACGGCGTGCTGTGTCATACGGTTTCCTCAGAAGCCTGGTATAACGCGACGATTAACGGCACGCTGGTGGGCGAAAGTGGTATTCTGGCTGCTGTTTGCGGCTGCTGGGATGTGCCAGGCGTCTTTGTGGCAGGCGATGAAGCCACCTGCCGGGAAGTCCAGGCGCTGCTGGGCAAAGAAGTGGTGGCGGCGCCGGTCAAGAAGGGGCTGGGCCGCTTTTCTGCCCGCACCCTCAACCATACCGATGCCTGCGCGCTTATTGAGCGGCAAGTCAAAGACGCGCTCACCAACCGCGCCAACTGGCCCAAACCCTGGAAGCTCAGTTCGCCCGTCATGTTTCAGGTGGAGCTTGCCACCCCGGACCGCGCCAACGCTTTTCTAGGGCGCACTGGTGTGGAGGTGACGGGGCCGCGTACCGTGATCGCTACAGGTGATAACTTCTGGGAAGCGTGGGATCGGTTCTGGTATCGCAATGAAAAATAGCGATATTGCTATCTGGCGGAAACCCTTTTACCTCTTCTCCTGAGTCTTTGACAAGCGGACATAGTTATTGCGCTTGCCCTCTTCTGCTGCTCAGGTGAAGAGGGCAAGCGTTTTTGCGGGTTGCGAGCGAAAGCCCGGAGGGACACCGGAGTTACAAGCAGCAGTTCGTCTCGGCTTTTCCAACAGATTTGTGAGGGATTCTGAGCGCAACTCATCTGGCGAGAAGAACGTTCTCTCTGGTGAAGCGCAGTGCTTCTCCTAATAGGCAGGACCGGAGGCTTCATGATGAAAACCACCAACTGGACGCTGTGGAGCAACGGGCGCTCCCGGCGAGATGTTCTTTTGACCTGCGCCGCTCTGACTCTCCTTTGCCTCTTCCTGACCAGTTGCGGGCTGCCTGGAAAGGGAAGCGGGGCATCATCAGCCACCAACGGGCAGACAGGAAATCAGTCCGCTACCGCGAGCATCCCCGGAGCCTTCACCCGTGTGCAGATGATGGATGCCAGCATTGGCTGGGCAGTGAGTTGGGACTTGGCTGGAACGGGCGCGTACCATATCCTCCGAACTATGGATGGAGGCCACACCTGGGAGAGCGTGTTGGAGTGCCTCCCAACTCAGGGGGTAGGGAAGGGATTTGTAGAAGCTTGTGCCACCGACTTCCATTCCTCCTCTGTGGCAACAGTCGTGCAGCCAGAATTCGACAGCCAGACACAGACCTCACGTCTACGCATCTTTCATACCAGTGATGGAGGGCAGACCTGGCAAAGTTCGGTGCTTGCGGCGCGCGATAGGGAAACGCCCGCCGAGTTTGTGGATGGCCTGCATGGATGGGTTTTTGCTACCGATCATTTTCCCGGCCCAGACCCAGGCAGTGACTACATTGGCGGCCAAATTGCCCTCTATCGAACCAGCGATGGCGGCGCCTCCTGGCAGCGCGTTGCTGGCGGTCCCTCGACGCCGCAAATTGCGACCACCACCGATGATTCCTATGGGATTCCTCCCTTTGCCGCCAGCGCTCGTCTGCAATTTGTGACGCCTTCTACCGGGTGGCTGATCGGCACCAGCACGCTCCCTGATCTATCCAATGATTCATGGTTGTATGTCACGCATGATGGGGGAAGCTCCTGGCAGCAGGTCGCGCTCGCTTTTCCGGCAGAGGCGCTGGCCTTGTGGCGGCCCACGTTTTTTAGCGAGCAAGAGGGCGTGTTCCCAGTCCTCACCTTCGGCCCTGCCCCGCAAAATGCCCAGGGAACACTGGTGTTCAGCACGCAGGATGGCGGGCAGACCTGGACCAGCCGGGCTGTGCCAATGGATGTCACAAGCGCGGTCTTTCTGGACTTGCAACATGCTGTAGCGATTGACACAGCAGGGAAAGCGCTCCTGACGACCAGCGACGGCTGGCAGCACTGGGGAACGGTCCCGCTTCATACCCCTTACACCACGTTCTCTGGGTTCGACTTTGTTTCGCCCGCGCTGGGATGGGTTCTGGCATATAACCGCACGCGCTTTCTTCCTGAGCCAGGCGGAGGATTACAGCAAGGGGATGTGGTTGCCCTTCTCCATACAACCGATGGCGGCAAGACCTGGCAGGAGATTGCGCACTCGGTGGTGTAAGCAAACATACGCTCTGCCTTGTTGAGATTCTTGCCAGCATGTGCTATAGTATGTAGAGAGACACCCCCACCCAGGGGGTAGGGGAAAGAAAGCGAGAAAGCAATGCAAGCAGATAAAGCTGATATGCTCAAACGGTTGAGCTATATCGAGGGCCATCTGGGTGGCATTCGCAAGATGGTGGAAACCGACCAGTATTGCGTTGACATTTTGCGCCAGACCTACGCGGTACGCAAGGCGATTGAAAAGTTTGAAGCCCTGATGTTAGAGGGGCATCTCCATCACTGCGTGCCTGAAGGCATCAAGGGCGGACGGGAAGAGGCAGTGATCGAGGAATTGGTCCAACTCTATAACCTGGCGGGCAATCGGTAAACCAGCGCACCAGCAGACGAATGGGCCTCCCCCAAGGAGGGTCAAGATGGCAGAAAGACAAGAACCAGTGTGGGTTGCTGACCGACCTGATGATGTTGAGACAACCCAGGCAAGCAATGCTGCGCAGGCACAGACGACGGAACTCCTCATCACCGGGATGACGTGCGCCTCCTGCGCGCGACGAGTTGAACGCGCGCTAACCAGAGCAGCAGGCGTGAGCGAGGCCAGCGTCAATCTGGCGACGGAACGCGCCAACGTGACCTACCAGCCTGAGAGCACGACGCTGGCTGATCTGATTGGCGCGGTGGAGCGAACCGGATATGGCGCCAGCGTTCCCGCGCCAGCAGCAAGCGGCGGACTGATCGTACTGGCCGAAACCGGGGAACCTGCGCCCGATGCGGAGACGCTGCGCCGAGCGCGGGAACTGCGCCATCGGCGCATCACGCTGGGACTGGGCATCGTCCTCTCATTGCCGGTGGTACTCCTCTCGATGTTCTTCATGGATCGCTTCGCTTTTGAGAACTGGCTTTTGCTGGCGCTGACCGCGCCGGTCTGGGGCTATGTCGGCTGGGATTTTCACCGCACGGCGCTGCGAGTGCTGCGGCATGGGGGCGCCAATATGGATGTGCTGGTCAGCCTGGGGTCCACTGCCGCTTTTGCGATGAGCGTGGTGGCGACGCTCTGGCCCCAGGTGGTTGGCGCCACAACGTTCTACGACACGACGGCGCTCATTATCACCCTGATTTACCTGGGGCGCTACCTGGAGGCGCGTGCCAGGGGCCAGTCCAGCGAGGCGATCAAGCGGCTGGCAGGGCTGCGAGCGCGCACGGCCCATGTGGTGCGTGACGGGCGGGAGATGGACATCCCGGTGGAGCAGGTCGTTGTAGGTGACGTGCTGATCGTCAGGCCAGGCGAGAAGATTCCGACTGATGGTGAGGTGCTCTCTGGTGCCTCCGCAGTAGATGAATCCATGCTCACCGGAGAAAGTGTGCCGATGGAGAAACAGCCAGGCGAGAGCGTCATCGGCGCCACGATCAATCAGACCGGAATGCTGCGCGTGCGCGCCACCAAAGTTGGCAGCGAAACAATGCTGGCGGGGATTATCCGCCTGGTGGAGCAAGCGCAAGGCTCGAAGGCGCCTATTCAGCGGCTGGCCGATACCGTTTCCGGCATCTTTGTGCCAGTGGTGCTGGTGATTGCATTGCTCACGTTCGTGGGCTGGACGCTCGCGGGTTCCGTGTTTGCGTTCGCGCCAGCCTCAACGATGGGCGCAGCGACCACGCAGCCCTGGATTATGGCGCTGGTCGCGGGCATTGCTGTGCTGGTAGTGGCCTGCCCTTGCGCGTTGGGGCTTGCCACGCCAACAGCTATCATGGTGGGCACCGGCCAGGGTGCCGAGCTTGGCATTCTCATCAAGAATGGCGAGAGCCTGGAGCGGCTGGCCTCGGTGACGACGGTGGTGCTGGATAAGACGGGCACCATCACGCGAGGCCGCCCTGAACTCACCGATGTAGTGCTGGCGCCAGAAACGGGCCTCACAGAGAGCGAGTTGATACAACTTGCCGCAGGCGCAGAAAGCGTTTCCGAGCATCCTCTGGCGCGCGCTATTGTTGAGGGCGCAGAAAGGCGCGGCCTGGCGAAAGCCTCGCCCGTCGAAGCCTTCACCGCTATCCCAGGTGGTGGAATTGAAGCGCGTGTGGCCGGGCGCGCAGTGCTGCTTGGAACCCGACGACTACTTGAGGAGCGCGCCCTGGAAACCGCGAGCAGCGCGGCTCTGGAGCCAACCTTGGAGGCGTTGGAGGCGGCAGGCAAAACGGCCATCCTGGTAGCGGTGGATGGCGTCGTGGTTGGTGCGCTGGGCATTGCCGATACCCACAAAGTTGGGTCAGCCGAAGCAGTAGCCCAGGCGCAGCAAGAGGGCATGGAAGTCTGGATGATTACTGGCGATAACCGGCGCACCGCGCTCAGCGTGGCGGCCCAGGTGGGTATTGCGCCGGAGCATGTGCTGGCGGAGGTGCTGCCTGGAGAAAAAGCGGCGCAGGTGGAACGGCTGCGCAAGGCGGGCAAGATTGTGGCCTTTGCGGGCGATGGCATCAACGATGCGCCCGCGCTGGCGCAGGCCGATCTGGGGATAGCGATGGGCACCGGGACAGATATTGCGATGGAGGCGGCCCAGATTGCGCTGGTGAAAGGCAACCTGCGCAGCCTGCCGACGGCAGTTCATCTGTCGCGGGCAACCATGCGCGTCATTCGGCAAAACTTGTTCTGGGCCTTTGGCTATAACAGCGTGCTGATTCCGCTGGCAATCGCCTCGCCTGCCATTCCGTTTCTGCGGGAGAGCGCGCCGATTTTCGCGGCGGCAGCAATGGCGCTCTCATCGGTGACAGTCGTCACGAATTCGCTCCGGCTGCGCCGCTTTGGGCGGAAAGAGGCGGCGCGTCCTACAGCCTGAAAGACACCAAATGAAGCGAACTCTGCATCAGCAAAGGCAAATAGAGCTTCAAAGCACAACAAGGAGACATCAATAATGGCAACCACACAGGAAACTACCCTCTCGGTTCCAGAAATAAGCTGCGAGCATTGCGTGAAGACGATCAACGGAGCGCTTGGCGTGCTCCCTGGGGTCGCGGCGGTGAGCACCGACATCCCCAGCAAGACTGTCCACCTGCGCTACGACCCACAGCAGGTGACGCTTGGCAAGATCGAGGAGGTACTGGACGACGCAGGTTATACTGTAGCCAAATAGGGGGCAGAAAGAGCAGGGGAGCAGAGTATGATTCAGCGCAAACGCATGTACCCTGGGCCGGGGCAAGAGTCGGTCTGGGACTATCCCCGTCCTCCCAGGATGGAGAAGACGACCAGGCATCTTGTGGTGATTTTCAACGACATTGTGATTGCCGAAACCCGGCGTGGCTTTCGCATGTTAGAAACCAGTCACCCGCCCACCTACTACTTCCCGCCTGAAGATGTGCAACTGGCGCAGTATTTCACTCGCACTCCGAATGCTACCTTCTGTGATTGGAAGGGAGAAGCGCTGTATTACACTATTACTGTTGGAGACAAATGCGCCGTCAATGCCGCCTGGTATTATCCTCATCCCTTCTCGCTCTATGAAGAGGCGGCTGGCTACGTCTCGTTTTATCCGCGAAAAGTTGATGCGTGTTTCGTGGACGGGGAGCGTGTTCAGCCGCAGGAGGGCGCGCTCTACGGCGGGTGGATTACGAAAGACCTGATTGGCCCCTTCAAAGGCGGACCAGGTAGCACAGGCTGGTAACAACGAGCACGCGCAGAGCCAGAAACGAAGAAGCAGCGGCCCAGACTCACCTGGGCCGCTGCTTCTTGCCTGCAAAAATCTTGCGAGCCATCGGCTTGCAAGCCATGCAGGGCCATTATGGGCACTTTAGGCAGCAGGAACGACGCGGCGACGGCGATAGCCGCCGTGCAAGAGTTGGCGCACCAGCAGCCCAACAAACGCGCCCACCAGCGAGGTGAACAAGGGTAGCCCTGCCACCAGGATATCGCCTGTCCAGACGAGAGGAATGAGCACCAGGAATACCCAGATGCCCAGCAACGCCCAGAAAAAGGCGCCAATCAAGCTGCCAGTGCCCCAGCCTGTCAGGGCGTTCACCAGCACCGAGGCAAGAACGCAGAGGCCCAGGACAATGAGCACTTGTATGAGATCAAGCTGGAGAGGACGCAAATCCCCGATCTGGATGGTCAGCATCAGAGAGTGCGACCCTTCTCCCCCAATATCCAGATGCAGCAGAAAGATATTCGCCAGCGGCGCAAGGAAAGAATGAAACATCGTGACCTCCTGAAACGCAGGGTTTTTGTAGCCAGCCGCCCTGCACAGGGCAAGCGGTCCAAGGCAGCAATCTGCGTTGATTAAGTTGCTAAAGAGCAGCGCGCTCCAGAACTGCTGCCCAGAACAACACTCGTTGCTCTGCTATTTCCTATGCACCTGCCATGCCAATTTGCGTGCTTGGTGGAAAATTCAAGCAATGCAGAGTAATCTCAGGGAGTGTTTCCCGGCAAATCTTACCGAGAAAAAAACGCTTCCCCGGCAAATTGGGAAACCCCTTTTGCCAGGGAAGCAGAAGCATGTGCTGTGTTCCTATGGATTCGCCAAAGGGTCCACAACAGGAGGTCCAGGCAGGATGCCACCTTTCAAGTCAGCCAGCCCAGGATCGGGAGCAGGCACAGGCGGGGGGATGGGTGAAGCGGTTTCCACCTCTGAGCCACCGCCTGGTGGCACCTTCCACTGGTCATCTTTCAACTCCTCTTTTGTGAGGTTGAGATAGATGCCATTCGCGTCTTGGGCACGTATGCTGGTGAGCGGGATGTAGATTTCGTGGGTAAACAACCAGCCCTTTTCAACAACCAGATGGTTGCCTTGCATGGTTGGCAGGCTTACCACACCAACTTTCTCGCCCTGGGAATCGTAGACGGTGGTTCCCTCAACAATGGAATAGGCATACTTCTCTGTATCGGTTGGTGGTATCTGCTGCATAGGCGCTCCTTTCAAACGCTCTAACTAATCAGCTTGTTTGTAGTCCGACGCGCAAATTGACGGGTATTCCCAATCACATCCTGCGCGCCTTCCTGCACCTGATTGGAGAGCCGATTTATCGTTCGCTCACTTTGCTTGCGCCATGTTTGCGCCTGCTTCGTGAGCTGACGCCGGAATTGCTGGCTCTGTCGGGTGGTGAAGAAATACGCTAAACCCGCACCAACAGCCACTCCCAGGGCAATTGTTGCCATCCAACGCTTCATACAAAACCTCCTTTCTTCAGGATTCTCTGACAATGATGCACGCTGTATGCCAGACGCGCTGAGGATAAATATGTTTTACAGGGAATGGGGCGGGTTTTCTGTATGAGCGTCACCACTGCTCTTTGGTAATGATTCTTTGGCTAGATTGACGTTTACGTTAATGTATGCTATACTATCATTAAGGAATTATTATGGGATACTGAGGTTATTTGCTTATGCTGGCTCACTCCGCCTCTTCGCTTGAGCCGCGCGCACCAGCCCCACGCGGCGCTTTTCAGGTTGCCTCGCGCGCATTTAGCGCCCTGCGCCATCGCAATTTTCGGCTGTTCTGGTTCGGCCAGCTTGTCTCGCTCATCGGCACCTGGATGCAATCCATTGGGCAGGCGTGGCTGGTGCTGGTGCTTTCGCATAACAACGCGCTGGAGCTAGGCATTGTTGGCGCGCTGCAATTTTTACCGGTGCTGGTCTTCTCGCTCTTTGGCGGCGTCATTGCTGATCGCTGGCCGAAACGACGCCTTTTGCTCGTCACACAAAGCAGCGCGATGGTCCTGGCGCTTATCCTCTTTACCCTGACAGCTACCCATGTTGTGCAGATATGGCATATCTTTATCCTGGCAACGCTTCTGGGTACGGTCAACGCGGTAGATATGCCCACGCGCCAGGCGTTTGTGGTGGAGATGGTGGGGCGCGACGATGTGATGAACGCCGTTGCTTTGAACTCTTCGCTTTTCAATACAGCGCGTATTGTTGGTCCGGCCATTGGCGGCGTGTTGATTGCCTGGCTGGGCGTCTCGCTGCTCTTTTTGCTGAATGGCCTCAGCTTCATAGCGGTCATTATTGGGCTGGCGATGATACACACGGATGAACTGCATACCGTCATTCGCCCACAGCGCGCGCGCGGCCTGCGTGCCTCGTTCACTCAACTTGGTGAAGGACTCAGCTATGTGCGTCAGTCGGCAGTGGTTCTGACGGTCATCATCTTGCTGGCGGGGATTGGCACATTTGCGCTGAACTTCAACGTGGTCTTGCCGCTTTTTGCCGCTGATGTGCTGAGCGTGGGTGCGCCAGGTTTTGGGGTGATGTCTGCTGTCTTGGGCGCGGGTTCGCTGGTAGCGGCGCTGGTGATCGCTGCGACGGGGCGCACGCCGCGTATGAGCGTGTTGCTGGTAAGCGGCGCGATGCTGGCCGCGTTCGAGATCGGTTTTGCGCTTTCTCCCTGGTATCCGCTCTCGCTGCTCTTGCTCGCTGGCTGTGGCTTTGCGACCATTTCGTTCTCGGCCACTGCGAATACCGCTTTGCAAACCGCCAGCCCAGATCACCTGCGCGGGCGCGTTATGAGCCTCTACATCGTCTTTTTTGCCGGGACCACGCCGATTGGCAACCTCCTCACTGGTGGCGTAGCGAGCGCCTGGAGTCCAGCGCTGGCCGTTGTCGCAGATGCCACTATCGCGGCATTGGTCGTGCTGTTCTGCGTCAGCAAACGTCAGGTGGCGATTCTGCCCCCGGCAGAGCGAGTGGAGGGCATGGCGCAGCTAGAAGCGCGGCCCTTCAGCCAGCCGACACCAGCAGCCGCAGATTGAGCCGCTGTCCCTGGCTTGATTCCGCTCCAAGCGATTGCGTGCTTCCTTTCTCTCAGCAAATGTGTGCCTTTCTCTTGGGAAGAGAGAGTATAATTTGTGCGGAGAAAAGGGGGCATTGCTTTTTGATGCTCCCTTGTGAAACGCGCCTCCATGTGCCACACTGGAGACAGGCCCGAAGCGCTTATCGGTAGCACCATCACGCTTGTAGGATAAATTGCATTTATGAGTTCAAAAGCCGCCTTACCCGACACACCAAAAAACAAGAGCAGTGCCGATGAGCACGAGCATGGTCGGTTAGGATTTTTTCTCTGTTGGGCTGTTGTCTTTGCCGACATCGGCACCTCCGTGTACTACACCCCCGGCATCTTATACGGCCAGGTGGGAAATCTGGCCGGTTTTTTTGTCTTTCTGACGATGGCCGTCTTCGTCTTGCTCACCCTCAAATACTCCGAAGTGACCTACCGCTATCCAGAAGGAGGTGGTGTGGTCACTGTCGCAGCCAAGGCGCTGCACCCCTGGATGGGTGCCCTTGGGGGCATGTTCATTCTGGTGGACTACTTCCTTACCGCAGCCATTAGTTCGCTTTCAGGGCTGATTTATTTCAGTGTGGTCATTCCCCGCATTGGCCCGGCGGTGCTGCCCATCACATTAGTGATGCTGACGCTGTTGGGAGTGCTCAACTGGTGGGGCGTCAGCGAGAGCGCCACAGTGAGCGCGGTGGGCGCGCTTGTCGCGTTTTTCAGCGACATCGCCATCTTGATTGTCGTTTTTGCGAGCGTGCCCTTGCCTGAACTGCTGCACTTGATCCCCCAGATGTTTGAAGGCCAACATCTGACGGGTTGGGCGCTGCTGACGGGGTTTTCCGGGGCATTTCTGGCGTTTTCTGGCCTGGAAAGCATCTCGCAGCTTTCGCCGGTCATGAAAACCCCGCGCAAACGCACTGGACGCCTGGCACTCCTGCTGGTGGTGCTGACAATTGGAATTACCAGCCCACTGCTGACGCTGCTGTCTACTACCCTGCTCGACGCCAGCAAATCTGACCCTAATCAGTTTATCTCGCTGCTCGGTGGGCAATATGGCGGGGCTATCCTGGGTGGACTGGTAGCAATCAGCGCGTCGGCGCTGCTCATCTTCGCCAGCAATACCGCCATCATCGGCTGCTATCACGTTTTTCTGGCGTTGTCGCGTATGCGTTTCTTCCCCAAGTTCGTCGAGAGACGCAGCGCGTTACGAGGCACCCCGCATTTCTCAATTGCCCTTGCCACTGGCATTCCCATTCTCATTCTGATACTTGCTCAATTTGCCAGCACCTTCATTGGAGTGAATACGCTTGGGGTGCTGGGCGATCTTTATGCCTTTGGCTTGCTGGGCGCCTTCAGCCTCACCTGCATCGGGTTGGATGTGGTGCGGACACGCGAGCGAAATGAGCGACGCGCAGAAGCAGACAGCAGGCTGGCAACAAGCCAGAAGGCCCGCAGCCGACTGGCAAAGCTCATCAATCCGATCACACCTATCTCTACCGTGATGTACATCCTGGGCATTATCACGACTGGCCTGGTGGTATTGGCCTGGTCAACCAACCTGTATAATAAGCTCTACGCGACGGCCTTTGGCGGAACTATCACCATTGTGGGGCTGGGCATCGCTTATTGGACACAACGCAGCCAGATACGGCGCGGCTTGCGGATGGTCTTCCCCAGGACCGAAATTCGCACCGCGATTAAGGATTCGATTCTGGCAATTCTGCCCTCCAACGTTGAGGAGCAGCGTACTATCGCTCATGCTGCCTGCGCAGCAGCCCGGCATGGAGAGGGCGGGCGGGAAGATGAAGTCGTCTTCTTCTATCGCGGGCGCATTGTGCCAGCCAGCCGCCCAAAATTGATGGAGGTCTACGACCCCTATCTGCTCGATGAAGATGCCAAACTCGCCTTTGCCGAAGCAGAATCCGCTGCCCGCGAGACGGGAATCTCCAAAAAGATCTATGTCTATCAAACTGAGGCGCCAAGCGTGGTGCTGGACCTCTGGCAGATTCTCCAACCCCGCGATACGGTGCTCGCTGATGAAGATAGCGAGCTTGCGCACGAATTGGCGCCTGATCGGGTGCGCCATACCCCAACCCAGGCTGGTCTGGTGACACACTACCTGAAGAACTGGCAGCCTACCCCCGCGATTGATCATTAACAGCAAGCAACGGCGCCAGCTTATATCAGAAGAAGCCTGGCGCCGTTGCTTCCGCCTGGCATACCCTATGCAAAACCTCTTTGCTGATCTTTGTTCGTTTGAAAACGCCATACTGGGCAGAGAGACAGAGCAGCAAAGGAGCAGTTCCCAATGGCCCATGTGTTTATGGAAGACCTGATTGACCAGCAGCAATGGCTGGAGCCAACCGGCGACGCGCTACAGCAGGCGATTGGCAAAGTGGTACCGCGTGAAGGCCCGGTGCGCCGCATCAAAGATTTCTTGCACGGTACCTGGCTGGGGCATCCCTTGCACCCGGCCCTGACCGATGTTCCCACCGGAGCCTGGACCGCCTCGTTTATTCTGGATATTGCCAGCCTGGGCGGTAACACGCCCCTGCGCCGGGGCGCCGATTTTACGCTGAAATTGGGGGTGGTGGGCGCCATCGGTTCGGCCCTGAGCGGGCTGGCCGATTGGCAAGAAACCTATGGCCGCGAGCGCCGCGTTGGGTTGCTGCATGCGCTGCTCAATTCCACCGCGCTGACGTTCTATACCGCTTCCTGGCTCTTGCGCAAAAGCAAACGCCGGGGCACAGCGGTCTTCTTCTCCACGCTCGGCTACGGAACCGTTGTGATCGCGGCATACATCGGCGGGGAACTGGTCTTTGGGCAGGGCGTGGGCGTGAACCATGCCGCCTGGCTCCAGGGCAGCGAAGAGTTTACCACCGTTTTGGATGAATCAGCGCTGCAACCTGAGCAGCCCAGGCGGGTGATGGTAGGGGATACTCCGGTAGTGCTGGTCAAACAGCATGGGAAGATATACGCGCTCACTGCTGTGTGCACGCATGCAGGTGGCCCGCTTGACGAGGGCACGCTGGAAGACGGCACGATTGTTTGCCCCTGGCATGGCTCCAGGTTTTGCCTGAAAGATGGCAGCGTGCAGGGCGGCCCGGCTACTTTTGCTGAGCGCCCCTTTGAGGTGCGCATCCGCAATGGCAAGATCGAACTGCGCCGCTCTGAGGTGCATGTCTGAGAGCGGCCTTGTTTGTTCTATGGCGCCCCCAAGGCGAGGGCAAGCTGGGCAGCTTGCCCTCGCCAGTCACGCGCTTCCATCTAGCTGGTTCGCTTCGTCAACCAGCGCTGGTAGCAACTGATCGGCAATGGGCGTACCCCACCCTGTCGTCAGATCGTAGCCCGGCTGAGCCTGAAAGCCGGAAACACCCTCAACGGTATTGTCGCCGCTGGTAATATCGTGGAATCCACGCCCACGCAGCGCGTAAAGCACGGGCTGGAGCCACCCCAGCGGCTTTCCGCGCATCTGGTTGGCAATCGCCACCAGCCCGGCCCAGCAGGGCGTGCTCAGGCTGGTGCCATAGACAATGTGCCAGTTCGCCCATTCTTCCTTCACCTGCGACAGCTCGCCTGGCGCATAGGAGCTGTAAATGAGGGCTGAAGATGCAGTAAAGGCCACATCAGGAATGGCGCGCTGGCCCTGGAACAACGTCTGGTCGGGAACCTGCCGCTGATAGACTGGCTCCTGGTAAAGCATACTGAGGCCGCCGCCGGTGGCGCCCTGGCTCGCCAGGTTCCAGGCGACCTCGCCGTTATAGTCGCCGGTATCGGTCAGGGCGAGAATGGTTCCTCCCACAGCCAAAACGTAGGGGTCAGAGGCTGGCAAACCCACATTGGGCTGCGTCCACACTTCGCCCGTTTCTGACATAGGGTTGGTTGGGCCATCATCTCCGCTGGCCGCCAGCATCGTCACCCCTTCTTGTGCGGCGCGCATCAACTGCGCGTGTTCGGCGCTGGCAGAGTCACCTGCTTCCAATTCGCTGATACCATAACTGAGTGAGATAATTTGCCCCAGATGATGATCCAGCACATACGCTATAGTTCCAGCCAGATCGCGCAGCCGACACAGCGCGTCACTATTCGCCAGCAACAGCACAATATTGGCACCAGGAGCCATCGCGTGCGCCCATTCCACATCAAGGGTATCCTCTCCCGCTACACCGGGGGCAACGCACGCTGACGGTAGATCATCTGGAATAGCGACTATCTGAAAGCCGGGAGGGTCAGCCAAGCCCCAAGCTGCATCAAAGTTGTGCAGGTCGCTTTTCAGTGTGGTTGGGTTGCCAGCACCAATGATTACAATGGTTTGGCCGCGCCCATCGTAGCCCTTGCGATACAGTGGTGTAAGCTGATAGGCGTTCTGTATATGCGTGGGGCTGTAGCAAACTTCAAACAGATACTTGACGCACTCTTTGATGGTAGGCGCCGTCACCTGCGCAGCCGTGCGCGGCAGCAGCGTGGGCAGCACCACCACGAGCGCTACGATCACTGCCAGTAAACCCAACCCAGCTACCCAGACCCGCCGACGACGCCTGCGCCTTGGCGGGCGCAGTTCGGCATCTCGCTCGGCCAGAATTGCTCGCTCCTGGGCGCGATATGCTGTCAATTTCTCTTCATGCGCCTGGATTGCCTGAAGCACGACCCTTGAATCCTGCTGCTGCGACAACTGCTCCTTCTGGGCACGCACTTCAGCCAGACGCCGCTGAAGGCTCTCAAGCTGGCTGCGCACGCTCTGGGAACGTTCTTGCGCCAGACGCGCCAGGTTCTCCCGGTTGGCGGCGCGGGCTTCTTGCAACTGCTTTTCGTAGCTGGTAAGTTGGCTGCGCAGTTGAAGCTGGCGAAGCTCTAGCTGCTGTTCTTCCTGCATCAACGCCGAAATCTTTTGCTGAAGCGCCAACGCCTGGCTTGCAGCGTTGAATGCCCCTTCCTGGTTTGCCTCCTGAGATGCTGGGTGTTCCATCAGATGATCTCCCCTGCGTCTGTGCCTGAATTTTGCTCTACAATTAAGAACGTAGCAGGCGACATAATTTCTACATCGTCTGGAAAACCGGCTGGCGGTTGAAACCGCGCCTATGGGCCTGCGGCCACGAAACCCGCCTGCGCGGGTTAGGACGTACCCAGTCCGCGAAGGCGGACTTCGTGGCAGCGAAGCTGCCCATAGGCGCGGTTTCAACCGCCAGCCTTCTTCAGTAATCGCCAGGCTATCTCAGGTGATACACTGCCCCATACTTCCTGGTGATGTACTCCACGAAGTATTCGGGGTTCAGAGTTTCACCTGTGACCCTGCGTGCCAGTTCATCGGGGGTATAGACCTGCCCAACAGCGTACATGTGCTCCTGAAGCCAGGTCAAGATGAAGCCTGTTCCTTCGTGCTCCAGTCGGTAGTCGAAATCCTTGAACGTTTTGCGCAGCGTGTGATAAATCTGCGCGCCGTAGAGGTTGCCCAGCGTATACGTCGGGAAATAGCCAAACGAGCCGTTGGACCAGTGAATATCCTGCATCACGCCATCGGTATCTGTCTCTGGAGTGATGCCGAGATAGTCCTGATACTTCTGGTTCCAGGCGCGAGGCAGATCGTTGACATCCAATGTGCCGTTGATGAGTTCCTGCTCCAGTTCAAAACGGATGATGATATGCAGGTTATAGGTGACTTCATCCGCCTCCACCCGAATCAGGCTGGGCTTCACGTTGTTTAGCGCCGTGACCACTTCTTCGACGCTGCGATGCGCAAACGCCTCTGGGAAACGCTCTTTCAGCGCGGGGAAGTGCCGCTTCCAGAAGGGTAGCGAGCGGCCAATGTAGTTTTCCCACATGCGCGACTCCGACTCATGCAGGCCCATTGAAGCGCCGCCTGCCAGGATGGTACGCGCCAGCGCGGGGTCGCTGCCTTGCTCGTAGACGGCGTGGCCGCCTTCGTGGATGGCCGCCATGACTGACATGGGCCAGTACGTCGGGTCTACGCGCACCGTCAAGCGCACATCGTAGGGCGAGCCGCCGCCGCCAGTGAAGGGATGCGAGGATTTATCCATGCGCCCGGCCTCGAAGCGATAGCCCATCTGCTTGAGGACATGGGTGGAGAGATCAAGCTGCTTCTCCTCGTCAAAGTTCCCACGCAGACAACTGGTGTCAACCGTATGGCCGGACGCCTGAATGCGCTTGAGCAGGTCTACGGTTGCCGTGCGTACCCGGTTCAGGATGGGGTTGAGCGTTTCCAGCGTCATCTCTGGCTCATACAGGTCCAGAAGCGCGTTATAGGGCGAGCCGGTGTAACCCAGGCAATCCGCCAGCTTGCGCGAGAGTTCCACGACTTTGCGCAAGTGAGGCGCAAAAGACGGGTAATCATTGGCGGGCTTGGCTTTCTCCCAGGCACCCCAGGCAACGGAGGTAGCTTCTACTAGTTCCCTGACGAGTTCTGGTGGAACCTTTACCGCCTGGTCGTAGTCGCGGCGGCCCTTGTACACCAGCCCGCGATCAGCGTCCGTGTAGCCGCTGCCCTGCACGCGCTTTTCCAAAATGGAGAATAGTTCGCCCAGGCGCGGCGCCGTCTGGCGCTCCTGAATAATCACCTGCAAGGTGCCAAACTGCGGCCCGCGAATCTGGTTTGCTTCTGGGGGCATCTTCACCTGCTGGTCCCAGCCAATAATGCCAGCCAGCCCACCAAGATCAGCAATTTCGCGCGTGCGCTCAAATAACTCTTTCAGTTCGGCATCGGTTTGCGTAAAAGACAGCGGCTTCGATGTTGTTGTCGCCACAAAAATACTCCTTTCCTGTCCCTCTAACGGTATCATGTTGCGTGAGATGGATGCAACACAACCCCTCCTCTCTCTATACGCACAGGCCCCTGCTGACCCTGTGTTCGCTGAACACGCTCAGCGATGCCGATCTATGAGCGGGAACGTGGTCCCATAGATCAGCCCCTTCACATGGTCGGAAGCGAGAAAGCTGTGCGGGAAGCCAGGGCTGATGCTGCTGACTTTCTCCAGCCGCTGAAGATGCTCGTCGCTCAAGGTAAACTCCAGGCACGCCAGATTTTCGCGCATCTGGGCTGCCGTCCTCGCGCCAACAATCGGGATGATTTCTGCCAGGTGCTGCTGCTGCCTGACCCAGTTAATCGCTACCTGCGCCGGGGTGCGCCCAATCTCTTTGGCAATCTGCATCACCGCTCCTGCACAGGTTTTGCTGCGCTCGGAGATGGGGTCGTCTCCGTAGCGGCGCGGCGCATCGGTTGGCGTTTGATATTTGCCGGTGAGTTCGCCACCATCCAGCGGCGCCCAACCCAACACCGCCATATCAAAGGCCCGCGCCATCGGCAGCAGATCGCGCTCCACGTCACGGCTCGTCAGGCTGTAGGGCACCTGCAAGCCCACAAAGCGCGACCAGCCGCGCAGTTCCGCCAGCGTGTTGGCCTGCGACACCACCCACGCTGGCGTATCCGAGATACCAGCGTAGACCACCTTGCCTGCCCGCACGAGATCATCCAGGGCACGCATCACCTCTTCAACAGGCGTCATAAAGTCCCACATGTGCAGCCAGTACAGGTCAATATAGTCCGTTCCCAGGCGCTTGAGGCTGGCTTCTACCGCCCGCACCATGTTCTTGCGATGGTTGCCACCGCCGTTGGGGTCGTCTTTGCGCGTGGTCAGGGTGTACTTGGTTGCCACGATGAAATGGTCGCGGTCAGAGGCAATGCACTCGCCCACATATTGTTCGCTCGTGCCGTCGGTGTAGTTGTTGGCAGTATCAATGAAGTTGCCGCCCTGCTCCACAAAGCAATCAAAGATATGGTGGCTTTCCTCTTTTGAGGCGCCCCAGCCCCAGACCTCGCCAAAGGTCATCGTGCCCAGGCAAATCTCAGAAACGCGCAGGCCGCTGTGCCCAAGAAGTTTGTAACGCATGATAGTTTCCTTTCAGATGCTCAAGCCACTGCTACTGGAGAGGCATGCTGTTTGAGTGAAATAACCGCTCTGGTCAGGAGGGGAAACGAGCCGAGCAGAAAGATGGCGCCGCCGCAAATGAGCGTAGGCGCTGGCCCCCAAAGCGTCCCCAACAGGCCACCCACCAGTGGGCCAAGCCCCATAACGCCCAACACAATCGTGCGAATTGTGGCGTTCACGCGCCCTTGCATGTGATCGGGTACCAGCATCTGGCGCACGCTGATCACGTTGACGTTATAGGTGGGCAGGTGCAGCCCCAGGAGCAAGCGCCAGAGGCCCAGCCAGAGGATGGGCAAGCCAAACGCGCCCAATGGCAGGACCAGATAGGCGCCCGCCCCAAGCAGGCTGGAAACGGCCAGCATTGGCCCGATGCCCAGTTTGCGGGTGGCAGCCGAAACGATGGCTGCTCCCGTCAGAAAGCCTACGCTGCCAACAGTCACAGTCAGGCCAACGACGGTGGGAGAAAGATGTAGATCACGATAGACGAAGACCAGCAGCATCGCGCCAGCCACAGACTCACCAAAGTTCTGAAGCATGCTGACGCTGGCAAGCGCTCGAATGATGGGATGACGAAGCACCAGCCCAATGCCTTCGCCTATTTCCTTCAGCGTCTTTTTCAGCCCGATGCCTGAATCAAGCACCACTTCCTTGTGTTTGGCGATGGTGCTGATGAAAAGCGCCGAAAGCCCGTAGGAGAGGGCGTCAGCCAGCATCGCTGTTGCCGCGCCAAACGCGCCAATCAGCAGCCCACCGAACGCGGGGCCGCCTGTCACCGCTGCCGCTTCGCCCAGCGCCAGTTTTCCGTTGCCCTCAACAAGTTCGCGTTGCTCCAGCAAGGCGGGCAGGTAGGCTTGATAGGCAACTTCAAAGAAGACGTTGCTGATTCCCACCACCGCCGCAACGATGTATAACTGGGCAATCGTCTGGAAACCCAGCGCAAAAGCCAGGGGAATAGACCCCAACGTCGCAAATCGCACCAGATCAGCGGCGATCATGATGCGGCGGCGCGGCTGGTGATCAACAATCACGCCCGCTATCAGGCCGATACAGAGATACGCCAGCCAGGGGAGGGCAGCAAGCACGCCAACCTCAAACGGGCTGGCATGCAGCAGGAGGATAGCAACTGTTGGCAACGCCAGCACCGTCACCTGTGTTCCGAACAGGCTTACTGTCTGTGCTATCCAAAGACGCAAGAAATCACGATGTCGCCAGAGTCCGAACATACTACCTGACTTTCTTTGCACAACCGTTTGTGACGCGGGCAGCCGTGCCCCTGCTTTGAGGGGCTAGCCCGCGCGTGTCCACAGAAGCCAACGTCTCTATAGGAGCCAGACCCAACCCCGCCCCTGCCGGCGGGGACGCCGACGCTACAAGCGGCACAGGCGCGACATCAGTCGCTGGAACTCTCCAGGTATTTAGTGAGCAGTGTTCCTAGTGCTGCTACTGTGTCGCGGCGCAGACCGTAGACTTGATAGTTGCCCTCGCGCACCTGAATCAATCCAGCCTTGCGCAGTGCGGCTATATGATGGTGCATCAGCGTCTTGCTCACCCCAAAATGCGTTGCCAGTTGTTGAAGCGTGGAAGGCTCGGCCTCTAGCCGCCGCAGAATGCGCAGGCGCGACTCATCACCCAGCGCTTTCAGAATGCGCACCAGGCGAGGAGGCGGGGTATCGCCCTCTGCTGTCATGCTTTCGTCGGAAACGGGATAGGCAATGATCTTGACTTCGTGATGATCAAACCAGTGGATAATGGGGCGAATCACCACCGAGGGAATCAGCAGCACCTGGCGGATGCCTGGCTCTGGCACGTATTCCCAGCCGTTGGTGACGGTTTCAATCAGCCGCTCCACCGAAAGCGTCGGCGCGAGCAGCCGCGTGGCTTCAGCGTCGCGCTCCAGAATGGGCAGCAGGCGCGGCTCTTGCGCTTGAAATACCTCCTGATACCACCGCTCCAAAATCTGCATGAGTTGGCTCATTATCTCGGCAGGCGTCAGAGGCAGGAGATGCGCAAGCGCGGCCTGCCAGGTCGCGTTATCAGGATAGGAAGTCTGGAGGAATTGCTGCTGCGCCTCGTGGTCGCCCGCAGCAGCGGCAGCCATCACCGCTGGCGGCGTTGCCCGCCGGAAGTAGCGCACGTAATAGCCCAGCAGCCGCAGCTTTACTTCCATCGCGTCAAGCGTCTTGAGGTAGGCCAGGAACGTTGGGACATCGCGCGGCTGGGGACATTCGTAGGCCGGGCTGATGAGATGCGCCCAGACCATATCGCAGTGCTGCGCAAATGCCTCAATATCCCCCAGCAGTTCTGGCGATGCCTGGGTGCGGATAGCATCAAACCAGCCGGTGTCCACCTCATAGCTGGCGTGCCCACGCGCATCACTCCAGACGGCCAGGCTCAGCACAAACTCATAGGCCGGACAGGTATCAACTTGCAGCGACAGAGAAAGCGGTTGATGTGGCATGTGTCTTCATCCATTTTTGTACTGTTCAATAGATATTGAACAGTACAAAGTATAGTGAATTACGGTGAGAAAGTCAAGAGGAAGAAAGATTTGCATCCAGGAAAATTCTCTGACTATAATCAGAGAATTAACGAGTCATCAGTAAGCAAGCCGGAGGTTGGAAATGAACGTGCAGCAGATTCAGCAGGTGCGGAGCTTCAATCGCATCGTCACAGAGCGGGTAGGCGCCCTCAACGATCATTTCCTGGGACGAGATCACCCCCTGGGCGAAGCGCGGCTGCTGTGGGAGATTGGTACGGAAGGGGCCGAGATTCGCGCGCTGCGCAGCCGCCTTGGGCTTGATTCTGCCTATGTGAGCCGATTGCTGCGTTCTTTGGAAGGGCAAAACCTGGTTGAAGTTAAAGCCAGTACAGCCGATAAAAGGGTGCGCTATGCGTATCTCACAAAGGCCGGGCGCAAGGAGCGAGCAGAGCTTGATCGGCGGGCTGAAGAGTTTGCCCGTTCTCTTCTGGTGCCTTTAAGCGACGGACAGCGGACCAGACTTGCAGCAGCAATGAAAGAAGTTGAGCGCCTGCTCACTGCATCATTGGTGAACATCTCCATTGAAGACCCGGCCAACGCAGATGCTCAATGGTGCATCGGGCAGTATTTTGCCGAACTCAATACTCGTTTCAATGCGGGTTTCGACCCTACCCTCGGTATTTCGGCGCATCCGCACGAACTGACGCCCCCGGCGGGTTTATTGCTGGTCGCCCGGCTGCGCCAGGAGCCGGTTGGCTGCGGTGGGCTGAAGCTGCACGCGAACGCGCCAGCGGAACTCAAGCGCATGTGGGTAGCCCCGCAGGTGCGTGGCCTGGGGCTGGGGCAGCGCCTCTTGCAAGAACTGGAGCGCCACGCCAGGGAAGCTGGCGTCACTGTCCTGCACCTTGAGACAAACGGCACGCTCACTGAAGCTATCAACATGTACCGACGCTCTGGCTATCAGGAAGTGGCAGCCTTTAACGATGAACCCTACGCTCACCACTGGTTCGAGAAGCGGGTGTGAGCGGTGACAAGATGCTATGGGGTATGCTATGGGAAAAAGCCGCATTCATCAAACATGATTAGCCCAGTGCTGTCGTGCGGAGGAAAGAAAAGCCATGCAGACCCTTGCTTACGGCGAATTAGATGCCATTGTTCATGCCACACACGGCGCCCCGTTTCGCGTGTTGGGGCCGCACCTGACGGATACCAGTACCCTGATCATTCGCGCCTTTCTCCCCCAGGCTTCGGCCAGGGCCACCGTTTCGGTGGAGATTGCTGGCGCCAGGACAACAAGCCACCAGATGGAGCGGGTGGCTCCAGAAGGATTATTTGAGCTTACCCTGTCCAGGCGCAAACAAATTCCCAGCTATCAGTTGGTTATCGCTGAGCCGGATGGCCGCGAGACGCGCCTGCACGACCCCTATGCCTTCCCGTTCATGCTGACCGACTTTGATCTGCAACTGCTGGGCGAAGGGCAGCATCACCAGGCATATCAGAAACTGGGCGCGCAGATGCGCGAAGTCAACGGGGTCAAAGGCGTCAATTTCGCGGTCTGGTCGCCCAATGCTCAACGTATCAGCGTGGTTGGCGACTTTAATCAGTGGGATGGGCGCCGCCACCCGATGCAGCGGCGCAACGACGGGGGCATTTGGGAATTGTTCATCCCTGATCTGGGCGCGAACGAGCGCTATAAGTATGCCCTTGCCTCCCAATATCAGGGGTATTACACCGAGCGTGCCGACCCTTACGGATTCTATTCCGAGGTACGCCCGCTCACATCCTCGCTCACCTACGACCTGAGCCAGTATGGTTGGCAGGATGACGACTGGATGCGCACCCGCATTGTGAGCCAGGGGTTTGATCGCCCGCTGGCGATTTATGAAGTCCACCTGGGGTCGTGGCGACGCTCGCCAGAAGAGGGCGGGCGCTTTCTCACCTATCTCGAACTGGCCGAGCAACTCCCAGCTTATGTCAAGGAAATGGGCTATACGCATGTCGAGTTCCTGCCCATCTCCGAGCATCCGTTTGATGGCTCCTGGGGCTATCAGCCCGTTGGTATGTTCTCTCCCACCAGCCGCTTTGGGGCGCCGGATGACTTTCGTACCCTGGTGGACGCGCTGCATCAGGCGGGCATTGGCGTGATTCTGGATTGGGTGCCAGGACATTTCCCCAAAGATGGGCATGGCCTGAACTATTTCGATGGCACCCATCTGTATGAGCACGACGACCCACGCATGGGCGAGCATACCGAATGGGGCACGATGATTTATAACTATGGGCGCAACGAGGTGCGCAACTTCTTGCTCTCTAACGCCCTGTTCTGGCTGAGCGAATATCACATTGATGGGCTGCGCGTAGATGCGGTGGCCTCCATGATCTACCTGGATTACGCCCGCAAACATGGCGAATGGCTACCCAACCGCTTTGGCGGACGCGAAAACCTGGAGGCAGTAGACTTCCTCAAGACCCTCAACACGCTGGCCCATCATTATCACCCCGGCATCCTGACCATCGCGGAAGAATCCACCGCCTGGCCGATGGTGTCGCGGCCCACGTATCTTGGCGGGCTGGGCTTTAGTTATAAGTGGAATATGGGCTGGATGCACGACCTGCTGGATTATTTCCAGGCTGACCCGATCTATCGCCGCTATAAGCAGGACCGCATCACCTTCTCGCTGATGTACGCCTTCTCGGAAAACTTCATCCTGCCGCTTTCGCACGATGAAGTGGTGCATCTCAAGCATGCGCTGCTGGATAAGATGCCCGGCGACTTCTGGCAGCGCTTTGCCAATCTGCGGGCGCTGTATGGCTTTATGTATGGGCACCCCGGCAAAAAGCTGCTCTTTATGGGCGGCGAGTTTGGGCAGTGGAACGAGTGGGCGTATGATCGCAGCCTGGACTGGCACCTGCTGGACCACGAGCCGCACCAGAAGCTCCAGCGCTACGTGCGCGACCTGAACCGCCTCTACGCCACTGAGCCAGCTATGCACGAAATTGATACCAGTTGGGAGGGCTTCAACTGGGTGGACTTCCGCGATACGGATAACAGCGTGGTGGCTTTCTTGCGGCGGGCGAAAGACCAGGACGACTTCCTGCTCTTTGCCTGCAACTTCACGCCCGTCCCGCGCCATAACTACCGGCTGGGCGTGCCACACGCTGGCGTCTATCATGAAGTCCTGAACAGCGACGCTGGCGACTACTACGGCTCCAATGTGGGCAACATGGGCGCGGTCCATGCCGAAGACGTGCCTTCGCACTCGTATCCTGCCTCGCTCAGCCTGACGCTGCCGCCCCTGGCGGTGATCGTGCTGAAGCCGGAGCGGACGAAGAAAGAAGAAGAGACGGCGTGAGCGGAATCAAGTGTAAGTCTACTTAATTCATTCATTCAGCGCCGCGCAAGAGATGCAATAGGGGGTACGTGCGGCGCCATTTCGTTCTGCTTGAACTACGGCGCTTTTGCCTCTCCCTTTTTCATACTCGCTGTATGGTGGTGAGAGAGAGTACGCTGTCTTTCAGTAACGGGGGTGAAGAGTAGAAAATATATAAGGCTATATGAAAGATTATTACCTTCTTCTACAAGAGCAGAGCGTGCTGGATTGCTCCAACAAACCCCGCCTATGTCGGAGTGATAGATATACCGCGCACATTCACGCTGAATGAATGAATTATATATAGCCCAAATTGACATAATTCATTCATTCAACGCGCGTTGGCAGAAAGCCCTAACCAGCAGAGCGATCAGGCCGGGAAGCAGCACAGCCGGACGCGCCCAGGCCGGGAGAGCATATAGCGCCAGGTGGCGCGTTGGGAGGGGGCATACCGCCATTCGTCCCACGCAAACTCTGTCTGGCGCTGCCACGCCTGATACTCCGCCAGATACAGGTGAATCGCCTTGAGGGAAGCAAAGTGATAGATGTCTCCCGTCGGGTGCTCAATCAGGTAGAACTTGCCGCGCAGCCCCGGCACGCGATACTCCTTGTGCAGCCCAAAGGCGGTGGGATCAATTCCGCTGGCGCGCAGGGCCGAGATTGCCTGCAATTTGCGACGGCTGTAGCAGAGGCGTTCCTGTTCGGTGACGTTCAAGCGGTGGCGCATTGGCGGCTCACTTTCCTCTTGCACTTGCGAACCCCACGCGCCATAGGCGATACTAAAGGTGCCAGCACGTGAGATTCTTAGCGGATGTTCCGGTTGGTTATCTCTCGCCGCTTGATTTACATCAGGCGGCGGGTTCTTTTTGTGGCAGCGTATTCCTCCTGGGAGGGAATCGTAGCTGGAGTATAGCATAGGTAGCGAGCGAATGCAAGCAAGGCATAGCAAGAAAGTCACGTCACGACGTTCTGTATAAAGCAACAATTTCCCGCGCGGCGGCCATCACTCGTTCGCGCAGGGAAGGCGGCTCTAGCACCTCAATCTCCGCGCCAAAGCGCAAGACCTGTTCGCACGCTTCGTGTTCTTCCTCAAATTGCACGATGAGTCTGACCCAGCCATCGGCCTCTGGTGATTCGGCCTGCTCGATGCGCAGAGAGCGGGTATGGCGCAAACGAGCGTAGAGCGCAGGGGAGACGCGCACCGTTGCCGAGAAGCGCGGCAGGTTCGCTCGGAACTCGGCTGAGGAGTGCTCCCAATAGGCCGCCAGATCAAAACCTGATGGGCGCACACACAGTTCCTCCAACTGGCTAATCTCCTGAATGCGCGAGACACGATAGCTGCGCTGTTCGCCTTCAATCGCCGCCACCAGATACCAGACGCGCCCTTTGGCAACCAGCCCCAGCGGGTCGGCCACGCGCTCCACAATGCTGCCATTGCCCAGGCGATAGACAAAGCGCACCTTGCGCTCCTGCCAGATGGCTTCTTGCAGAGTGGGCAGCGCAGATACCTCTTCCTGCGTTTCATGCCAGCCCGCCGCATCCACGTATAACCGCTGGCGTGCCTCTTCTGCGGCACGGCGCGAGAGCGCGGGCATAGCGGCCAGCAGCTTGATGAACGCCGCCTCTGATGCCTGGTGCAAGCCCAGATCATTGAGCAGACGAGCGGGCTTTGCCAGAAAGAGCGATTGAATCTCCGCCTGATTTAGCCCGGTCAGGTTGGTGCGATACGCCTCCAGCAAGCGCCAGCCGCCGCCCGTCCCGCGCTCGCCCAGCACCGGAACGCCAGCCGCGCCCAGCGCCTCCATATCTCGATAGATGGTGCGCTCGGAGACTTCCAGCCGGGTAGAGAGTTCCCGCGCCGTCAGGGAGCGATGCACCTGCAAGAGCAACAAAATTGAGAGCAGACGATCTGCGCGCATAGGCACCTCTGTTTTCGTGCAACATATCTCTCTTCCAATATGACAGCAGGTGTCAAGATATGGATGGTATGCTTGTAGCCCCGGCCTCCGCCGTGCCCTTCTGTCTTAGGGTGCCGGGGAACGTCCCGCCAGGGTCGGCGGGGCTACAAACGGCTGTTTTCTATAAATGGAGGAATGCTATGCGCTACGGCTTTGTGCTGCCCGGCGGCGATGCCCGTCTTGCGGCTGATCTGGCTGCGGAGGCAGAGGCGGCTGGCTGGGATGGCATCTTTTACCCCGATTGTATCTCTATTGGCGACCCCAACAACCCCATGCCGCCAACCTATGACCCCTGGGTGGTGCTGACGGCGATGGCAATGCGTACCGAGCGCGTCATCCTTGGCCCAATGGTGACGCCGCTCTCGCGCAGGCGTCCCTGGAAGGTGGCACGCGAGACGATGACGCTTGATCGTCTTTCCATCGGGCGGCTGGTACTGCCGGTTGGCCTGGGCGCATTGGATGATGACGGCTTTGGCAAGGTGGGCGAGGCAACTGACCGCAAAGCACGCGCCGAGTTGCTGGATGAAAGCCTGGCAATTCTGGCGGGCCTCTGGAGCGGCAAGCCGTTTCGCTTCCAGGGCAAGCACTTTCATCTGGAGGAAATGACCTTCCTGCCCACGCCTGTGCAAACGCCCAGAATCCCCGTCTGGGTCGTGGGCGCCTGGCCGCGCTCAAAGTCTATGGAGCGCGTGCTGCGCTGGGATGGCCTCTTGCCCAATATCATCAATGCCGATGGCTCCTTTGGCGAGACGACCCCAGAAAAGATTGGGGAGATGCGCCGCTTCATCGCTGAACATCGTCCACAGACAACCACGCCTTTTGAGATTGTGGTAGAGGGCAGAATCCCCAACAACGACCCTGCCCAGATCAAGGCCGAGGTGCAGCCATTGGCTGAGGCAGGCGCCACATGGTGGATAGAAAGCATGTGGTCTGCGCCCAACGGACCAGAAGACGCTCGCGCCCGTCTCCGCCTGGGGCCGCCGCGCCCGCCGTCATCAGAAAGCGATGGCTAGGAGAGAAGTACCCCTCAGCGTCCTCTTTTTGATTCCTTGTACAAGATTATGGTATCTTGGTAAGGAAGCGCGTGTGCAATCTGGATCAGAAAAAGAAGGGTGCCGGCAGCGAAAAGTTTGTGGCGATTTTTTGAGAATATATGGTCTCTGCGACGCAGCATCGCCTGGGCTGCCGGTATCAGCATCACAGCGGTGATAGTCTCTTTTACCTTCGGCGCGCCCTCCCTGAGCACCAATGTTCCCCCGCCAAAACCGGTCTATCAGTCGCGTGCCGGGGCTATCGTTTTGACACCCACGCCCTCTGCCACGCCTTCTCCTAAACCCACAAACACATCGTCTGGTTCCAGTTCGTCTTGCCCGCCAGTTGCGGGCCAGGAAGATACCACTACCGAGGCATGGCTGCTCAATGCCGTCAACCAGGCACGCGCCAACGCGGGTCTTGCCGCCCTGACCATTGACCCGCTTATTCACGGCGAAGCCCTCATCCACAGCGGCGCCATGACGTGCTACGGGATGAGCCACTACGTTCCCCCTGGCACCACTCCAGAGACACGCATGAAAGCCGCTGGTGTCAAATATACCTGGGCTGGAGAAAACATCGGCTGGTCGGGACGGGGCACCAGTATGGACAAAATTATGTGGCTCTTTAACACGATGATGGCCGAGCAGCCCCCCAACGACGGCCACCGCAAAAACTTCCTGAGTCCCCATTTTACCCGCACGGGCATTGGCATTTATGTCGAAAAAGTCTCCGGGCGCCTCTGGCTCACCGAAGATTTTGCCGGGTGATGGGCGCTCGTCCCGATAGCCTGAAAGTACCGATTTCGCTTTCTGCTCCTCTTGCCCGTATCGAACCAGCCCTCCCTTCCGACTATTCCACTGTTTACGGTCCAATACATCATTGAGCTTGTTTAAGACAGGTATTTTTCAAGGAGTACGCAGTGCAAACTCTCTGGAAGTTTCGCGTAATTATCGTGGTTGCGGCGTTGATCCTGGTGGCCGGGGGAGCGGTGGTTGTGGGCGCAAAAGGATTGGTTGGCGGCGATTCGCCAAAATCTACCGCAGGCTCCTCGGAGCAGCATCAGCAGAGCAACGAGTCTCAGGAGCCAACCGCCACCAAGGGCACCGAGCCAGCAGCAACTCCAGCATCCAGTCATTGGACGGGGAAAATCGTGAGCATTGATTGCGCCGCAGGCACAATCACCATTACCCCAGATGGCGGCGCGGCTGATGCCACTGCAACCGCTCAAATGCAGCAGGGCGCTGGGATTTTTGTCAGCGGCAAATCAGCGGTTTGTGGCGACCTCAAAGTCGGCTGGCATGTCACCCTTGAGGTGAAGCAGATCAACGGCCAATGGGTAGCTATCCATGTCACTCAGGACGACAGCGGCCAGGGCAGCGGCGGTGGTGATGGCGGTGGCGATGGCAACGGTGGCGGCGATGGTCATGGTGGCGATGGTGCCACGCCCACGCCTGCCCCTTCTCATTAACGCCTACCTCCTTCCAGAGGACTCTCTTTCCTACGGGGTCCGATGACGGTTGCGAGAGAGGGCGAGGAGGATACGCTTGATGTATCTTCTTCGCCCTCTCTCCATATTTTCCTTAGAGCGCCTAACACAACCAGCGCGCAAGCAATGGCAAGCTGCTTGTAGCACCGGCGTCCCTGCCGGTGAGCGCCCCGCCAGGGTCGGCGGTGCTACAAGCGGCCTGCCGCTGCATTCAGCAGGGCCATTCTTCGGGCTTGCTGCTGTCGTTGCCGCTCTGGTAATCTTTTGTATGACAGAACCACAAAACGCAGCCGACACTCACGGCGATGGTGACGAAAGGCAGTGTGCACAATGACGTATCAGCAAGTGGCCGGGCGGGTCAGGCTTCCGCCGGGGAAAAGGGTCGCGGTGGGGCTGGGCGTGGATTTTGATGCCCTCTCGCTCTGGGATGGCACCTTCCATCGCCTCACCCCCGAATATCTTTCGCGTGGAGAATTTGGCGCGGAGGTGGCAGCGCAGCGCCTGCTCAAACTCTTTGCCAGGCATCAGATCAAAACAACGTGGTGCATCCCCGGCCACACGGTTGATACGTTTCCTGGCCCCTGCCAGGAGGTGCGCGACGCCGGGCACGAAATCGCGCATCACGGCTATGCCCACGAAAACCCCATCCACGCAGACAAAGAAACCGAGCGGCAGATACTTCTGCGCGGGCTGGAGGCGCTGGCGCGGCTGGGCGTCACGCCGCGCGGCTATCGCTCGCCAGGCTGGGATGTGAGCGATCATACCCTGGAACTGCTGGAAGAACTTGGCTTTGCCTGGGATAGCAGTTTGATGGCGAACGATCTGCACCCCTATTACCCGCGCAAGGTGACGCGCCCTTCAACAATCCCTTACGCGGGGCACGCAGTGGCAGACAAAGCCAGCGTGTTTGGCCCGCCCAGCAAGGTGCTGGAACTGCCCGTTACGTGGTTTCTGGATGACTTCCCCACAATGGAGTTTATCTCTGGCATTCAGCCAGGGCTGACGCCGGTAAGCCATCTGGAGGAGCGCTGGCGCGCTATCTACGATTACGCCGCGACGCAAGAAGAAGGCTGCTGCTACACGCTCACGGTCCACCCACAGACCAGCGGGCGGCCTCATATGCTGATGATGCTAGATCGGTTGATTGGCTACATGGGCGAGCATGGCGCCGCGTTTATGACACTCAGCGAGATTGCCGACGCCACCGAGATTGAGCACCCCAGCGGCTAATATGCCTCTGGCGGGGCGCTGACCTCCTCGCCAACTACTGATTGCATCCCATTGGACACCGGGGACAGCAGCAGATTATGGTATAGTACGCATGGCTGAGCTTGAGGGCTTTGCAGGAAGCTGGAGGGGTGATTCAAAAGCCCTGCCGCATGGTTTATGCGTTCTTAATTAAGCGTTTGGAGGCGCGTTCATGTTTGGCTGGTTTTACACCATTCGTAATGCAATCCTGGGACTGTTTTTTGGTAGCCCACGCGAACTCATCCTCGTTGGCTACATTTTGCTTATGTTGGGCACCTGTTTTGGCGCGGTGCTCATTCGAGATGCTGGCTTCCTGAACTCCGTCACCATTTTTTTCTATGCTATTGCACTGGTGCCAGTAATTCCGGCGGTGCTCAAATACCTGGACCGGAGACTCAGGGGCTTGATACCCCTGCCCAATCACGCCGTCTTGTTCCAGTTAGATCATGTGACAGAGCATACGACCCGCGAACGGCCAATCAAGGGCGTGCGGGAAACCACCATTCGTTTCAGAACACAGCCAGTGGTCTTTACACGACTTGCTGCTGAAAATCAAGAAGTTCCGGTAATTTGTTCGGCCTGCCAGACACGGGCGGTGTTTCGGGTGGACAGCTTGAAAACACGCCGACAGAAAATTCTGCGCAAAGCGCTGATCTACGGGACAATGGTCCTGGCGTCGATTACGCTGGCAGTTGTGTTCATCAGCGACCCGGCCAAGGCGGATGCCCTGCCTGGGGTGGTGGGGTCTGTGATAGGCTTCGGGTTCCTGATCTTCTTTTTCTGGGGCATGGTTGGGGTTGGACTCCTTTTAAACTATAATGGTGTGCAGCCAGTGAACCTCCCTTTCCGCCATCACCTGCGCCATCCAGATCGGAAGGAATTAGAGAGCTTTCACAAACAGGCCAGCGAGGCCAAATAGCAAGCGCTCAAGGAGAAATGAACCATGCCTGATATTGTGTTTCTTGGCACCTCCGCCGCGCTGCCCACCAAAGATCGCGGCTACACGTCGCTGGCGATTCTGGACGAGCGCGTGAGGATGCTGGTGGATTGCGGCTCTATTGTCTATCAGGCGATGCTGCGCGCTGATCTGGACCCGGCAAACATCAGCGACTTATTTCTTACCCACGCCCACATTGATCACATCGGCGGCCTGCCTTCGTTGCTGGAATGCTGGCGTCTGAGCGGGCGGCGCGCACCACTTCGTATCTGGGCGCTGCCAGAAACGATGGTCGTGGTGAAAGACCTGCTCAAAACGTTCGAGTTTGAGATTCCCCTGCCGCTAACTTACGGCATCACGTTCCACACGCTGGAAGGCGATGGCACTTGCCCTCCGTTTGGTCCGGTGAGCTTTGATTTTGTGCTGGTGGAACACAGCATCCCGACGGCAGGGCTGCGCCTGCGCTTTCCGCGCTTCGATGGCAGCCAGTGGACGGTGGTCTATTCCAGCGACACCAAACCAACCGCTGCACTGGAACACTTTGCGCGGGGCTGCGACCTGCTGATTCTGGAGTGCACCTTCCTAAACAACAAGAGTGTCAGTGCTGAGAGGGTGGGACATATGACCGCCGGACAAGCAGGAACACTGGCGCGCAAGGCGGGCGCGGGCGCGCTGGCGTTAGTACACCTGGGGCTGATGGATGGCTGGAACATGGAGGAGGCGCGTAAAGAAACCTCGGAGGCTTTTGGCGGCGCAGTCATCCTGCCAAAGGATGGGGAGAAGATCAGCTTCTAGCAGCCAGAAGGGGAGGCGTTGCCGCCTCCCCGCTCGCACTGCGCCTATCAGGTGATGTCGCCAATATCATCCTGACCGATGACAATCACAATATCTACACCAGGCGGCCCGGCTATGCCTGGCGTTTCATCAAACACCCCCAGCATCTTGCCAAGGATTTTTGCCGTCCCGCTTGCCTTGGTGTTGAAGAGTTGCACATGGGTCTGAAGGTAATCGTCCCGGTCAGCGTTCTTGGCGTCCACCACATTGAAGCCTTCGCCCGTCAGAATGTCCTTCAGCTTGAGGGCCAGCCCTGCTTCGCCGCTGCCGTTTTCGATCAGAATACGCGCACCTTCCTGGCTGATCGTTTGCGCGTCGGTTGGCGAGATGTTGTGCAGGCTGACCGTCCCCTGGGCGGAATCGGGGAAGATCTGCTTTACTGCCTCGCTTATCGCGCCCCAGTTTGGCAGCACCACAGATTTGCCATCAGCATTGCCTAACTGCCCGTAATCAGGCGGACTGAGCACCACCTGATTGATGTCGCTGGATTTCAACCCCTTGGCAAACTGGGCAAGCTGAACCACCTGGGGGATTTGCAAGCTGGTCAACACACTTCCCTTAAGATCGTCAGCAAATTCATCCAGTTTTGTGAGAAGTGTCGGGTCATCCAGCTTCTTTTTCAAGGCAGCCAGCACCGATTGCTGTCGCGCTGAACGCCCAAAATCGCCGGTGGCATCGGAGTGGCGCGAACGCACATATTCCAGGGCCGTCCTGCCATCCAGATGCTGTGGGCCTGCTGGAATATCCAGCCGCTTATATCCATAGGGGTTATCCGTATTCACATCATCAGGATACTCATCATCCACAATGGGATGCAGCACATCCACGTCCACCCCACCCAGCGTATCAATCACCTTGACAAAGCCATCTAACCCTACCCAGGCAAAAGCGCTGATGGGAATAGCGAAATCTTTTTCAATGGTTGCCAAGGTATGCGCAAACCCATGTAATTTCGCATCTTGCGGGTCGCGTGCCCCGTCAGTTTCATTTCCCGAAATTTCATCCAGCTTGTTGCAACATCCACCCCGGTCATTTGGTATCCACAGATCGCGGGGCAGCGAAACCATCGTTACTTTCTTGTTGTCAAAATCAATCCGCACCACGATCACCGTCTGCGTGAGGACAGCGCCGCTGGCAAACTTGGCGTCGTTGTCGCTGCCCAGCAAAAGCAAATTGAAGTAATGCAGGTTTGTCAGGTCGGGTGGCAGTTGTGTTGGCTGAATGCCGCCCGTGTCAACCGTCGGCAGCGCTATACCAGTTGCGCCCCTGAAAGCCACATACGCATGATAGACTTTTGCCAGGGCATAGGAACCGCCAGAACAGACCGTCATAAACAGCAAAACCGCAATCACTCTGAACGCAATGCTCTTTTTTGTGCGCCCCCTGATAAATGATTGTCTGCGCGGGGCAGCAGGCTCGCCAGGCGGCCTGGAACCTCGACGACTTCGCCCAGGAGGAGGGCCACCAAAGTCTTCTTCTGGATTTGGCGGATTTGTGCGGCGCGGTCTGCGCGGGCGGGCTGCGGCGTCTGGGGCATCTTCCTCTTGCCAGGATGGTTCTGGGGGACGGCCTCTATTACGCGAGGGGCGTTCGGGTGGCAGATATTCTTCTGCCTCTTCCTGCCATTCTGGTTCAGAGACTTCCCGCTCAGCCTGGGGTAATCGGGATGGCCGACGAGAGTTGTCGTCTTCTCGCGGTCTGCGTCCTCGCCCCTGGGGTATTTTGTCGGCTGGCTCGTAGCCAGCCCCAGAGGACCACCCCGGTGATGAGCGCGCGGCCCCTCGTCTTGGGCCACGAGCGCCAGCGGGAGGTGGGTCGTCTACATCTTCTGCCGGGAAGGGCGGGGCAGCGGGTGCTCGCCTCCTTGGAGCGGGCGCCTTTTCATACGATGGTACCTGCTCCTGGCTGCGCCGTCTGGCTGACGAGCCAGACTGTGTTGGGAACGGATTTTTTAACAAGCCGCCAGAACTTCCAGGGCGGCTCGCTGGGGGTGGTTGGTCATCAGCAGGGGGCAGAGGACGCTGCCATTCAGCATCTTGTTCCCACTCATCGGAGGATGGCTGAGGCTGACGGGGAAACCGTCCCTCCAGGCTCCCAGAGCCATGCAGAGGGCCAGAATTCCTCAGATTCCCAGAACCTCTGAGAGGGCCAGAATTCCTTTCTCCCATGAATGCTTGCAGTGCTCCAGCTCTCCTTGGGAGAGAGTGGGCACCGCGCTCCTTTCATGCGTCTCCAAAAATGCCTGCTTGCGACCCACCCAGTACAGCAACAATTCACAATTATATACGGATGGGCTGGAGGAAATGCAACAATGTAGGAGAAATAGCCCACATGAGGAGGCTACAGGAGGGAAAAGGGGCATTCGGCGCGTCTTTTCAGCCGCAAACCCTGTCAGGTTTCGTGGGACACGTCCTCGATTGCCTGGCGCAGTTGGCGATAGGTGCTCTGGAGGTATTCGGGCATGACCTTCACGTCGGCCAATACCGGCATAAAGTTGGTGTCGCCGCTCCAGCGCGGCACGATATGAAAATGCACATGCTCGGCAATTCCAGCCCCCGCCGCCTTCCCTTCGTTAATGCCCATGTTAAAGCCTTGGGGATTCATCGCCCTATGAAAGGCTCGCAGGCAAAGCTGCGCGGTTTGCATAATATCGGTGAGCGTGGCCGTATCTAATTGCTCGATACTTGCGACATGTTGATAGGGGGCAATCATCAGATGGCCGTTGTTGTAGGGGTAGAGGTTGAGGATGACAAAGCAGTGCTCACCACGATGAACAATGAGATCGTCTTCATCACGAAGCCGGGCCGGTTTGGTGCAGAAAATACAGCCTGGTTCTTCAGGAGCGTTAATATACTCCATGCGCCAGGGCGCCCACAAATGTTCCATGCTGGAAGTATAGCATATGGCAGGGAAGGATGCGCAGACGCTTCTGCTTGTAGCCCCGGCCTCCGTGCCGGGGAACGTTCCCCGGCACGGAGGCCGGGGCTACAAGCACCCTATAGACAAGTGGTAGGCTGTTGGGGTGTATGTTATACTTCATCCCACAGGATGAACCTGGGTTTTCACAACACATATTTACGAGGAAACGCTTCTTGAACCCACTTACGCTTAACAGCGATGCTCCCATTGATCTGCATATGCACACCACGCATAGTGATGGGCATTGGAAGCCCGAAGAACTCTTTCAACATCTGGCCGAAAAACGGTTTGCCCTGGTTTCGGTTACGGACCATGATCACATAGACCACATTGAGGAGATGCAGGCGCTAGGGCAGCAGGCGGGTATTCCAGTGCTGGCAGGCGTAGAAATTACCACTATATGGAACGGCAAGATGGGCCATATGCTGGCGTATGACTTTGACCCGCACCACGCCGCGCTTACTGCCTTGCTCAAGAAAACGCTGGACCTGCAACTGGAAAACACACGCAACGTCTATCAAGAACTGCGGCAGAAGGGCCGCGAGTTTCCACGCCAGGCTGAGGTGCTGGCCGCACAGGGTGGCGATCTGGTGCTGCCGGTGGATAACGCGCGGCTGCTGCATGCGCATGGGTATGCGTCCAGCTTTCAGGAGGCCATCAGGCAGATTACGGACGCGGGTTTTCGCTCGATCATGGCTGATATGGGTGAAGCAGTGGCAGCGGTCCATGATGCCGGGGGTGTGGCCCTGATTGCGCATCCAGGGCGCCGCGAAACTGGCTTCACGCTGTACGATACGGCGCTGCTTGATGCCGTCTCAGCCGAGATTCCGCTTGATGGGATTGAGGTTGTTCACCCCTCGCATTCTGCTGAGCAAATTGCTGAGTATGATCGTTACGTGGCCCGACGCGGCTGGTTGAAAAGTACCGGCTCAGATTCTCATGGCCCCCGCCATCGTTATCCAATTACACACCCGGCAAAATTGAGCAGCGCCTTGCTTCAACGATGCGGGATTAGCGTTCAAGCAGGGTAGCACTTTGGCACGATTTGCGCTAACAAACCCTCGGCATGCAAATCATGGCCGCAATCTTGGCTGACGGAGGTCGGGCGGACGGATGAGCTACCAGGCATTGGCGCCGGGAGCAGTTCTCCAGGGGCGCTACATCATCGAAGGACTCTTAGGCGAAGGTGGCTTCGGAGCAGTCTACCAGGCACACGATGTGCGCCTGGGCAATCGCGCGTGCGCCGTAAAGGAAACCTTTGATACTTCCAGCAATGCCGCTGTGCAGTTTCAACTGGAGGCAGAAATCCTGGCCGGGCTGGAGCATCCCTACCTGCCCGAAGTCTGGGATTATTTTTCCGAAGGGCGGCACCTGTACCTCGTCATGGAGTTTATTGAGGGCGAGGACTTAGAAACGCAGTTGAACCGCGATGGCCCGCTCCCTGAACTCGCGGTGCGGCAGTGGATTTCGCGGCTGTGTGGGGCGCTCGCTTTGATGCACATGCGCCAACCCGCCATCATTCACCGCGACATCAAGCCCGCCAATATCAAGATTCGCCCCAACGGGCAGCCTGTGCTGGTAGATTTTGGCCTGGCAAAGATATTTTCACCTACCCAGGCAACGGTCATCGCGGCTCGCGCTGTCTCGGATGGCTTTTCGCCCATTGAGCAATATGGGCGCGGGCGCACCGATGCCCGCTCCGACATCTACGCGCTGGGCGCCACGCTCTATAACCTGCTTACCGGCGTCATCCCGCCCGATGCCCCTTCCAGGGCTATCAACGACCCGCTGATTCCGCCGCGCCAGTTGAATCCTGCTATCTCTCCTGGGATGGAGCGTATCATTATGCGCGCGCTCAACATGCGCGCCGAATCGCGCTACCAATCCGCGCTGGCGGTGCAGCACGACATCGAGCGTGGGTACGCGGCGGCTGGTCCTTTTTATCCTGGGCCAACCTGTCCTTCCTGCGGGGCACCACGTAAGCCAGGCTTGCGCTTCTGCGATACCTGCGGCGTGTCGCTGCCATCGTTACCTACAACGCCCATTCACGCCGCGCCAACGCGCCCCATTTTTGCTTCTGCGCCACCATTGCGCCGCCAGCGCGATTGGGAACTGATGCCCAGCCCAACCGGGCAGACGCTCTATGGGCTGGGGGGCACGTCTGGCGAGGGGCTGACCGCCTGCGGCGCAAACGGAACGATTCTTGTGAATGTCACAGGCAACTGGGTCGCGCTGACCTCGCCAGACGTTATGAACTTGCACGCGGTAATCTTGCGCGGCCAGAATATCTGGGCAGTTGGGGCGCAAGGCATGATCTTGCATTATAGCCAGGGGCACTGGGACCAGCTTATTCCAGCCGAGAGCGATACTTTTTACGCGCTGGCGTTGAACAGCGCAACCGAGGGGTGGGCTGCGGGCGCCTCTGGTACGATGCTCGCCCTTGGCGATGGCTATTGCATGCCCCACTCTACTCATACGCGGCACGTCATCTATAGCATTGCCTTGCACGAGAGCGGCCTGGGATGGGCTGTGGGCAGCGAAGGACTCATCTTACGCCTGCATGAAGGGGACTGGCTCCATGAACCTTCGCCCGACTGGAGTAACCTTGCTTGCGTGGCATTTACCCCCAGCGGCGAAGCCTGGGCCGTTGGAGATGGCGGCGTGCTGCTCCACTTTAATGGCTCTGTCTGGGTGGCCGGGCCACAGTTGAACGTGCCCGCGCTGCGCAGCCTCGCCTTCAATAGCAAAGGCGAGGGCTGGGCGGTGGGGCATCGTGGCGTGATCTTGCAGTATCAACAGGGCACTTGGGGACCACCAGCCCGTTCCTCACCAACCAATCAAACGCTTTATGGTGTAGCATTTTTGCATGACCAGGAAGCCTGGGCTGTTGGGGAGAATGGGACGATGCTGCGCTGCTTGAGTTAGAGCGCCTGTTGAGTAAATTACCCTGTTGCTCAGGCTCAAGTGAACATTCGCGTAGCTAGCAAGCGGGCAAGAGGCACGAAGCTTCGTGCCTCTTGCCTTATTTGGAACCCACAACAAACTGCTATTGACACATCTATAGAAATATCGCTATAATAATTGTATCGTGATGCGACATAAATAGGGTGCGATGATCGTGAGTGACCAACAGCCAGACATTGATTACCAGGCCCTGGCCGAGCTGCGCTATCAAATCCGACGCTTCCTCCGTTTTAGTGAGCAAGTAGCCAGATCAGCGGGCATTGAGCCACAGCACTACCTGCTGCTTCTGATGATTAAAGGACTCCCAGCGGGCAAAAAACCTACCATTGGGGAACTTGCCGAGCGCCTCCAGATTCAACACAACAGCGCAGTTGAACTGGTTAATCGGTTGGAAGAACGTCAACTGGTAGAACGCCAGCGCTCGGAAAGCGATCAACGGCAGGTCATCGTCACCCTCACCACACGCGGCGAGTACATTCTGCAAAAGCTGGCATCCCATCATCACGCCGAACTCCAAACCATCGGCCCGGCGTTCCTGAGAACGCTCGAAGCCACCCTGGTACGGAGTAGAGAAAATCAGCGCCAGCTTGCTCATCTTCAAGAGGGTATTGACTACACACATGGCGAAGAATCATGAGACGAATGCTGGCGGGGATCACAATGGGCTGCTACGAGCCAGGGGAATAGAGGACGCTTCTCCCCAACACCGGGGGCCTTGGAGGGTTATTTCACAAAAACTTGGGCGGCTAGGAAACGCAGAAGCGTTAGGCAAACTCGGCGATTTCACGACCTCTCCTCGCGTTATCCTTATTTCGGTGCTGGCGCTGTTTATCGGCATCATTGGCGCCTTTGTAGCACTGGTCCTTCTTAAGCTCATTGGTCTGTTTACGAACCTCTTCTTTTTTCAACGATGGAATACCGATCTGACCTCCCCAACCGGCAATCATCTGGGGCCGCTTGTCATTGTTGTGCCAGTCATTGGCGCCCTGATCATTGGGGTCATGGCCCGCTATGGGTCGGAGCGCATTCGGGGACACGGCATTCCTGAAGCAATTGAGGCCATTCTCATCAATGGCAGCCAGATACAGCCACGAGTCGCTATTTTGAAACCGCTCTCCTCGGCTATTTCCATTGGTTCCGGCGGCCCGTTTGGGGCGGAAGGCCCCATCATTATGACGGGCGGCGCGTTTGGTTCGATCACAGCGCAGTTCTTTCACCTGACCAGCGCCGAGCGCAAAACGCTGTTGGTCGCGGGAGCCGCAGCCGGTATGTCCGCGACCTTCGCCGCGCCGGTGGCTGCCGTGTTACTGGCTGTCGAGTTGCTGCTTTTTGAGTGGAAGCCACGCAGCATGATTCCGGTAGCTATCGCCAGCGCCACTGCTGCTGTCATGCGCAGGTATATCATTGGGCAAGGGCCGCTCTTCCCTGTCGCTTCTCATCAGCTTGTCATCGGTCCGCAGGGTGTGCTGGGCTGCGTCATTGCCGGGCTGCTTGCAGGCGGGCTGTCGGCCCTGCTCACAGTGGCTGTTTACGCCTCTGAAGACGCCTTCAAACGTCTGCCGATCCACTGGATGTGGTGGCCCGCGATAGGCGGGTTGGTGATTGGCATAGGCGGCTTTATCTTCCCACAAGCGCTGGGGGTGGGCTATGATACCATTCGCAGCCTGCTCCAGGGAAACGTGCCTGTCACGATTCTTATCGGTATCCTGCTCGTCAAATCCATCATCTGGTCTGTCTCGCTGGGTTCTGGAACTTCCGGCGGCGTGCTGGCCCCGCTGCTGATGATGGGTGGCGCACTGGGTGGGCTGGAGGCGACGTTTCTGCCGCCGGAGGGGGCAGGCTTCTGGCCGCTGGTGAGCATGGCAGCTATCCTGGGCGGCACGATGCGCTCCCCTTTTACTGGCATTATTTTCGCTCTGGAACTCACCCACGATATTAACGCCCTGCTGCCGCTGATGATCGCCTGCACGTTAGCACATGGCTTTACGGTGCTGGTGATGCGCCGCTCTATCCTCACGGAAAAAGTCAGTCGGCGGGGCTACCACCTCACCAGAGAATATTCCACCGATCCTTTGGAAACCCTCTTTGTGCGCGATGTTATGCGCACGACGATTGTTGCTCTTTCAGCGAATATGCAAGGGAAAGAACTGGCGCAATCACTCAAACGCGCCCACGATCAACAAGGGCAGCACCTCTATCCATTGCTAGACACCAAACAGCAGCTTGTTGGTGTGCTTACCCGCAGCGACCTGCACCACTTCCTCGAAGAGAAGGAACGTCAACACCATGAGCCAAACGGCGATGTCCTGGCGCATCTGGTGAAGCAAAATCCAGTCGTCTGCTATCTAGACGAGCCGCTGCGCATTGTTGTGTATCGGATGGCCGAAACCAACCTGACCCGCCTGCCAGTCGTTGAGCGGAATCAGCAACGCAAACTGGTGGGCCTTGTTTCGCTCACCGATCTGCTCAAAGCCAGGGCGCGCAACCTGCAAGAAGAACGCAGCCGCGAGCGTGTGCTGCGGCTGCGTATGCTGTTCCCGCTGGGGCAAGCCTCCGAGACGACAGAGGAAACCGTAGCCCCAGCCTTGGATCAGGGCGACCCAGAAGAGGTTTGGGAACGAACGGAAGATGGAAGCAGACGGACGTAAAAACCCGTTCGTGAAGAAGCGTGCTGATTTACAAGCAGGTGGATCAGCACGCCTCCCCATCCCATCCTGGCTGGCCCTATGAAGATTGTACATGCTCAATGACGGCCATTGCCATATCCAGGCCAAAGCGCAGCCCCCGGTTTTGCTGATCGGTTGAGGGGTTATAAACCGCCACCGTCGCCGCGCGCGCCGGCAGCGCCTGGGTTGCTCCGCCAACCGCCCGAATGATGTTGGCACGTGACGGCCAGTAGGGAGCGGGCGTCAGGCCGCCGGGCAGCGCTTTTGGCCCGCCCACATCCAGGTCAAGGTGGATATACCAGCCAGGTGCCTCGCTTGCGCGGGCACGCATGGCTTGATAGACACCTTTTTTCACGCCGGGCTGGTTGAGGCGACCTGCATCCAGATGGAAGATCGGATGGGTGCGCAGCGCCTCCACTTCTGCCGGGTCCAGATCGCTCGTGCCAATCAGCGCGGCTGCCTGCGGACGTACCGGCTGCTCCAGGCCAGCCGCCCGCCGCCAGTCGTCTAAGTCCCAGCCCAGTGCAACGGCATACGGCAAGCCGCCGATAAGGCCGCTGGTGGTGGTTGCCATCGTGTTCATATCGCCATGCGCGTCAAACCAGGCCACGCCTGCTGCGCCGCACGCCTGCGCCACGCCGCCAATTGGCCCAAGGGCGTGCGTGCAATCGCCCGCCAGCACCAGCGCGAAATCGCCTTGCCAAATGGCCGCGCTCACCGCTGCTGAGGTGCGGCTGGCAATGCGCCCTAGATTGGTGATGCCGTCGCGGGTGCGCTCGCTGCGAGGCAATTCTATCCAGACCGGCTCTCGAACCTTGTGCCCACGCTGCTCGATCAGGCCGACCAGCCCATGATCAAGGAACGCCTTTGGGCCATTGGCGGTGCCCCAGCGGGTCACATCGTTTTGATAGGGAACACAAATGACAGAGATATTCATGGCTTATCCTTTCAGGCGTTTTTCAGCTATGCGCCGCGCTGCCTTGTTTGGTGTAATCTTTTCGGCCAGCGCCAGCGCAAAGACCTGGCGCAGCGACTCGTCAATAGCTTGCGCGACGCGAGCGTGTGCCTGCTCTTGTGTCCAGTGCAGCACCTCCTGCCCATAAATGCCCATTGCTCCGCCAAAACTCACCACAAAATCTGGCGCGTAGAGAATCCCGCGCTGATGCAGACGTGCGGCGTCTGCTTCTTCCGCCAGTTGGTTGTTGGCCGAGCCAACCACCGCCCTGCATCGGAGGCGGGCGATTGTTTCGCTGTTCAGGATACCACCCAGCGCGCAGGGCGAAAAGATGTCGCATTCTGTATCGTAGACCTGATCGGGCGCAACAAAGGCGATATGTTGCTCATCGCGGAAACGCTTGATCGCCGCCTCATCTACATCGCTAAAGAGCACCTCGGCTCCAGCCTCGCGCAGCTTCTCAATCACCCGGCCACCCACGCTGCCCGCGCCCTGCACCAGCACGCGCCTGCCCTCCAGCGCGTCGCTCCCAAAAAGCTGGGCGCAGACGGTCTTGATGCTTTGGAACACGCCCACCGCCGTTGGCGCGCCGGAATCGCCAGCGCCACCCGACTGAATGGTCCGCGCAAAGATGTGTGGCGAGCCAGTTTCCGAGATAATATCCATATCTTCCGGCGACGTGCCCACATCCGGCCCCGTCTGGAACAGCCCGCCAAGCTGCTTCACCAGCGCCCCATAGCGCCGCAGCAGGCCAGGCCGCGCCTGGGCATCCAGGGTTGGTGGCAGCGCAATGACTGCCTTGCCGCCGCCGCAGGGAAAACCGATGCTGGCAAACTTATAGCTCATGCCTTCGCCCAGGTTCAGGGCGTCCTGAACGGCATCTTCCAGCGAGGGATAGCGCTTCATGCGCGTACCACCAGTGGCCGGACCCATGCGCGTTGAATGAATGGCAATGACGATCCAGGCTCCTGTTGGGCGGTCTGGATGAATGACGATGCTCTCACCATCCCACTGCTCAAGAAGGGTTGCTATTGACTTCATAGCGCTGTCCTTTCAGATACTCTGAAAGAGAGGATTGCACCCATGAGCATACCATAACAAAAAGCCAGGCGTCTGATTGGAAAAATGAGGCAGCACATCGTATGATTGGCATGAGAGCATAAAAACGGCTGAAAAAGCAACAAGGGATGGCGCAATGGAGCAACGAGTTTTAGGCAAAACGGGGCTGCGCGTGCCTGTGGTGGGTATGGGCACATGGAAAACGTTTGATGTGCGCGGCGCCGAGGCCGAGGCCAACGCCCGGAGAGTTGTGGACGCGGCGCTGGCGGCAGGCAGCACCTTCTTTGATTCCTCCCCAATGTATGGCGAGGCCGAGCGCGTGCTGGGGGCTTGCCTGCATGGGCGGCGCGACCAGGTGATGATTGCCACCAAGGTCTGGGCGCAGAAGCTGGGCGAAGGGCTAGAGCAGACTGAGCGGGCGCTTGCCTATTTTGGCGGGCGCATTGACCTGTATCAACTCCACAACCTGCTGAACTGGAAAGAGCACCTGACGACGTTGAAACTGCTCCGCGAACAGAAGAAGGTGCGCGCGATTGGCGCCACCCACTACAGAGTAGAGGCTTTCGGGGAATTGCGCCGCGTGATGGAGACAGGCCATATTACAGCCATCCAGATTCCCTACAATCCCCTCCAGCGCGAGGTAGAGCAGGAGATTCTGCCGCTGGCTGCCGATCTGGGGTTGGGCGTCGTAGTGATGCGCCCATTTGGGGAGGGCAGCCTGCTGCATCACTTCCCCTCAGAGCGCGAGTTGGCCCCGCTGCGCCCCTTTGGAGTCAGCACCTGGCCGCAAGCCCTGCTTAAATGGGTGCTCAGCGATCAGCGCTGCCACGTGGCAATCCCTGCCACCTCGCGCCCGGAACGCATGGCCGAAAACGCCGCCGCTGGCGACCCACCCTGGTTTGGGCCAGAGGAACGCGCGCTAGTCGCGCGTCTGGCGACAGCTTAGCGCGACTAGTTCGGTAGCTTACGGATGAGTGGCTTGCAAGCCTGAAATTAGCACACTTAGCTTGCTTTTTTCAAGCTCTTGTTGTCCTTCTCATGCTTGAACACATAGTGGATTGCCCAGTTTGCCAGCCAGTACAACAGCGAGCCAATCACCGCAGGCACAAATCCATCCACCTTGAACCCTGGCACTAGCAAAGCGGCAAGCCCAAACAACGCGGCATTGACCACCAGCAGGAACAACCCCAGTGTAATCACCGTGATGGGCAGCGTGAGAATCACCAGCAGCGGGCGAATGAGCACATTGATGACACCCATTACGAGCGCTGCTATCAACGCCGAAACAAGGGTGACGTGAATGCCCGGCACTACATACGCAATAACGATCAGGGCCGCCGCGCTCAGCACCCAACGTAGTAATAACTTGAGCATTTTCTCTTCTTTCCTCTCTACTAAAAGGCGCTACTCGCACATTTGACCGAGCCAGTGTATTCGGTTGGGGAATCACTCCCCATAGCAGCGATTGTTGTTGGGATAACTCCCTTCTTACATACGATGGAGGTCTGCCATTTGATGCAAAATTTGCGTTGCAGATTCTTGTAACCCAACAAGTTCTGCGGAATTATACAGAGCTTCTAGGCAATTGATAAGTAAGCACGTTGGAAGCCAAAAGAACAGCCCCAACCAAATTGGTTGGGGCTGTGTGTCTTTCTGAAATGAACTGCCCGATTACCCGACTGAGCCTTCCATCTCAAGCTGAATCAGGCGGTTCAACTCGACGGCGTACTCCATCGGGAGTTCCTTGGTGATTGGCTCGATGAAGCCGTTCACGATCATTGAGTAGGCTTCGTTCTCGCTCAGGCCGCGACTCATCAGGTAGAAAAGCTGCTCCTCGCCCACCTTCGAGACGGTGGCCTCGTGCCCAATCTCCACCTGGCTATTCTCAATGCGCATCGTTGGATACGTATCGGTGCGCGCCTGCTCATCCAGCAAGAGCGCGTCGCAGCGCACGTTGCTCTTGGAATGCCGCGCGTTGGCGTTCATGCGCACCAGCCCGCGATACGACGCCCGGCCAGTGCCCTTGGAGATGGACTTGGAGAGAATCTGCGACGTAGTATTCGGGGCCAGGTGCGTGATCTTAGCGCCAGCATCCTGGTGCATGCCATCGCCCGCAAACGCAACCGAAAGCACCTCGCCATGCGCGCCCGGCTCCATCAGCAGGACGGCGGGATACTTCATTGTCACCTTTGAGTTGTGAACAATGAACCCCTGCGAGACAAAATTGCCGGTTCCCTCCACCTCAATATCCCACGTTGGCACCTCAACCGCTGTTGGCTCAGAAACATCCACGTCTACAATCTCAACTGTCTCCGGCAGTTCAATGGATGAGCGCCCAATCTGGCGGTTTTGCGCGAGAGTTGCGGAGCTTCGCCCGGCAGCGGCCCCAACCAATTCTGGCTGACGAACATGAGTGGAAACACCAGCCAGACGCGGGACAATGGCCTGCTTCAAGTGATCGGCACGCACATATGCCAAGTGATACTTGCCAGCCTGCTTATCTTCTATGTAGGAGAAGAAAGGATGGTTGGCTGTCACGCGCAGTTTGCGCTCGCCAATTGAAACAGTCTGCACTGGCTGATGACCGGAGAAGCGTTTGCCCTTCACGGTGCGGAAACACAATGCTCCTGTTTTCTCATCATACGAGAGTACCTTCTCGCCAACTTCCAGCGCCTCAATGGTCTTCACGCCATCTGGCGTTGTCACTGTCGAGCCTTCTGCCAAGCAACCTAGATTCCCGTCCACCCATTCCATTGTCGCGTCGGCGTAAGCAGCAGCGCGCTTCGTTACCAGGTTGTAGACGTTCTTGGACCAGTTCTGGATGGTCGTATAGCGAACACGCGCGCCACGCTGCACAATTATTTCTACTACTGCACTATGTAGACTGTCAGACGCATAGGTAGGCGCGGTGCAGCCTTCTACATAGTGTATATATGAGCCTGGGGAAGCGATTATAAGTGTACGCTCAAACTGGCCCATATTCTGCGCATTGATGCGGAAGTAGGCTTGCAGCGGAATCTCCACCCTCACGCCTTCCGGCACATACACAAAGCTGCCGCCGCTCCAGACGGCGCTGTTCAGCGAGGCAAACTTGTTGTCTGAAGGCGGAATGACCGTGCCGAAGTATTCCTTCACGATGTCAGGATGCTCGCGCAGGGCGGTATCCATATCGGTGAAGATCACGCCCAGCTTCTCCAGGTCTTCGCGCACCTTGTGGTAAACGGCTTCGCTCTCGTACTGCGCGGTGACGCCTGCCAAAAACTTGCGCTCGGCCTCTGGGATGCCCAGGCGATCAAATGTCTCTTTAATCTCCGCCGGGACTTCTTCCCAGGTCTTGCCCTGGGCCTGCATGGGCTTGATGTAGTAGTAGATGTTGTCGAAGTCAATACCCGAAAGGTCAGCGCCCCAGGTGGGCATGGGCCGCTTGAGGAAGAGGTCCAGGCTCTTCAGGCGAAACTGGCGCATCCAGGCAGGCTCACCCTTCATCTCAGAGATTTGCTCCACGACTGCGCGTGAGAGTCCCTTCTTGGACTTGAACGCATAATTCTCTGGCATCGAAAAACCGGCAGAGTATTTGTCAAGTTCCGTTGTAACCAATTCTGACATATGGGGTTCTCCTTATTCCTGGTTTTGCCGCCAAACACCTCCAACGGCAACCGTATGAAATCTGAGTTATTTTATCGGATTTACATCCAAATTATATGACCTGGTGCCCCCTGCTGTCAAGATCAGGAGACAGCGTTTTCTCGCTTATTGTACTACTGCCTGGTCGGTCTTATATAAGACCGCTTGGGTGCCCGTTACCTACACCTCCTTGCTGCGTCTATTTCTCCAGCAACACTTTTTCGGATGGTTGTGCAGCAATATCCCTGACTTTTCGCAAGGAGGTATGCCATGATTGTCTATGGCTATAAGACGGTGAGCACCATCATGGGGCAGGTGCCACAAACCTGCTCATCCTGCCAGCGCCAGGCCAACCAGACCATTATCCGGTCGCGGCGGTGGATGACGTTGTTCTGGGTCAAAATCTTCCCGATTACGAAGAAGACCTATATGCGCTGTTCCGCCTGTGGGAAACAAACCGAGATAGACAGCAACCAGGCCGATGCCTGGTTCAGTCAGCCGCAGGCAGTAGGCGCTGGCTCTCCGCCACAGCAACCACCACAACGGTAATCTTCTTTCGTTACGAAACACCTGATGGGCTTGTTCTGGCTTAGGGCCAGGTCAGGCCCATTGGGTTTGGAATGGGGATGCCACCCTGCTCCACAATGCGCTGACTGAGCGGGCGAGCCAGGCTGATCAGCCGCCCAAAGCTCGCAGGCCCAAGATACTCCCAGGGTGGCAGCGCCAATTCGTCGGTGCGATCTTCCACCCGCTGCCGGACCGCCCGGCCTGCTTCCGTCAGCGCGCCTTGTTCATCCAGCCAGCCACGCAGCACCAGCCGCGCCTGCGCAGCAGCCCATTCTTCATCGCTCCAGCCCCGGTGCGGTTGGATGGCTTCGCGCGGAGCAGCGCCAGTCGCCGCCAGCGTGATATGCGCCTGGCAGCCATCCAGCCCTTCCGCCAGCAGCGCCACCACATGTCCATCGCCACGATATTCGCGTAACAGCGTGGCCGCGTGCCAGAGCACGAGATGGGCTGCATCCGGCCAGGGCAGCGCGGCATGTCCCGCAAAGAGCGCCCGCCCGGAGACATTGCAGGCTTCCACCGCTTGCCGTGCCAATTTCGCCGCCTCAGCAACTTCGGCGGAATCTACCTGCTCACCCAGCAATCGGCGCAGCGCGGCATCAGCGCTGCTCACACGCGCAGCCAGCACCCGTTCTGGCGTAGAAAAGCGCCAGGCATCGGGGATGGCGCGAGTCACCATTGTTGGATGAAAGTTGAAAAAGGTAGCTATGACGACCTCGGCTGGCACCGGCCCCATCGCGGCGGCACGCGAGGCAAAATAGCCCATCCAATATCCCTTGAGGCCAGCAGCGGCATAGGCTTCGCGGGCTTCCGGCGCGAAATAGATCATGGCGTGGTACGGCTCAAGCGTCTTCCAGGCCACGCGAGAGACTTGTCTATCAGGCGTCTGTTGTGCTGCGCTGTTGCTCATGGTCTTTCTTCTTTCTTCGTAATCTCCACTCTTTGTCTTTGTCCGCGCCAAGAATCCAACCCTCTTCTCTCACACAGAGCGTTTGTGCTTCTGGCAGCAGGCCATCGGGCACAGCAAAGAACTTTCCCAGGTTGCCTGCTGCATCAAGATCAGCAAGCCAGCGCACCATCGCGCGCACCTGTGCCTGATCGCGGATTGGAAGCGTTTGGTCAATCACATCTTTTGGGAGCAGCCCAGGATAAATCTCTGCACAGATAATACACGAGCCAGCATCAGGAGTGGGGGTCGCAGTAAAACCAGTTTCAAACGGCCATACCTGGCTGATGGACGCCAGCGTCGGGTCGTCTCGCAGGCGAGAGACGGCAGGAATGCCCAGAAGCGTTTGCCCACCCACACTGCCGCTGCCATAGAGCTTCCAGGCGGGCTGCACGCCCCGCGCCCACTGCTCTGTCCGGCGAAACCGTGCCAATGCCGCGCCTGATGAAAGTTGATATGGAAACGTGGGGCTTGTCTGGGGAATGTTTCGCAGATACACCCCAACCGGATGCCCCCAGAACGGCCCTGGCGTTGCGCCACCGCAGCGCATGTTCAGTTCATTCGCCACAGCAAAGCGGTTATTCTCATTCGTGGAAGTGTCGCAAATCAGATGGCTGAGTTCATCCCACAGGAGACGCCAGGGCGGAGCATCGCCACGCAAGCCAAGCGCCGCAGCATAGCCGCCAGGATACCCAAAGCAAAAATCGAAGCCAACAAAAACCCTGCGATCATTGCGGGTATGTTCCAGCAACCGCTCACGAAGGTGGGCCAGGCAAGCGCTTCTTGTGCGCCAATACGTCTCTTCTTTGGTGATTGAGCCATCGCCCAGCACCTGCATCTCCGCAATCCAGAGCGCATCGCGTGCGGGTCTGGCTGGGCTGGGCTGGCTCCGGGCGCTCCAATCAACAGCGAAATAGACATCGAAGAGACGCAGCCCGCTCATAGCGGCTTCAGCGGAAGCTGCACCTTCCAGGCTTCAAAGACGCAATGCAAGGGGACTTCCGCAATCCAGGGGGCTGAATCGTCCTTGGCCCAAAACTCCTCGGTAGGCTTCGGTTCCTCGAAGGCGGTTACAGCCAACCCTGCTGAGCGCAACACGCGAAAATACCAGGAGAGCGGGCGATGGTAGGCGCGCGTGTTGACCACGTTCTCAGATACTTTCAGCCAGGGCACATCATCTGCTGCAAACTCTCGATAGCGGCTGATCTTGCGCCAGATAGTGGTATGGGGATAAAAGTGCTCGATCACCCAGCCAGAGGTGTTCATCTTGTCGAAACAGGGGTGCGACATGCTGGCGACAAAACGACCCTGCGGGCGCAGCATGCGCGCCACCTCCTGAATCGCGCCCTCAGCGTCCTCAATATCCATCAGGGCCATGTTGCAGATGATCAGATCGAAGCTGGCGTCTTCCAGTATCTCCAGCCTTGCCGCGTTGCCTCTAGGATAGGTGATGCCCAGCGGCTCGCGTGCCTCGCGTGCTCGCGCCCGCTCAATGATAGGCGCGGAGGCATCCACACCCACCACCTCTGCGCCCTGACGAGCAAAACGACGGGAAAGGTAGCCGTTGCCACAGGCCAGGTCCAGCACGCGCTGCCCGGCAACCTCGCCCGCCAGCCGCAGCAGCGGTGGGTCAATCAGCGCGCGGTGCCAGAGGTCGCCCTCATCGCCCAGCTTCTCATCCCACCACGTGGCCATCTCTTCCCAGCCAGAGAGAGAAGTCATGCCACCACCTCAGCATCGCCGCCAGTCACTTTCTTGCCAAGTTGATTCTCTGCCCAGACATCCAGGGTAATGCGCGTACCCAATTCGCCCGCCTCCACCTTTTTAATCACGCCCTTGCAGGTCAGCACATCCCCAGGCCGCACCATATCGGAAAAGCGCACCTTGATGCGCGCCAGATGTGGCTTGCCAGGCAACCCACTCATCCAGCCAGAAACATATTGCCCAAGGAAGCCCATACTCAACATGCCGTGTGCTATGACCGAATCCAACCCTGCCATGCGTGCGGCGGCATCATCCAGATGGATTGGGTTGTGATCGCCAGAGGCATCGGCATAAGCCGCCAATTGCTCGCGGGTAATCGGCGGCTTCACCAATGGGTCTAGCTGTTCTCCGGAGGCGAGTTCCCCAACACTTATGCTCATATCACGCTCCTTCAGGGATACGCAGGATCGCCAACGTTTTGCCGGTATACACATGGGCACCGCTGGCATCTTTGCCTGTCGTTTCCAGTGTCACAAACGTCATGGTGGTGCCTTGCGCCGGGCGGCTGCGCACCTCGGCCACGCGCGTCTGGATGGTCAGCCTGTCGCCTGCCACCAGCGGGCGGCTATAAGTGTATTCCTCTTCACCATGCAGCAGGCGCATCTTGATGGGGTCAATTTGAAATGAGGCAACAGACTGGCGAAACTTGGTTACAAACGTGGGCGGGGCAACCAGCCCAGGAAAGCCTGCCGCTCGCGCTGCGGTCTCATCATGGCTGAGTGGATTGTTATCGCCAACCGCGTCAGCAAACTGGCGAATCGCCTCAGCAGTCACCTCAACCGTTTCTGCTTGCGATTCCGCGCCAACTAAACTTGCATCAATAGGCATACTCTGCTCCTTACTACGAAGCGTGTGCCAGCATCCGCTCCAATACCACCGCCACGCCATCATCCATATGAGAAAGCGTGATCTCACGCGCTTGCTTGAGGACATCAGGATGAGCGTTTGCCATCGCTACGCCATGCCCGGCCCAGGCCAACATCCCCAGGTCGTTTGGCATATCGCCAAAAGCAATCACTTCTGAGGCATCCACGTTCAGCCGCGCACACAGCATCTTCAACGCCTGCCCTTTATCCACTCCGGCAGCCGCCACTTCGATAAAGGAAAAGCCAGAAAACGTCACTTCTGAGCCATTGGCGGCAGCGCGTGTCATCTCCAGCACTGTTTCGACTGAATGAGAAGGATGCCGCACAATAATCTTTGTGACAGGCCCGCTGCATAATGCCAGAGCATCATCTACGAGCGGCGGTTCCCTGGGCGGGCGCTGGCGCAGCGCCAGATACGCTGGCTCCATGCCAATGCTCGTCCCCAGTTCCACACAGAAACAGACGCCTGGCATAGCCTCGCGCAACCGGACAATTAATTCCCTGGCAACGGCGGTTTCAAGTGTCGTATGCTGAATGACCGCTTCCTGGTCCAGATCATAGATCATTGCGCCATTGCAGCAGATCGCCAGACCACCCAAGCCAGCATCACGCGCAATGCCAATCAGGTTACGCGGCGAACGGCCTGAAGCCAGCACCACTGTTAGCCCTAGCTCCTGCGCGTGCAGAAGCGCCTGCTGGTTGCGCTCTGAAACCGTCTCATCAGTACGCAGCAGCGTTCCGTCAAGATCAGTTGCGATTAAGCGGATAGATCGAGGAGCATCTGCCAGCCCCACCTTTGTTGAAGCTGGCGCTGGCAGAGATATTTCCGTTTCCTCATTCCTCATTCGCGATCCACTCGCCAATTTTAACATAGCCCTTGAGCAGATCACGCGCAATGATGAAATGCTGGATTTCGTCGGTGCCTTCGTAGATGCGCGTCACGCGCACATCACGATACCAGCGCTCAATCGGCATCTCTTTGGTGTAGCCCATGCCACCATGCACCTGCATCACGCGGTCAACCACGCGATTTACCATGTTGGAGGCGTAGAGTTTGGCAATGCCCGCGTCATGGCGCGTATCCATGCCGCGCTCGGCCTTCCATGCCGCGTACAGCGCCAGCCACTTCGACGCCTGAATCTCTACCCGCGAATCGGCAATCATCCACTGGATGGCCTGGCGCTCGGAGATGGGCTGCCCAAAAGTGACGCGCTGCTTGGAGAAATCAATTGCCATTTGCAACAGACGCTCTGCTGTGCCAACGGCGCGCGAAGCGATAACCCAGCGGCCCTGCCCAATCCACTGCATACCCAGCTTGAAGCCCTCACCCACTTCGCCCAGCACATTCTCCTCTGGCACGCGCACATCCTGGAACGAAAGCGCCGCAGGCGACCAGCCGCCCATTGTCGGAATTGGGCTGGACTTAAAGCCCATCGAACGCTCGACAATAAAGCAGGTGAAGCCGCCGCCATGCGCGCCCGTCTCCCGATCAGTCACCGCGACGACCAGGGCAATATCGGCCTCGTTGCCGCCAGTAATAAAGATTTTCTCGCCGTTGAGCACCCAATGCCTGCCCTGTTTGACAGCGGTGGTGCGAATGGCCGAAGGGTCGGAGCCGGCGCCCGGCTCGGTGATGGCAAAGCAACTGCGCAGCTTGCCTTCAATCACCGGAACCAAATACTTGCGCTTCTGCTCCTCATTGCCTTCGTAAAGAATGTTGTCGGCGCTGCCACCAAAGGCAAAGGGGATGAGCGTGCGCCCAAGTTCCATTGCAATCAGCGCGGTCATCACCGGCCCCAGGTTGGCGCCACCATATTTTTCTGGCGTGTTGATGCCCCAGAAGCCCATCTCTTTGGCTTTCATCTGCAAGGCGTGGTACTGGTCATCGGGGATAGCGTGCGCGTGGCGCCCTTCGCTGCGCAGCGCTTCTGTTTCCAGGGGGATAAGTTCGCGGTCCACAAAACGGCGGACAGTCTCTTGAACCATCTTTTGTTCACTGGTGAGGGCAAAATCCATGCGGTTTCTCCTTCTTTGGCGGGGGACAGCACAAGCTCCTGGCTGTCTTTTTTTGCCGACTGGACGATGTGCCCCAAGCATACCACAATAGACAAGAGAATGTGACATCTCAGTCATGTTATAAAGGCATTTTTGGTTTCCCTTGTGGCTATTCGTCACTATCTCTGGCCGGTTCTTGAAATTGATGGCTGGCGCTGGCGTCGTAATCCATACCATAAGCGGCTTTGAATTGGGCTACTACCTTCAGTGTCTCCTCGCTGAAAGGCAGCTTGCGCTCAAAGACATGCAACACAACCCCTTCAAGCAATTCGCCCAAAGACATATCATCGTACTCTGCCAACGCCTTGAGCACTTTGACCATACGCATTTCCATGCGCACCCCGATCTGTACACGTTTACCAGGAACCTTTTGCATATAACGGCGCGTGCTTACCTCATCTCGTTCCACAAGGAGTCTCCCTTTCTCATCATGATGGTACATTGGTCCCAATGTACCACAAGAGTCTGCGAGAATCAAGGGCGACAGCAAGGCAAAAAAGGGACAACGAGGAAGCCAGAGCTTTAAATTTGAGCTATCCCGCGCCCGATGCCCACCAACCGCATCGCGCGCTCAGCGCCAGCAACCAGCATTTCCTCGCCCCGGCGCATTGAAGTAGCGATATTCATGGCGGTATCAGGCAGTGGCAGCATCACACTGATGCCGCTCTCATACAGCGCCTCATAACCCTGGCCCAGACTGGCTGCCAGCGCAATCACAGGCACGCCCTGCTTTTTTGCTCGCGCCGCCACCGTCGCTACTGCCTTGCCGTAGGCCGTTTGTTTATCTATACGACCCTCAGCGGTGAAGACCAGCGCGGCCTCCCGCAAATGGTCATCCATTCGCATCATATCCAGAATCAGCGGAGCGCCAGGAGTAAGCTTGGCGTTAAGGAACGCCATCAAGCCAGCGCCCATGCCACCCGCCGCGCCCGCGCCAGGAATATCGCGCACATCTTTATGCAGGTCGCGCTTGATGATGGCGGCAAAATGGGCCAACGCCTGATCTAGCTCGGCAATCATGGCGGGCTTGGCGCCTTTTTGCGGTCCGTAAATAGCGGTTGCGCCTTCTGGCCCACAGAGCGGATTCGTCACATCCGATGCTGCCAGCACTTCCACATCGCGCAGTTTGGGCAACAGGTGGGCAATGGAGATTTGAGTCAGCCGCTCCAACGCGGCGCCGCCCGGCGGCAGTTCATGCCCGCGCCTATCGCGCAAGGAAACCCCCAATGTCTGCGCCATGCCCGCGCCGCCGTCATTGGTGGCGCTGCCGCCCAGCCCGATAATCAAGCGCCGACAGCCCCACTCCACTGCTTTGCGGATAAGCTCGCCCACGCCGCGCGTTGTGGTGATGCGGGGGTTGCGCATATGGAGAGGAAGCAGCGGCAGGCCACACGCGGCTGCCACCTCGATTACAGCGGTGAGCGGTTCATCAGGAGCAGCATCAGTGCCCAGAATGCCAAAAAAGCTGTTGACCGACGCCCCCAACGGCCCCGAAACGCGCGTAGGGATGGTGCGCCCGCCCGTCGCGCCAACCAATGCCTGGACGGTGCCCTCGCCGCCATCGGCTACTGGCAGCAAAATACACTCAGCATCCGGCCAGACACGCTTGATGCCCCGCTCGATGGCCCGCGCAACCTGCCACGCAGAAAGGCAGCCCTTGAATGCCTGCGGCGCAATCACAATCTTCATTGGGCAACCAGGCCCTCCGCTCGCGTCAGTGTTGATGGGTTTCTTGAGGGCAGCATAGCATAAATATGGAGTGTTGGCTGGCAGAGCCAGGCTCTTGCCGCGCGCTCTCACTGAGCGCCCAACCTGCGCCTTACCCAGGCTAACGCCTCCGGCCAGGCTGCCTGCGAAATAGCGCTGAGGTGATCTGTGCCGCAATGATCAGCCAACTGTGCTGCCAACGACTCCAAAGGAACACGCGAACGCCTCTGCAACTGCCGAAGCAGGGTAATCAGTTCTTCATGCTGGAGCACTGTGAGCGGCATAGACCCATCGGTGTCCGGTGGCCGTGAGGGGGCAGGCCGCCCCTCCGGGCGTTGAAGCCGCTCCTCAAGCGCCTGCTGCCTTTGCTCTATTTTGCGCAAGCGTTCCTCTTGAGCCTGCCTATCAGCCGCCACCGCACCTTGAAGCGAGTGCACTGCCTGGTCGAGAGCCTCTACTGCATGACCAAGCGAGTGTACTGCTTGATCAATACCCTGCAATGCTTCAAGAACCGATTGAGGTTTCTCAAGACCCGTTGACGGCTTTTCGCGCTTTGGTGGGGGTGGTTCTTCGCTCGGATTCCGAAAGAACTCTTTCGAGAGAGCTGCCCGCGCATCGCGTTGCAATACCTCCAATCGCTCTCGATATATCTCCGGGCGCCTGCCACGCCGAATGCGCTCCAACCAAAGTATGATGCCCCATGACAGCAAGACATTGGCGGTGTGAGGCCCACCTGCGGTTTCTATCTTTACTAACACCAGCGCCGTAGACAATGTTGGATGAAGGCGCAGGCGGTGTGCCTGATCATTGGTCAGCAATCCCAAAAATTCGCAGAGTTCCGAGAGTACCAACCCGGTTTCTCCGTTGGTCAACAACACAGCGGTAAAGGGTGCTCCTGCGATGGTGATGTGTGTCTGCTTGACAGGAATAATGGGCCTTTCAGACATGAGCAGCGACCTTTCTCATTACAAAAACTTACGACGCAATGTTGGGCAAAGGATGTATCCGGTAGGTCCACCCTCCAAACAAAGGGGGTATGGTATTACCATAGTTCCTTTGCCGAAAGATGTTTAAGGCACCTCACCCATTAAAGAGGGTTGGTATTACCAACCCTCTTTGGGCCAAGGGGGTTGGTATTACCAACCCTCTTTGGGCGAGGGAAGATAGTGGCACTATCTTCCCTCGTACCCAACTCTTTGTCATCTGCCATGTAAGCCTCCTCTCTGCTCTCAATGGCGTGGCATAAAGCAAAGCGACCACCCCTGCAAGAGCCTTTATGATTGGCCTACCTGCTTTCTTTCGGAGTGGTCGCTGGAGAGGATTTGGCGCCGGATGGTACAATTCCTCTATGCGCAAGACTCCTGTCTCAGCAGGGTCAGGCTGTGGAATGATGCAGTCGGTAGAATTACCGGCTGCATTGTGTCGTTTGGTTGCAGTATGAATAGAATACCCGCTTACTCAGAAATTGTCAAGATATTGTATCCATTGTCTGGCCCATGTGGGGCTACCCTGGTTGCGAGAGCGTTGCTGTGAAGGATATAGTTAGAGAGGTACAGCTACTTTCTCTCACTTTCAGGGAAATAACAAATTATGCAATCTCAACCAACCAGCGCAACCAGTCAGGTTGTCAAAGATACCGCCCGGCAACAGACCCCCGCCGGGCAGCCCGCGATTCTCGTTGATAAACTCACCAAGCGCTATGGCTCAGTGAACGCTGTAGACACCCTCAGCTTCTCGGTGCAAAGCGGCGAACTGTTTGCGCTGCTTGGGCCAAATGGCGCGGGCAAAACGACCACCGTTGAAATCCTGGAAGGCTATCGCTCGGCAGATGCCGGGACAGTGCGCGTCCTGGGGCTAGACCCCATCCGCGAAGGCGGGCAACTCAAGCAGCGCATCGGCATCATGCTGCAACAGGACGGCCTCTATCCTGGCCTGACAGCACGCGAAGTCTTGAACCTCTACGCTCGCTTTTACCGGCATCCCCTGGAAACTGAACCGCTGCTTGAGCGCGTGGGCCTGCAAGGGAAGGCCGCGAAAACACGCTGCCGCCAGCTTTCCGGCGGCCAGAAACGGCGGCTGGCGTTGGCGCTCGCCCTGGTTGGGCGGCCATCGCTGGTCTTTCTGGATGAACCTACTGCCGGGATGGACCCACAGGCACGCCTTCAGACGCTCGACATCCTGCGCGACCTCAAGCGCGAGGGCGTGACGATTCTGCTGACAACGCATCTGCTGGATGAAGCCGAGCGCCTGGCTGACCACGTTGCCATCATAGATCACGGCAAGCTGGTCGCTCTGGACACTCCAACAGCCCTGACCAGCAGCAGTGCATCTGGCGTGGTGCGCTTCAGCGCTCATGCCGGGCTAGACGTGGCGGCGCTGGCAAAACTGCCCTCCGCCACTGGCGCAGAGGAGGTTCGCCCAGGCAGCTATGCCCTTCAGACGGCCAACGCTCCGGCGCTGCTGGCCGAACTAACCGCCTGGCTGCGTGATCAAGGCGTGACACTGAACGAATTGCGCGTGGGACATGGCTCGCTGGAAGAATTGTTCCTGCAACTGACTGGCACGGAGGTCCGACTATGAGCGCGACGCCTCAAATGGCTCAATCCATTTCAGTATCAGATAATAGCACCTTCCTGCGTTCCACACTAGCGCAAACGCGCGTAGAGTTGCTGATGACCCTCCGGCGCGGCGAAAGCGTGCTGATCACCGTGATTGTGCCGGTGGTGCTGCTGGTCTTTTTTGCCTCGCTGAATATCGTGCCCGCTGGCACAAAGCCGGTGGATTTCTTGCTGCCAGGCATTCTGGCGCTGGCGGTGATGGCAACGGGCATGGTCAGCCTGGGCATTGCCACCGCTTACGAGCGTTACTACGGCGTGCTGAAGCGGCTGGGCGGCTCGCCCTTGCCGCGCTCCGGGTTGGTAACGGCCAAGATACTCTCAGTGCTGGCGTTGGAAGCGTTGCAGATTGTCTTGCTGGTGGGCATTGCGGCGCTAGCCTATGGCTGGCGGCCAGCAGGAGACTGGCTGATCACTCTGCTGACGCTGATTCTGGGCACAGCGGCATTTGCCGGGCTGGGTCTGGCGATGGCTGGCGCATTGCGCGCCGAGGCTACCCTTGCTGGTGCGAATGGCCTTTATCTCGTCTTTTTACTGCTGGGCGGCGGGATTCTCCCGTTGAGCCATCTGCCCGGACCATTGGCAGGGCTGGCACAGTTTCTCCCTGCCGCCGCACTGACCGATGCGCTGCGCGCCTCCATGACGAACGGCGCGGCTTTTCCCACATCCGACCTGATCTTGCTAGCAATCTGGGCAGCAGGTATACTGCTGTTCACGATACGCAGCTTTAAGTGGGAGTGAGCGGTTGCTTGTGTTGCATGAGGTTTTCTTTTTTAGCCAGGCTACCTCGTTCGCCTTAACCCGCATAGGCGGGTTTTGTGGCCGCAGGCCCATAGGCGCGATCTTTAGTCGCCAGCATTCTTTAAACCGCGCCTAATTAATCGCCTGGCCGCTCTGAAAGGCAGGTTCCCTCATGGCCGACTTTGTGGGCCGACGCCTGGGAAATTATCGGCTGGTGCGGCTGCTTGGTCAGGGTGGATTTGCCCAGGTCTATCTAGGCGAGCACGTGCGTCTGGGAACGCAGGCGGCTATCAAACTTCTCGCTGCGCATCTGGCAGATGTGGATGTGGAGAAGTTTCTGGCCGAAGCACAGACCATTGCCCGCCTGGAGCATCCCCACATTATCCGCATCCTGGATTTTGATGTCGCGGATGATATTGCGTTTCTCGTGATGCAGCTCGCGCCCAATGGCACCCTGCGCAAGCGCTATCCCAGAGGCACACGCCTGCCGCTCGAAACCGTTCTGGCCTACCTTAAGCAAGCCGCTGATGCGCTCCAATATGCGCATGATGCCAGGGTCATCCATCGCGACATCAAGCCAGAAAACCTGCTGCTTGGCTGGCACGACACGCTGCTGCTCAGCGATTTTGGTATTGCGGTGATGGCCCATAGTTCGCGCTCACAGAGCATACAAGAGATCAGCGGCACCGCCGCGTATATGGCGCCAGAGCAAATCCAGGGCAAGCCGCGCCCGGCCACCGACCAATACGCCCTGGGGGTGATCGTCTACGAATGGCTCTGCGGTGCTTTGCCTTTTTCTGGCACGCCCTCTGAGGTTGCCATGCAGCACCTTCACGCGGTGCCCCCTCCTCTTTATGAGCAGATACCTTCCATCCCGCCCGCCATTGAAACAGTGGTCCTTAAAGCGCTGGAGAAAGACCCGCACCAACGCTTTGCCAGCGTGCAGGAGTTCGCGGCGGCCTTTGAAAAGGCATATCAAGACACGATGCCAGCGACCACTGCGCTACCAACGAATCTTCCTAGCCAGCATTCTTTCACCGCATCTACGCCAGCACAAGCCGCCTCATATTCCGATCCTACTATAGCAGAAAGCAAGCTGCTGGTGGCAGCGCCCGCCAAACGCCGCATCTCTCGGCGGAAACTGTTGGTTGGCGCAGCCGCCCTGGTTGGGGTTGTGTGTGTTGGCGGTGGGCTGCTCATCTTGCCGCATCAGAAGAAGCCAGCGCTAGGCACAACCATCCTCGTCTACACCGGGCACCTAAACGTGGTGGCTGGCGTGGCCTGGTCCCCGGATAGCAGCCAGGTCGCCTCGGCCTCTTCAGATGGAACGGTGCAGGTCTGGGACGCGCGCATCGGAATGCATCCCTTCATCTATCGGGGCCACACCACCAATATCAACGCGGTAGCCTGGGCGCCCGCTCCTGTCGGCCAGCGCATCGCCTCAGCCAGTGGCAACAGTTTTTTTGGCGGCGAGCATGTCGTGCAGGTCTGGGATGCCGAGACGGGCGCGCACTCCTTCGCGTATCAAGGCCACACGCAGCCTGTGCGGGCAGTGGCCTGGTCGCCAGGTGGCAAATTGCTCGCCTCTGGAAGCGAAGATAAGACAGTGCAGGTCTGGGACGCCAGCAACGGCAGCCACATACTTTCCTATATCGCGCAAACTGCCGCAATCACCGGCGTTGCCTGGTCGCCAGATGGCAAATATATTGCCTCCGCCAGCAATGACACGACGGTTCACGTCTGGAATGCGCGCACCGCTGAGCACCTCTTTTCCCTGGCGCACACCAGCACTGTCAACGCGGTAGCCTGGTCGCCAGATGGCACGCGCATCGCCTCAGCCAGCGGCAATCTCTTTCTAGGCGGCGAGCACGCGGTGCAGGTCTGGGACGCGGCAACAGGCAAACACTTGCTCACCTACAGCGGCCACCCCTCTCAAGTGAACACCGTCACCTGGTCCCCAGACAGCAAACGCCTGGCTTCAGCCTCGTCCGCGCTGGACAAAAACGTGCAGGTCTGGGACGCGCACAGCGGGGCCACGCTCTACACCTATCACGGCCATACATTGGGGATCAATGCTGTGGCCTGGTCCCCGGATGGGCAATTGATTGCCTCCGCCAGCAGCGATGGCACGGTGCGGGTCTGGCAAGCCTCTTGAAATGGCTGCCAGTTTGCTTGTAGCCCCGGCCACTGTGCCGGGCAGCGTTCCCCGGCGGGGACGCCGGGGCTACAAGCGGCGCCTACAGCCCGTATGCGGTCAGTTTTCCCGTTTCATCGGCGCAATAGATTTTCCCATCCAGCACAATTGGGCTTTCCCAGTGGATGCCGCCAATGGTGCCGCCAGCGAAGGCATTGGCGCTGCTCCAAAGCTGTTTGCCGGTTTGCGGGTCAAGCGCCACAATCGCGCCGGAGCTTGCCAGAAAGAGCATGCCGCCTGCAATCACTGGCGAGGTGCCGGGCTGTTGCATGCTCCAGCCCACCTTGAGCGTTGTTGCTCCTTGCCCCGACGTGACCACCTGATAGCCTATTGTGCCGCAGCCTGTGGCAACAAACACCCAGAGGGTGCCGTTGGCTGGATTGGTCCAGACGGCGGGCTGAGTAAACACAACACAGTTTCCTGGCGCGGCAACAGTCTGAAGTTCGCCGCCCACATGCCCAGGCCCGCCCCGCCCGCTCAAGTTCTGGCGGTCCAGCAGGCGCAGCACGCCATCTTTCCCGCCTTGCACTGCCAGATACGGCGTCTTGCTGGCAGCAATCTTTGGCAAGATCGCGGGCGCGTTGCTGCTCAGATCAAGGTCGCTGGCTTCGAGCTGTTGGAAATTGGGCGGCGTATACGAATCAATCAGGCGCGAGCCATCCGCGCTCAACTCCAGCACGGTATCGCCCCAATTGTTGCCGCCAGTGTTGGCGTCAAACGGCCCGTTACCAGTGGAAACAAAGAGAAAGCCAGTCACCGGGTCCACCACTGCGCCCGCCCGCGCCCAGATGCCTGAATCGCTGGCCTCACACTCTCCCTGTGCCAGCACATGTTTCTTATCCGAGCACAAGCTGTTGTAGACATGAGTAGTCGCATCAGCAAGATTAACCGCCACCAGATGTCCCTGATAGGGCGGCGCGTCGCCAACATAGCCGCTCGTCGTCACATAGATAAAGCCATTTGCCAGATTCAGCGACGATGATTCTTTTTCCGTCTGTGTCATTTTGGTAATCAACACCGGCCAGCCGCCGCTCGTCACTTCCTGGCCGGTGGTATCGTGATATTTATGCAAGCTGCCATCCAGTCCATAACTGTAGACAAAGCCATGCGCGGGGTCAGCCACAGGGGAGGAATTGGTGATCTTTGGGCCGCGCGTTGCCGCCGCCCAAAGCTGGGCGCCGGTTGCGGCATCCAACGCCACCAGCGAGCCAGGTTTGGTGGTCACATAGATTACATTGCGCTTGCTTCCATCTGCGAACATCAGCCCATGCACCAGGATAGGCGTGGAATCGGCCACATCAGGGAGAGTAACGCTCCAGAGGCGATGTAGGCCGCTTACCGTTGTGGGGGTGAGGCTGGTTTCGTTGGGATTGACGCCGCTCCGTGCCGGGTCAAAATTAAAACGCAGCCAATCCGCATTTTTGGTGGCTTCCAGCGGCTGAGTGGCGTCTGGGCCGGAGGGTGTCCACACCGGGCCGGTGCGTGGCGGCAGTGTGGCGGAACTGTCGCAGCCAATCAGCGAAAGCACTGTAGCCAGCAGAACTACTTTGGCCGCTATCAAAGACACCCAGCGCAATCTCATCTACTTCTCCTCTGCCACAAAGATACTGGCGCTCTGCCCATTGATCACAAGACCAGAACAAGGACATGCCTCATCCCAGATGACAAAACGCCATGCAAAAACCTGTCCAAAAGAACAAAACATTTACCTTGACGTTCACTGGCACCATACTTTACTATCTATAGCATGGACGGCGGGCACTCATTCCTTGTATGACGCCCAACAATTTGCGGAGAGAGGCAGCCATGCGCCAGACAGAATCGCCTGATGAGCCAGCGATTGAGGAAGAACAACATTCCTCTCTTCCAGAAGACGCCCAAAATACCCAGACTGACACGCAAGAATCTGCTAAAGCCCCAGAGCAGCAAATAAACAAATGGGCTGTCTTTGGTATTGTGGCGATTGGCATCTTCATGGCGACGCTTGATAGCAGCATCGTCAATATCAGTCTGCCTAGCATCAGCACCTATTTTCATGTCCCGCTGAATGGTCTGGTGGAATGGGTCATCATCTCCTATCTTGTCACCATTGCCAGCGTCCAACTCACTTTTGGTCGCCTGGCCGATATGCTGGGCAGAAAACTGCTGTGGATGGTTGGTCTGGCCGTGTTTACGCTTGGCTCGGTGCTGTGCGGCGCTGCGCCAACGCTCTTGCTGCTGGTGATCTTTCGCGCGTTTCAGGGCATTGGCGGCGCGCTGCTCATGTCCAACAGCACAGCCATGCTTACCCGCGCCTTCCCTGCCAGAGAGCGCGGCAGGGTTTTGGGGCTGAACTCGGTCACTGTCTCGCTGGGCGTCAGCACTGGCCCCACACTAGGCGGCTTGATTACGAGCTTGTTCAGTTGGCGCTGGATATTCTATGTGAACCTGCCCATCGGCATCCTGGGCTTGGTCTTGACGTTCCTCATCCTCAAGGAGCCAGCAGGACAACAACAAAAGCAAAAGTTTGACCCACTTGGCGCCGTCGTGCTTTCAGTGGGCATTCTGGCAATTATGTTTGCGCTCTCCTTTGGACAAGAAGTTGGCTGGACCTCTCCGCTGATTGTGAGCCTTTTCGTTATGGGGCTGGTGGTGCTGGTTGGGTTTGTGTTTGTGGAGCGGCGCGTTTCCGACCCCATCATTGACCTGAAACTCTTTCGCAATCGCCTCTTCGCGGCGGCTAACACGAGCGGGTTGCTGAGTTTCTTTGCCCTGTTTGCCGTCAGTTTCCTGCTGCCGTTCTATCTCGAAGAACTGCGCCACTTCCCCACTGATGAAGCTGGATTGCTCCTGACGCCTATCCCGCTGAGCGTTTCGCTTATTGCGCCGCTTAGCGGCTGGCTTTCGGACCGCTTTGGCTCGCGCATCCTCAGTTCCGCCGGGTTAGCAACCTCAGCCTTTGGCCTCTGGCTGCTTACCGCGCTGGGCACTGACACGTCCATTTTAGATATTATCTGGCGGCTGGTCATCACTGGCATCGGGATTGGCCTCTTCCAATCCCCCAACAACAGCGCCGTCATGGGTGCTGTTCCCCCAGAGCGGCGCGGCATCGGCAGCGGCTTTCTGGCAACTGTGCGCGTGGTCGGCCAGAGCTTGAGCGTGGCCGTTGCTGGCGCCGTCTTTGCCAGCCTGGGCGCGGCGCAAGCCGGGCGTATTCTGGCTGCGAATCAACCGCTTTCCTCAGCCCAGCTTGCCAATCTACAAGCCACATTCCTGAGTGGCTTTCATACAGCCCTGCTCGTGTGTATGTGTATCGCTTCGGTTGGGGTCATCACCTCACTGGTGCGAGGGAACCAAAGAACCTGACCCAGAAAAATACCGTTCTAACCAGTGGAAAAATAAACAGGGATGTAGTATACTCGTGTCGGCTTCCCCGGACGGGTGTTTCAGGCTTAAGAATCGCTAGAGGGGACTTTCCAGATGCTCTTTCCACGCTGGTCTTCCGCAGAGCGCCTTGTTTCACAGGCATTCTCTGAAGCTGGCGTCTTTTGTTTGTAGTTGTGAGGAGGGAGAAGTCTTCATGGGGCCGGTACCCCCTGAAGTCCAGCGGCCTGTTGTGTGTAGGCCACCCCATGAGCTGGAGCAAGCCCCTCCGCAAGCAGCGCTTTTTAAGCAAATCCATTACCGGCTGAAAGCGAGGACTTATAGTGAGTACCGAAGTAGCAGAAAAAGAATCCACGAACTTTGAGGTCACAGGCATTGAGCGTGTGGCCGAAGATAACCGCCAGCACACCCAGCTATGGGATACGATGTGGCTCTGGTGGTCAGCAAACTCCGTTGTTGCCACCGTTGCTCTAGGAACGCTCAGCGCATTTTTCGGCCTGGGGTTCTGGGGTTCCGTTCTGGTCATCGTTATCTTCAATATCCTTGGCGTCTTACCTGTGGCCTTCCTGAGCACCCTCGGCCCGAAAACAGGGCTAGCGCAGATGCCTCTTACGCGCTTTGCTTTTGGGCTACAGGGCGCCAAGCTTCCGGCCATTTTTAACGCCCTGGCCTGCATCGGCTGGAGCGCCGTGAACGCCTTGATTGGCTCACAAATCATCGTCACCTGGAGCGCTAACACAATTCCACAATGGGCCGCGCTGCTCTTCCTCGCGGTTGTCACCACCGCAGTGAGCGTCTTTGGTTACTTTATTGTCCACACCTACGAGCGCTTTGCCTGGATTGTGATGTTTATCCTCTTCGGCTACGTCTTTTTTGCCTCATCTGGCAAATTCGACATCAATGCCGTCGGCGCGGGCAGCCTTGGTGATGGGTTGCTGCTCTTCTCCGGCATTGCTACCTTTGGTGGCGCTGTACTGGGCTATGCCATCGGCTGGTCTTCCTATGCCGCAGACTACACCCGCCGCCAGCCAGTAGAAACTCCAGCCAATAAGGTGTTCTGGTACGCCTTTTCTGGGGTGATAGTCCCCTGCATCCTCCTGGAAATCCTGGGCGTTCTGCTGACCACTGCCGCGACAGGTGATACCGCTGGCGCGTTGATCGCCAATGCCGTTGGCACCAGCGGTATTGGTGGTATCGTTGTCTTATTGCTGGCCCTCAGCACGATTGCTAACAATGTGCCCAACGACTACAGCTTTGCACTTTCCACTCAGGTTCTGGGGCTGAGGAACATCAGGCGCTGGATTCTGACCATTGTTGGCGCGGTGGTTTACGTGGCGGTTGCGCTATACATTGGAAACGATTTCAACGCCAAATTGGAAGGCTTCCTGCTCGTGATCGCCTACTGGCTGGGTGCCTGGAACGCAGTGGTGCTCCTTGAGCACTTCGTCTTCCGCAAAGGCAAGTATCCAGTTGAGGACTACGAGACTGGTAGCAAGCTTCCTATGGGTATTGCCGCGATTGTTGCAATGGTCGTGGGCCTTGGGGTTGCTGCTCTTGGGGTCAATCAGGCAGCAACGTTTGGCTACGAGGGCGTTCTCTCTCCACAGATCGGGGATGCCGACATTGGCTTCCCGTTGGCGATTATTGTTGCTGGCGTGATCTACTTCTTACTGCGCCGCTGGGAACTCTCCAAGTACCAGCGTTAACGCCAACCAGTTATAGCTACAGCCCCCATCAGCAGTGCTGGTGGGGGCTGTTTTTTGGAGGAGGCTTAACGGGCTACTTGCTGGCAAACGGCTTTTCTTTGAGCGACATGCGTGTAATCATCCCCAGTGGGAAAAGCAGCCAGGGCAGGTTGAGCAAGAAGACGATTACCGGATGCGGTGTGGCTGAGGGGCCAAAGAACTCCTCCGAGAGAATGATGATCACGTTGGTCATCAAGATGGATGCCCAGATGATGCTGGGGATTTTAATCCAGTTCTTGCCCTTGATAAAGGCGTAAAGTGCAACGGCATAGTACGGGCCAAAGAGGACCGCATCCAGCCAGATCGTCGCCTTCCACCAGGGTGGGCGCGCCAGTTGCAACGGGTCCAGCGAGCGCCCATAGGAATGCACCATGTCCACAAAGAACGGAGGCGGCCAGAGCGGATATTGGAAATGCGCGGGGTCAGGAATAATGATTTGCTCGATGTCCACAATGTAGGTGACAAAAAACAGGTTCACGAGAAAAAAGGCGATAAAGAGCAGATCAAGTTTGCGCCGACTCAGCGGGAGAGCCGTACCTGCGTCTGCGCTGCTTGCTCCTGCTCCGCTCGCTATCTCTGGTTGTTGCACGATCTCTGCCATAGCACACCCCCTTGGACGTTTTATCGAACCTCTTCTAGTTTCTCTGCCCGCGCCTCCGCAGCTTTTTTCAGTCGGTGCAGTCCCTCCTCCACGCCACGATGACATTGCCCGGCCATCAGTCGCTCAATCAGTTTGCCCCGCCAGCCTGCGGGGAACGTGAAGTCTCAGCCAAACTGCACCCGGCAAGACGACGCATCCACCGACGCACAGTTTAGCTGATTCAGGCCACCAATGCCCAGCGGAAAGTTCGAGCGAAAGCGCAGTTGATGGCGCTCTGCATCCACCATTTCTATCACCAGGCTGACATCCCATTTCTTGCCCAGCGCCCGGCTCCAGGCGGTAAGCACCTGGCCTGGCGTGGCTGGTCCTGGCGGGGTCACACGCTCGATGTGCGCGTCCCACCACTCATCGTAACGCTCCGGCTCCATAAGCAGCGCCCAGACGGTTTCCACTGGAGCGGCAACGAGAGCCGCCGGACACACGCTGACAGTCATTCTCTCCCCCTGCGATGGTGCTGATGGGGCGTCCTCAATACGGCTGGAAAGAAGCAATCCAGCACATCAGCAGTATAGCATGCCAAACAAGAGGGCAGCAGATTACATGGCGCGCCCGCCATGCACCTCGATCACAATGCCAGAGACATAGTTGGAGAGCGGCGAAGCCAGGAAAAGCATCGGGCCAGCCGCTTCTTCTGGCGTTCCTGGGCGGCCCAGCGGCACCATCAAGCGGCCCATCTGCTGCATCTGCTCTGGGATGCCAATGCTGATCTGCTCCCCATCGCGCTCCAGCTTTTCGACGGTCCCTTTGGCTGCCGTCAGGCGCGTTTCAATCCAGCCATACGCTACGCAGTTCACCTGTACATTAAACTGGCCCCACTCTTTTGCCAGCGTCTTTGTCAGGCCGGTGACGCCCGCTTTGGCGGTGGAGTAGTTGGCCTGGCCCGCGTTGCCCTGCGTGCCAGAAACCGAACTGACGTTGATGATCTTGCGGGGATTGGCGCGTCCGTTCTGCTCGGCTTCTTTCTTCGCTGATTCGCGGATAAATGTGGAGGCGGCGCGAACCAACCGGAAAGGCGCGGTGACGTGAATATCCAGCATGGCCTGCCACTGCTTATCGGTCATCTTGTGAATCACCGCGTCCCAGGTGTAGCCCGCATTGTTGACGATAATATCCAGGCCGTGAAACGCATCAATGGTTGAGCTTACTAGCCGGTCAGGAAATGACTCTTGCGTCATATCTCCGGCCACCACCAGCACCGTGCCGCCGTTTGCTTTGATCTCCTCAGCAGTTTCGTTGGCAGGCGTGGGGTCCAGGTCGCAGACGACTACCGACGCGCCCTCGGAAGCAAACAGCTTTGCTGCTGCCGCGCCAATGCCCCGGCCCGACCCGGTGAGAATTGCCACTTTGCCATCTAACATGCCCATGTTACGAGCGCTCCTTTGCTTGAGTAAGAATCCCGGCCAGCCGCACCGGGTCAATATTGCCGCCGCTCAAGACGGCGACTACTTTCTCGCCAGATTTAACAGGAACTTTGCCCGCCAGCACCGCCGCGACGGTTGCCGCGCCTGCTGGCTCCACGACCAGCTTGCAGCGTTCCGCCAGCAGCGCAATGGCGCGGTCTACCGCGTCGTCTTCAATCGTCACCACCGCGTCAACGTACTGCTGGAAAAGCGCCAGATTGACATCGCCAGTATACCCCGCGCCCAGGCCGTCTATCCGCGTCTGCACGTTCTCCAGCGTGACCGGATGTCCGGCAGCCAGCGCAGCCGTGAGCCGGGCCGCGCCCGCCGGTTCCACGCCCACTACGCGCATCTTTGGACTGCGCGATTTGATTGCCAGGGCGCTGCCACCGCAGAGCGCGCCGCCGCCAATCTGCACGACGACGACATCGGCGTCCGGCAGATCATCCACGATGTCCAGCCCCAGTGTGCCATGCCCGGCAATCACCCGCTCATCGGTGTAGGGATGCACCAGCGTCAGATGCTGCTCTTCGGCCAGGGCGCGGGCCTGGCGATGCGCCTCCAGGCTCGTCTTGCCATGCAAAATAACCGTCGCGCCGTAGCCCTGCGCCGCTGCAATCTTGCTCTTGCTGGCAAACTCTGGCATGACGATGGTGGAGGCGATACCCAGCGACGAGGCGCCCCAGGCCAGGCTTTGCCCATGATTGCCAGCGGAGGCCGCGATTAGCCCGCGCCGCTTCTCCTCATCAGTCAGCGTGGAGAGACGATAGAGCACGCCGCGCGGCTTAAACGAGCCGGTTTTCTGAAACATTTCGGCCTTGAGAAAGAGCGAAACAGGCGTGGCGGCCATCGCGCCCAGCGTTGTCGCGGAAAACATCGGCGTTTTCCGCACCTGCCCGCCAACTACCTCCCGCGCCCGCAAGACATCCTGATATGAAACCATTGCATTCCTCTTGCTTATATATTGATTAACGTGATCCCCACAAAGATTGCAGCCACGCCCACCCATTGGCTCCAGGCCAGCCGCTCGCGCAAAAAGAGCCAGGCAAGCATGACGGTGACAGTGCTGAAAAGCGACGCCAGGACTGTGACGACAGCGACCTGATGCGTTGCCAGACCGGTAGTGGCAGCAACATACCCAATAGTATCCAATATTCCCACCCCCGCAAGCAGCCACCAGACCTTGCCGCGTGGCAAGGGTATGCTTTGGCGCAGAGGCTTTGCCATGACGAGCAGCAGCGCTGGCGTAGAGAGACGCACCAACCAGACGGGCACCAGCCCGCCAAAGGTGGGAATGACGTGAAAGCCAAAGATCCAAAACAAGACGCCAAAGCCTGCTGCGGCCACCAGCGCGTAGCCGGTGCCGCGCGTCAGGCGGCTTTCTGGATGCGGCGAGGCTTTTTCTGGTTTCGGCGCGCTGGCAGCCCCAAGCGAGACTGCGGCCAGCACCACGCCAATCATGGCCGCCGCAATGCCCAGGACGCGCCACTGGCTCAAAGCTTCTCCGCTCAAAACGGCCAGAATGACCGTCAAGGCAGCATAACTGGCTGAAATGGGCGAGACAACGGCCAACGTGCCAATCTCAAACGAGCGATACAGCGCCAGCGAGCAAAAGAGATTGATTAAGAGCGACACCGCTACCCAGACCCAGGGCTGCCAGCCTACACTTTTCGCCAGCGGCCCAAAGGCGCCTACTGCGCCCATGTAGAGGCTCAGGCCCACGAAGCCGGTAAGCTGCATGAAAAGCAGCGTGCGAAAGGTACCTACTGCCTGCGTTGCATAGCGTACCAGAAAATCGGCGGCGCCCCAACAGAGCGCCGCTGTTAACCCCAGAAGAATGCCCATACATGTGTCATCCAGCCATCAACAGAACAAAGAGAGCCGCTTCTGCGCATCATATCACGAATCAGCGCATCTACTCAGCAAGGAGAAGCACGTTTTATTGCAGCGCCTGATTGAGCAGTGCCACCACTTCTTGCGCGCAGCCCCAGGACAGCGTGATGCCCGCGCCGCCATGCCCATAGTTATGCAGCAAGAGGCAATCTGGCGCAGGGCGCTCTGGCTCCACGCGCACCACCGAGCGCACCGGACGCAGCCCGCACGCCACGCTGACAATATCCTCCGGCTTGACATTCGCAAACTCTGGCGCGAGGCGGGCGCAGCGGCGAATAATGCCTGGTATCTGTTCGGGATCAACTTCCAGCCGCTCCACGCCTTCTTCGTAGGTGCCCCCAAGGACAATATCATTGATGCGCGGGAAGATATACGCCATGCCCTCCGGCCCATCATCTTCCACAACGGCCCGGCTAAAGCCATTAGCCTTGATGCGCACGACCTGGCCTCTGGCGGGCCGCAGATCACGATCATTGAGTAACTCGCGCGCGCCCAGGCCCGCGCAGTTGACCACGATCTGAGATTGCGCGAATGCCTCGCTCATCTCTGTGACGGTGCGCTGCACGATCTGGCCGCCCAACGCTTGAAAGCGACGCAGCAGCCAGTTCATGTACACGCCGGTATCAATCATCGGCGCCTCGAAGACATGACCGCCCTCAGCGCCCGGCAGCAACTCCTCTGGCGTGGCAATGCGGAAAGAATCAACGGAACGCGCCCATTCCGGCGGCTCTCCTTTGGTTGGCCGGAGTTCCAGCACGCTTCTCATCACGATGCCACATGCTGGGTCCGCAAGAAGCTGCTTGAAGACCTGAAACGACACCGCGCTCCACTCTGCCAGCTTTTCCGCAGGCGCAGCCTTAAAGGGATGCCAGACGGCCCCGGCTATGTTGGAGGTGGTGTTGGGGGGCAAGTCTTTTGCCCAGATAGTGACGCGATGTCTGGCTTCCAACAGACGGACGCCAGTGCTCAAGCCAGAAACGCCGCAGCCAATGACGAGCATATCCACAAGTACAACTCCTAGCAATTTTTCTTTTCTGGGTAAAAATATCTTGACAGCTTCAGAACAAGCAGGTATCCTAGTGGTAGTTGGAATGAAGCCAAACGACACAATGCAGCCGGTATTTTAACCGACTGCATCATTCTAGCCGATCCTGCGCTAACAGGAGTCTAACGCATATGGGGAATTGTACCATTCGGCAGCACATCCTCTCCAGCGACCACTCCCGAAGCAAAGCAGGCGGGCCAACTATCAGGGCTTTGCAGGGGGTCGCTTTGTTTTATGCCACGCCTCTGCGGGCAGACGAGGAGGGCTATTGATGGCAGATTATGGGTGGCTGGGTGGAAGGGGCTTTCTCGGAGAAAGCACCTTTGGGAAAGGGGGGATAGTGGCAGTATCCCCCCTTGACGGATGAGTGCCTATCAAGCACTTGACTGGGATAAGGGGGTGTCTGGCAGACACCCCCTTTCCCAGAGGGAGTGTCTGCCAGACACCCCCTCTGGGAAAGGAATGAGTAATACCAATCCTCTTTTCATATAAACAGTCATGTAGCAATCTCAGTGTGAGGGAGGCCGATTATGTCCGAGACACCCATTACTCCTGTCAAGCAGGCAAATATCACTATCGGTGGGGAAACCTTTATTGCGGTGTTGTTGTCAAATGGGGACACCGGGTTGGTGTTCCCGCATCTATGTGAGTGGTTGGGGTTGTACATCAATAGCCAAACACATCGTCTTCACGCTCATCCCACACTCTCAGCGGCGTTGGTGCTCACGCTGATACAGACACCAGGTGGGCCTCAAGCCACCAATATCATAGTGGCGTGGGGCATTCCGCTCTGGCTAGCACGTATCCAACCCGACAAGCGCCCTCCACTGTATCGGGAGCGGCTGCTAGTATTGCAGCGAGACGCGCGGGCAGCGTTGTCGAAGGAGTTCTTTAAGGAGCCAAGCGAGGGGCCAACCCCACCAAAGCGAGAAAAACAATCAACGAGCCTGGAGAAGTCGCCATCTATCCTTGAGGCATTACAGATGCTTCAACGCGCGGTTGTGGCTGAACAGCAAGCACGAGCGGAAGAGATGCGTGCTGTCAAGCAAGAGCAGCAGGAGATGCAAGCGCATCTGAAGCGGCTGGAAGCCAATCTCCAGGGCTATACTGAACCGAGCACGTCTGGCGGGTCACTGCCACTCACGGGGAGGCAATACTACGAGCTTGTCAGCCTGCTGAGGAAGTTGCAGAAGCAAACCGGCATCCCGCTGGAGACGCTGGCAGCGGTGGTGGCTGATCACTGCGGCGCTGATCATCTCACCGCCATTCCACAGGCAGCCTGGCCGGAGGCGTTGGCCTGGGTGCAGAGTAGACTGCAAGCCAGGTAGCGGGCTAGCAGCCCGCGCTACAAGCGCCCCCAGGCTAGCCTACCCAATAGCTCGCGGTAAAGAGGACGATATTTAAGACGGAGAAGCAGCCCATCGTTAGCAAAACGGTCTGGCGCAGGGTGGGGCGCGTGGCTGTCCAGCGGCAGGCCACGAGCAGGAACGGAAAGAGTACCAGACTATAGCGGTTGTAGGCAAACAGGGTGCCAGAAAGCAGTGGCAGCAGCATGTTGCCAAGAAGAAAGACGCGATAGGACCAGCGCAGCGCCCGCCACATGACGAGCAGCAAGATACCATCCACCACAAGCGCCAGCACGTAACTCAACGTGATAAAAGCGCCCTGACCATGCCAGGGCCAATGGGTAACAAGCCACAGAATATCCTGCGCGGGCGCCGCAAGAACGTTAAGCGTAAAATGGCGATCTCCCCAGCCCAGCTTATACGCATGCTGAAACGCCAATGGGTCGCGCAGCGCAACCAGGAGATAGAACGCATACGCAGCCAGGCCCGCTAACCCCATCGCTGCTGCTCCCATCCCTCGCCAGAATTGGCGCTGCTGGATGCCTTCCACCAGCACAGCCCCAGCCAGGATAATTCCAGGGAGCCGTGTGGCGGTTGCCAGCGCGCAACACAGCCCCGCCAGCCACCAGCGCTGATGACGCATCGCCAGAAAACAAGCAACACAGGCGAGCAAAAAGAGCACTTCTGTATAGACCGCCAGCAAAAATACCGCTGCTGGCACAAGCACAAAATAGAGCGGGGCAAGCTTAGCGGCCTGGTCGCCAGATTCTTCACGAACCAGTTGAGTAAAGAGCATAACGGTAAGCAGCAGCAAGACACGATTGACGAGCACCCCAGCCAGGAGATAATTGCCCCCAAACAGCACCCCCACGACATGTATCAGCCCAGGAAATGCCGGAAAAAACGCATCAAGAATATTGACCTGCGGCGCGTAGCCCTGCGCCGCCAGCAAGACATACCAGACGCCATCCCAACGCGCCCACATGGTCAAGGAAAGCGGATACGTTGCGTGTTGAAAGGCCGGGTGATTCTGGAAGAAGGCCGGGGAATCGCTGCTGGGAGGAAAGATGCTGACGGCGAGATAGCCGATCAACTGCGCTACAAACTCCCAGGTTAGCGTCACCAATAAGGCGTGAACCAGCAGGCGATGTCTTGTATAGAAGTCTGCCAGGGCGCGTTGGCGCTCTGCCCATCTGCTTACATCTCCTGATGTGTGGGCCTGCTGTGTGGAAAGCTCAGCTTCTGGCGTGTGGGTCGCTGGACTCCAATTGATCTTTACACCAGAAAGCAATGATCGGAAAAATGCCATATGTTTTGATCACCCTCGCTCATTTCAGACAGATCGCTCATAGAGCGATCAGCTACAAAATCGCAGGTGACGTGCCAGCAGGCAACAAGCAAGAAGGCGAAGGAAAACAGGATGCGGCTTCGTTCGTTATGATGATAGACGGAAAAGGCCGAATGTTCACATTGGCCCATCTCATCAACGGAGCGCCGTTACTGGAGGACTCAATGGCCGGAATGGAAGGGGCGCGACTTGGCGCCTATGAACTTATCGAGCGCGTGGGCAGTGGAGGGATGGCCGAAGTCTACCGCGCAAAACAACTCAGCGCCTTCGGGCGAGAAGTGGCCGTGAAGGTCATTCGGCGCGGATTTAGCGAAGACCCGCTTTTTCGTCAGCGCTTTCTGCGCGAGGCCCAGGCCATTGCCAGGCTCTCACACCCCCATATTTTGCCACTGATTGAGTTTGGGGAAGAACGCGATATTTTATATCTGGTGATGCCCTATTTCTCTGGGGGAACTCTGCGCTCGCTGCTGGAGCGGGTCCAGGGGCCGCTTTCTCTCAAGGATGCCACCGAGATTTTGGAGCAGCTTTGTGACGCGGTGCAGTATGCCCACGAGCAGGGGATTGTCCACCGCGACATTAAGCCGCAAAACGTGCTGATTCAGCGTGGCAAGCATTTGCTGCTGGCGGATTTTGGCATCGCCCGCGATACCAGCGATGAACGCCTGACGATGACTGGCGCAGGCGTGGGCACCGTTGAATACATGGCGCCAGAGCAGGCGATGGGAAAAGGCGATAAGCGCAGCGATGTCTATAGTCTGGGCATCATCTTTTTCCAGATGTTGGGTGGGCGGGTGCCGTTTACTGGAAGCACTCCGATGGAAACACTGATGAAACAGGCCACCGAATTACCCGCACCCATCCATACGTTGAATGCGGCGCTCCCGGCAGAGACTGAGAAGGTGCTCAACAAAGTCCTTGAGAAAGACCCCAGAGATCGCTTCCAAAGCCCCAACCAATTTTTCCAGGCGGCGCAGCAATTGTTGCAGCCGCGCCCTCCATCCGGGGCAAACATGGGAGCGCGAGCAGCGCCCTTGCCGCCATCCACGTCAGGCGGGCAGCCCAATAGCGGCGGGGCTTCGCGCCCTGGAAGCAGCGGAGCCAGCCATGTAGCGACACCTGTTTCTGGGAGGCCAGGAGCAAACACTGCTGCTGGCGCAAGCAGAGGGTCTTCTGGGACAGAACAGCGATTTGACGCGCCAACTTCTTCCAGCCGAAGCACACCGACCAGGGACGATTACAGGGCTGGTGGCCCTCCACCACAGCAGCCAGGAGCAAGGGCTGGAAAATCTTCTGGTCGCCCTGGCAGCCGGGCAGCAGGTGTGGCCCCTGGAATGCCAGGAAAAGGCGAACCAAAACGCGGGGGGCGCAAATGGCTGCTTTACACTGGGGTGCTGCTGGCGGTGCTGGCGCTGGGTGTCGTTGGAGTCGCCGCAGCGCAGCTTTTCCGCAGTAAGCAGATCTCTGCAACAGGCACCGAGACGCCAGGAAACAACCCAACCGCCACAGCTACCGCTGTTGTTTCGCCACTCCAGGCGTTTGCCTATGGGTTCATGCGCAATTATCAGGTTTTTGCGGCAGCAAAAGGCGCAGACCCCAAACAAGTGACGAATATCGCCAAGGTCGGCCAGCCCAACGCGGGATTGAATGGGGGCGTCAATTTTGATTTTCTCGCCAGTCCGTTGCTATTCTCGCCAGATGGACGCTATATCGCTTGTCTGATTCAGATAGTGGACGCGCCGCGCGATGGGTTTCTGGGCGGCAATTTGTATGTGATAGACACCACTACTGGCACTGTCACAACTCCCAAAGAACTAGGCAGCAGTCGGCTGTTGTTCTCGCAGGGAGGTGATAACGCTCTGGCCTGGAAAGATAGCCAGACGTTGTTGATTGCCGGGGATACCAGCCATAACCCGATTCTGGCCTATGATGCTCCATCGGGAAAACTTTCGGCGTTCTTTTCGCCCTCACCTCCTGACGCCTCGGCTGGCTCGATCATTGTTCGCGGCCAGGTAGCTTTTTACACGGTATTGATTCCATCTGGTGATAATGGAAATCTCGTGCTGCATCGGGTGGACCTGAATACCCATGCCGATACGCAGCTTATTACGCTGGGAAAGGTGCCTCTGGTGGTGGGACCAGGGTTTTCGGCCAATGGCTATGCGCCGTTCGACATCTCGCCAGATGGCACGCATATTCTGTGGCGTGGGGCAAACGGAAGCACCCCAGATGGCATCTGGTACGCGAATGTAGACGGGTCGGGGGTGCAGCAGCTTTTCAATGGTTTGGACCTGGGCACGGCGGAGTTTGCGGGACCAGCCCCAAGTTTTTCTCCTGATGGGAAGAAAGTTTTGATGCGAACCGATCAGGCAGTTTATACCTCCAACCTGGATGGCAGCACCATTCAAAAATACGCCCAGAACGGCCAGGCAGACTGGCTTCCCAACAGCAGCGGTATCACCATTGCGGTGAACACTGGAACTGCGCAGAACCCAGGCCCATACAAGGGGGTGCAATGCGACCCTGCAAACGGGAATTGCGCGGATTTGCTGGATGACGTTTTAGCACTGTATTGGGCATGACCTGTAGAGGCATCTCCGTGCAGCGCCAGCCTCAGTGCTGGCGCTGCACGGTTTTTTATCTCAACCCCGCAAAGAGGTCGCGCACTGCCCCCGGATCAGCGGTATCCACTGGCACACCATCAGCCAGCGCAAAATATTCTGTGCTGCGCCATTGGGCGGTAACTTCGGCTGGCATGCGGGCAAAGGGGCTGTTCGGGTTCAGTTGGGTTTTGTGGTTGCCAAGCGATTTGCGCTTGAGGTCTATATATTCCGCGACTTCGACCTGATTCGTGATGGCTTCATCTGGCAGGCCAAGTTCTTCAATATTCATTCCGGTGAAGTTGCTTGACATCCCTGCTTCTTGAGCAACTTTGGCAAGTTGGCGAATCCGACTGCGTGGAAAAGAGGCATAATAGAGGCGTTTGGCTTCCCACGCCGGGCCTGCTTCAGGGTACTGCGAGGCGTCTTTGGCTACACGAAAAGCTCTGGTAGTCAATTGACTGATGCGAATATGGTCAGGATGTCCATAGCCACCAGTGGGGTCAAAGGTGACTATCACGGTTGGCCTGAACTCACGAATGATGCGAACGACTTTGCCCAGAGCTTCCGTTTCATCCACATTCATAAACGCCCTGGAGTCCTGGTTACCTTCGGTGCCACGCATGCCAGAATCTCGATAGTCCAGGAACCAGAGATGCTGGATTTTAGCAACAGCCGCCGCGCCACGCATTTCTTGCTCACGTACCTCGCCAAGATTTTCTGGCGTTGCCAGGGCGGGGTCCGCAATCTCTCCCAATTCGCCGCGCGTGGCGCAAATCAGGCCAGTTCGCACACCCTGGTCAGCGTACCAGGCAAGCGATCCGGTTACCCCTTGCTCGTCATCTGGATGGGCATAGCTGGCGAGAATGGCTAAATCAGACATAGTTCTTATCTTTCTTTCTACGAGAACGATGGTTCTGCTTACGCAAATGTACTGATCTTTAGAAAAACTATACGTCATGGTCTGCTTTGTTGCAACATACGACCCAGCAACCTCTCCCTGGTCCATAATGTGCACAACAAAGATACAAAGAGATCGCCTGGGAGCAAAAGGAGGTTGATGATGTCACAACTGAACGCACGTCGCCCTCATTTGGCGCTGGTAGTGGATGATGAAGTGGAGTTGCTGGACGTATTGAAAGCTGTGTTGACCGAGGAGGCAGACTTTCGGGTGATTACTGCTGCTGAGCCAGAATTGGTTGTGCCGCTGGTTGAGGCTGCTCCGCCAGAGGTACTGCTGCTGGATATTGGGCTGCCGGGACGAAGCGGATGGGAAGTGCTTGCGGCGCTCCGGCAGAATCCTCGCTTTTCAAAGCTGCCAGTGCTCATCGTGAGTGCCGCTCGTGATGCTGGCAAGCGTGCCGTAGAACTCAATGACCCCTGGGTTGAGTTTCTTGCGAAACCTGTGGATTTGGACACCCTACTGGAGCGTGTCGAAAAGCTCGTTCAGCGACGTTCCAAGGAAACAGAGTGATAGGGCATACTCAACGAGACGAAAGGCAGACCACGCTGGTGCATAGCCTGCCTTTGCTTTGTCTGGTTTTAGGCACCTCCGGCTAGAGTTTATCCTAGTGCCTGGACCAGAGCCGGAACAAATTGATCAGCAATAGGGGTACCCCAGCCAGTAACAAGATCGAACCCTGGAAGCGCCTGATAGCCTTTGACGCCTGCAAAGCTGTTATCGCCCTGAGTAATATCGTGCATACCCTGCCCCTGAAGGCTGTAGAGCGCTGCATGGATGTCACCCAGCGGTTTGCCGCGCATCTGGGCTGCCAGAGCGAGGATACCGGCCATGCACGGGGAACTGGCGCTTGTGCCACCAATAATGCCCCAATGCGGCCACTTTGCAGGGTTCACATCTCCCGGCGTTCCAGAAAAGTAGAGGGAGTAATTAACATCGGCAGGGAAAGCTAGATCAGGGACGCCGCGCTTGCCATTGAAGATGCTTTGGTCTGGAGCGCTTTTTTGATAGTCTGGCTCAGCATAGAGCGTGCTGATGCCGCCACCGCCGGAGCCATTGCTCCCAGGGTTGTTCCAGACGGTTTCGCTGCCATAGGTTCCCGAAGCGTCCTTAAGCTGAAGGGTTGTTCCACCAACACCCACAACATAGGGGTTAGACGCCGGCCAGGAAACTGTTGCGATATTCCAGGTGATGGTGGGATCGTTGATGTCCATGCCTGGGTTGGTTGCCCCGTCATCGCCGGAAGAGGCCAGAACTGTCACACCTTCCTGGGCTGCTCGCTGAAAGATTGCGTTGGCGTTGGTGAGTTCTTTCTGGTCGTTTGCCTTTTCATCGGGCCGCTCATTTGGAGCGCTTAGCTCACTCCCACCAAAACTGATGGAGACAATATTGCCCAGATGGTTATCGAGAACATAGGCCAGATCATCTTCGAGATAATAGAGGCCGCATTTTGTCTCGTGGGGTGGCGGTGCAATTTTGCGTTCGTTGTTGGCGCCAACAACGATAACAATGCTGGCGCCTGGGGCCATTGCGTGCGCCCATTCGACATCAAGGGTGGTTTCTTCTTCAAGGCCATCCCCACCGCCGCCACAGTTGTAGGCAACGGGCGGACCAAAGGGCTGAAGGATTTTGAAGCTTGGAGGATCAGGCAGCCCCCAGGCTTTGTCAAAGGCAAGCAGGTCTTGCTGGACCGTGTCAGTATGACCAGCCTCAAGAAGCACAATGGTTTGGCCCGCGCCAGTAATGCCTTGCTGATAGAGCGCTTCCAGACCAAACGCTCGCTGCATTTGCTCCGGGCTATAGCAAGGGCCACCAGCAAACCCCTTCTCGCAATCACTGGTTGTTGGCGCAGTTCCAGCAGGCTTGAAGAACGTTGCTGGAGGCGTGGCTGTAGGGCCAACAGTTGGAGAGCTTTGCACTGTAGGGGTATTTTGGACAGTCACCGGGGTTGGTGAGTGTGAAGTGAGCAGTAAGATGACCGGCACCAGAATGATCAACAGTGCCAGCCCTCCAAATAGGGCAATGAGTGTGGGGGTAGTCTTTGGAGGAGGCGGCTGCTGGCCTGGCGGAAAGCCTGTAGGAAAGCCTGGTTGCTGCAATGGTGGTAGCTGACCAGAAACCCTCCAACCAGCAGGCGGCTGTCCGACTTGATTTCCCTGAGCAGGAGGAGCGCCAACTGTGGGCCAGTAGCCATTCCCTTGTACATTCCCATTGGGTGCTGGGGCTGGATAGCTCAACGGTGGTTGAATGGCTGGCTGCTGAGGCGCCCAGTTTGAGGTGGTGCTGAATTCACGAAATGTATCAGGGGGAGGAGCGGACCATCCTCCGGCAAAAGGCACGGCTGGAGGTATCGCCATTGGCTGTTTATTGGGGTCAGCGCGGCCAGGTTCAGGGGAGCCTGGCGCAGGAACTTGTGGTTGATCTGCCATGATTCTGCCTGCTTCCTAATGGTGCCTCGTTGAGCAAATACTCCTGGGTAGCACTATGATACAGCATACAATAACTCTACGCCAGGGGATGAGTTGAATGTCCTTTTTGTTCCTTGACAGCGGGGCTATTGCACGATACCTTTTTCTGTTAGAACGGTGAAGGTTACTCATCTGAGCAATTCTGGTCGCCTGCCTCTTCGGGCGACTTGTGAGGTTGCAGGCATATGGGCATCAGCCATTATCATTTGTCTTTTCATGTGCGCAGCTACGAGGTAGGGCGTTGGGGGATTGTGTCGTCAGGAACGCTGCTGCGCTATTTGGAATATCTTGCCACCGAGGGGTCAGCGGCTGCGGGCTATCCGCGCAGTTGGTATGACGAGCACGACACGGCCTGGGTGGTGCGGCAGATGGCGTTTGAGCAAGAACGACCAATAGAGCTTGGGGAACTGCTCGCTTTGGAAACATGGCCGTCTCAGTTTGCGCGTATCCAGGCACATCGTGAATATCTGGTATCCAGTGCCAGCACCGGACAGATGCTCGCACGCGCGCACGCGCATTGGGTGTACGTGAGTCGGCAGCGTGGTCTGCCAACACGTCTTCCTGTTGATTTTACAGAACATGCTATCCCAGACCCTCAGGAAGTAACACTTGCTCCTGCCCCAGCGTTTCAGAGAGTGGTAGGCGAATCTTTTCAATTTCAGATGGCACTGCGAGCACGCCGTTTAGAAGCTGATACGATGGGTCACGTCAATAATTCTGTTTATATGGATTGGTTAGAAGAGGCAGTTTATGAAGCGATAGATGCGTTGCCATCCAGTTTTCTTGAGCAGAGCGAGGCGCTTTCTCCGAGCCACCGGTGTTTTGTGAAGCGGGCCAAGTTGGACTATATGAAACCCTGCCTTCCTGGAGAGCTGGTAGAAATTGAGACAACCTGTGCAGGCATGTATGAAGGGGGATTGGCATGGCAGCAAGTAGTGACTCGCCCGGCTACCCAAGAGACGCTTTTAAGGGCAGAGTCTTTGTGGTCATGGCTCGCTTAGCCTTTTTTCCCGCTCTATTTGCTAAACCCAGCAATTACTGCTAGAATGACAGTGATGACAAGAAAGTATAGATTTGCTCTGCGCCAGTTTTTCAGGAGAAAGTTATGAAGGAAGTTTTCAGGCGCCATGTGCTGTTCTTATTCCCGCTTGCAATGTTACTGCTCTCAGGTCTTGGTGCCTGCGATGTATTGACAGCTTCTCCAAACTCTCAAGGAACCATCACTATTACTGACCCCAACTCAGGTCTTTCGCCCACGCCCACAGCGCCACTTTATCTTGTGGGGGCTTATGTGAGCGATAGCACTCCAGGGATGACGACTGGACGCATTATCGTTTATGTGATTTTTCATCATGGGCAGCTTCCTCAGGCAGGAGCAAAGGTTTCCCTGTACTTTCACTTCTATACCAGCGGGCGGGCGGTTCCTCAACTGAATAATCAGGCAGGGGCACGGACAACCGGGAATGATGGTTGGGCCAGTTTTTCCATTGGCTTTAGCGGGCTTCCGAGCGACATTCCTGTTGGCATTGATGTCACGGTGGATTTTCCTGGGATTCCAGAGATTTCCAAACCGAACGCCACGTCGTTTACACCTCTGAGCCTTATTCCCACCACGTCGCCTACCAGTGGTTCAGGGAATTGAGGGTTTTACTGTAACACCTGAAAAACATCATTTTGAGAAAAAGCCGTTTCTGGAGGTACGCAGAACGGCTTTTTTGGTATGTGAGGTGAGAAATGGCGAAAACATCGCTTCTTCAATATCGAGTGCGCTGGGGAGATACCGACGCTGCTGGCATTGTGTTTTATCCCAACTATTTCCGCTGGTTTGATGATGCGGGGCACGAATTTCTTCGGGCTGTGGGTCTGCCACAGGAAACAGTCTTGGAAGAGCGCCAGATTCTTCTGCCCATTCTTGAAGCAGGCTGTCGGTTCTGGGCGCCGGTGTTTTATAACGATCTGCTCACTATTCACACGAGCATAACTGAGCTACGAACGCGCACCTTCCGCTTGGAACATCGCGTTTTGCGCGGCGAGGAGCCAACCGGGACAGGCTTTGAGGTACGCGCGTGGGCGCGACGACCAACCGAGGGCAGGGGAAAGCTGGAGTTGGCACCGATTCCCGATGATATTCGGGTGCTGTTATCTTGAACCATCTCGGAAGGTCTTGACCAGCAGATCAGGTCTGTCGCTGGTGATGGAATCTATGCCCAAAGCGGCAAGACGCAGCATCATGGCGGGTTCATTCACCGTCCAAACACCCACCTTCAACCCGCTGGCATGCGCTCTGTCTACTAGATATTTTGTTACCAGATTGCTCTCTATATTGAGATAATCAGCCTGCAAGTTTCGAATGGTTTGTATCAGCGCGAATGGGGTCATCTGGTTGGGTATGGGCAGCAGGGCCAGCGATTCAGGGGCAACGATTGTTCCCACGAGGAGGCGCGGCTCAAGCGTTTTTACGGCGGTCAGGCAGCCCCAATCATAAGAGATGATGAGCACCTGATTGAGCACCCCTGCGGCTCGCAAAATATCAACCACTCTGGCTTCAATCTGTGGATAACGGCTGTGCTGCCCATCGCGCTGCATGCGCTTGATTTCAATTTGCACGCGCACTTTGCCTTTGAGAATCTGAACGACCTCGGCAAGAGAAGAGATGGGGGCTCGTTCTGACCATCCATTCGGGTATTTCGCAGCCGCATTGAGCGTTTGTAATTCTGCCCAGGTCGCGTCAGCGATATTGCCATGCCCATCTGTTTTGTTATCCAGTACGTTGTCATGGAAGACAACGACCTCGCCATCCCGTGTCAAGTGGACATCCATCTCGACAGCATCAACTCCAACGGTCAGCGCGTTCTGGAAAGCGGCCAGAGTGTTTTCAGGAGCTAACGCTGCTCCCCCACGATGAGCCACTAATTCAAGGGTATCAGAAGCCATTTTGCCCTCGCGTCATCTTTTAAACTTAGCGCTTCACTTTTCTTTCTCTCCATCAGAGATTTCCAAGATACATCATGCGAGCAGATGAGGCAAGAGATCGGCTAAGCAAGGGTTGGTAAAAAATCTCACGATGTGATATGCTTTGGGTGGCTGCGAATCAAGGGCGGCAAAGGCGGCGGCGTTTGATTCAGGCAGGTGAGCCTCTTTGGCTCTACGTGGTCTTTGACACCAACTGCCAGCAAGCCAACCTTAGACAACAGCAGGAGACAAGGGTGTCTTATCCTTCTGTGCTGTATGCCCAGCCTCAAGGCAGCGATGAACCTGAGCAGGGCTAACGAAGCAAAGGAAGACCCATGAAAGAAACAGCTCCATCTCTCCTTCATTTCGACTCCCATGCCGGCTTCAACAATCATCCTTCAGTCAAGCGCATGGAAAATGCTCGTCACGGTGTCCTGCTGCATCACCGAGTGAGCCAGGGAAACAACACCTGGCATGTTATCACCAGGCGGCTTTTGGAAGTTGTGCTGCCTGAAGCAGACAATTCCTGGAGCTATGAGACGGCTGTTTTCCCAGAGCACGATTTTCAGCAACCCGATCTCACACAGGGGCACTACACACGGTATGGAACTGAGACAGCAGCCGTAGCTGGACACCGGCATACCATCCACCGCTTGATGCAACATCCACTTGCCAGTTAATTCGTGCATACGCCCACCGTATTCCCAACAAGATCGGCCTGTAGGCCGATCTTGTTTTCTTTTGGGAAGTGACAACGCAGCTATTTTGTCTTATACTTGGAAATTGTCATATACGACAATTTCCAGGGGTGAGGCTTGAGGGGCGGCAGGGGCAGCAGAAAGAGCTATGAACCGATGAAATCTGGGGAGAGTCCACAAGAGGAACGCGAAAAAAAAGATGCCCTCCTTCCCGCTTCCAAAGCGGGACAAACTGCGAATATTCAGCAGAGCATTGGCCCGAAAGAGCTTCAACGGTGGGGGGAGACTATTCGTCGGCGGAGGCGTGATCTTGATCTCACCTTGAAGCGCCTGTCGGAAATTACAGGCATTTCATTTGGTTATTTAGCAAAGCTGGAGCGTGGCGATGCAGATGCGATGAATCCCACGCGGCAGGTGATTGACGCGCTGCGAGGGGCGCTCAATATCCCACCTCCTGGCGGGTCACAACTCTCCAGAACCGCCCTGGCATCCTGGGTAAGCGCTGAAAACACCGGCGGAGTCGGCCAGACAGCGTTATCAGAGCATGAGGAGATTCAGCAAGGCCAAGAGAAGGCCCCTGCAATAGAGCGCTGGCAGCTTCTGGAAGCGCTGCTGTTGATCTGTGGGAGATTGAATGCAGCACAACTTGCCGCTGGATTGGGGTGTGGCTTGTTTGAGGTTGAGGAAACCGCCCAGATGTTGCAGGAACGGCTGAAGGGGCATGGGGTTGTGCTCCAAGAGATGCATGGAGAATATCAACTCGCATCAACTGCGGGACTGGCGCAGGAATTACGTTCTGCATTAGTCAAAATTGGCTTGGCTCCCCGGCGGCAGACTCAGCTTACACAGGCGCAGCGAGAAGTGCTGGCTTTGATTATTATGCACCAACCAATTACCCGCACGGCAATTGAACGTTATCGAGGCGTGGATAGCGACAGGCCCTTGCATTCGTTAATTGAAGCAGAACTGGTGACAACGCTTCCCACTCCTACTCCGCACGGCGCACACCAATATGTCTCCACATTGCGTGTTTTAGAAGAATCTGGATATAGCACACTTGAGGCCCTTCATCAGGCTATTCGTCAAGGGTTGCCAACGACCCTTACGATTCCACAGGCTGCCTTCGAAGCACCCTCCTCTTCCCAAAACGATGATGAATAAACACGCTGACCACATGTGCTGACCATACAAGACAAAGCATCTTCGCTTTCTCTTGTGCTTTAAATCATCGTGTGCTACCATAGAGTTGAGGTTAGAGTGGTCTTATATAAGACCAGTCGCTTGCTAAAATGGTGGTCTTATATAAGACCAGTAGGTTGCTAAAAGTGGTCTTATATAAGACCAGTCGCTTGTTAGGAGCCACTTACTCTACATGCCCGATGGAGAACTTTTTTCTGTGAGAGAGTGAACCAAAAGCCTCAACTCACTTGGAAAGACCAAATCTTCATGAAGGCAGCAGCATAGTGTGGCAGAGAAACCCCACATAGAGAGGGATTTTGCCGTTTATGTCCACCACACAAGAAGCGAACGGTGTGATTTATGCCATCGCCAATCAGAAAGGTGGCGTTGGCAAAACCACCACCACCCTGAATCTCGGCGCTGCATTGCATGAACGCGGAAGGCGTGTATTGCTTATTGATTGGGATCCGCAAGGCAGCTTGACTGTAGCAGCTGGAATTAACCCGGAGACGTTGGAACAAACTATCTATGACGCTTTGATGGCTTCGGCGCGCGATGAGCAATCACCACGCCTGGAGGATATTATTGTCCATACACAAATAGGCCCCGATCTGGCTCCAGCAAATATTGGCCTGTGCCAGGCTGAACTTGATTTGTATCATGCCCAACTTGGCGAGCTAATTCTGGATGACCTTCTGGAACCAGCAAGACGTCGCTACGATTACATTCTGATTGACTGCTTGCCCTCGCTGGGTATTTTAACCGTCAATGCTCTGGCCGCCGCAGATACAGTGATGATTCCGATGCAAACAGAATATCTGGCAATGAAGGGGGTTGGTCTGCTGCTCAAGACGATTCAAACCGTCAAGCGCATCAACAAACACCTTCATGTGGGCGGAGTCTTGCTGACAATGGCGGATACCCGCACCATCCACAGCAGAGATGTCATGGCCTCCACTCGTGAATCATTGCTGGGTCAGGTGCCCATTTATTCCACCATCATCAAAAGTAATGTTCGCTTGAAGGAAGCACCAATTGTTGCGCAGAGCGTGCTTGCTTATGACTCAGCAGCAAATGTTTCTCTGGCTTACCGTCAGCTTGCTGCTGAGGTCGAGCGAGAAAGTGCGCAAATACCTGCTGCTACTGAATCCAAAGCCATTAGCCGTAACAGGGAGTGAGTGAATCCACCATGCCACAGCAACGAGCACGATTAAACGCGAATATAGCGAAGACCCAATTGGGTCTGAATATTGGCTCTCCTATCCTGGCCGAAATTGCTGGCGCAAAAGGTGGATCATCCTCTCAAGCAGAACAAACCATCGAGCAAGTAGCTATTGAGTTAATTCAACCCAATCCCTTTCAGCCAAGACGTGATTTTTGGGAGAAGGAAATCGAAGAATTAGCTGACGTGATGAGATCAATGGGGTTCTTTGGGTCACTCCTTGGTCGCAGGCAGCAACGCCACATCCAACTTGCCTATGGTGAGCGACGATTACGTGCAGCAAAAGCAGCAGGTCTTACAGAAGTCCCTATCGAAATTCGCACGCTTTCTGACGAGGAAATGTTTAATATTGCCCTCGTGGAAAATGAGCAACGGCGCGATCTGACTCAGTTAGAAGTGGGCGAGGCTCTTTTGCGCGCAAAAGACCTCTTCAATCTGAGCGAGCGCGACATTGCCGCAAGGTTGGGAAAAAGCAAGGGGTATGTTCGTAACCGCATCGAGGTTGGCATGCTCCCAGATGACTTGAAGGAGGTGCTTCGCCAGCCCAACCTTGAGAGCTTCACCTCCAGCCACGCGCTTGAACTCAACCGCATTGAAGACCAGGCAACCAGAGCAGCTTTAACCAAAAAGGTAGTAGAAGGGAAATACAACTACCAAGAGACTAAGGTTGCGGTGGAAAATGAGTTGTTCCTTGGAGAAGAAGCGGGTGAGGAGAGAACGATACTTCCCACTTCCGCCAAACTTCAAGGGCGCGAAGTAGCACGGGGTGTAAATCTGCTGCGCAAAAAATCTGAGGAACTCATTGTGCTGGCTCAACATCTTGCCACAGATGAGCGGATAAACCGTCAGGACTTGCGCAATGCCTTGGATCAACTCTATTCAAAGATCGAGGAACTGGCAAATGAGCTGGGGTAGCCTGTTTCCTCATCTCTGAAAGGATGCTGACATCCTTTTCGCGGGTAGCACTAAAGATTTTCGCGGGTAGCACTAAAGAATGGGGCACAAATCTTGCTGGATGATTCCTCGAAGGCGCTCTTTCGCGGGTAGCACTAAAGCAAGCTCCCTATTTCCCCCTTCTTTCGCGGGTAGGACTAAAGATTTTCGCGGGTTGACCTAAAGATACGCCTCTTTTCTTTCGCGGGTAGGACTAAAGATTTTCGCGGGTAGCACTAAAGGAAAAAGCCCTTTTTTCGCGGGTAGCGCTAAAGAAGCTGCCCTTTCTTTCGCGGGTAGCACTAAATTTCTTTCGCGGGTAGCACTAAAGATTTGCAAACGCATGGGAGCAGTCCAGCACTGCTCCCATGCCGCTTTTGAAAATCTCTGTATAGTAATATATTTGTATAGTAATATATTTGTATAATAAATTCTTGTATACAAAAGGGGATTGATCAAAAGAAAAAAAGAAAAAAAAGCTTCCTCCGAAAAACGCTCCCTCCAGCGAGTTCAAACAAAAAACCAAAAGTACCAGAGAGAAGTTGCAACTTTTGTTCCTTGGTGGTATACTTTCTCTTGCAGCTTTTGAGAAATCAGCACAGACGCTTTTTTTACGGATAAAATCATACAACTGCGTGAGGCAACAAAAATTTTTAGTAGAAAAGGCAAACGGCAAAATATCAAAGGGCTTTTGCCTTTACTGCTACCCACGAAAATCTTTACGCTATGAGAAAACGAAGTAGCAATTTGAGCGCCCCGGATGATCAAGAAGATCTCCGGGGCGCTTGCTTTAGTCCTACCCGCGAAAATCTTTAGTCCTACCCGCGAAAGAGAGGGATTACATGGAGCAGCGAGCAAAAAACAACCCAAAGAGAAGCAGCGAAAATGCCCGCCAGAGAACCGATGATCTGTGGAAAGATGAGCCATCTTCCCCACCTCGTCGTCGAAAACAGGTCGGTTCTCGCAACTCTGCACCACTTTCTCTCTTTCCTGAAAGCCCACCATCCAGTAATGTGCAAACGGGTATTGTGGTGTCTGGTGCTGCATCCTCTGGAAAATCGCTTTTGCCTCGTGAGAAAGGACAAGGAGCCGAAGTTGGCAGAGCGGGCCTTGTTAGCCAAAGCGACCAGCAAGTCATTGGAGATGGGGGGCAGTTTCCTGAAGACACCGATCCATTGCTGGATGCCCCATCGCTCTGGGATTTACCTTTTCCCCCCTGGCCGCCTAGCCAGGAAGCCTCAGAGTCTCCCAGTCAGGTACTTCCTTCTGTTCCTGTTCTGGCGCTCCCTATTTCGACGATTGAGGCCCACGCCGAGGGCGCAGGAAGAGACTTGCTGGAGTTTTACGGAGTGGTTCCGCGTACGCGCGCAGATGACCCTGAAGAGGAACGAAAGTTCCGCCAGCGCATTTTGATGGAAGCTCGCCGGGGCGTCATCGCGGTAGATGGACTCTACACCCGCAAAGCGGACCTCCACCTTGGCCCAATGCCCCAGGGCGAAATCATTGGCCGCCAGCGCTGGGTAGCACGCAAGGGCGATGTGCGTTTGGAAATTCCGCTTGATCGCATCCAAGATGAGATTGAGGCAGCAGCTCAGCGCGAAGGTGTGGCAATTGCTGACCTGTCTACCCAGGCGTTGCTCGTCACAGCAGTAGATGTCGCTCACATGATGGTGGGCGAATGGGCCGCGAAAATCATGCTGGGGTTGTATGAGGCAGCCAACGATTGCTGGCGATCTCCGTTGTTTAATCTGGATGTCAATGCTTTTCTGACCAAGTTGGGACGCAAGCCAGAGGTAAAAGTTGACAACGATGGCGTCTCGCGCGAATATCATCGCAGCGAGGCCCGTGCCGACTTTTGGAATACGATGCGTGCGCTCTCCAGTGTTTCGTTGGAAGTCGTGCGCACGATTCGGCACAGTGACGGAACTATATCCGATGATACGATTGAGCGCCCGCTAGTCTTCCTCTTCGGCGGAACGTATCCACACAAGGACAACCCTGAAGGCCGCCGACGTGCCCCTTCGCATGTCAAAGTCGCCCTTGGCTGGTATAACGGCGTTCGGCAGCTAGATGGGCGCCCTGGAACAGATTATGTTCCGGCTGAGCGTCTTCAGCCTGGGCGCGGGCATGCTCAGCACCATGCTACTCGTGAACGCCTGCGCCGTCGGCTGCTGCTCTACGCGCATTACCGCTTGCAGGAAATGCGGAAAGCCAACCAAACGGTTCCACCTCCAGAAGGCTATGTACTGGTTCGCCTCCGCCGCCAGACAGCCCTGGAGCGCGCTGGTATTACCACCGCCAACGTCACTTTGCAGCGCAACTCGCTTGCCAAGGCGCTGGAGAAGCTGAAGTCGAGTGGTGTTATTTTTGGCTACAGCGAGATTCCGCGCAAGGCCGATGATACATTTGATATCCAAGTAAACAGCAGCCTGTTGCTGGATGCTCGCGGTAATTTGCGCGACCTGATAGAGCTTCAGGATGACCTGGGCGTGGAAATTGGTTCGGTTAGCGCGAATCAGGAGGCAGATGGTGAAGTAGACATAGAAAACGCGACAGGCGGCGACTTGTTTACCCAACTGGTGGATGATAACGAGTGGGCGGCCCGTTTAAGCCGCGCTGTCCCTGATCTTGAGGGGCAAAAAGATGGCCGCCAAAGCCGCGATGTGCAGATGCTTTGGGGATTTGTGCGCGATGCCTTGCGCCCCACACTCAACACGGCGCGCCGTCAACATCTTGATTCTCTTGTTCCAGCCTGGGATTCGGCTGCCCCACGTGAACTGCTCCTGCTCGGTGGGACAAGCTACACCGTTCGGTTTACGAACATGACGTTGCTACGGGAAATTGATGAGTTGATTGGCAAGCTGCTCAACCGCTTCTTTGACCGAGCGCGCCCGGTCTATGTACCTCAGACAGTGATTGAGCAGGTTCGGGAGCAAATCGGTTAGGCCAGGTTAAGCATTACGGGAAGGAAGAGAGCATGCAGAACAATTTCGCCAAACTCACGCTTCTGGCGATTCTGCATGCTCTTTTGAGCTTGCTAGAGCGTGGTGGCTACCTCGCGCAGCGTATCCTCCAACCGATTCAGCACTTCGTCAATCTGTGCGTAGCTAATCACCAGAGGCGGCTCAATTCTGATCACCTGCGCGTTCGTCAGCGTCCCAGATACCAGCACCCCGCGTTTGAACAGTCCGGCGGCCACTTTATAGCCAACGTTGTGATCGCGGAAATGCTGGCCGATCAGCAGACCCCTGCCGGTAATGCGCTCGTAAATACCGTCGTAGCGCTCAGCCAACTTGTGCAGCTTGGGAATAAAATAGGCGCCTTTTTCAGCAGCCTGGCGCGGCAGGTCTTCACTCAGCACGACATTGATCGAAGCAATCGCCGCAGCGCACGCCAGCGCACCACCTCCGGTGGTTGTAGTATGCAAGAAGGGGTCTTCCAGCAACGGCTCCCAAATCTTCGCCTTGCCCATAAATGCGCCGATGGGCATCACACCGCCGCCCAACGCTTTGGCCGAGGTCATGATGTCTGGTACCACGCCCCAATGGTCTACGCCCCACAAAGTTCCGGTGCGCCCCAGGCCCGTCTGGACTTCATCGGCAATCAGCAGTGTCTCATAGTCATCGCACAACTGCCGCAGGCGCGGCCAAAAATCGTCTGGAGGCACAATCCCGCCAGCCTCGCCCTGGATCGGCTCCATAATTACGCCCGCAATGCCCTCGCCCACTTCACGAGCAGCGCGCAGTTGCGCCTCCACCGCGTCAGCATCTCCATAGGGCACATGGCGCACGTAGGGGTACAGGGGCAGGACCGGCTGCCGAAAGCGCGCCTTGCCCATCACAGACAGGCTGCCCAAGGTTTTTCCGTGAAACGCGCGAAACGCCGCAATGAACCCTGGTTTGCCGGTATACATCTTCGCCAGCTTCATCGCGCCTTCGGTTGTCTCTGTGCCGCTGCTAACAAAGAAAGCATTGTTAATATCCCCAGGCGTGATCTTTGCCAGCAATCCCGCCAGGAGCGCGCGCAGTGGGTCAAGCACCTCCTGGGAGGGCTGCCCGGTCTTTTCCAATTGCGCCTTTACCGCGTCAACCACCTTCGGATGTGACCAGCCCAGGCTGAACAGCCCGAAACCGCCCAGGCAATCAATGAAGGTGCGGCCAAGCGCGTCACGAAAGGTGGCGCCATGCCCCTCCCACTCGATGGAAGCGTAGTCTCCAGCCTCGGTTACAGATTTACGATATTCCAGAAAGCCTCGGTTGTAGTGGTCGGCCCAATTCTCAACTGCTGTCTGAATCAGCCATTTGGCCGTCTTTTCGTCAAGCGTTTTGGTATGGATAATTTCCAGGTAGCGTTCGGAATCTGAAATAGCCTGGTTCCAGGCGTCCGATGACATACAGTGCTCCTTTAGGGGTAGTGACGAAACTTCTTCGCCTGCTGACGCTGCATTGTACACGATATTCGTATCCATATCAACCATTATCTACGAATATCGTATAGTATGCCCAGAAATAATGCTAATTTCGTAGAGAACAGCGAAGCAGGCGGAAGGCAGAGTCACGATGTCAAGGAAACGTGTTATTGATGAGATTGATAAGCGTATTATTGAAATGTTGCAACAGGATGGCCGCCGCCCATTCACCCAGATAGCCCGCGATCTGGGATTGTCGGAGGCAGGGGTGCGGCAGCGCGTGCAAAGCCTCATCGAAGAGAAAGTGATGCAAATTGTTGCTGTCACCGACCCATTGATGTTGGGATTCCAACTCTTTGCGATGATTGGCATTCGCGCGGATGGCGGGCGCCTCATCGAAATTGCAGAGGCAATTGCCCGCTTTGATGAGGTGAGCTATCTTTTAATCTGCACTGGCGAATTTGATATGCTGGCGGAAGTCGTCTGCGAAGACAACGAGCACCTCTTGCGTTTTCTCACCGAAAAACTTTATTGTGTTGAAGGGGTTCAGCGCGGCGAAACATTTGTGTACCTGCGCGTCTACAAACAAACGTATCAGTGGGGAACTCGTTGATACGTTTTCACTCATAAAGTGGTCTTATATAAGACCAGTAAATGTGGTTTGCTGCGTCACAATGCGCACTAACAAGGGCGCGGCATAAACTATGCATTTCTGTAGTCTGGTTATATCAAAGCTATGCTGTTCACCTGTTGAGGTCTACCATATATGCCTGCTTTCTTTCGTCTCATACTTTGTTCTATGCTGTTCTTGGTCAGTGTCCTGGGCGTCCTGGCTTTCAGTAGTGCAGCCCCAGCAGCGCATGCTGCCCCGCAGATTACCGGGGATGCCGTGACCATCCAATTTCACACGCACTTACGCACGCGCCCGTTTTGGTTGAATTTTGAACGGCCAACGTCGCGCTACCGCGCAACACTGGACGGTTGTGTGGACCCTTCATTCACGGTTGTGCACTCAGGTAATTATGATTTTGGCAACTGTTTTGTGCTGCAAGATGCTACGCCGAACTATGAGCCGATTACGCTCCCTGCTGATGCCAGCTACGTGCGCATGCACGCTATCACCTATTGGACGGGCAAAGCGCAGGTCATCATGCCAGATGAGATTGCTCATACCCTTGATATAACCACTCAGTATGTTTTTCGTGATCTTGACCAGAAAGGGCCAGACGGCAAGCCAGCAATTCTTATTGATACGCCCGTCTTGGGCAACCAAATAACGGTAAGCATCTCTGACCAGACGGATACCATTGCCGGAATGGATGGCAGCATCCCACACGACCAATCGGTGCATTTTCTGTTTCGTCCATCTGGCGACTACGACCACAACTTGAGCTTTTGGGGCTGTCTGCGCCGCCCATCTCGTGGGGAACCTTCGGCATATTGTAGCCGTCTGTCCCCGGTGCCTGATGGCTCATTTTTGCTGGATGTAAAAATCCCTACGCCAGATCATCCAGCAAGATTGTTTGGGCCAGACATAGACCCAATACTTGAAGGCACAAATGTCCAACTGAGCATTGTCGCCGCGCCGCCTGGGTCGCTCCTACCGGATGCTCAGCCTGCCCCAAGGGGAGTAGTTGGGCATCCGGCTGACCAGATCATCACTCCACCTTATTTTGGATTGGATTGCGCCGCTGATTCAGCCCTCCTTTACGCCGATCAAACGCTGGAATGCACTGGCGCTATTGCCCATAACAGCTTCGGCCAGCCCTATCTGCGCCCCATCAGTGTCACCTCCTATGTTGGCAGCCTGCCCTCGCTGGCAGAAGGCTATTGTCTTCTCTGCGCGTCCACACGTCCCTGGTCCTATGTTGGCGCTATCTTTCTCGCTCTGGTGTTGTTGCTGGTTGGTGCCACAGGAACAGCCGCCCTCACCTATCTTGGCCGCATTCCAAGCTCCTCTACCCGCCCATTGGTGCGCAACCCAATGTTCGTAGGCCCAGTCTTGCTGGCTTTCCTTTCGTTTGCCTTACTGGTTGGGGGAGTCGTGGGTTTTCGTGCCGGGTATCAGCCGGTTGTCCCTGGACAGGTGCTTGTCGGGATAACCCCTGGCTCATTCGGCGCGACCAATGCAGTGCCTCCGACGCCAACGTTCACGCCCAGCCCCACGCCCACCTTTACGCCTACGCCGCTGCCGACCTCCACCGCGCTTCCTGTACCATCGAGCAGCCCTGGCACTACACCCACACCATAGGAGCACCCTACCTGCTATCTGACACCTGACCCAAATTGGATGGTATACCCACCATCCATTGGATGTTGACATTTGCCATTGGATGATTACAATAGAAGGGAGAAAGCAATTACCAGATAAGAGAATCGTTTATGCTGAATCAGCCTTTTATCCTTGAGCTTGACCGCAGCCAGGATGCGCCCCCAATTTATGCCCAGATTCGGGAGCGTTTAGCCCTGCTCATCCGGCGTGGCGATCTTCCGGCTGGCACTCGCTTACCTCCAGAGCGACAGCTTGCAGATGACCTCCATATCAACCGGACAACGGTTGTGCGCGCCTACAGTGATCTAGCGGCTGCTGGATTGGTTCATGCTCACGTAGGCCGAGGCACCGTTGTGCAGGCAACAGAACAGGGTGTGGCGCCGCAAAGAAATGACCAGACGCCAGGAAGCACTGCTTCAAGAGCACCTGCCGCTTTTCCTTGGGCAGCATATCTGCGTGAATCGTCTCCGCCAATTCCGGGGGAAGTGGGGTCAGGTGGGTTGTCACCCCTTCTCCAATTCAACCGCCCTGAATTCCTTGAAGGCGATACTGTCCTGGCTGATGTTGTGGCACTCTGTTCGCGTGATGATGTCATTTCCCTGGCGGCAGGAACGCCCGACCCAGCACTCTACCCAGTGGAAGATTTCCTGGCTCACCTGGGCAAGCAACTCCGCAACGATGGCGCGCGCTTATTGCAACATTGCCCAATTGAAGGACTGGATTCCCTGCGCGGCTCGCTGGCCCGCTGGCTCAACCAGCGCTGGAGCGAATTACGCCAGGCAAATAATCAGGTCACTCCGAATGCCCCTGATCTTGAGCCAGACCACGTGATGATTCTTTCCGGCTCGCAACAGGGCCTCTGGCTGGCCGCGCGTGCGCTCCTGGCACCAGGGGAAACCGTCCTGGTAGAGATGCCAACCTATCTGGGCGCGCTGCGTGTCTTTGCTGCTGCGGGCTTGCGCGTCGTTGGGGTGCCGTGTGACCGCGAGGGGATGCTGCCCGAAGCCCTACGCAGCGCGTTGGAACTTTATCGCCCGCGCCTGCTCTATCTTTTGCCCACCTTCCAGAATCCCAGCGGCATCACCACCAGCTTACAGCGCCGCCAGGCTATCCTGGGGCTGGCGCGCCGCTACCACACGCCAATTCTGGAAGATGACCCGTATGGCGAACTCTTTTATCAAGACCAGCCCCCGCCGCCATTGGCCGCGCTTGATCAAAGCGGCTCGGTGCTGTATCTGGGCACCTGCTCAAAAGTGCTCTTTCCTGGGGTGCGTTTGGGGTGGATGGTGGCACCCCGCCCGCTTATCGCCCGTCTGAGCGCCCTACGCCAGTATATTGATCTGCACGCCAACACCCCCTCGCAGTGCGCGCTGGATGGCTTTTTGCGCGAGGGCCTGTTCGATCTACATCTGGCGCGCTCGCGCGAGACATATCGCCAAAAACGTGATCTTTTTGCAGACGCGCTGGAGCGCAGCAGCCGGGGCCTGCTGCGCTGGCAAACGCCTGCTGGCGGCTATTATCTCTGGTGTGTGCTGGAGGGTGGGCTGCGCGCTCGTGAAGTGCAGGATGAAGCAGCAAAGCTTGGCGTGGCCTTTGTCCCTGGATATGCCTTTTATCCCGGCAATGGCGGCGAAGATCACCTGCGCCTGAACTTCACCGGCCCCGCCACCGAGACGCTGGAAGAAGGCGCAAAGCGCCTGGGCACCGCGCTGGAACGTCTGGCGCGCAAGGCGCGTCGCCAACCTCAGCAAGTCACTCTGACGGCCAGACGGCCCCTGGTGTAACTCTCCCGCAAGTTCTTAATTTGACTCGATATTTTTGAGGAGGAAACGGTACTATGACGCAAAACAACGCGCAACACAATGGCAAACAAACCGGCACCGAAAAGGTCAAGCGCGCCTTTCCAGAGATGCTCAAAGGTGGCGTCATCATGGATGTTGTCACGCCAGATCAGGCCAAGATCGCAGAGGAGGCAGGCGCCTCTGCTGTTATGGCGCTGGAGCGCGTGCCCGCCGATATTCGCGCGCAGGGTGGCGTTGCCCGCATGAGCGACCCGGAGCTTGTCTCTGGCATCAAACAGGCCGTCACCATCCCCGTGATGGCAAAGTGCCGCATCGGGCACTTTGTGGAGGCCGAGATTCTTCAGGCGTTGGGCATTGACTGCATTGACGAATCTGAAGTCTTAACGCCCGCCGATGAAGCCTTCCACGTCAACAAACGCGCCTTTACCATCCCCTTTGTCTGTGGCGCGCGCGATCTTGGCGAGGCGCTGCGGCGCATTGGCGAAGGCGCCGCGATGATTCGCAGCAAGGGCGAAGCTGGTACCGGCAATATCGTTGAAGCTGTGCGCCATCTGCGTGCCATCACCGATGGCATCCGCAAAATCCAGGGCATGCCTGAAGAAGAACTGATGACTGAGGCAAAGAACCTGGGCGCGCCCTATGAACTGGTGCTGGAAGTGCGCGAACTGGGGCGGCTGCCAGTAGTCATGTTCTGCGCGGGCGGCGTGGCGACCCCAGCCGATGCCGCGCTGGTGATGCGCCTTGGGGCCGATGGTGTCTTTGTTGGCTCTGGCATCTTCAAATCCTCGGACCCGCTGCGCCGGGGCAAAGCCATTGTCAAAGCCACCACACATTTCCGCGACCCGCAGATTTTGGCTGAAGTCTCGCGTGGCCTGGGCGAGCCAATGCGTGGCCTGGATGTGAAAACGCTACCCCCAACTGAACTGATGGCCTCACGTGGCTGGTAATTCTGTACCACCGGCTTTCCCACAGGGACAGGCTAGCCGGTAATTCGGGAGGGCTGGTTTGGCGCTGCACGTCCATGATGCGCAATCTACGGATGAGATTGCGCGTATTCGTGGCCTGTTCACAGAGTATGTGGCTTCTTATAGCCGATTACGATGGGCAGATAGTTGGCTGTGCCGCGCTTAGAAAGATTGGCAAGGGCATGGCAGAAATGAAGCGGCTATGCACCTGGAATTGACGTTACAACATCGAGTTAGTGCATCAAGCTAGCATAAAAGGAGGCATCTATGGCAGATCCTCTTGTGTTCCTTGCCGAACACAACCATGAGCAAGTAGAAAGCTATTTTGACCGCGCAACCGGCTTGCGTGCCTGGATTGCGATTCACAACACCAAGCTGGGTCCAGCGTTGGGTGGTGCACGCCTTTGGAAATATGCCAGCCAGCAAGACGCCCTGCTGGATGTGCTGCGCCTTTCCGAAGGCATGACGTACAAAGCAGCGGCGGCAGGTTTGCCACATGGCGGCGGAAAAACAGTGATTCTTGCCGATGGGCAGGAACACGACCCGGCCATCCGCGCCGCGCGTTTTCACGCGCTTGGGCGCTTTATCAATGAGTTAGGTGGCCGCTACATCACCGCAGAAGATGTTGGTACTACCGCTGCCGATATGGTGGAGATTCGCCAGTCAACGCGCTTTGTGATGGGCATGCCTGTTGAGAAAGGCGGCGGTGGCGACCCCTCACAAATGACCGCTTTTGGCGTGCTCTGTGGCATCAAAGCGCTGGCAGAAGATGTGCTTGAGCGCGAGAACCTGGCTGGCGTGCGTGTTGCCATACAGGGGTTGGGCAAAGTCGGCATGGCGCTGGCAGAATATCTGATGGAAGCAGGCGCGGTTGTCATTGGCTCGGATGTCCGCCCAGAAGTTGTTGAGGCCGTCAAGATCAGGCTAAAAATGCAAACGGTGGATACCGAGGCCATCTATGATGTGCCCTGCGACATCTTTGCCCCCTGCGCAATGGGCGCCATCCTGAACGATCAAACCATTCCACGCCTCACCTGCCGCATTATTGCCGGTTCTGCCAACAATCAGCTTGCCGAGGAGCGGCATGGGCACATGCTCCGCGAACTGGGCATCGTCTACGCGGTGGATTACGTCATCAACGCTGGCGGCCTCATCAACGTCTCAAGTGAGTGGACCGGCTACAACAAAGAGCAAGCCCACGCCAAAACCGCCAACATCTACCACACCATCAAGCGCATGCTGGCGCTTTCCAGGGAGCAAGGTATTTCCACCCAATCGGCTGCTGAGCAAATGGCGCTGGAGGCGCTGGGAGAAGAACGCGCCCTGGCATCGTAACCGTGAGGATAGAGAAACATGTACACGCCACCCGCATTTCGTGAAGATGATCTTGCCAAACTTCACGAACTCATGCGCAGCAACAGCTTTGCCATTCTGGTCACGCACGAAGACGGCGCGCCGCTGGCAACCCATTTGCCCTTTCTGTTGGATGCAGAGCGCGGTCCCTATGGAACACTGCTGGGGCATATGTCCCGCGCGAACTCGCAGTGGCACGCCTTTCTGAGCGGGCAGCAGGCGCTCGCCATTTTTCAAGGGCCGCATGCCTATATCTCTCCTTCCTGGTACAAGCCAGAGGCAGGCAACGTGCCCACCTGGAACTACGCTGCGGTCCATGCCTACGGCGTGCCAAAAATCATCGAAGACGAAACGCGGCTGGCTGCATTGCTTCACGCCAGTGTGGGCACCTTCGAGGCTGGCTTTGAGCACCCCTGGACGCTGGATATGCCCAATGATCTGTTTCACAGCAAGGTCAAGGGCATCGTGGCTTTCGAGATGGAGATTACCCGCCTGGAAGGTAAGCTGAAGATGAGCCAGAACCGCCCGGAAGCCGACCAGGAGAACGTGGCGCGCATCCTCTCCCAAAGCGAGGATGCCACAACAGCCAGTGTGGGCGCGTTGATGCAGCAAGTGCAACAAACAAGCAAAGCCTGATTGAGACAGAGGTGTCCTGTGCGTAACCTGCTACAAGAGGCCGCCGAGCGTGCCATCCGGTATCGTGAAACCCTTGGCGAGCGGCGGGTATCGCCTGCGCCAGAGGCCATTGCTCGCCTGGGCGAACTTGGCGGGCCATTGCCAGAAGGACCAACAGACCCGGCAGCCGTCTTTACGCTGCTTGATCGCGTTGGCTCTCCTGCAACTGTTACTACGGCTGGCGGGCGTTATTTTGGCTTTGTCACCGGCAGTTCATTGCCCGCGACGTTGGCGGCAAACTGGCTGGCGGGCGCGTGGGACCAGAATGCTGGGCTGGTGGTCATGTCGCCCGTCAGTGCCGCCCTGGAAGTAATCGCGCTGGGTTGGCTGCTTCAGGTGTTGGGATTACCAGCCGGGAGCGCGGGCGCGTTTGTTACCGGCGCAACGATGGCAAACTTCACCGCGTTGGCTGCGGCCCGGCATGCACAGTTGGAGCGTGTCGGCTGGAATGTCGAGGAGCAGGGCTTGTTTGGCGCGCCGCCCATCACAGTAATCGTTGGCGAAGAAGCACACGCCTCGCTGTATAAAGCGCTGGGCATGCTGGGCCTGGGGCGCAATCGCGTGGTGAAGGTGCCGGTGGATGGACAAGGCCGCATGTGTGCCGATGCCTTCCCGCGCATCTCTGGCCCAGCAATCGTTTGCCTTCAGGCAGGCAACGTCAACACCGGCGCGTTTGACCCAGCCAGCGCGATTTGCCCGCTGGCGCATGAAGCCGGGGCCTGGGTGCATGTGGATGGTGCTTTTGGCCTGTGGGCTGTGGCCGCGCCTGCGCGGGCGCATCTCATGGAGGGCTTTGAGCAGGCCGACTCCTGGGCCACCGACGCCCATAAGTGGCTGAACGTCCCCTATGACAGCGGGCTGGCGTTTGTGCGACACCCAGAAATGCTGCGCGCGGCGATGATGGTGAGCGCTGCCTATCTGCTCGAAGGAGAAAGCCGGGAGCCATTCCACTACACGCCGGAGTCATCGCGGCGAGCGCGTGGCGTGGAGGTCTGGGCCGCGCTGCGCTCGCTTGGAAGCGCTGGCCTGGCTGATCTCATCGAGCGCAATTGCCGCTTTGCCACGCGCTTTGCCGAGGGTTTACGCGCCGCAGGCTATCACGTGCTTAACGATGTGGTCATCAATCAGGTGTTGGTGTCGTTTGGCGAAGCTGATCTGACGCGCCGCGTCATTGCCGCCATTCAAGACGACGGCACCTGCTGGTGTGGTGGCACCGTCTGGCAAGGGCACGCCGCCATGCGTATCAGCGTTTCTTCCTGGGCAACCACCGAAGACGATGTGGAACGCTCGTTGGAAGCCATGCTGCGTATCGCTGCGGAGCAGAGAAAACGATAGCCTCTTTAGGCTTGTAGCCCCGGCTTCCCCCTCAAAGCAGGGGCACGGCAGCCGGGTAGCAGAGGACGGCCCGGCACCCTAAGACAAAGGGCAGGCGGAGGCCGGGGCTACAAGTGGCGGCTCAATCCGCTGGTGGGAGCGTCAGCGGCAAGGTGAACCAGAACGTAGACCCCTTTCTGGGCGCACTCTCAACGCCCACCTGCCCTTCGTGGCGCTCAATAATAGTCTGGCAAATGTGCAACCCCAACCCAAGGCCAACTCCAGAGCCGCTCATCACCTCGATGCCCGGCACGCGATGAAATTGCTCCCAGATGTGTGCCTGCTCCTCCATAGACAACCCTGGTCCCTCATCGCGCACCCATACCCGCACCTGCTGGTAATCTGCTTCCACGCCCACAACGACTGGGCAATTCTCGGATGAATATTTCAGCGCGTTGGTCAAATAGTTGGTCACCACCTGCCCAAGTCGGCCAGGGTCGGCATAGATGAGCAGGTGGGGGTCTGGTGGAAGCTGGAGGAGAATCACACGATTTGGCGTGGCCTGCCGCTGCTCCTCGACAGCTTCTGAGACGACAAGCCCCAGATCAGTCCATTCCCGGCGTAATTCTAACCTGTCGGCTCGAATGCGCGAAACATCCAACAGATCACTCACCAGACGGTCCAGTTGCGCTACCTGGCGTTCGGCGCGAGTCAGATGCTCCAGAAACGGTTTAAACTGGTCTGCCGCCTCCCCGCAGCGTTGAATCATCTGATGGCCGCGCTTCGCCCCCAGTTGCAGGCAGAGTTTCATACTGGTCAACGGGGTTTTGAGTTCGTGGCTGGCAATGCCTAAGAATGTATTCATGCGTTGGTTCGCCTCGTGCATCGCCAGCAATTCGTTGGCTTTCGCTGAAAGCGAGAAGCGGCGCAGGCGCTCATTTTCGAGGAGGGTAATCTCCTGGCGGGCAAGCACAAGTACGAGCAAACCAAAGGCGACCAGGCAAGGGACAAGCGGATTGTGAAAGTTGAACGGCACCAGAACGGCACAGATGACGATGACAAAGCTCACGAGTAGTGCTGCCAGGGAAGGGAGCAGCACCCGAAAGCTTTCGATCACGTCTTGCCCTCGTCCGGTGGATTGGGACGTGATCGTTTCGATTGGCGGCGCCTGGTCCTCTGTGGGAGCGCGTTGGGTCAGACGAAGTTGAACCAGCGCCGCCAGAGGCACAAACATATAAAAGGAAATCCAGAACAGATCGGGAGGATTGCCCGTTTTGTAGACCGGGCTGAAATACAACAGGAGCGCAGCCACCCAGATGTCCGCGAGCGCTAAACAGACCACAGCGAGAATCAGGAAGCGGAGTGCAGCCGATTCAGCCTGGCGGAGATTTTGGCGAGTCAACGCCATGAGCAGGCCAAATAACACCGCCAGATCGCCGATAGGATAGGCCAGGTTCACGAATTTTCCCAGCGCTGATGCCGTACTGCTCCTGAAAATGGGGTCAAGGATGAAATACCAGGTGAGGGCCGTTGCAGCGCCCATCCAGAGCAAGCAATCCAGGATGGCTTTTACACGTGGTCCCCAAGGGCGGATATGTGGCAGCAAGACCACCGCCAGGAAAAAGAAGGGGTATTGCAGCACAAAGAACAGGTCAGGAAACGAAGGGAAGGGAACATGCCCCGGATACACAAACAGGTCTTCGATTGACCACAAGCTCCGTGCAATGATGTAGGAGAGCAGCGCCATGCTCAACATCCACCAGGAAATTGCCCCTGGTCGCCGCGTGCGGGTGAACCACCAACTCACAAAGACGACAACCCCCAGTTCTGGATAGGCCAGAACAGCGCGGAGCCAGTCAGTAACCGTTGCCGTCCAGGATGGTTGAAGCAGAGTGACTGTGAGCTGGTAGAGTTCGATCAACCCGACAATGAGAAAGGCGATTAGCAGCACAGGGTCACGCAGCAGCGGCTTTAACGGGTTGAGGCGGGCGGCAAAAGACTGAGGGGTGATGGTCTGCAAGCGCAACTCATCACCAGACCATACCTGACCGAAATTATAAATCATGTAGGCTCCATACTAGTCAGGGAGGCATGATCTTACGGATGAGGAATAAGAGGCCCGTGTTACGGTTGTCTCAACGCCCAAAGACGCTCAAGTATACAGAGGTTAACCACTGCGGAATTATTAGCGAGATTTGTATCAGATTTTCAGAGCAAAGTCAAGTAGAACTTGAGACTCAGCCGTTATGTGCTGCAAGCTCGCTAGGGCGCCTGACGAAACCCTTCTGTCTTAGGGTGCCGGGGAACGTGCCGCTGCCATCAGGTCGTAGCGCTCCCCTGGACAAGGCTGTGCAGCAGCAGCGTCTGCGCCACGTTTGCTGATGCGCCCCAATGGGCTGTTGTCTGGCGCACCGTTTCCTCTGGCGGGAGCTTTGTCCCCAGGTAGGCCAGACCAATAACTTTGCGCACGCCCAGGTCGCCCGCCACCACACAGGGACGCCCCAACGTCCGCGCCAGAATCCATTCTGCTGTCCAGCGGCCAATGCCCCTGAGCGTGGTCAGTTGGCTAATCACCTCTTCATCTGGCAGCGCGGTGAGAGCCTCCAGGCTGAGTCGCCCGCTGGCAATTGCTTCAGCCGCGCAGATGATGTATTCCGCCTTGCGGTTGGTGAATTGCAAGGCGCGAATTTCGGCCACTGTTGCGCCAGCCAGTCGCTCCTGCTTCAGGCTGTAGACGAAATGTTCTCCAAAAGTGTGCTTTTCCCCAAATGCCTCGGCCAGGCGTCTGCGCGTCGTGGTGGCCCAGCGCAAGTTCACTTGCTGCGCGCTGATGCAGCGCACCAGCGCCCCAAGCAGATCAAACTGGCGCACAGTGCGCAGCCCTGGATAGCGGGCATCCAACTGCGCCACAATGGGGTCGCGTGCCAATAAGTCGGCAAACTCTGCTGGGGCCGCGACAAACGTTGCCATAATGGTTTTCTCGATCACCTGGCGCTGTGGCTCCTGTTCCAGCGTCACATGCAGCACCGGTGCCTCTCTTGTGCCTCCAGGCCGACACACATAGGCGATGGTTTGTCCTTCAGTTATCAATGTGCGTATCAGGTGCGTGCCGTCCCAGCGATCAAGCAGATCATCGCCATTGCTGCGCAAAAACTCCAGCGAAAGCGGCATATCAATTGGCCCAGGCAGCGCGACGCTAAATTCGATCAGTGCTGACGTGGTTGTGGCGCTGCCTGGGAGGGAAGAAGGATTGCTGGAAAGGTTCACGGTGCTTGCTCCTATGGCATGGTGGCGAGCGTATTCTGTAACGCGGCAATGTTCTCGGCATCTGAGCGTTGTTCGGTATGCAGCGTCCCACAAAAGCTTGCCAGCCGCGCTGCGTAATTATCATCTCGTCCGGCGACAAGGCACGCCAGCAGCGCGGCTGTGTAGGCATCGCCAGCGCCTGTGGTGTTGATGGCCTGGGTGGAAGGAGGTACAATTTCGATACCTCCGCCCGACGCCCAAAAAACCTGCGCGCCTTTTGCGCCGCGTTTCAGATGCACGCAGCCCGCCCCAAGCTCCAGCGCGGCCCGCGCCCGCCTGGAAGAGGACTTTTCCTGAAAAAAGAGATGCTGCCACTCTTCATCATTGCCAATGGCAACGCGCGCCTTGCTGACCAGCCGCAGCACCAGCTTGCGCTCCATCTGGTGAATCAGCGGCGCCAGATCAAAAACCAGCAGCGCGCCCTTCGCTGCCAATGCTTCGCATGGTTCGACAATATCACGAAGCGCATCCCCAACCAGCAGCGTGTAGGCGGAAAGATAGAACAGTGCGGATTTTGAGGGTAGTGTACGTTTGGGCAGATCGGGCGGCACATAGCTCATCATCGCCTTTTCGCCATCAGGCAGCGCCAGCACATAGACTTCCGCGCCCTGCTCCACGAAGGTAGAGCCAGTAAGATCGCAAAATGCCAGCTCAGCAGCGGCTTTGCTATCCAGCGTTGCCCAGACGCGAATGGTTGGCGGTGTTGTCGGATAAAACCCCGCCTGCTCCAGCAGATGCAGCCAGCGCGCCACATGCCCGGCTGTGCCACCCAGCCGACGCTGGCGACTGGTGGCCCGCGCTTCGGCGGTTGGAGCGGGGAGGTGTGGCACTATGAGATGGGTATCCCACACGACATCCCCAACAAGATCAATGGTGTGGATGGGAATCTGGCCTGGCATGTTCAATCCCGCGCTTACAAAAGAAAACGCACAATGCCAGGCAATTATAGCACATCGGAAACTCTGTTCTAGTGCTGGCTGAGCCAGCACTAGAACAGAGTTTCACGACTCGCCCACGATGATGCCATTGGGGGGCACAGTGCCGGGGAGATACCAATCGGTGCTGGTCACGCCGTCCGGGTAGCTGACGGTGGCGTGAATCAAGCCGTGTGGCAAGAAAAAGCTGTATACAGGATGCCCCTGTTCGGCAGCCAGCATTGCATCGTGCCAGATCGGTGCGGCCCCATCAATGCCGCTGACGTTGATCATTGGGGAGCCATCGTTGTTCCCAGTCCAGACGCCCAGCACGTAATCTGTCGTATAGCCAACAGCCCAGTTGTCTTTGAAATCCTGGGTGGTGCCTGTCTTGGCAGCCGCAGGCCGTACCACACCCGTATTTCCTCGTTTGCACTCAGAGCTATACGGGCGCCCGTTGTAGAGCATCAATGGGCTGCATACCCCAAACTCGTCTTGCCGCGCTTGATCATCCGAAAGCACATTCGTGATCAGCCCCGCCACCTGTGGGCTGATCACTTGCTGGCCCTCTGGCTGCTGATGCTGGTAGATCACCTGTCCTTGCTGATTGGTGATGCTGGTTATCGCGTAGGGTGGCACGCGCACCCCACCATCGGCAAACACCCCATAGGCCGAGGTTTCGTCAATCAGACGAATGCCCAGACCACCCAGGACCATTGAGGGGCCAGGCGTCCCCGTGTAGCCAGTAATGCCCATATTTTCGGCGGTGGTCAGCGAATCCTGAATGCCCGCAAACATAATTGTTCGCACGGCTGGCACATTAATGGAGTTCTGGAGCGCGTGGCGAATGGTCATCTCGCCGTGAAATTTGCCGTCGTAATTTTGCGGTGAATAGGTTGGCTCGTCGCTGCCCGGCGGCAGCGTGATGGTCAGCGGCGTATCGCTGATGGCGGTGCCTGGGGACCAGCCCTTTTCAAACGCGGTGGCATAGACAAAGGGCTTGAACGACGAACCTGGCTGGCGAAATGCCTGCGTTGCCACATCAAATTGCCCATCAATGGCGGTGTTGTTGTAGTCAATGCTCCCCAGCAGCGTCAGAATCGCCCCCGTATGATAATCTATCAGCACCTCGGCGGCATTGCTGACATGGTGCGCACGCGCCAACTGCTGAATGTGCTGGCGCGCAATCTGAAGAATCTGGTTTTGCAATCCCACGTCAAGCGTCGTGGTGATGCTCAGCCCAGAGCGGCTCAGCGCATCGGTCTGAATCGTTCCGTTGTTGATCAGCGTTTGCAGTTCTTGCAGCACATACCGAGAAAAATTCGGAGCCAGATCAGGTGGCGCGGCTGGATGAAAGAACTCAGCTTGCGCGGTTTCGTCTTCTGCCTGCTGCGCCTGTTCTGGAGTAATATAACCTTGATTCACCATCTCGTTCAACACAGCTTGCTGGCGCGCCAGCGCGCCCGTTGGATTCACCAGTGGATCAAGCGCGTTGGGTGATTTTGGCAGGCCAGCTAGCACCGAGGCTTGCGCCAGATCAAGCTGTGAGGCTGCCGGGCGTCCTGGTTGATCTATCAGGCCAAAATACACATGGGCGGCTGCATCAATCCCGTAGGCTTGCTCACCGTAATAAATCGTATTGAGATAGAGGTTCAAAATATCCGCTTTAGACATCTGGTGTGTCAGGCCAAGTGCCAGAATCATCTCGCGCAGTTTGCGATCAAGCGTAACCTGTGGGCCAAGCAGCACGTTTTTGATCAACTGCTGGGTGATGGTGCTGGCGCCAGAAACGATGTGTCCGCTGCGCAAGTCGTCAGCGGCGGCGCGCACCACCGCCGCAAAGTCCACACCTTGGTTGGTCCAGAAATCTTTATCTTCAATCGCAATTGTTGCATTGATCAGGTTTTGGGCAATCTGGCTCAGTTTTATCGTGGTTTGCGAACCCTGATCAGCCAGTTCATAGATCAGGTTGCCTTGCGCGTCGTAGATTTTGAGGCTGTCGTTGGGCACTGCGTTGGCAATGTTCGCCAGTGTGCCCTGCTCTGCGATATAGTAAAACCAGGCGGCACCAAGTAACCCACCAACCGTAACAACGAGCAGGAGCGAGGGAACAACAACACCAAAAATAACACCCGCCATCAGGCGACGGCTTCTTCTGGTGGCTTGCTGACGATGTTGGCGTATCTTCGTGCGTTTCCAGCGAGAGCGGCGTATCAGCCTGAGCCTGCTCACCCGCCGCATCGGTTTGAGGGATGTGGGCCTGGCCTGAACTTTGCGCGCGCGTGGTGCTCTGTTGGTATTTCTTGCTGCGCTCTCTGATGCGGGCGCTTCTTGATCAGGTAGGAGCACACGTTTTATTTCAAGTTCCAGAACCCGCAATACATCTGCTTCTGGGATGCAGCGGGCCGAGGGCGTGTCAGATGGGTCTTGTTCTTCTGGTGACAAGTGTCGCGGTGGGGAATAGAGCGCCATAGAAAGAATTCTCCTGCGAGTGAGCTTCTCATTGTTTTTAGAACAGAGTGATTTAAAAGTATTTATTGGCAAACACCGTAGTAGCCGACCTAAAGAGCAATAGAGTGGCGTAGCAATGCGGTCTGCTGTTGCATAGCCTGTGCCAGCAGAACTGCGGGAAGCAGCCGGGAGAAGAAGAACGGTATGCGTATCCAACGTCTGGCGCGAGAAAACCAGTCCATGCAAGGACCAGCCAAACGCGCCTGGTATCAGCGCAACAGCCCGACCCATCTGGAGGCCATTCGCACGCTCATCTTGGAGGCGCTGACCAGACAAGGGCCAGGCCAGCTTGCGCGGGTGGCAATTCTGGGGGCGGGCGCCTGCACCGAACTGCCGCTAGAAGAAATTGCTCGCCAGGCAGAGGAGGTAGTGCTGGTTGATCTGGATGAGTTCGCGCTGCAACAGGCGCGGCGCCAACTGCCGGGGCAGCTTCAGGGCCGCGCGCGGCTCGTCATTGCCGATATAACCGGCGGAGTCAGCCAAAATCTCGAACAGAAACTCATGGCTCAGCGCTGGCAGGCGCTCTTAGCGCAGGGGCAAGCCGCCGTGTTAGAGGCCGCCGCGCGTTGCCTGGAGCGCTGTGAGGTGCCACAGCCCCCAGAACTGGCAGAGCTTCGTCCTGGCCGCTGCAATTTCGTCATCAGTTCGCTGGTCGTAACGCAGCTTTGGAGCTATCCACTGCTTGACCTGACCGACCTGTTCAACACGTTGCACCCGGCCCTGGCAGGCCAGCAGCACCAGCATCCGGCGCCTGGCCCGACCATAGAGCGTTTCAAGGAGCGTATCGCGCAGGGGCATCTGCTCTTGCTGGCGCGGCTGCTGCGTCCAATGGGAACCGCCGTGTTGATTGCCGAAGATGAAGGCCGACTGGTGCCGCAAACCGGCCAGGAAGCGCAGCATTTAGACGCGCCGCTGCCGCTGCTCCCCATCAATTTTAGCCAACTGGTTGAGGGCGTCTTCTCGCCAGTCTCCGCGCCGCGTGGCTGGGAGTGGATTTCTGATCTGCCCAGCGCGGTACGCCCTGGCCGCACCTATCATGTCACGGGCTGGGTACTGGCGCCTAAATAAGGTCTGCCCCAGAAGCGTTCTTTAACACAACCGCAGCACGGCTTCCCTTAACCCATGAAGGTGCTCGATGCTAGCGCGCAGTTCCTCCTGGCTCTTGCCAGGATGCGCGAGTACGTCCCGTGTAATCTCTGCGAATCCCTCTGGGCACAGGGGCAGCTTCTCGGTAGTTTTCAGCGCGCCTTTTTCATTGATGCAGTAGCATTCGTTTAGCGCAAAGACCACCTGCACCAGCGCCGCGACACATTGGAACAGCGCCCCGCTCACGTGGAACACATCGCCGCGCATGGCAGACTTGCGGCTGATGTCCAGCGCAAACCCTGCCTGCCAGAGATAAGTGTCAATCAGGACGCGCTTCAGTGGATGGGGATAATTGGTAGTTAGTGCCTTCAGCCCGGCCAGAATACCTTTTGGGTCCATCAACGGCAGGGAGTAATGGACCTCGCCCATATAGATATGTGTATGAAAGCCGTGAGGGTGCCCTGGCTGAAAATAACACTTTGTTTTTCCTGCGCGGCATTCGTCAATCACCCGCTCCACCAGACCGAGATCGCGGTAAATCCAATCCATGCGCTGCCCCTCAATCACCAGCCACCCTCCGCCGTTGATCCAAGGCCCCCAACCGCCAAAATCGGTGAGCAGATCAGGCTCGTGGCGGTCATCCAATTCTTCCGCCAATGCGCGCAACGCGCTGAGCGCTGGAGGGTCGTCAGGGTTATAGTAAATGCCAAGGTCCAGGTCTGAGTCGGGATGCGCGTCCCCGCGTGCCCAGGAGCCGCCAAGAGCGACAGCCGCCACCCCAGGAATACGCCCAAGACGAGCAGCAATGCGTTCTGCTTCTTTATGAGTAGTTTTCATAGAACAGTGCTCCCCTGTTGCGTGCTTGCTCACAGCCCGACAAAGGCCATCCTATCTTGAGCATACCCTCTGGGGTAGTAAATTGAGGGTAACTTTCAGTCAAAATTTGGTTATCAGGTGTCCTCTTCCATCGCTGGAACCCTGGCGCCTTTCTCGGCTCCTGCAATAACGACGATGTATTCCCCTTTGAGGGTGGATTTTTTGACCGTTTCCAGCAATGCGGACAAAGAACTGCGCTGAACCGACTCAAACAGCTTCGTCAGGTCGTTGGCGAGCGCGGCTGGCCGATCACCAAACACCTCCAGCGCATCCGCCAGAAACGCCGCCAGCCGATAGGGGCTTTCGTAGAAAATCAGCGTGTGCGGAGCATTTTTGTCCACCGCCAGAAAACGCTTGCGCGGGCCAGGCTTGCGCGGCGGAAACCCCCGAAACGTAAAGCTGTGCACGGCCAACCCGGAAAGCACCACCGCCATGATCAGCGCCGTTGGGCCGGGAATCATCGTCACCGGCACCTGTGCCTCGATAGCCCGCCGCACCAGCGTAAAGCCAGGATCAGAGATGCCTGGCGTTCCAGCGTTTGTCACCACTGCCACCGATTTCCCTTCGCTCAACAAGCGCAGGATGCGCTCGCCCGCCTGCTGTTCGTTATATTCGTGAAACGCCATCTGCGGTTTCTTGATCTCGAAATGTTTCAGGAGCAAGCCCGTCTTGCGCGTATCTTCGCTGGCGACCATATCCACTGCGCGCAGCGTGGTGAGTGCGCGCAGCGTAATATCCTCAAGATTGCCTATGGGCGTGGCGACAAGATAGAGCATGTGGTCATTATACACTGGGGCGGCGTGTGCTTGCCGCGCCCCTTTAGAACACCTAACACAACCTCGACGCTCTTAGACAGAGCGCTTGCCGTGCCCCCTTGTTTTGGGGGTAGCACCGGCGTCCCCCGTGCCCTTTGTCTTAGGGTGCAGCATTCCCCGGCACCCTAAGACAAAGGGCAGGCGGAGGCCGGGGCTACGAGCCTCCCATCTCCAAAAGGTTGTGTTAGGTGTTCTAAAGGGGCATGGCAAGCACACACGCTTTACCATCGCGCGTTTGAGTACGTGGGCCAGCGCGGATAGGTGTTGATGCGGGCAGGCGGTTTCAGCCAGGGCCGCAGCACCAAAGCGATCAGCAACCCGGCCACGAAGCCGCCAACGTGCGCAAAGTAAGCCACACCGCCTGTTGATGCCGCTGCCTGATTAGAAAGCGATATCACTCCATCAAAGAATTGGAGCACAAACCACAGGCCAATCAAGATCAGCGCGGGAACCGTAGCCAGGGTGATAAAGATGCCCAGGAAGATGAGCGTTCTGACGCGGGCAGCAGGGAAGAACACCGCGTAGGCAGCTAGCACCCCGGCAATCGCGCCGCTCGCGCCCAGGCTTGGAATTGTGGAGTTCGGGTCAATCAGGGTTTGCGCGAGACTGGCGACGACCCCACAGAGCAGATAGAACACCAGATAGCCAATATGCCCAAAACGATCTTCCACATTATCGCCAAAGATGTAGAGAAAGAGCATATTGCCGCCAATATGCAGCCAGCCCGCGTGCATAAACATCGAGGTGAAGATGGTCAGCCAGACGGGTTGTGGGGTCTGGAAAGGGAATGGCTGAGGCAGTTGATCGGCAAACAGAATTGTTTGCGGGATGTTGTGGGTGAGCGCCGCTGGAACCACTCCATAGGCAAAGATGAAGTTGTTGACTTGATCTCCCTGCTGCAACTCAAACAGAAATACGACAATGTTGATGGCGATGAGCAGGTAATTGACGAAGGGGAAGCGCCGCCGCTCCCCAGGCGCATCCGAAAGAGGTATCATGGCTTTGTCCTTGAAATGGTGAATATACAACAGCCGCAAGGATACTTTATTAGCTCAAACGCAATTGGTATGCCTTCTTGATTGTAATACGTGCATCTGGCCGTTGGCTGCGACTACCCCACTTGCGCAGGAAATATTTTCCCTGTATAGTAGCGGGCACAAGCTCAGGGTATGGAAGAACCCTGCTTTTTAGTCAATGCTTGCGATTTTTGTAGGAAAGAAGGCACTCTTTTATGGCTGCGCAACCCAAACCCACGCTTACGCAACGTCTGGTTGCAGAGGCAGTGGGGACTTTGTTGCTGGTGTTCATTGGCGCGGGCACAGGCACCGCAGTTGGCATTCTCAACCAGCTCGTGACGGCGGAAAATAATGGCGTAAAAGCGATTGCTGATGCCCCGAATATGGGAAATCTGCTTATCATCGCCCTGGCGCATGGCCTCGCACTTCTCATTGCAGTTTATACCATTGGCAAAATCTCTGGCGCGCATGTGAACCCTGCTGTCACGATTGGCTTGCTGGCGGTGAGGAAGATTTCGTTGATGGATGCAGCCTTGTACATCGTCGCGCAGTTGTTTGGCGCCTTTTTGGGTGCGCTGGCAATTGTGGCTGTCTTTGGGCATACCCAGGCGATTCCGGCGGGCCTTGGGGCGACCACCTACGCTAACACTACTCCAGCGATTCGAGCAGTGGCTGCTGAGGCAGGCGGAGCGTTTATTCTGGTCTTTGCCATCATGGGCACGGTAGTGGATAAGCGCGTGCCGGAGGGCTGGGCTGGCCTGGTCATTGGCTTCGCGCTGGCGGCGGCCATCATGGTCTGCGGCACAGTGAGCGGCGCTTCCGTCAATCCAGCGCGCACCTTTGGGCCTGATCTGGTGCTAACCTTCTTCAAGGGCGCGAATTACTGGGGTCAATATCTCGTCTACGTGATCGGCCCGGTGGTTGGTGGCCTCGTAGCTGCCCTGTTCTACAACTTCCTTGCTCGCCCAGATGATGTGGTTATAAAGACAGAACGCCCGGCAACTCCGGCGAAAACCTCTGGGCAGGTCGGAGCAAAAGTGCCAGCCAAGACTGGCAGCAAGAGATAGGCTAGCTGTGATGCGCTTCCTGAAGAAGCCGTCGGCCCAGCTTGATCGTTGAGCGGGCCACTTGTTCCGCGTGCGCAATAGCGCGGCCATGCGCCGCGCTATTGCGGTCAGGAATCAGTTGCATCCCAAGCTCAAGCGTTTCCTGGGAGATGACCCCCAGGTGCCGCAGTTCCTCCAGCCGCGCGCCAAGCAGTGGCGGCGGCACGCGGCGGGTGCGCTGTTGAATTAGCGCGCCTGTAATTTTTTCTAGCGCTGGAAAAAGCGTGCTCAGCCCAATCTCATAATTGCCCTGACGGAACTGTGCCAACACCGCGTCAATGCGCCCGCGCTCATCACGCGAGGCGTCGTATTGCCCAACCAGGCGACTCAGTTCCTGGTACTCATCCTCAACGGTGAATTCGCTATCGGGCGGCAGTTCGCGCAGAAACGTTGCCAGCCCCTCGCCACAAAGCCGATAGCTGCTCCCCGCTTCATTTGGGAGCAGCAGCCCTGTGCGCTGTGCCAGCGCTTGCCAGCGTCCCTCTTCTTCGCCAGGCTGCTGCCTGGCTGCCTCGGACTGTTCTTGTATCTTCTCCAACAGCAGTTGGCGCTCAGGCAAAGTGAGCACCTCCCAAAGTTTCATATACGTGGCGCGGGCCGCGCTGGTGTAGCGAAATGTGGCATCGGAAAGCGCGGCGCTTGTGCGCATGCGGCGCACAAACCGCGACTCATAAAAGTGCCAGCCCGCCAGTTGCAAAAAAGCTGGATGCGGCCCGGCCAGGCGCACCAAAGCCTTTCGTTCTTCAGCGGTCAAGGAGTGGCTGCTTTGGCGCATCGTCTCATCCAGCACTTCCTCTGCTTCGCCCTCTGGCAGCGGTCCCAGCGTGATGTGCCGCAGCAGACTAAAGAACGGATGCTGCGCCAGATCACCCTCCGTCCATACCCCCCAGATGGGGCGTTCGCTGGCGATCAGCCAGGCAGCATTGTAAAGGTTGGCGGATGAGCGAAGCTGTGTAAAAAAGCTCTCATCAAAGGCAGCGGGGTTCTGCGCAACGGCGGCAAAGTCATCCAGCAAGAAATGAAAGCGATACCCGGCAGAGTTTGCCTCAGCCAGCGCGTGGTCAAACTGCTCCAGCGCCGCGCCGCCCTCTTTCGTAGCCGCGTGTGTGGGCAGTGTCACTTTCGGGTGCCCCTGTGCTGCCAGCGCGTTGAGCCGTTGGCGGATGCCCTGCAAGAGCCGCTGATAAAAACGGTCAACCTTGGCGGTGACTAGTTCACTCATGGGCAGGAGCAGTTCAACCGTCCGCGCCAGTTGCGTCTCGTATCTGGCGGGCAGATGCCCCGGCTGGTGCGCCATCAGCGCGTGCAGCAGCGACGTTTTCCCAATCAGCGGTGGCCCAACAATCACGCAGCTTTGTGGCTGCTCGCTATCGAGCAGATAGGAGACGAGCAGCCGCTGCTCGCGGTGGCGGCCCCAGAAGGCTTTTGGCCCAATCGCGGGCTTATTGGGGAGAAAAGGATTGTGGCCGGGCATCTTACGTTCTCCGGTGCTGGTCGCGTTCGCGTTCCTCGCGTATGACGCGCTCCAGCTTTTTTTGGGTGCTCATCCACTGGCGGAACAGGTCCACCTGAAAAGCAATATGCTCGCCTCCACCATCCTTCAGCAAATCGCGGAACACCAACTGGCGCAGCCCCTGTTCAAAGTCGGTTTCGCTGGCGACAAGTTTCTTCTCAGCGAGCAGCGTAAATAACTGCTCGCGTGAGCACGGCCCGCCCAGCGTGGTGATTTGTTCGGCAGCGCCCGCCAGAATGTAGCGCTCCAGCGAACTCACATCATTGGCAAAAAGGATCGAGGTAAATTGCGTGGCGCCTTCTTCCAAGACCGTTGGCACAATGCGCTCGACATCGCCGCGCATCGCGCGCTTTTTCTGACGGTCATTCAGATAGTTAAAGAGCACGCTGCACAGCAACTGCACGTAGTAGGGATAGCTGGAGGTGAGCGCGAGAATTAACTCAACCGCATCCTCGTCGTAGCTGATCTTTTGCTCGCGCACCGGGTCACGAATCAGCAGCCGCGTGTTGTTGTCATCAAGCGAGCGCAAGATACGCACCGGCCCGATGTTGAACAGCGCCGCGTCATGCTGGCGCACGATGTCTTCCAGGCGCATTGTGCCTGCCAGGATAAAGTCAATTTGCCGGGCCTCTTGAATATCTGCGCGCAGCACCCAGTAGACATCTCTGTCCAGGTTGCCAGCAGCGCGGCGCTCCTCAATGATCTGAAACTCATCAAACATCAGCACCAGCCCTGTGCCACCCGTTGCTTCCGCTGCCTCCTCCAGATAGCGATGCCAGGCCATCCCAAAGTCACTCTGAAAATCCGCCCAGACCGGCTGAGCTATTGGATATTCGAGACGATGCAGCGCCTGGTAGATGCTATAGCTCATCTTATGAAACAGTTTAGCGCTGGTAAAGGGAATGTAGCTATCAATGGGCAGATAGATAGGGATACGCGGGGCCAGGATGGATGGCGCCGACTTTTTTCCTTCCAAATGGTGCAGCAGCGAAGTCTTGCCGGTGCGCCGATGCCCCTCCAGAATAATCACCCGGCCCTGGCTTTCACCTTCATCGTGGCTCAGATTGGAGCGAATATATTCCAGATCGCGCTCGCGCCCAAAAAACATCTTGAGCGTGGTGATTGGCTTGCCGGGGATATACGGGTTAGACCAGAACTCCTGGCGCAGCTCTCGCCCGCGTGGAGCACGCACGCCCGCTGATCGAAAGCCCACCAACCCCAGCGTCTGGATACGTGCCTGAACCGAGTCCATTGGCACGCCAAGATGCCTGGCTAAATCCTCATCAGTGTAAGAGAGGTAGTAATCGGCGAGATACCCATCATGGGTAGCGCTCCACCCGCCCTCTGGCGCGGGGAACTGTGCCGAAAGGTCTACACGCGCCTCCTGGCTGGCCGGTTCTGCATGTGGTGAAGGGAGGTGTACCGGGGTGATGCTCTCTTTACTCGAACTGGCAGTGGCAAATGGGGGAGTGGGGAACAACTCGCTGCGTGATGTTGGGGCAGCAGAGAGCGCTTCCAGCAGTTCGCGTGTGGCGTTGGAGGTGGGGTCTTCGCAAAGCAGGGTAGCGGCGACGCAGTAGCGCTCCAGCCATTCAAGGTCGCTTTCGCTCAGCGCTTGACGCAAAGCAATACGCTCTGCGGCTTCCAACAAGCGCCGCGCCTGCTCCAAAACTTCGTTCGTTCCCTGCGAAACCGAACTGGCGTAATAGACTTCTCGCGCACTGCGCACGCGGTCCAGCGCCTGCGTCCGTCGCTTCTGATGGACCTGCGCCGCCCGTTCAGATGCCAGAGCCACCTCGTCGCTGTAGCGCTGGACAGTTAGCTTTGCCAGATGAAAAGCGCTCTGGCTCATCTGGCTTTCCGCCTCTTTGCGTGTCTGATTGAGCGACTGTTGTTCCTCTGTGGTGAGTGAAGCCGGAAGCTGCGCCAGTTTCTCCTCGTCTGCTTGCAGGTGTTTCCGCAGCCGTTTTTGCCAGATTTCTTGCTGCTGTTTGATGAAAAGATCAAGGTCCGGGCTATCGCAGGATGCTGCGAGCAGCCGAGCCAGAACACAATCGCCTTCCTGAGCAAGTTCTTTCGCCCACTCCGTTCGATCAAGCCCGCGCGCGATGTCGCGCGTGAGGTTTTTCACATAGTCGGAGTATGCAAGCTCTCCCTGCTGCAAGTGCTGGGCAGCACGCGGGGTCGCCAGCACGTCTTCGCTTTGCAGCAACAGTTCACGCGGCACAAGTTGCCCACGCGACGCTACATCCGTCATGGCAAGAACGCTCCTTCTATGACGACTCCAATGAGAGCAGTGGCAGAGTTCGCTGCAACAGATGTCGCGCTTGTGGCACTTCAGCCAGCATCCGCTGCAACTCTATGAGCAGCATTTCATCTTTGGGGTGCCATTCTGCCTCAGTTTCTTCGAACGTTTCTTGCTCCTGGGGGGCAGGCAGCCCGCCCGAAAAACGCTTGATACTGCGCAGATTCATGCCAAGCCCCAGCAACTGCGCGCGTTTCTGGGCAGCCAGGCTCAGATGCGCTGCCACATTTTCCAGGTCTTTGCGCAGCTTTTTTAGATCATCTCCCTGAATCGGCTCAAAGCCAAACTGCCGCCGGTTCTTCTCTTCCTGCTCAATCAACGCCCTGGCAACCTCGTCCGGGTCGTCCTCCGTCAAACTCTGCGCCAGTTCGTCGCGCACGTCCTCTGGCTGCTGAAGCGCTGTAAGCACGGCCCTCAGCCTGGCATCAATCTGGTTGCGCATCTGCTTTGTTGGCGCAAAGCGATAGTTAGAAACTTGAATCCTCCGGTCAGCCTCGGCCAGCGCAGCCGCAAACGCTGAACTGTTTTCCTTGATCGCCTGCTCTCTCGCTGCTGCCTCTGGCGTGGTATCTCGTGTTGAGGCATCATGATAGCTGGGTAGCTGAGCCAGAAGTGTATCACTGAGCGACGAATAGCGATGATCGCGCAGCATCTCCGCGTAGAGCTGGGTCAACTCCTCGCCCTGGGGATGGCTGGCGCGCGCCGCCAGCAAACTGCCCAGGCACAGCGCCAGAGCAATCCCTGGCACAACAAACCCCTCTTGTTGCAGGGTGCTATCGCTGCACAAAGCGGCAAGCTGAGCGCTTGGCGCGTGGGTGTCCAGTGTCAGCCACCAGATCAGACGATACAATGTTTCCAGCCCAACCGGATGTCCATAGAGATTTGGCTGTTCCTGGGCCAGCGCTCGCCAGACGCAATACGCATTGAGCCGTTGTTCCTGCTCCAGCAGCGTCTGAATGAACACCAACCCGGCCTGAACGCGCTCCTCCTGTGAGGAGGCTGCGTTCAACAATGCCCCGCTCAGTTGAAGGTGAAGCTGCTGGGGCAGGTTGATCTCTGAAGCAACTGACAGAAATGCCAGTGCTGCTTTGCGAACTGCGGGGGAAGCCTGGGCAAAGCAATCACCAGCGATGCGTGGGAGCCTGGCAGAAGCGCACACCTCGCTGAGTGTCTCCTGGACGCGGTGATGCGTAAAAACGCTGGCAGCATCAGCCCCGGTGTAAAAGAGATGCTCAGCAAACGTCAGCCCCAACGGAAAATCCCCGGCCCCCAGTGAAGCCGCCAGCCCCGTTGCTACTGTCGCGTAGCCATAGCGCTCGTAAAACTGCTCGGCGTCTGCGCTTTCCAACATCATCAAGAGCTTGCCGCCCACGTGCCAGATTAACCCTGAATAGCCCCTTGCCAGCGATGCTGCCCCCACGAGCGCCGCACCAATCTCGCGCAGTTGTTGAGCATTGGGCGGTGTGTTGCCCATCTGCTCGAAGTCCTCCAGGGTGGTCAGGGCAATTTGAGGATTATACGCCGCCATTGCCTGGCGCAGATGTTCGTTGTGCTGGCGAAGGGCTGCATGGCAGGAGATGATCTGGGTTGGGGGAAAGGGTATCGGGTGCTGTTGCTTGAATGGCAGTGGGGCAGCCAGTAAATTGCGTGCCTGTTCCAACGCTTGCTGAAGATTCGTCACTTCTGGGAGGTCGGTGGAAAGATGGAGCGATTGGTTCAAGAGCGTTTCAGCATCGCGGCAGGCACGCTGAAGAGAACTGGACCAGTTCACCAGGATTTTATCGCGTAGCTGGATGGCTTTCTCTTGAATTTGTTCAGCGAGCTTGAGCGTCCGCTCTATGTGTTGATCGGTAGCTCGCTCGTTGATCTTGATCTTCAAGTCCGCGAGATTGGCACGCAGCGGCCCCGTTTCGCCCTCCAAACCCTCGATCTCCTCCAGCAGCCGCCCAATCACATCGGGCGCGGTGGAAAGCGCCGCCCGGCGCTGCGCGTGCCGTGCCAGCGCCGCGCTCAGCCGCTCGCGCACCTGTTGAATCGCCTGGAGGTGTGCCCGCGCCTCATCGGAGGACGCCACTGCTGGCGCGGTGGGCAACTGCGAAGAAAGTATCTCTCCCAGGCCCGCAGCCTCAGCCCGCTGCACTTCGCTGCGCAAGAGTTCCAACGCTTCGACTTCCAGAGCAGCAAAAGCGCTCAGCCCCTCGCTCTGTTTTTGGCTCGCCGCCGTCAGTCGCTCAATGGTGCGTTGCAGGGCCAGGGGAGTATGGACGGTGGACGGCTGGGTTAATTGCACGCCAAAGGACGTGACGGTTTGCTCTATGGTCGCCAGGGATTGTATCTGCGATTCCAGCGCGTTTACATACTCAGCTACCGTATGAGGGTGCATGCTTGCCCCGTTCGTCGCAGGCGCCAGCCTGGGCAGCACGCTGCTGGGTTTGGCGCGGGTCTGCGTCCCGCGCTCGGTGCTCTGGGGTGGGCGTATCTCTAGTGCTTCTGGGGTGGACCCCGCTGTCTCCTCCAGCTTCCCATTTTGTGCAGCCACCTCGCCTGGAGTTGGTGAGATGGCTGCGCGGCTGATCTGCCCCTGTTCCAACCCCTGATTCAAAGCGGCAATCACCTCGCCTGGCTTTTCTGCGCGTGGGTCGGTGCGCAGCGCCAGGAGCGTCTCTTGCCCGCCGTACTGCTCAATTACCTGCTGGAGCATCTCCAGCGTGAGCGGCGGCTCCAGTTGCTGTACTGCCTGGCAGATTGCGGGGTGATCTTGCCGCCAGCGCTCCAGCAAGTGCTTCAAATCCTGCTGATTGGCAAAGCCGCGCTGCGCCAGCACCCGCGCCAGCCGCGCGGCATAGTCTTTCGGAAGCTGTTTGCTATATCCCGCCAGCGCAGTCCTCTGGAGGTGCTGATGCTTGCGCACAAATTGCTCAACGCTGGCACGACTCATCTGTTGAATAAACGCCGCAATCTCTTCGGCTGACCATGCGGCAGTATCCTGATCCATGCCTTGCTCTCTTTTCCGCCACTGTGAGAGGACGTTGCGCCATCAGTGGCCTTCTCTGAGGGGGTGTGTACCCTGTAGTGTACGCTCGAGCTTAGGCATTGTCAAGAAGAAAAGCGAGACTCATCCCCAGCAGAGTCTCGCTTGTTTCCTGACTTCCTGGTAATCCCTGCGCCTAGTCTTCGTGCTTGCGCTGCCCCAGGAGATACGCTTGCTTGACCAGTTCGTAGCTTTCTGCGAACTGATTGCGCTGATGCAGCAATTCGCTGTAGCGATAGTAGGCCCGCGAAAGATATTCGGTGGCATCGTGCGCCTTCAGCAAATCAATGGCGCGTCTGAAGGTCTGGTCGGCTTCATCCAGTCGGTTCATCGCCTTATAGATGCTCCCCAGCGTCACCAACAGTCGCCCATACAGCACTTCATCCTGAACCGCTGCGTCCTCACCGGGGCGACACAGCGCTTCGGCTTCAAGCGTCAGGCTTTCCGCCTGTGGAAGTTCCTGGCGCTCCAGCAGCAGATCAGCCAGCGCCATACGCGCCAGAATAGCCTGATGGCGCGTACCCAGCCGCTCGCACAGGTCAATCGAAAGCCGTAGCTGGCGCTCAGCCTCCGCAGCATCGTTCATCTCTTGATGCAGCGTGCCAAGCTGGATGGCAGCTTGCGCAATGCGATGGCGGCCTTCCGCGACCTCCAGCAGCGCCCGGCTGCGCCCGGTGTACCAATCCGAAAGAAGGGGCCTTCCGCCTTCCAGATGCCCTTGCGCCAGATGTTCTGAGGTTGCTGCCAGCTTTGTTGGCTGAACTACCACCTCAAGTTGATCAAGCGTGTGCTGGTAATATTCGGCAGCTATATCTCGGCGTTCCCGCCGACGATAGTGTTCGGCTACCTCTGCGTAGACCTCAATAGCGAAGAGCGGGTCGCCCACCGCCCCTCGTTGCACCGCCTGCACCGTCGCGGTGAAAGCATCGGCGGCCTCCAACAGCTTGCCCTGCTGCTCATAGGCCCAGGCCAGCACAAACCTGCACCGCTCCAGCAGTTCTTTGTAGCTGCTAAACTCATCCTGATGGAGCACCGCGTCTAATTCGCTGCGCACCTCACCTGGGCGCCCTGTAGCCTGGTAGGCTCGCGCCAGCAGATAGCTATAGAGCAGGCGTTGTTCCGAGGTAAGCGTCGAAGGAGTCAACAGGTGTAATAACTCTTCGGCAAGCTGGGGTTCCTGTTGATCGAGAGCAATGCTCGCCCAACTCAGCGCCAGAGGCACCGGATACGCGCTGCGTCGCTGGCTAATCAGTTGCACAAGCGAAAGCGGCGCTGCTGGAGTTCGCTCGGCTCCATACTCATCTGGGCCTTCATAGCCACCCGGCAAATCGGCCAATAATTCCGCCGAAGACACGCCCATCCGACGCGCCAGAATATCCAAAGCCTTCAGCGATGGCCGAATCCTGCCTCGCTCAATAGCGCTGATATAGGAGATGGAAAACTCAGGGGCCGCAAGCTGCTTCTGGGTAATGCGCAGCTTGCGCCTGACCCGATAAATGTTTGTGCCTACCGGCCCCATACTAGGAGCCGTTTCTTGATAATTTGGCATCGTGTACCTTCTCTTTATTTAAGGATGAAATGAGCAATTCCGATACGCGCAAGCAGCGATAGAACTCATCGCTGCTCGCGCTGATCAACAGGCACCCAGGCATGGTATCTGCTGCTGCCTGTTCTTTCAGTCTCTTTTCCATTCGTCAAGAGTATGACAAGAGATACATGTCAGGTAAACTGAAATCTAAACCTGATGGTCCCATTATATCATAGAGAGTTACGTTAAAAAATGACAGAAAGTATTCTCTCAACGAGCATAATAGAAGAGTGCTCAGTGTTCTAAAAAAGGATAATTGCTGTTTTATCGCCTGGTAGCAAAATAGAATGCGAACGAGCGATTGGCGACTTGTAAGGTGGTTGAGCACAAAGGCTTGTTTCTTTCGCAACAGGACCGTATAATGCGCACGCGAAGGCTGTAGGGAGTACAATAATAAAGTGCACTTTTCCAAGGTAGAGGTTACGCAAAGGAGCGCCGTTATATGACAAGCACCGCGCACCGCGCCACATCTGCGGTTTTGCCAGAATTTCAGAATTGTCCGCTTACCGATTTCAGCGTTGAGGCCAATCGCCGCGCCCAGGAAGCCGCGTTACAAAAAGTGCAATCGGAGCTTGGCCGCACCTACCCGCTCATTATTGGCGGAGAAAAAATCACCACTGCCGAAACCTTCACTTCTGTCAATCCCGCCCATCCTGGGCAAGTGGTTGGCGTGGTGGCGAAAGCAACAGTGGAACTGGCAAACAAAGCGGTGGAGGTTGCCGCGCGCACCTTTGAAAGCTGGAAGCGTGTCCCTGCTGCGGAGCGAGCCGCGTATCTCTTTAAGGCGGCTGAAGTCATGCGTCAGCGCCGCCTGGAACTGAACGCCTGGATGATCTACGAAGCCTCGAAAAGCTGGGTGGAAGCCGACGCCGACACCGCAGAGGCGATAGATTTTCTGGAGTTCTATGGCCGCGAGATGCTGCGCCTGGCAGACAAACAGCCGCTCACGCGCATCCCAGGCGAAGAGAACGACCTGCGCTATATCCCCCTGGGGGTTGGTGTTGCCATTCCGCCCTGGAACTTTCCCTGCGCGATTATGGCGGGCCTGACTACCTCCGCGCTGGTGGCAGGCAACACCGTCATTCTCAAGCCCGCCAGCACCACGCCCATCATAGCTGCCCAGTTTGTCAACATCTTGCACGAAGTTGGCTTGCCTGCTGGCGTGGTCAATTTCCTCCCCGGCCCTGGCGGTGCCATTGGCGACGCGCTGGTGGAGCATCCCAAAGTGCGGTTTATTTCCTTTACTGGCTCCCGCGATGTCGGGCTGCGCATCAATCAACTTGCCGCCAAACCCCAGCGCGGCCAGCTTTGGATTAAGCGCACTGTGCTGGAGATGGGCGGCAAAGACGCGGTGGTTGTGGACGAGACGGCTGATCTGGATGCTGCCGCCACCGGCATTGTTGCCTCCGCTTTTGGGTTCCAGGGGCAAAAATGTTCGGCTGGCTCCCGCGCCATCATCGTTGGGCAGGTCTACGATCAGGTCGTACAAAAAGTCGTCGAAAAAGCGCGCGCCCTCGCTGTTGGTGATCCCACCAACCCCCAAAACGTGCAAGGTGCCGTAATTGATGAAAATGCCTTCCGCAAAATCAGCGAGTATATCCAGATTGGCGAAAAAGAAGGCAAACTGCTGCTTGGTGGCACGCCGCACCCCAGCGAAGGCTATTTCATTCCACCCACCATCTTTGCCGATGTCGCTCCCAATGCCCGTCTCGCCCAGGAAGAAATCTTTGGCCCGGTTCTGGCGATTACCAAAGCTGAGGATTACGAGGAGGCGCTGGCTATTGCCAACGGAACCGAGTATGGGCTGACGGGCGCGTTCTATTCGCGCAACCAGGAGCGCCTGGAGCGGGCGAAAGACGATTTCCACGTTGGCAATCTCTATCTCAATCGCAAATGCACTGGCGCCCTCGTCGGCGTGCATCCTTTTGGAGGGTTTAACATGTCTGGGACCGACTCCAAGGCTGGAGGACGCGACTATCTCTTGCTCTTTACGCAAGCGAAAGCCCTCTCGGAGAAGGTCTAGCAGCGCATCATAGCCAAACCCAAAAGGCGTGATCAGCCAGACGGGATGTTTTAACGTTTTATTTTGGCCTGCGCTTTGTCCAGTCCGCGCAGGCGGACTTCGCAGCGCCCCTGCTTTGAGGGGTGGCCGCAGGCCCATAGACGCGGTTTTAACCGCCGGTTTCCAGTATGCCAGATTCGCCATCTCAGACGATAAGCAGCGCCGTCAAAACCATAGAGTGGCGGCTGGCTCGTCAGCAAGACGGGCCAGTCTGGGTAGCGCTTACCCGCGAAGGGCGAGCACCATTGCTCCCACGAGAAGCGCTCACCGAGCCGACACGGAGATTAGCGCAGGATCGCCAGGAACGAGAAGAGGAATTACAGTATTTCCTCTCCGAACTCCCCAGGCGCTCTGGTGAGTGCTTTTTGCTCTGGCATACTGGCAGCATTATTGGTCGGGTTTGCTTCACTCTCAGAGGGGACGAAGCGTATATCTGGGGCCTGGCTTTGCTGCCAACGTTAAAAGCGGATATGGTTGCAAAGGTGGTAGAGAGCATCGTTGATCACGCGATTGCTGCCGACGTTGCAGAGGTCATAGCCGTCTTCGAAGCCAGCCACCTTCCCAGCTTTAGAGCCAGGGGCTTTGGGGTGATGCGTCGCTATTCCACCATCGTTTCTGCCACAGCGCAAAGCGAGGAGGGCGACGAAGAGACAGGACCGCCAAAGAAGACAAAGCGAAAATCAAAGAAGTATATCCCACATTTGCGCGTTCGCCCGATGCGCTCAGAAGACCTGAGCACCTTCTCAGAAATGAAGCGTGCTGCCTCAGAGAGAAAGGGGAAACACGGGGCTGTTCAATCGGTCTGGCATGAAGAAGTTGACCATTTGATGCGGGGGCAGCTAGATAACCCCTTCGATGAGTATGTGTACGTGGCTGAAGGCTGCCCAGAGGGGAAAAACGAGCTGGAACTTGTGGGTGTCATCGAGTTGAACCAATGGCGCCGGGTTGCCGTCATTACTGATCTTTTGGTCTCTGACCAACAGCGTCGGCATGGTATTGGGAAAGCACTGGTGGACCATGCCAGGCAAAGTGTCGAAAAACAAAACCATACTACCATTATGGCAACCATCAACGAGCGATCTCGCGCCCAAAGATTCTTTCGGCATGTTGGCTTTCGGGATGTCCAGCAGTGCACCATCGTGGCGCGTCTCAAGCTGCCCCTCAAAGACAGCCCAGGATAGCGGGGACGTAATTCTGCGTCTCTTCCCCCATCAGGTCAAGCCAGGACCAGGGGCCAGGCGGCCAGGAATCGGCAAAGGTTTGACGCCAGGCACTTTCTAAAGCGCCTGCCCCGGCGTTGTAGGCGGCCAGCACCAGCCCATAGCCATAATGTGCTGATTGCCCGCCATAATGATCTGCCAGGTTCTTTGCGCGCTGCTCATACTGCCCCAGGCGCTCTTTATCAAGCTTGGCCGCTGCGTCGAGCGCTTGCGTGGGGTCTTTCGGGTCAATCCCCAGGCTGGCTGCTGTATCGGGCAAAAATTGCGCGATGCCCACCGCTCCAGCCGAACTTACAGCGTCAGGATTAAACTTGGATTCCCGCCAGATTTGCCACTCAAACGAGAGCACATCAAGCTGATATTTCGCGGCATCCTCGCGGGCCACCGCCAACCAGGAAGAAGCCGTTGGTGGGTCGCTGTGGCGACAAGTCGCTTGCCCGCTTAATCCGAAATCCGGCGGCGTTGTGGGCGCGGTGACAAGCCCAAACCCTGGCGGCTCTCCAAAGCTCAGCCCGAACACGACAGCCAGGCGAGATGCAGCAACCGCTCCGCCAACACAGCACAGGGCGAGAAGCGCCAGACTTAGCACTAATATCGGGGCGGTCCATCGCCGGGAACGCCGCTTCATTCATCTCCTCCAGTACATGTGCTCGTCATTGAGTCTGGCCCAAGTGTACTCTATCCTGCCCCAACTCGCAATGAACCAGGACACACTGAGGAGGTCCGCTCGAAAAAATTATCGGCTCACCCCAGGAGTCAGCGCTGGCTCGGAAAGATACATCAGCCGCCCGTCAATCGTGATCACTCCGCTCACCTGCTGCTGCTTCAGGTAATGGCTGAGCAACTCCTGGATAAAACGATCCATTACATGCCCTGGCGCCGCGACATCGCTCTCTGGCGCAAAGGGTGTGCCTGCCTCTTTTGCTGGCCGATATTGCAGGAACTCCAACACCAGCCGGGTAATAGTGATACCGCGATGCTGCCCCTGCGCGCGCTCAATCACCCCCATGCCTTCCAACTCTTCCAGGCATTCTGTAAGCTTTCCTCGTCCAATGGTGCGCCCTTTCGCCTGAAAATAGGCCGTCATCTCTGCAAAAGATGGGCTGCTGGCGGGATGGTCGAGCCGATACTGGCAAAGATACTGATACAGCACCAATGCTTCTTCACTCACATAAAACCCACCAACAACCAGCTTCTTTTTCTCAACAAATCGTCGCATCAGGATACCTCCTCAGAGAACATTTGTTCCATTTCTCCAAGTATAGCAGATGCCAGGGCTGATTGCAAGGCTTGATGCCAGAACATTCCCTCTCTATTTTGGAACAAACGTTCCAAACAGCCTGAGAATATTGCAAAGGAGCATTGATGTGACGCCTGCCAGACCTCAGCCGTTTAAGTGAGTGGTCAGGCAGATGTATATTTATTACATAAGGATGGCCGCGAGGAGCGTATTCTATGGAAAACCATAATGGTAGAGCCAATAACCACCTCTCTCAGTCTCAGGTGCTGCGTCGTAACTGGCTTGGGCGTTTATTTCACCTCTTGGCGCCCGCCTCTGTGTCCTCTCCGCTTCCAGATATGCCAGCATCTTTATCACCTGCGCCTGAAAAAACCGTATTTGTGCTTCTCGGTGGTGGCTCTCGTGGCGCATCTCAGGCTGGCTCGCTGGCCGCCGTGATGGAACATGGCATCTGCCCTGATGTGATCATTGGTGTTTCTGCTGGCGCCTGGAATGGCGCGTATCTGGCGGCAGACCCCACGCCGGAGCGTGCCAGGATGCTTTGCGACCTCTGGGCCAAGACGAAAACCACTGATCTGCTTGGCGGAGGATGGTGGCAGGCTGCGGTCAGCGCTGTTTCTGGTCGTCCCGCGTTGTATGGCTCAGAAGGGCCGGTGCGTGTGGCCCATCGCTATCTTTCCACCCAAACATTCGAAGAACTCCGCGTGCCGCTGTATATCGTTGCTGCCAACCTCACCTCCGGCCAGCCCACCATCTTTTCCTCTGGCCGTCTTTTGCCTGCTGTGCTCGCCTCGTCTGCTGTGCCGGGCATTTTCCCTCCCGTAGTAAAAGATGGGCAGGTCTATGTGGATGGTGGCTTAGAAGAATGGGAAGCCAGCGCCACCGCGCTCAAGCTGGGGGCACGGCAAGTCTATCTCTTTGGCTGTGGCTCCATTGCTGAAATCTCGCCCCGCCTCACGCCTACCGCATCAGGCATGCTGGCTGAGGAACACCCCAGCCAGCCAGGACGCGATTGGCGCGCGCTGCTCACCAGACGCCAGCAAGCCAACGCCATGCTTGGCGCAAATCTTCTGGATGTGCTCGAACGCTCCTGGGATGTCATCACCCGCTATCAGTTCCGCCGCTCTGCCGAGGGCTTACGCAGCTCTGGTGTCAAAGTCATCTCGATAGACCCCCAACTCCCCGCCCACTCGCGCCCGCTCGACTTTAATCGCGGCCCTGCCATGATTGCTGCCGGGCGCGCGGCTGCTGAAGCCGTATTGAGCGACGTGGCCCAAACGATCAGTGATCTCACCACATTATCAGCCAGCTAGCGGAACAGCGCAGTTCATCCCTTGGCTGCGCCCGATAAATGACTGAAACAAATCCCACCTGGGACTTCTCTAACAGTTAGAACTTCGCATATTTATGCTTTGATGCCAGCGGAGAAGCAGCCATATGCGCAGAAAATGACTACCGCTCTACTCATTGGCTGCAAACACATACTGTAGCCTGGGGGAGCGCCGGAGAAGGGACGATCACCTATGATCGAAACCAGCCAGGAACACGAAATTTTCTCGTATGAACCATTTACGCAGCACGCCTTTTACAAAGAGGTCAACCGCAATCTGGTGGAGCGCGCGGTTGGCAGCCTCCCAACGAACAGGCCGCTCACCATTGTTGACCTGGGCAGCGGCACGGGCGCCGTCACCCAGATGGTGGCCGAAGCACTGAGCAGGCGCGGCATGAACGCCACCCTCATCGGTGTTGAGCCATCCGCTGATGCCATCGCTCGCGCCGAGCGTCGGCTGGCTGGGTCAAGCATGGATGTGCGTTTTGTGCAGGGCGATTCTGCTGATCTCGCCCGGTTGGGTGTCTCCGTTGACGCGCTGTTCTTCTGCAATGCCATCCACCTTGTCCCAGACAAAAACGAGGCCATCCAGCAAATTGCTCAAGTCCTGGCTCCAGGCGGGCTTTTTGTGTTCAATAGCTCGTTCTTCACTGGCGCTTATGTGCCAGGAACCGAAGGCTTTTATCGCACCTGGACACGCCGAGCAATTGGCTGGCTGCGCCGCGAGCATCCAGAAGTGAAGCTTGCCCGCGACGAAAAGGCGCTGGCGATGCAATGGCTCTCTGGCGATGAGTACACAGCCATCTTGCAGAAACATGGGTTTGGCGTGCTGCATTGCTCGCTCGATGAAGCTCTCATGGACCTCCAATCCTGGCACGATATTGGGCACTACTGGCTCTTTATTGAGGGCGCGCTCCCTGGTGCGCCGCTCGCCACTGGCGCAGAGGCGCTCAGGTATGGGGCGAACGAAACGTTCCAAGAGCAGAGCTTAGTCTACGTGCCGCGCAACTGGCTCCAGGTTGTATCGCGTCTTGAGGGAAACCCCAGGCAGAACTAACACCACAAAAAGCAGGGGAGGCGTAAACTCCGGGCGCCTCCCCTGCTTCTCCCTGTGTGGCTGAGCATCACCCCTCATAGCGGCGGAACGCCAGCACCGCGTTATGCCCGCCAAACCCCATTGAATTAGAAACCACCACGTTCACCTTCGCTTCGCGCCCTTTGTTGGGCACATAATCCAGGTCGCAATCGGGGTCGCGTTCAAACTGATTGATCGTTGGCGGCAGGAAGCGATCATGCAGGCTCAGCACGCTAATGGCCGCTTCAATCCCTCCAGCAGCGCCCATCGTATGCCCCGTCATAGACTTTGTGGAACTGACCGCCAGCTTATAGGCGTGCTCGCCAAAGAGGTTCTTGATGGCGTCCGTCTCGCTGCGGTCATTGTACTGCGTCGAAGTGCCGTGCGCGTTGATATAGCCCACCTCTTCAGGCGCAATGTTCCCCTTTTGCAGCGCCCGCCGCATCGCCCGCACCAGCCCGCGCCCGCCTGGGGCTGGCTCGGTGATGTGGTGAGCATCAGCCGTTGCGCCGTAGCCCACCAGTTCCGCGTAGATATGCGCGCCGCGTGCTTTCGCGTGTTCCATCTCCTCCAACACCAGGATGCCCGCGCCCTCGCCCATCACAAAGCCATCGCGCCCGGCATCAAAGGGGCGGCTGGCGTGCTCCGGGTCGTCGTTGCGCCGCGAGGTTGCGTGCATATTCCCAAAGGATGCAATGGAGATGGGCTGAATGGCGGCCTCCGCGCCTCCAGCAATCATCGCAGTGGCATCGCCGCGCCGGATGGTTTCAAACGCCTCACCAATGGCATGCGCCCCCGTTGCGCAGGCCGAGACAATCGCAAAGTTTGGCCCGCCCAGCCCCAGCGCAATCGAGATTGCGCCAGCCGCCATATCAACGGGCGTCATCACAGTAAAGAATGGGCTGATGCGGTCTGGCCCGCGTTCATAGAGCAGCTTAAATTGCTCGTGCAACGTCACCAACCCGCCAATGCCGCTGCCAATGATGATGCCAATCTCTTCAGCCAGAGCAGCAATATCAAGTTTGGCGTCGTCTAATGCTTGCCTGGTCGCAGCAATGGCGAACTGTTGAAAGCGATCTGTGCGCCGGGTTTCTTTGCGTTCTATATACTTCAGCGGGTCAAAGTCCTTTGCTTCCGCAGCAATGCGTGTCTCACAGCCGCTGGGGTCAAAATGGGTAATGGGGCCAACGCCAGAAACACCTTTCTTGAGCGCCTCCCAGCTTGATGCCGTGTCGTTCCCCAGGGGCGTGACCATGCCAATTCCGGTAACTGCCACACGTATAGCCATAGCGTCTGTTTCCTCCTCGCCTTGTGGCAGCCTCTCGCCGCCTTGTCATTTCCAGAAATATTGTATCATTCGAGCAAGAGCGTAGCCACCGCCTGCTGTTTCATCTCCTACTGCGCAACTGTTGGTAACGCCAATGAGAAGGGGGAGCGCCTATGCTCAAGGGTGAAAAGGTGCTGCTGCGGGCCTTGCGAGACGAAGATATAAAGCAACTGGCCGAATTCAACAACGATGTGGAGTATGAACTGCTGGCCGGAGGCGACCCCTGGGAGCCGCAGACGTTTGCCCAGTTTGCAGCGCAGTGGCGGCATTGGGCGCGGCGCGGGCCGCTCTTTGCTATCGAGGCCGACGGCAAGCTGATTGGCACTTGTGGCCTCTTTCACTTTGATGAAACCGCGCGCACCTGCGAACTGGGCATTGGCATCGGGGACCGCAATTACTGGGGGCGCGGCTACGGGCGCGATGCCCTGCGCGTCTTATTGAACTATGCGTTTCGCCTGCGCAATCTGCACAAGGTGTGCTTGCGTGTGGATGGCATCAACGCGCGTGCCATTGGCTCATATCAGGCCGTTGGCTTTGTAGAGGAGGCGCGCCTGCGTGCCCATGTGTGGAATAATGGGCGTTACGTTGATGAGATTTTAATGGGCATCTTGCGCAGCGAATGGGAACAGGCGCAGCATGCCACTTGAACACGAGGCGACAGATGTTAGTCAAAGATATTATGGTTCGTGATGTCGTCACCGTCACCGAAAATGACACCCTTGAGCACGCCACCATCCTCTTGCGCCAGGGCCGCTTTCGCCATCTGCCAGTAGTGGAAATCTTACCCTGGCCCAACGATGTCAGGCCAGGGCCGCTGGTCTATCCTCCGCCCAGGCCGCCAATGGCAGCGATTGGTGTTCTGTCTGACCGCGACCTGCCAGGGGGCCGCATTGGTGCGGTTGACGCCGAGCACCTCAAAGGGCGACAGGTGCGCGAAGTGATGCACCAGCCCGTCATCACGGTCAGCCCAACCACGCCCGTTGAGTACGCAGCAAAGCTCATGGCTGATAACGCCATTGGCTGCCTGCCGGTGGTGGTCGAGGATGCGCAAGATCGGCTGGTTGGCATTATCACCGAAAGCGACCTGTTTCATGCCCTGGTGCGCCTCGTTGGGGCACAGGAACCCAGCACCCGCCTGCGCCTGATGCTCCATCATGGCAACGCCGCGCAGCTTGCCCACGCCCTTACTATCATTGCCAAACATAATGGCAGCATTGCCGGATTGATTGGCGAGCCAACGGATGAGCGTGGGCGCTGGCCGGTCATGGTGCGCATTCGCACTATTTATCCAGAGCCAATTCTGCGCGATCTGGCAGCAGCAGGCATTGAAGTTGAACATCCCGAAACACTGTAGGAGAAGACGAATGGGTAGCAGCGATAAAGATAATCCGCCAGCGGTGTTGCAAAAAGCAGTTCCATCTGCGCCACCTCCGCCAGAAGTGGGCGTGATGTTTGTTCATGACCGCCAACTGGCGCAGTTCGATTTTGGGCCAGACCACCCCTTGCGCCCTGTTCGCCATGAACTGCTGGTGAGCTTGCTGGAGGCATCGGGCATTCTCAAGCTGGACAGCGAAGAGGTGCTCAATCAGAAACCAGCCACCCGCGAAGAACTCCTGCTGGTGCATACCCCTGATTATGTTTCGACGGTTGCGCGTCTGAGCGAGTTCGATGGCGTCGCCATAGATGGCTTCACTGGTGAACCATCCATAGACCCGGAGCGCTACGGCTTTGGCCTGGGCGATAACCCCTCCTTTTCAGGCATGCACGATGTCTGCGCCCGCATTGCTGGCGGCACGCTGGCAGCGGCGCGTGCCGTCATGGAAGGCAAAGTGCGCCACGCCTTCAACCCAACCGGCGGGCTGCATCATGCCCTGCGTGACCGCGCCTCTGGCTTTTGCATCTACAACGATACGGCGGTAGCAATTGCCGCGCTGCTTCAGGAATACGAAGCGCGGGTGCTCTACGTGGATTTCGACGCCCATCACGGCGATGGCGTGCAGTGGGCCTTTTACGACGAGCCGCGCGTGATGACCGTCTCCATTCACGAAACGGGCCGCTATCTCTTCCCCGGCACTGGCGATGTGCTGGAGCTTGGGCAGGGCGCCGGGCGCGGCTTTGCCGTCAATCTGCCAATGGATGCGTTCACCGAAGATGATTCCTGGCTGGAAGCCATCAACGCCATGATTCCCTCGCTGGTAGAAACGTTCCGCCCGGATATTATCTTTAGTCAGCATGGCTGCGACCCGCACGCCTTTGACCCGCTGACCCATCTTGCCACCACCACCCAGATTGCCGCCGCGCAAGCCAAACTCATCCACACGCTGGCCCATGAACAATGCCAGGGGCGCTGGGTCGCGTTGGGCGGCGGTGGCTATGATATTTATCGCGTCGTGCCGCGTGCCTGGTCGCTGGTCTGGTCGGAGCTTTCTGGCCGCCCGCTCCCAGAGAAGATTCCCAATGCCTGGCTGGACCGCTGGCAGCCAGAATGCCCTGACCCCTTGCCGCTGAAATTCCTGGATAATCCCGATGATTTCCCGCCCAAGCCGCGCCGCGCCGAGATTGAGCGACACAACCGGCGCATCGTCGCCCAGGCCCGGCGGCTGTTTTTGCCCGCGCAGGTGCGCCAGGCATTTCCCGCCGTTCGCCCGGAGGCCACCAGCACTGGCGTGCCCGACCTCTTGCGTGTGTCTGGGCGCCCACCAGAGCCGCGCACAAAAACACTGGAAACTGCCAAGGGCCAGGTTCTCCTGCGCGATTGGTGCCCGCCCTCACTGGTAGAGCGGCTGCACCCCGATGAGGGGTTGCGCGCGTTTGCGCGGCGCGCTGACCGCGAGCAAGAACTGCTCAAGCGCATTGCTGAGCGCCCAGACTCCGAATTAGTAGTCGCCCATACGCCCGATGGTATGCTGATTGGTCAGGTGAGCATCTGCGCCGCTGAGGGCTGGTGGGAAGGCATTGGCGACTTGTACGAAGTGGCGATTGAGATTAGTTCCAACTGGCGCAAGCTGGGCCTCGCCACGCAGCTTCTCAAGTTTGCGCTAGAGCCAGATTACCTTGAGGATGTCATTCTCTTTGCCCTGGGCTATGCCTGGCATTGGGATTTAGAGGAAACGGGCATGGGCAGCATGCGCTACGGTGGCATGATTCGCGGCCTTTTCCAGAGAGAGGGCTTTGAGCAAATGTACGCCAACGAACCCAACTTGCACCTGGACCCGGCCAACGTCTTCCTGGCGCGCATCGGCAGCAACGCCCACCCAGGCGTCGTCGCGCTTTTCCGCGCCCGGCTCAGTTCGCCCGCCAGCTTCCGGTAGGGCGGTGCTCGTAGCGCGGGCTGCTGTGCCCCTGCTTTGAGGGGCCAGCCCGCCAGGGCGGTGCTTGTAGCGCGGGCTGCTGTGCCCCTGCTTTGAGGGGCCAGCCCGCCGGGGCGGGGCCTTGGGGAGCTACGTGCTTGTAGCCCCGGCCTCCGCCGTGCCCTTCTGTCTTAGGGTGCCGGGCAGGGGCGGGGTCTTGGGGCGCTACGCCGCCAGCGTCACCAGCGCCTTCCACGCCAGCCCTGTCAGCACACCCGCCAGCCTGCGCACCGCCCCGCGCTGGCGCACCTGCTGGCGCAGCACCGCGACGATTTCCTCCAGCCGCTCCCAATGCGCGGCAATTGCTCGCGTCCGCGCCGCTTCCAGCAGCTCCCAGCCTGGCCCGCGCTGCACGATGGGCACCAGTTCCAACGCCTCCACCAACTCGATAACCTCCTGCTCCAGCACCGCCAGCACGCCTGCCGTCTCCTCGCGCAGCGCGGGCTGGCTCCACAGCGGCTTCAGCAGCCGCGCACTCGCCAGCCGCTCCAGCCCG
>DATBGS010000011.1:0-56234 GCA_036557885.1 Ktedonobacterales bacterium
AATAATCGCAGCAATCGAGCGAAGTGGTTAACCAACTCTCAGGCACCCTCTGAACTTGACTTTGCACCTTTTTCTCAGTAACAAACCGCGTGAGCGAGTTGAACAAAGGTCGAGCGATCTCCAGATCCGATCTGGTGGTCCTTGCAGATCGCTTATGAGCAGTGGCGAAGATCAGCAGAGTTTCAATCTTGCAGATTTAGCGCAATAAGCGGCACTACAAGTCAGGTTTGGCGCAATAAACGACGAATAACCGGCGCAATAAGCGGCAAATAAGGGCTCAAAATGGCAGTTTTTGGCGCAATAAGCGGCGAAACCTACAGCTTGTTCGTTGGCTTTCAACTGCCGAGGAAAAAGATGAGCTAACTGGCTCGATGAATCGTTTAGCCAGTTATCCCTTTTCTCCCTCGGCAGTTTTGTCTTGCAATTGATGAGATTATAAGCGCACCCCTTCCTCCTGTTCGCTCCCGTGCCACCTATGAGGCCAGCAAGCATCATCTGGCCTGACCCCTCCCCAGTCATTCTACTGGGCACCCCTCTTTGTGCAATCTCGCTGGTGCCTCCTCAAGATAGGGTGATGCGGCCTCCAACATAGGGAACGCTCCCGATGTGGCACCGGCCAGCGGCTGGTATTGTTAAAGCCGTGCGGAGGAATCGCTCCACTGGTCCATGACTCAAAAGGAGGGACCAGATGCCACACGCGCTGCTGGAAGATGCCAGCATTCCTGGCATCAGTTGTACAGACAAAAATGGATAAGAGCACTACATACGAAAGGGATAAGATGCACATTCGGTTCTGGCGACCGCCTCTGAAGGGATGGAGCGCCGCAAGACACCTTGTGGTCAGCGCGGCAGCGCTGGCCCTGGTCGTGGGCACGCTCACCGCGAGCACGCTTTTCTCGCGGCCTGTCACTGCCGCGCCAAGGCAGCAGCAGACCATGCTCACGACCCAGACCTCAAGTGGAACCCCGCGTCTGGATGTCTTTTATACTGACTATGATTCTGGCTTGATTTTTCACCGATGGTCTGATGACGATGGCAACACCTGGACTCCCTCGTGGACTCTTGTGCCCTCATCTACGCTGCCCAGCAACGTCTTCTTCTATGGAAGACCTTCGGTAGTGTCTGATAGCCCTGGGCGCCTCACTATCGTTACGCGGAATACCAGCAACAGTCTCTATTACAAGACCGAGAGCAATGGCGTGTGGTCCCCGGCAACCACCTGGAACAATGTGCCTGGCACCCTCCCATCCTTTCCCTCGAAAGTCAGCATCACCAACGTCACATACACCTTCTATTCAGACCCGACGGTCAGCAGTTGGGGGCCGGGGCGCCTGGACCTGTTTGTCTATGCGTATGTCAACTCCAACCTTGATACGACCAAATACCTCCTGCACACCTGGGCCGATAATTCCGTCTGGTCGGGCCAGTGGGAGGTGGTAGCGTCAAATCCCGCTTATGGCTGGGGCAGCCCATCAGCCGTCTCCTGGGGACCGGGGCGCATTGATCTGTTTGCGCGGGGAACCAACAATGAACTGGAGCACATGTGGTACGACGGGAGCTGGCACCCCTGGGAAAGCAAGGGAGGCGCCGTGTTCTCCACCCCTGGTGTCACCAGCGGAGGAGTCGGGAGTTTGCAGATTCTGGTGGGCAATTCCGGCGGTGGCCTCTCGTTCATTCAGTTCAACAATGGGGCCTGGTCAAGCTGGGTGACCATTGATAGCTACCCGCTCGGTACGGCTCCCACAGTTGCCGATACGCCCGACGCCATTCATGTGATAGCAGACAACATCAGTCAGGTAGATCACTTGTACAGGCGCTGGACCGCTTCCTCTGGCTGGACCTCCTGGGCCGATTTTGGAGGAACTAGCTTCAATGATGGCAATTACGACCCTGCTCTGGTCGCCTGGTTCCCGATGTCGTCAACAGTGCCCAACGTGCTGTCCAGCGATCTGACGACTGCAATCGGCGCGCTCGCCCAGGCTGGATTGAGTCAGGTGTCTTTGACACTGGACAACACCTGCCGGAATGCTGCGGGAAAGGTGCTCAGCCAAACCCCAGCCGCAGGCACCATTGTGCCAAGTAGCTCAACGGTCAACCTCCAGGTGTCATCTGGCGTGGACGGTACAGGCCACCCGTGCGAGTTCCGGTAGCGCCAAAACGGGGAGCCTCTAACCGCACAGAGCGCTTCCTGCTTTGATCATGCAGGCGCTGTCCCAGTACGCACGAGACGTACTGAGACAGCGCCCTGTCTCAAGAAAAGACCTGCTTGATGATGACTTTTGACAGCGCGTCGGCAGGCTCAGTGCAGGTTGGTGTCCCTCCAGGGCTGGCGGGAGGCGCGCAATACGCCGACTGATCCAGGTTCGTCAACACAATCACCGTTGCCCCTTTATCTGGCCGATACCCCATAAAACTCTGGAAGCCTGGCAGCGAGCCATTGTGCCCAAGGAACCCGCTCACATCAAAAATCGCCAGCCCATAGCTCGCATTTTGCTCAATGGGACTCCAGGTCAGCCGCTCTTTCTGCATATCCTCGTTGAGCAGCTTCCCGGTCGCCAGCGCTTTGGCCCAGATGCGCAGATCATGCAGCGTGGAGATGGCCGCTCCCGCCGCCCATCCCCAGGACGGGTTGAAATCCGTCACATCGCAGAGCAGCGCTGGCTGGTTTTTTATTTTCGCCCCCTGCTCGCCAGAAGCGGCTGGCTTTGCCGGGCATTCCCCGCTCGCTTGAGAGGCGTAGCCTTGCGGGTGTGGGTTGGGGAGCGCGGCCAGGGCAGGCGCGGGAAAGCTGGTGGAGTTCATGCCCAGCGGCGTAAAGATGCGCTGCTGGAACTCCTCGGCCAGCGTTTTGCCGGTGATCTGCTCCACAATCAACCCCAGCAAAATCGTGTTGGTGTTCGAGTAATGAAAATCCTGGCCGGGGGCAAAATACGGCGGATGCTGGAAGGCAATTGCCAGCAATTCTTTGGGCTGCCAGACCCTGGACGGCTGCGCCATCAGCAGGTTATCAAAGCCCGCATCCTCGGAGTAGTTGAACAGCCCACTCGTCATATTCAGCAGTTCGCGGATGGTGATATGCTTGCCGTTGGGCACCTCTGGCTGATACTGCGCTACCGGGTCGTCCAGCCCTAGCTGGCCCTCCTCCGCCAGTTGCAGGATCACCGTGCCGGTAAACGTCTTGGTGATGCTGCCCACGCGCATATGCGCGTCCAGGCGCATGGGTGCGTTGGTGGAAACATCGCTGGTGCCCATTGTCGCGGTCCAGGTGCCGTGACCGGGATACTCCACATACACGATGGCCCCAGGCACGCCGAGGCTTTTCATTTGCGCCGCCAGCGCCGGGCGCAGCCTGGCAGCAAAGGCAGGCTCCGTGTCTGCCGTTGCAGAGAATGGCAAAGCGCAGGCCGTGACGCTTAGCGCCAGCAAGAGCGCACAGGCCATCATCCATCCGCGAGCGCGGGAATTTCCCTGGGCCAGGTTTGCTGCCATCTCTTCCCCTGTCCGATGTCGTTTCAAGTCCCTCGTTCGCGCATAGGTGCAAACTTCGTGCCTGGTTTCCTCCGCTGGCCCGTCAACAGCCTTGTGCAGCCAGCCTTTCGTGCATTGCGGCTGGTACTTTTTTGCTACAGAGTGCCTGCCTGATTTTACTGGCACTATCTGCGCCAGCCCGCTCTGGAAGCGACCTGTAACCGTTGCGGGCAGATAATTTTGCGCTTCGTTTCAGCCCGCCCTATTTGACGACTGGCCCCCTGTTAAGGATACTGGCAGCAAAAGCAGTTGGCTTAGGCAGTTGCGACCAGGGGGCCAGATGATACATGAAGACGAGCGGCCACAGGGCTTTCCGCTTTCCTGGCGTTCGCGCCTCATCCTGACGAGCGTTATGAGCCTGATCGTAGCGCTCATCGTGGCGTTTGTGCCCGCCTTCATCTCGTTCAATCACCCCAGCATCAATCCGGTCAGCGCCATTGCCAAAGTGACGCTGGTTCCTCCCAATGGGCAATCACCCGTCGCAGAGGCCAGCGGAACGGCCCAGCCCTCGCCCACCGGCAGCCCGCTGCCCACCACCACTGCAACCGCTTCCCCTTCGCCAACCACGACGCCCGCCCCCGGCACGCCAACCCCAACGCCCACTTCCCCGCGTCCACCAACGCCCACCTCCACGCCCCGGCCTCCGAGCCAGTTTTCGGGGCTGCATGTGCAGGGCAACAAGCTGCTCAACAGCCAGGGCCAGCAGGTCTTCTTGCGCGGGGTCAATCGCTCCGGGTCAGAATATGCCTGCATTCAGGGCTGGGGCATCTTTGATGGCCCCGCCAACGCCGCCTCGGTGCAGGCAATGGTGAACTGGAAGATCAACGCCGTGCGCGTCCCCCTGAATGAAGATTGCTGGCTCAGCATCAATGGCGCGCCTGCCGCGTCCTCCGGCGCCACCTATCAGAACGCCATCGCCAACTTTGTAAGCCTCCTGAACCAGCACGGCATCTACGCCATCCTCGAACTGCACTGGTCGGCCCCCGGCACCAATACCGCCAACGGCCAGGCGCCCATGCCAGACCGCGACCACTCGATCACCTTCTGGCAGCAGGTCGCCAACACGTTCAAGAACAATACCGCTGTGCTGTTTGATCTGTTTAATGAACCATACCCCTCTTCTAATGGCGATACCACCAACGGCTGGCAGTGCTGGCGCGATGGCACTACCTCGACTGCGGGCAGTTGCTCCGGCACGAGCTACAAGGGCGCGGCCTATCAGGTGGCGGGGATGCAGGAACTGGTCACGGCCATCCGCAACGTGGGCGCGCCCAATGTGATCTTGCTGGGCGGCCTGCAATATTCCAACACGCTCTCGCACTGGCTGAGCTATAAGCCCAGCGACCCACAGAACAATCTGGGCGCCTCCTGGCATATTTATCCGGTAGGCAATATCTGCAATACCACGACGTGCTACAATACTCAGGTAGCGCCTGTGGCTGCCAGTGTGCCGCTGGTGGCGACTGAGGTTGGGGAGAGCGTGGACGGCGACGCCTGTAGTGTGACCAATACGAACACGGTTCTGAACTGGCTGGATGCCCACCAGAGCGGCTATCTGGCCTGGACATGGGACACGTGGGGCACCTCCTGCGGCGATCTGTCGCTCATTCTCGACTACAGCGGCACCCCAAAATCACCCAATGGCACCAATTATAAAGCGCATCTGGCTTCGGTGGTGGGCTGATTTCTTCGCTATGAACGAAGCGGTATGGAGCAAATAGATGACTATTCTTGAAGAGTTTGCCTGGCGCGGCCAGATGCTGGAAGCCTCTGAGGGGCTGGAAGAACTGCTCGCCAGAGAGCACGTCACCCTCTACAATGGCTTTGACCCCAGCGCCGCCAGCTTGCATGTTGGCTCGCTCGTGCCCATCATGGCGCTGGCGCGTATGCAGCGTGCCGGGCACAGCCCTATTGCCCTGGTGGGCGGCGGCACCGGCATGGTTGGCGACCCCAGCGGCAAGACGCAGGAGCGCCAGTTGCTTTCCAAAGAGCAGGTAGAAGAGAATGTGGCGGGCATCCGCGCGCAGTTGAGCCAGTTTCTGGATTTCGATACCAAAACCAATCCGGCGCGGGTCATCAATAATGCCGATTGGCTGCTCTCGATCAAAATGATGGATTTTCTGCGCGATGTTGGCAAGCACATCACGGTCAACTACATGCTGGCGAAAGAATCCGTGAAGCGGCGGCTGGAGCAGGAAAGCGGCATCTCCTTTACCGAGTTTAGCTACATGCTGCTGCAAGCCTATGATTTCGTAATGCTCTATGATCGCTTTGGCTGCGTGCTTCAGACAGGTGGCAGCGACCAATGGGGCAACATCGTGGCGGGCACCGAACTCATCCGGCGGATGCGGGGCGCCAGGGGCTATGGCCTGGTCTTTCCGCTCTTGCTGACCTCCACCGGGGTCAAGTTTGGCAAAACCGAGGCAGGCACCGTCTGGCTGGACCCCAACCTGACTTCGCCCTACCAGTTCTATCAATACTGGATTACCACCGATGATCGGGATGTCATCACCTACCTGAAATACTTCACCTTTCTCACCCGGCCAGAGATCGAGGAACTGGCAGCCCAGTTGCAGGCCGCGCCGGAAAAGCGCGAGGCGCAGCGGCGGCTGGCGGAGGAAGTGACACGCCTGGTACATGGCGAAGCCGCGCTGCACCAGGCCCGGCAAGCCTCGCGCGTCTTATTTGGCGGCGAGATGACCGGCCTGGGCGCCAGAGAGGTGCTGGACATCTTCGCGCATGTGCCGTCCAGCGTCATAGACCGGCGCCAGTTTGAGGGCGATGGCCTGTCGCTCATTGATCTGGTGACGACAAGCGGCCTGGCAAGCTCCAAAGGCGAGGCGCGGCGGCTGATTGCGGCTGGTGGCATCTACATCAACAATCAGCGTATTGCCGATGTCCAGGCCATGCTGGGCCTGTCGTCCCTCATCGAAGGACAATTTCTGGTTGCGCGTAAAGGCGCCAGAGACTACCATCTGATTCGCGTCCAATAAAAGCGAAAGGCAGCGACTCTGTGAATATCATCCGCAAACGCCGCGCTAAGTCAGGCGTGCTTGATGTCTCTTCCAAAGCAACCCAGCCCATCCCCTATCGCGTGGCGGTTTCCGGACATCGCGGGCTAGGCGACCAGGCCCAGCAGGAGCGGCTGCGCAGCCAGTGCCGCCAACTCCTGACAGAAGTCAAGGCCCGGCACCCCGACGTGGAGGCGCTGACCGCCATTGCGGAAGGAGCCGACAGCCTGTTTGCCGAAACCGCGCTGGAACTGGGCATCCCGCTGTGCGTGGTGCTGCCGTTTGCCACCTATATCGAGGATTTTGCCGAAGGCCCGGCCCGCGAGCGCTTTCTGCACCTCCAGAAAGTTGCCAAATCGGTTGAAACCCTCAACTACGTCGAGCGCTCGGATGATGCCTACTTTGCGGGCGGCCTGTGGGTCGTAGATCGCGCCAATCTGCTGGTCGCCCTCTGGGACGGTCAGCCCGCGCGCGGGCATGGCGGCACAGCGGAGATTGTAAACTACGCCCGCAGCAAAAACATTCCGGTAGAAGTGCTTCCCGTAAAGCGCTAGCTCATGGTGTTTGCTGTGCCCCTTTGGGGTAGCCCCGGCGTCCCCTGTGCCCTTCTGTCTTAGGGTGCCGGGGAACGGTTCGCCAGCACGGAGGCTGGCGCTACAAGCGACGCTCTTTCTGGAGCAGGAAGACAACCGACCTGAATCCCCCAATCGGGCTACTCTACCCCCCTTCCTTGACTGGCACGCCAATTGCTCCCTACAATTCACTCAGAAAGCCCAACCTTTCCCCGGTACATCCGTTATAACTTTAGAAGCTTCGTGTCTCAGAAGGGATAGGCGGATGGTTGATCATGTAGGCCAGCAGTTCGGCAACTACCACCTCTCGTCGCTGCTGGGTGAGGGTAGTTTTGCCGAAGTTTACCTGGGCGAGCACATGTACCTGAAGACCCAGGCGGCCATCAAGGTGCTGTCTACCCAGTTGACCAACCAGAACGTCGAGCAGTTTCGCGGCGAGGCGCAGACGATTGCCCACCTGAAGCACCCGCATATTGTGCCGGTGCATGACTTTGGCGTGGAGGGCAAAACGCCCTTTCTGGTCATGGAATATGCCCCCAACGGCAGCCTGCGCAAACACTACCCCGAAAGAACGCGCCTGCCCCTAGACCTCGTCGTTGAATATATCCGCCAGATTGCGGAAGCGCTGCACTACGCGCACAGCGCCAAGGTGATTCACCGCGACATCAAGCCCGAAAACATGCTGATTGGCGACCGCGAACAGCTTTTGCTCAGCGATTTTGGCATCGCGGTGATTGCCCAGACCACTGGCTACCAGAGCACCAAGGACATCGCGGGCACCTTTCGCTATATGGCCCCGGAGCAATTTGCCGGACACCCGCACCCGGCCAGCGATCAATACGCGCTGGCGGTGCTGGTCTACGAGTGGCTGACGGGCGAGCCGCCCTTTCAGGGGTCAGTGCAGGAGATCGTCGCCAAGCATTTATCCGCGATACCGCCATCGCTGCGCCTGAAAGCGCCCTCGCTGCCCGCAGGCGTGGAGCAGGTCGTCCTGCGCGCGCTCCAGAAGAACCCGCATCAACGCTTCTCCACCATCAAGATGTTTGCTACCGCGCTGGAGCAGGCCAGCGCGCTCTCAACGCACATACCAGTGTCGGGTCGGGTAGTCATGCCAGCCCCCAGCAGCCCGCGCCGGGTGATTAGCTCATCGCCGCTTTCCAGCTATCGGGGCACGATGGGGCTGGCAGCAGGCTGGGATAACGCCAAGACGGTGCATATGCTCAACACCCCGCCGCTTGGCACCATGCACTGCGCCTATGATGGGCATACCGGCCAGGTCTTTGATATTACGTGGTCGCTGGATGGGCGGCATGTCGCCTCGCGCAGCGAAGATCAAATTGTGCATATCTGGGATGCCGCCACCGGCGACCAGGAACACACCCTCTCGTATGGGGGCCTCTCCGAGAGCCGCCGCGTGCTGGTCTGGTCGCCCAATCAGGAATACCTGGCTTCGTTTGCGCGTGCCGCCTTGCCGCCCGCGCTGCGCCGCAAAGCGCCCCAGGCCGCGCCCGCCACCGTTCCCCTGCCCACAGGCGCCGAGGCCGCGTCTCCCGCTTTCACCCGGCCCCTCGCGCAGCAATCTTTCTCGTCAGTTTCAGGCGGCTTACCCACTGGAGCGGGCGCCCCGGCTTTGAGGCAGCCCACCGCGCCCGCCATCAAACAGCAGCCCACCGATCCTGCCATTCCCCCGGCAGCGCCAGATGAATCTAAAACGCTGGTGCAGATGAGCCTCGAAGGGAACAGCGACACCTCCAAGACCGTCAGGAAACCCAGAGGCAAGCGCACCAGACAGCAGCAGGCCGCAGCGATTGTGGCGCCCACCATCATAGAGAGCCAGGAAGCGCCGCCCGAAAAACCCGCAGAGCACGCGCAGGCGGAGCAGCCCGCCCTCTCTCCACGCGCCACGCTCAAGCTCCCGCTCGATGATGAATCGCTCGTACAAATCTGGGATGCTGGCAATGCCACCGAAGTGCTCGTCTATCGCGGGCATGTGGGCGGCCTCTACGCGCTGGATTGGTCGCCAGAGGGACAACAGATCGTCTCCTCCGGCATAGATGGCACCGTGCAGGTCTGGGATGCTATGACGGGCGAAACCCTGGGCTTCTATCGCGGGCATCCAGGCGTGGCGCTGGTCCTGGCCTGGTCGCCGGATGGCTCGCGCGTTGCCTCGGCAGGCGACGATGGGCGTATTCAGGTCTGGAGTCCCGCTTCTCGCACCACCAACCTGACCTACGAGCAGCATCGCGGCCCCGTCACCGAGTTAATCTGGTCGCCGGATGGCACCCGCGTGGCCTCGGTGGGGGTGGACCGCACCGTCCGCGTCTGGGATGCCAGCACTGGCACGACCCTGGCGGCCTATCGCGGGCATGTAGCCGGGGCGACCTCCGTTGTCTGGTCGCCAGAAAGCCGACGCATCGCCTCGCTGGGCGGCGATGAAGTCGTGCGCGTCTGGGATGCCAATACCGGCACCACCCTGGTTTCCTATCGCGGGCACCAAGGCCCGGTGCTGTCGGTGTCCTGGTCTGCCAACGGCAAACGGCTGGCAACGGGTGGCAGCGACCACACTGTGCAGCTTTGGGATTCCGCCAGCGGCGGCCACCGCTACATCTATCGCGGACATCGCGGCGCGGTGTTGACGCTGGCTTGGTCGCCGGAAGGCATGCGCCTGGCCTCGGCAGGCACCGACCAGAAGGTGCAGATTTGGCAGGCCGATGGCGCCTTTGTGCCGGAACACTCCAGGCGCCCTATGATCTGGGAAAACCTGCGCGTGGCGAAGGCGCTGCTGCATAAACGTCTGTATTGGGTGCCGATGTCGGCCTTCCCGCTGATCGCAGCAGATGTGCTGGTGTGCCCGGCGCTGGCTGGCCTCAGCCTGCATTCAAGGCTGGTTGGCTTGTGCGTGCTGCTGCTGGCGCTGTTCTTGTGCCTGGGGGTGCTTGCCCGCATGAATACGCGCAGCCAGACGGCGCTCTCCAGCCTGGGAGTGATGGGCGCGGTGATCTGGGGGGCTGCCGGTTGGGGCATCGGTGCGCTGCCTGGCGGCGTCCTCTACTCCGTGATGCTGGCCGCGCTCTTTGGCGCCAGCAGCTTTGGCCTCCACGCCACCGTCCTGCGCCACCGCAAAGCCGAAAGCGAGTGACCCCGGCTGCTTACTCAGCTTCCAGCGTCGCCCGCAGGCTCTTGAGGTGCTCCTGGGCGTGGTTGATCAGGATGTGCTCGATAATCCGCTGCACGCTCACCGGCTTGCGCTCCGATGAAGCGGGGGCGGTTTTGTCCAGGTCGGCATCCTGCAAGCCCTCGATCAGCCGCAGCCCTGCGGCTTCATTCTGCCGCAGCAGCGCCAGCGCCTCGTCTTTGGTGCGTGTGGCAAACTGCTGGGTATACCACTCGTTGTAATCACGCTCTGGATGCGAGTCTGCCGGGTGCTCAGGAAGCGCTTTTCCTGCCAGGATTGCCGCGATCAGCGCCGCAACCCAGCCCTCCTGATCATAGCCGTTAATGATATGGTGGACCGTGACGCAAACCGACCACTCCCCAACAACGCAGGGGGTTTGCCACTGCGCCTCTGTACAGGATTCCACCAGCCTCTTGATGGCCGCGTTCGCCTCAGCAAACTGCGCCGCCAACGCTTGCACTCGCTGCTGCATACGTTCTAGTTCCTTCCTATGCTCCTCACTGAGGGGCTGCCCCTTGTGGCGCCCCTCAAAGCAGGGGCAAGCTGGGCTGCCAGCCCGCGCGAGTCTCGCAAGAGCCAACGATGGCATATGAGCCACACCCATCCCCGCCCCGGCGGGCTGGCAGCCCGCGCTACAAGCAAGGCTGCTGGCAGGCCGCGCGTGTTTACGACACTCTACAACAGATCATCTTGTGGCACCAGTATCTCTACCCAGGGCCAGTCCTTCAAATTGGCCTTGAGCGGATTTTGGGACACATATGTGAGAATCCGCCAGAGCGCCTGCTCATCTCGAATTAAGTGATCGTAATATTCCTGCTCCCAAAGCGCCCCTTTGTAACCCAGGAGCCTTCCAATCCGGTTGGAGGTAAACGACTTCCAGGTATGAAGGATAGTAGACAAGGTGGCTGGTGGCAATGGCTCCAGCACAACGTGTACATGATTAGGCATGATACACCAGCCCAGGAGCACATACCGGCTGCCCGCAAAGTATCGTAAAGATTCTGCCATAATCTCAGCGACCCCTGGCTGTCTCAGACAGCAGGCGCCCTTGCCAGCGTCTAGATATGCCTGGATACGCTGCGACACGAGCAGATCGAGCCGAGCTTGCTCCTCACCTGAGAGCACCCCTTGCGCTTGTGCTTTGGCAAGTAACGCTGCGCGTTCCGCCCGGAACTCCTCAAGCACCCGATGAGGCAGGGCATCCGCCAGGCGAAAAGTAACGAAGTAAGTAGCCCCATGTCGTTCCAGATGTGGAAGATACCCACGACTACGCCAGGTCACGGCATCTTTTGGAGGAGATTCTTTGTCTACTGGGTCACTCATACTGGGGCCTCCTCCCTGCTTGTAGCGCGGGCTGCCAGCCCGCCGGGGCGGGGATGGGTGTGGCGCGTGGGGAAACGCTGCCAGAGGTGATTGCTGGCGTATGGAGTGTGGTGGGGGATAGAGGACTCGAACCTCTGAAGCCCGTGAGGGCACCGAGTTTACAGCCCGGAGCAGTTGCCGCTGTGCCAACCACCCATAAAAAGATTTGGGACGCCGACAAGATCAGTATAGCAGAAAAGCTTAAGAAAAGCAAGTCACCAGCGCAGATGCTACAGAGGGCTGGGGCTTTCCTGCTGAATCATGCCTGCCTCCACGTGATAGCAGGTGGCGTCGGCCAGCAGATCGGCGGGCAGCAGATGCAGGTCGGTAGTGGTGATGATGACCTGCTCCAGTTCGCGCACCATCCCCAGCAGATAGCCGCGCCGGTGCTCATCCAGCTCGCTAAAAACATCATCCAGCAGCAAGATGGGCTGTTCGCCCGTTTCCGCCTGGAGAAAATCGAGTTCGGCCAGCTTCAGCGCCAGCGCAGCGCTGCGCTGCTGCCCGCGCGAGCCATAGATGCCCAGGTCCATCTGCTGCTGATCTAAAAAGACCAGATCATCGCGGTGCGGCCCCAGCAAATTGACGCCCGCGTTGATTTCGCGCCTGCGCAGCTTTGTGAGTTCTTCCCGAAAGCTGCGACATATGTCCTCAACCGTCGCAGCCGCCTTCGCCCCCGCAAACGATGGACGATAGACAACCTGAGCCGCCTCTTCGCCCCCGCTCAACTGCGCGTAATAGCGGCGCACATGCTGGTCTACCCACTCAATCATGCGGGCGCGCTCCAGCATCAGCGGCGCGGCGTGCGTGGCAAACTGCTCATCCCAAAAGGTGAGCGAGCGCGGGTCTTCCTGGCCCTCGCGGATGCGCCGCAGCAAAGCGGCGCGCTGCACCTGCACCTTCTGAAACTGCGCCAATGCCTGGAAATAGCGGCGGCTCACCTGGCACAAGATCACGTCGAGATAGTGGCGGCGCTGCTGCGGCGCCCCCGCCACCAGATCAAGATCAGGCGGGGCAAACAGCACCACCTGCACATTGCCCAGCAGGTCCATCGCCCGGCGCGGCGTCCCGTTGATCTTGATGCGCTTGCGCAGCGCGGGCGGCGCGGGCATGGAGGGCGCTTTTTCGTCGGGCCGCCCAACGCCCGGCAGCGGCGGGTGCGGGTCGGCAATCACAATCTCGATGCTGAGCGGCCCGGTCTGCCGCGTAAGCTGCGCGTCCACCCGCGCAAACCCGCCAGCCGCGCCCCAGCGCACTGTTTCGCGCTCGCCGCCCGCCCGAAACGAACGACTGGTCGCAAGCAGCGCGATGCCTTCCAACAGGTTCGATTTGCCCTGGGCATTGCGCCCCTGAAAGATGGAGAGGCCAGCCCGCAGGCTCAGGTCCAGGTGCGCGTAGTTGCGGAAGTCGGTGAGGCGCAGGCGCTGAAGCAGCATGCTTATCCTTCCTCGGTGCGGCGGCGGGCCGTCAAACAAAGCATCGGCACCGTCAGATCAAGCCGCCCCCAGGCCGCTGCGCGGGCGTTCAGCCGTCGTTCAATCTCGTTGAAGATAATCTGGCGCAGCGCTGCATCGCTCACCAGATTGCGCCAGCCCTTCAGGAAGCCCATCCCGACCAGAGGCGAACGCAAAAAGGTGCTGCCATCGGGAAACTCCAGCGCGAAATGGTCGCTGATCGTCTGGTCCACCGTAAAGCCCACGCGCTCCAGCAGCGCCTCCACCGCTTCCATCGTGGGCTGCATCGTCAGCATGCGTTCTACATTCTGGCTCAGGTCCACCAGCCCCAGATCATTCAGCACCGCGTGATACAACTCAAAAAACTCCAGCATAGTGCCCTGAAGGTTGGTCGTCAGAATCAGCGTGCCATTGGGCTGAAGCAGCCGCGCCATGCCATGCAGCGCCGCTTCCGGGCGAACAAAGTTCGTCAGGCCCAGATTGCAGATAGCGGCGTCAAACGAGCGCTCTGGCAGGTCGCATTTGGCAATATCGGCCACCAGAAACGCCACATTCTTCAGGTGCATCGCCTCCGCTTTCTTGCGCGCCCGTTCAATCCCCGCCTGCCACAGATCAAGCCCGGCAATGTCGCCATCCGGCCCCAGCAGTTGCGCCAGTTCCAGCGTGGGGTAGCCGGTGCCGCAGGCCACATCTACCACCTGCCAGCCCGGTTGCCGCGCGCACGCCAGAAACGCCGTCAGCAGCATGCGCCCAAACGGAGTGGACCACAGCGGCACCACCGTCCGGTCATAGAGCTTGGCAATCTCCGGGCGCGTAAAATCGTACACGCGGTCCAGATACACATCATCCATGAGCGATGGTTCCTCGATTGGCGCGGCGTGTACGCCCTGGATGCCGCCCTCCATTTGCCAATCATCCGGCAGTTCGTGGCTGGTCGCCTCCCACAGCGGCATCGTCCGCGAGTGCTCCCCATCCTGGGCGGGGCCTTGTAGCACCGGCGTCCCTGCCGGTCCGGGGGTGGGGCCTTGTAGCGCGGGCTGCCAGCCCGCCGGGGTGGGGAGGATGGGGCTTGTAGCGCTGGCATCCCAGCCCGCAGGGGTGGGGCCTTGTAGCACCGGCGTCCCTGCCGGTCCGGGGGTGGGGAGGATGGGATTGGTTGCCGCTGGGTCGTCATTGGCAGCGGCTCCATCTGGGCGAATGGCCGCCAGCGCCGCTGCCAGCGAAATCGGATGCGACTTGCTGGACGACGACCCCAGCGCCGCGAGTCCCGCCGCGAGTTCCTGTGTGCCTTGCCCCATGACAGAGCACGTAGGAATGGTCGCGTGGGGGTCGGCGCTGCTCAAGTCTGCCACCGTTGGCGTCGGCACGCTCCCCAGCGGCGCCTCGCCTATGCCCCCAGAAAAACGTTGGGGCACCGCCGTTGGCGCGGGCCAGAGCGGGCTATAGGCGCTCTGGCTTGCTCCGCCCACGCCAGAGGACCGGGCGCCCTGGCGCTCCGGCTCTCGGTCAATATCAAGAAAGAGGTTTCCTTGCCCTGCCATGCGCAAAAACTCTTATAGCATCCAGAATGCGCGCTTATGTGTCGTACCAGCATAGCGCAAACCGCGCAAAATAACAAGCATAGGGTCGCCAGCATCATGCGTAGAGATCAGCCCGCGTCAGCGGGAGTGCTGTATGCCCACTGGCGTCCGGCTTGCTAAAGAGCGCCTGAATCAGCGCGAGATTGCCGTTGGTAAATCCGCTGGCCGACCCCGACATATATAGCCGCCACACGCGATACGTCTTCTCGCCCACCTGCTTGACCGCCTCCTCGTGGTGCTCCTCCAGCCGCCGCACCCACTGCCGCAGCGTCAGCGCGTAATGCTCGCGCAGGCTCTCCACATCGCGTGTCTCGAATCCGGCCAGTTCGCCCTGGCGAATCGCCTCGCGCGGCGGCACGAGTTCGCCATCGGGGAAGACGTAGCGATTGATAAAACTGCCCGGCTTCCAAAGACGCTCTGCAAACCAATTCCAACGCGGCACCTGCGCTTCGGAAGCAGGCGACGCTATGCCGTGATTCAGGAACAGACCGCCCGGCTTCGTCATGCGGTAGGCAATGGCGAAATATTCCGGCAGCTTGGGGCCGCCCACGTGCTCAAACATGCCCACGCTGACCACCTTATCAAACGGCGACAGATCGCCCAGGTTGCGATAGTCGCGCACCTCCACGCGGCAGCGTTCGCTCAGCCCCGCCTCGGCAATGCGCGCGCTCGCCAGCGCTGCCTGGGCTTCGCTCAGCGTGACGCCCAGCGCCTCTACGCCGTAATGTTCAGCGGCGTAGCGAATCAGCCCGCCCCAGCCGCAGCCAATATCCAGCAGGCGCTCGCCCGGCTTCAGGCGCAGCTTGCGGCAGATGTGCTCCAGCTTGTTGCGCTGGGCCGTGTCCAGATCATCCGTCCCGCGCTGAAAATACGCGCAGGAATAGACCATGCTGCTGTCCAGCCAGAGGGCGTAGAAGTCGTTGCCGGTGTCGTAATGATAGCGCACAGCGGCAGAATCGCGTTGCAGGCTGTGTTCGCCGCCGCTGCCCTTGAAGCCAGCGCGCCCGCCCCGCGCTGTGTCCTTCTGCCTTAGGGTGCCCTCTTCGGCGTCGTGCCGGGGCAACTGCCGCAAGCGCCAGGCCAGGCGTGCCAGCGTTTTCGCGTTGCCAACCCTGCTCACAAAGCCATTTGCCAGGTTTGTCAGCGCCTCCATGCTGCCCTCAACATCGTAGTCATCGCGCAGATACGCCTCGGTGATTGCCAGCTCCGAAGGCGGCAGCAGCATGCGCCGCAGCGCCCCAGGCCGCCGCAAGATCAGTGTGAACTGGGGCTGCTCCGGCGCGGGCAGATCAACGGACCCATCCCAAAAGCGCACGGCAAATGCGCGTTGCGCAGGCGGGCCAAACAGCGCGTGCAAGATGGCCTGCGACGTGCGTATAGAGGAATCAACGGAGGACTGAAGCGAAGAAGGAGCAGGTTGCACTGGTGTTTGCGTCATAACGTCTCTCTCCCTTGCCAAAACGAACCACACACGACGAACGGACGTTCCTACTATCGCATCCTAGCACACGGCGCTTTTCAACGCAACACACCCTGATCAGTCACTTCCATACCACCAAGGTACTATTTTTCTTGTGTTACCGGAAAAATACGGTATACTTCCCTATGGTAGAGTTACAAGTATCGCGCTTGTTCTGCTCATTGGAGGGTAGTTCGGATGAGCCAGGCATACTCAGAAACACAAATACAGACCTACAGCGGCCATAGAAGCTATATACACACCATCGCCTGGTCGCCAGATGGCAAGCAGCTTGCCTCTGGCAGCGATGACCAGACGGTGCACGTCTGGGAAGTGACCACCGGGCGCAGGCTGGCCCGCTATCGCGGCCACACCGCGCGCATCAACGCCGTCACATGGTCCCCTGGCGGCCTGTTTCTGGCCTCGGCCAGCTACGACCACACCGCCCACGTCTGGCACGCGGAAACCGGCGAACTGCTGTATTGCTATCGCGGCCACAGATCAGTGGTGGAGCACGTGGCCTGGTCGCCGGGCGGCCTGGGCATTGGCTCGTTGCAGAACGGCCTGCTGGCCTCGGCAGGCGATGATAACACCGTGCAGGTCTGGGATCCGCTCAGCGGCGAAGAGGTCTGCACCTATCGCGGCCACAGCAGCGATGTCTGGGAACTGGCCTGGGAGCCATCCGGCTCCGCCACGCGTGCCCCGCGCATTGCTTCCGCCAGCGCAGACCGCACAGTGCAGGTCTGGGACGCCGAAAACGGCCAGCGCCTGCTCTCCTATCGCGGCCACACCAACCGCGCCCGCACCGTTGCCTGGTCCCCCAATGCCCGCAAGCTGGCCTCTGGCGCCTGGGACCAGACCGTGCAGGTCTGGGACGCCACTACCGGCCAGCGCGAAGTCGTCCTGCGCGGCCACACCGATTACGTGCTGGGTGTGGATTGGTCGCCAGACGGCACCCGCCTGGCCTCTGCCGGACGCGATGGCGTGGTGCGCGTCTGGGATGTTGAGACTGGCAGCCTACTATTTACTTATACCGGCCATCAAGATCAGGTGATTGCAGTGGCCTGGTCGCCCGATGGTCAGTACATCGCCAGCGGCAGCCGCGATAAAACAGTGCGTATCTGGCGGCCCGATGAGCTACGCGAGTAGAAAGCGAGAATGATGCCCAAACAACACAGCGATGTCTGGGCCAGCGGCGCGGCGTATGAACCCTATGTGGGCCGCTGGAGCCGCCTGGTGGCCCGCGAATTCCTCGCCTGGCTGGATGCCCAGGCAGGCTGGCGCTGGCTGGATGTCGGCTGTGGCACAGGCGCGCTGAGCCAGACCCTTCTGGCCCAGGCAGCGCCAGGCGCGGTGCTGGGCGTGGACCCCTCGGAAGGCTTTGTGGCCTATGCCCGCGCCCAGACGCCCGATCCACGCGCCAGCTTTGCCGTTGGCGATGCTCGCGCCTTGCCTCTGCCAGACAGCAGCGTGGATGCGGTCATCTCTGGCCTGGTGCTGAACTTTATCCCGCAGCCAGAACGCGCAGCAGCGGAGATGGTCCGTTCTGTCCGGGCAGGCGGGCTGGTGGCCGCCTATGTCTGGGATTACGCGGGGGAGATGCAACTGATGCGCCAGTTCTGGGATGCAGCGGTTGCGCTCAATCCCGCCGCACATGATCTGGATGAAGGCGCGCGTTTCCCCCTCTGCCAGCCAGAGCCGCTGAGCACCCTCTTCCGCGCTGCTGGCTTGCAACAGGTGGAGACACGCGCCATTGATGTGCCCACCGTTTTTCGTGATTTTGACGATTACTGGACGCCGTTCCTGGGCAGCCAGGGGCCAGCGCCCGGCTATGCCATGTCGCTCAGCGAAGAGGACCGCGCTGCATTGCGTGAGTCCATCCGCGCCCATCTGCCCATTCAGCCAGATGGGATGATTTCCCTGAAAGCGCGTGCCTGGGCGGTGCGTGGTTACAAGCAGTTACGCATGTAAAGGAATACCCCTATGACCTATCTCTCATCCCCCTATTCCGGCGATGCTGACCTCGCGGGCATTGTCGAGTTGATTGATGCGTGCGAGGAAGTTGATCATCTGCACGACAGCACCTCGGTGGAGGAACTGCGTGTGGATTTTTCTTTTCCGCAGGCGGACCCCACGCGCAATGCGCGCCTGTGGAAAGACGAGCAGGGCCGTGTGATCGGCTACGTCCGCCTCTGGTTCTTTGAGCCAGGCGAAACGCTGGATGCCCGCCTGATTGACCTGAAGGTGCGCCAGGAAGCGCGCGGCGCGGCGCTGGAAGCGCAGATGCTCCAGTGGGCGGAGCAGCGCGTGCAGGAGGGCGGGAAAGAGCACGGCCTCGCGGGAGAGCTTCAGACCAGAACCCGCGACGACCAGACCGAACTGATTGAGCTAATCAAGGCGCGGGGCTATACGCTCGAACGCTATTTCTGGACGATGGACCGGGCGCTGACTGAGCTTATTCCAGCGCCAACGCTGCCCGCTGGCTTTACGCTGCGCCAGACGGCGGGGACGGCGGAGGCCGAACCGTATGTGGCAATGTTTAACGATACCTGGATTGATCATTGGAAGGGCCACCCGATGACGGTGGAGCACTATCTCCACGATATGACGCTCCCTGACTATAACGCTGATATGGATCGGGTGGTTGAGTCGCCCGATGGTGTGTTGGCTGCCTTTTGCTACAGCCGGGTTTCTGAGGAGGAGCGCGCCCGCACCGGACACGGCTGGATAGACGCGCTGGGCACGCGGCGCGGCTTTCGCAAACTCGGCCTGGCGCGGGCGCTGCTGCTGGATGGCTTGCAGCGCCTCCGCGCAGCGGGCGTGACGACTGCCCGGCTCAGCGTGGACGCGGCCAGCCCAACCGGGGCCAACCGCCTCTATGAATCGGTGGGCTTTCGCGTCGCGGAAACCAGGCTCGCGCTCGCCAAACGTTTCCCGCTGTAACGTTCCCCGGCACGGAGGCCGGGGCTACAAGCTTGTAGCCCCGGCCTCCGTGCCCTTTTGTCTTAGGGTGCCGGGGAACCGTCGTTAGCAACAAACGCCCGTCTTTAGCGACGATTCTCCGCTCGCCGTGCCGGGCTTACGCCGCCACGTCATCACCGGCGTCATCAGGCGCTCAAAGGGCGGCGGAATGGGATGGCCGTTGATGCGCTCCACCACCAGCCGCCGCAGAATCCGCAGCTTCACCTTGGGCGGCAGCTTGATCTGAAATATCCAGCGCCACACCTCCCCGGTGGGCGGCACATTCGCCCCAAATAACTCTTTCCACAGCCGCCGCAAATTCCAGCGCACGCACTGCTCCGCGAACCACCGCCCCGCCCGTTCGCGCAGCCGGGCGGAAATATGCGCGATGCGCAGCAGCGTTTCTGTGGCGGCCCGCTGCTGCGCGTGCCAGGTCCGCTGCCAGTCGCGGTCCTTCCAGTCGTATTTGGCCCCGCGCCGATACGTCAACTGCGCCGCCCGCAAGACGCGCAGCAGCAGCCGCAGTTCATCGCCCAGCGCCAGACACAGCGCGTAACTGGATTGCCCGATCATCGCCACGTGATCATAGAGCGGCTGCTTGAGGTCGCGTGGGCTGTAGCAGTTGGGCTTGCGCCAGCCGCCAGCAGCTTGCTTGCGGCGGCGACGCTGGCGCTCCATCATTTGGAGGAAGGCGGGCAGCGCGTGGCTGAACACAGTGGCAACATAGCCCTCTTGTCCCAGCATGCGCAGGTCCATCTTGACCAGCGGCTCAAACGCCAGCGGCGCGGGCGTGCCGTCGGGAGCGTCCAGCAGCAGGTAGGTACGCAGGAAGTCTTTGATCGCTTGCAGGCGCCCGTTGGCGGGATGCGGGAAGGGTACGCGGTCAGGCAGGAGAACGGCGTGTGTCATGGCAGCAACCTCGCTTTATGCGCCACAGAGGGCGCGTGTTGGTTCTGCCCGCGCTGCCACAGATCTCCCACGCTGGTCCAGGTTGGGGTGGCTTGGCAATTCCAGCGTGTCCTGCTAGAATCACCAAGCCCCACCCTGGAGTCTTGCCAGGCGTGGGGTCTTTGTGGCGCGGGGCCTGTAACAACAGAATCCGCGTCAACCGTTATTCGATTGTAGGAGCGTCAGCGCCTCATCTACCAAAGCAGGAAAGCGCTTGCAACAAGTATAGCTGATCGTCTGCAAAAAGTCAAGGGTTTTGGGAGTCGGCGCTGCGCCTCAGCCAATATTGACGGCGCGGGCCACCAGCAAGAAAATAATCAGCAGCGACACAACCGCCTCGCCCATCAGCAGCAGCTTGGCGCGGCGCGTCAGGGGCAGCGTATCGGCGGGGCTGAGCGCCGTAGCCGAGCAAAACGCCAGAAAGAGGTAATCCACAAAGCCGGGCGCCCAGCCGCTCGTATTGCCGCCCAACTGCTGCGGAAACTGAAAATCAGCCGCCTGGTGTCCGGCCTGCAAGCGGCGGCGTGGGCCGCCGCCGTCAATCTCCCAATACCACGTCGCAAAGACCAGAATATTAATGCTCCAGATCACCGCCGCCGAGCGCAGCAGATCGCGCGCCTTGCTAAACTGCTCCAGATGATCAATCAGCACCACCACCGAAAAGACCAGCGCCGCCGTCACCACCACCAGCAGACCCAGCGCCAACCCGCGTGCCACGCGATAGGGCAGGGCGCGGCGCAAGAACGCCGCCGCCACGATGACTGGCGCCAGCAGCACCGCCTCAACCACCAGCAGCAGCCAGTCTGGGCCGATGCTCAGCGAATCTGGCAGGATAAAATACAGCGCGCCAATCAGCAGCGCCCCACCAGCCGCCACCACAATCTGCCACACATCAGGAATATATTCTGCTTTCGCTTCTTGTGTCATCGGCTGCCCTCTCCGTGCCGCGCTGGTTTCGCCTCCTCTTTTGTTATACCGCATGGACAGGGATGGACAGTCTGTAGCGGCAGCGCCCCGCTTGCCGTGCCCCTGCTTTGAGGGGTAGCGCGGGCTGCCAGCCCGCCGGGGCTGGGTGTGGCGCAGACTGGCATCATACTACGAAGCGACCCCCTTTAGTGGTATCCTTATGCCAGGGAGGGCAGAGATGAACGTACCTTATCTGCACGCCTGCGGCCATGCCTGGAAAAAAGGGCATGAGGTCATGCGCAGCCGCACTTTCGCCGCGTCCACAGAAGACGAGTTGCTCGCCTTGCTGCGCGAATGCGCGGTGGAATACGCCCACACCTATCTTGCGGAGCGCGAACCGCCGCTCGCGCTGACCCCGGCGGAAAACGCCCGTTTCTTGCTCATCTACACCAGGATATTTCTGAAGGGCGTCTTCGATGCCAGCGCGGAGGCATCTTCTTGAGGAGAAGGTCGCGTTCCCCGGCACCCTAAGACAAAGGGCAGGCGGAGGCCGGGGCTACAAACAATCAGTGGATTTCGGTCTTGGAGCGCCTGCCAGGGTCCAGGGGGATTGAGCCGCTCTCGGCGGGCGGCGCCAGCGGCTGGAATGACTTCACCGGCAGGTAGCCCTGCCACGCCTCGCCGTCCCATTCCCACTCCGCGTTCGCAAAGAGCGCCTGCACCACGCGCAGCGCGGGCCGGTTATCGCCCAGGACATTCACGATAAAGCGAGTAATGCCCTGGCGCCGGGCCTCAACAATCACATGGGCCAGCATCATCTTGCCCAGTCCACGCCCCTGCCAGGCATCTTCAATCAACACGCTCAGTTCGGCATCACGCGGGTCTTGCTCCCGATCATAGCGTGCCACCCCGCGAATCTCCTGGCGCCCGCAGGCCACCACCGCGAAACCCCGCGCCGGGTCCACGCTGGCAAGGGCAGCCACTCGCTGCGCCTGGAGGGGCACCAGCGGAATAGGCGAAAAGAAACGCTGATAGAGCGTCCTGGGCGAAAGCCGATAAAACATGCGCTTCAGCCCCGCTTCATCTTCTGGCTGGGCCTTGCGGATAAAAATCGTCTCCCCATCCGGCCAGATCGGGGCAAATGGTTCCTCTTCCTGCGCCTGGTCGCGGGTAATCCCTGATGGCGGCATGCTGACTTCCTCCCCTCTTGGCTGATTCATCATCGGTGTGTTCATGCTGCTAGCATAGCCGGTGGCCGGCGCGCCCGTCTGTAGGATGCGTCACCCTGGAAGGCGTGCCTGGCTGCTGGCCCGGCGCCCTCGCATAAGTTTTCCGCCCTGGCGAAGAGGTGGCGCTTTAGCCGCCGCGACTTCTCCCCCTTGCCAGGGCGGGCAGACGGTGCTAGGATAGACGCCACAGCGGGAAGCTTCTTGCTGTGGCGTGGCTGGCATGTGATTTTTCAAGAGGAGGCAAGCATGTTTCAGGTTGACCGGCAGGTCTACAGCGCGCTGTGGGGGTTGTGTGGCCTTCTTCTGGCAGCGGGCTGGGTGGCCTATGGGATGCTGGGAGGCGACAGAATCTTTCTCACGGTGATGGTGATCCTTTCGATGGTCCTGTTTGGCGGCCTGGGCTTCCTGGTGCGCCGCCGTCCACTCGGCTAGCGAGGCAGGCAAGCAGCCGGTGGCACCCTGTTCGCGCCCGCGCACTTGCGAACAGGGTGCGCGTGGCACCCAGATTGCAAAGTTCTCTCTGGGGAGGGCTAGCCCCTTCTAGCCCACCGAGGGAAGAGCATGACAACCGATCCCAGCTTCGAACAGCTTTTACAGGTCAACCAGGAGACATTTGCTCAGGGAGACTACGAAACCGCCTGCCATACTTTGATGGCGGCGATGGACCGTGCCCGCTACCTGAATGCTCACCAGCATCTCAAGACCGTTGAGCAGCTTGCGGATGAGCAAATGGCGGCGCTCCACCCTATGGAGTTGCCGGGCCGGTTTTCGGCTGAGCGGCGTGTGCGTAAGCAAAGCCTGCACAGCCTCTATAGCAGCATCATCCAGCAATGCGCCTCCTGGGAGCAATTGGTGCTGCACTGGCGCGAGCACCACTCGCACGCCGATGCTCCTGCCCCCAAAGAAGAGCCGACCCGGAATTTCCGGGTCGGCCCTGAGGAGGGGTGAAGAGGGTATGCTTAGCTGGCGACAGCCAGGCGTGGCGCGGCGGCCAGTTGTTTCGCCTGCGCCTTGCGCACCTCGTAGACGAACGCGGCGATCAGCAGCGTTTCCTCCAAAACCGCGTAGAGGAAATGCACATCCGGGCGAATCAGCGGGACGCCGCCAAAGAACAGGCCGCCCTTGGAGAGAAAGCCCGGCGTGCCAGAGATGCCCGTGCGCAGATAGACCGAAATGATATACAGGTGCTCCGCCTCGTGATAGACCCCGAAGACGAACAGGGCGTACAGCCAGGGGTTCTTTCTGAGCCAGTAGAACAGCACAAAGCAGAACAGCAGCACCCACGAATTCCAGATCAGATGCACCCATTCGGTGTTCAACTGCCCGATGATGCCGCTGGCCTGCGCGCCTTTCAGCCCCAGCAGATGAATCTGGATCATCTGCGAGCTATGCTCGATCAGGTGGGCTGTCTGGCTAATCACCAACAGAAACAGCATCGAAATGCCCGCGCCATAGAAGCGATACAGCTTCATCATCACATAAAAGACCAGCGGACACCAGGCTAGGAACACAAACGTGCCAATCTGCCAGAGCTTGAAGCCCAGCATAAACGTGCCGATCAGCAGCGCCGTCAGCACAAACGTGCCAACCAACAGATAAAAGCCAGAGGAACGTAGGCTAAGCACGCGCCGGGAGAGGGAAACATCCATACAAATTCTCCTTGCAGGGGTAGGGTGAAATACACTTAATGATGTACTAAGCCTACCTGAAAACCCTGCAAGGAGCTATGAAACCCGCCACACCCTTGCTGTGAAGCGCTGCACCCTTACTGGGCTGTCAGCGGCTTCAGCAGGTCCGGGCTATCGTTGCGCACATTGTTTACGGCCTTCGAGATCGGCGCGGCGACCATCCCTTCAGCGGGATAAGGCACCAGCAGCGGCGTCAGATGGTCTGGCTCGGTTTCGTCGGGGTTGAGCCAGGCTTCCTCGGCGTCCTTGGGCAAAATCACTGGCATGCGGTCATGGATGCCAGCCATCAGCGCGTTGGGCGTCGTGGTGATGATCGTATAGGTCAGCAGTTCGTGGCCCTGGTCATCCTTCCAGCGATCATACAGCCCCGCAAAGGCAAAGAGCGCGTCATCTTTGAGATGGATATAATGCGGCGTCTTGCCGTTCGTACCCGCCTTCCACTCGTAAAAGCCATCGGCTGGCACCAGGCAGCGCTGAAAGCTCAGCAGCTTGCGAAAGGTTGGCTTTTGCGCCACCGATTCGGCGCGGGCATTAATCATCGAATAGTCGGTCTTGCCGCCCTTGGCCCACGAGGGAATCAGCCCCCAGCGCATCATCACTAGTTGGTTTGGGCTTTGCTTGATGACCACCGGCATACTCTGCGTGGGCGCCACGTTGTAATGCGGCGCCAGGTTTGCCGGGGCGGTTGTCGCGTTGAAGCGCTGCGCGACGGCCAGCGTCGCGGCGAGCACATATCGGCCACACATGGTTGCTGCTCCTTCTGTTTCTGGGAGGTCAAAGTATCTCTTTCTTTTTATTCTTCCTGGCCCCCGGAAATCCGGCAGCACCACCCATGCCAACTTGAAAACGCATGTAGCCCCGGCGTCCCTGCCGGGCCGAGCCGGTAGCCCCGGCGTCCCTGCCGAGCCGAGCCGGTAGCCCCGGCGTCCCTGCCGGGCCTACCGGCTTCAGGCTGTTTTAAGCTGCTGCACCTGCAACTGGATGGCATCGCCAAAGAAGTCGGTGTGCGCGGCGTGGCTGCTGGCATCAATCACCAGATCAACGCTGGCGCTTTCCCCACTCTGAAGCTGCGCGCGATCATCAATCACGCCCGTGATGTGATAGCTGTTGCCCTGCTGCTTTGCGCTGGTCACGCGCACCTGGCGGGCCAGCAGCGCGACGGGCAGCATGCTTTCGGGCGGGCCAGCGTAGACGGTTCTGGTGAGCGTGCCGGTGCCCTTGCCCAGGTCCACCTGTCCCGCAACCGCATAGGAGGCATAGCTGTTGAGCGGTGGGCGCGGCAGCCCAGCGACGGCCTGAAAGCTCAGCGTGGGGCCGTTCCCGCTCGTTTTGCTCAACTGGCGCACCAGCGCCACGCCCCCGGCAGCGACGGCCACCACGCCGGTGCCGCCAATCCACAAGAATTTGCGTCGGCTCAAACGGTTCATTCTGCTGCTCCTCCGTGCGGCGTGCCCAGATAGGGGAAGGTCGCCAGATAGTCGCTATGTGGCCCAACCTGATCGCTGGTGGTTTTGCCGTTCGTCACCAGGGCCAGCAGCATATCCGCGACATCATCGCTCAGCGTGCGCCCATTGAAAAATCCGGTGGCCTGCGTATAGTCGTAGGCCAGGATGTCTGGCAGGAAGCGCTGCGTCAATTGCTGCGCCTGATCAGCCGGATGCCCCAACTGGGTCAGCAGCCCCGCAAACTGGCTCTGGAACATGGCGCGGTCCTGGGCTGGCTCGGCCTGCTGGAAGCGCGGCTTGGCTTCGGCATCGGTAAAGAGGATGCTCAGCAGCGGCACCGCCAGACGCGCCACCTGCACCAGCGCGCCGCCCTGCGACGCGAGGATGCGGCACCAGATGCCCACCTTGGGGCTGGCGCCAAGCGCAGTGTTGGGCACCTCCAGCACCATGCCAAACACATCTTTATCGCTGAAGTAATCGGTGCCGGTGAAGTGCAGGTTATTGCAAAAGCCCATCAGGTCAAAGAAGAACGGGTCGCTGCGCAGCCCGGCGTAGAAACGATAGTCGCCCTGGCTCGTCACCTGGGTGTCGCGGCCAAAAGACACTGGCGCGTTCTGGATGACCCTCTCGCCATCCTCGCTGTTCTGGCTCGCCTGGGCGCCGCTCGCGCGTACCACTGTAGCAACTTGCTGGCCGTTGGTGGCGGGGGAAAAGAACACGCGAAAGGCGATGTCGGGAACGGCGTCCCCGTTGGTATCCACCAGAAATTCATAGCTGGCGTTGGAGTCAAACGCATCCGACAGTTTCGGCGGCATGGGGTTGACGTTCATGATGAGGATGGTTTTCTGCGGGTCATCTGGCTTTTGGAAGACAAAAAAGTCGGTAAGGTCCAGGTTCTCCTGGGGATGCTCGGCTTCTTCTCCCTCTGGATGGTCATGCGCTGCAAGCGCTGCATGCCCCGGAGTCTGCCCGCCTCCTAGCAGCGCGAAGGCGAGCAATCCAGAGCGGGAGGGTGTTTCTCGGTGTGATGACATGCGTTGCACTCCTTGGTGTTGGGCGGAGCCATGTCGTGGCTCACACAAGGAGTGTAGGGGATGGGCACGCGCAAAAACAGACCAAAAGCTGCTCAGTCTTTGTTCACTTTTTGACGCGCCAGTCATATTCTGACTGACGGGTCATATTCTGACTCACGAGTCATATTCTGACTCACGAGTCACATTCTGACCGGCGAGTCACTGCCGCTAAAAATACAGAAAGACGTGCATGCCGCTCCCACCAAAGCGCCCGGCAGCAATGATCAGAAACAGCCCCAGCAAGATCATTCCGCCGCTGAACACTTCCGGGTGGGCGCTGCCCACCGCCAGGGCGCGGCGCGTCCCGGCGGAGACATATTCGGCGCTGCGCACGACCACGTTGTCGGGATGCAGGTGGCCTTCGCTTGCCATTCTGAAGCGGGCAACCAGGCCATACAGCACCGTAGGCGCCAGCAAAAAGCCTGGCAAGACCAGCAGAAAGACGGATGCATCGCCTGGATATTTAAACTGCATATGGAGAAAGCCAAGCTGCACGTGCTGCGTGTCGGATTGCAGCCAGGCCAGCAGGAACAGCCCGCCCGCGCTCAGCATCAGCGCCACCCAGACCCAGCGCCGCCCCCGCGCCGCCGCCAGGAGGCCATGCAGCCAGGCAACAAACGCCAGCCCGCATGCCGCCAGCGCTAGCTCCATGCTTGAGGAAAACATCGCAAAGAAAAAGAGCACCAAGGCCAGGTTAGAAAAAAACACGCTGTAGCGTCGGTTCATCGGGGCTGCTCCTTGCGCTTCGTCTCTTGCCCATAGGTGAGGCATCATTTGTTGCCGTATTGTAGCGCGAGTGCCCTGGTACGTGCCAGTCTGAACCGGATGGGTGTCGTATGCGCCAGACCCCGCCCCAGCGGGCTAGCAGCCCGCGCTACAAGCAGGGCTGGCGCTGCTCGTCCAAAATGCTGAAGGAAACAGGCAACAGGCCATGTTATACTGAGCAGAAGAGAATGTTGGCAGAACAAGCAGCAGGTAGCGAGGGGACAATCATGGATCAGGCACGCTATTATCCTGGCACGTTTGACTTAAACCAGCTTGCATCGCAACTGGCCTGGCAGTTTCAGACGCGCGGCTATCAAACGCAATCATTTGGGATGGGCAACCAGATGGTGGTGCAGATTCGCAAAGGGGGCGAGGCCGCCAAGCTCTTTGGGGCGCAGGCCGCGCTGACGGCTATGCTCACGCAGCACCCCAGCGGGGTGCTGGTGACGCTGGGCCAGCAGAAATGGGGCGATAAGGCGCTGGCTGCCGGGGTGGGCGCGTTGATCCTCTGGCCGCTGGCGATTACGGCGGCGGTGGGGGCGGTGCGGCAATCCAACCTGCCTACGGAGGTTTTTGGCATGCTGGATGTGCTGGTGTTGCAGCAAAACGCGACGGCGTATCCCGCGCCGGTGCCGCCGCAGTTGATGGCGCAGGTGATGGGCATGTATCAGCCCGCGCCGCCCGCCTATCAACCGGCGCCGCCACAGCCGGGCTTTCCGCCACAGCCGCCACCCCAGCCCGGCTTTCCGCCCCCGCCTCCTCCGCCGATGCCTGCGGCCCCAGGCTCCGCGCCGCAGCAGACGCTCTGCCCGTCCTGCCAGCGCCCCAATAACGCTGAGGCGATCTTTTGCCAGTTTTGCGCTACGCCCTTGATGGGCAGCATGCCAGCGGGTGATATGGCTCCGCCGCCTCCGCCTCCGCCTCCGCCCGGCTATGAGCCGACGCTGCGCCCTGCGCCGCACCTGGAGCCGACTGAGCGCGTGGGGAGCGCGCCGGGCACGCTGAGCGGGACGCTGACGCTGCCCAGTGGGCGCAATGTGACGCTTACAGGCCAGGAGACGGTTATTGGGCGTGGCCCGGCCAGCGGCCCGGATGCGGTGGATGTGGACCTTTCCAACGAGCCAGAGCGGGCGAGCGTTTCCCGGCGCCACGCGAAGATTGTGCGCGGGGCCAGCGGTTTTGAGGTGGAAGACCTGAACAGCGCGAACCAGACCAGGCTCAACAGCGAGCCGCTGACGCCGGGGCGTCGCGCTTCCCTGCGCGGCGGCGATGTGCTGGAGTTTGGCAAGGTGCGCTGCGTCTTCCAGGCGCAATAAAGCTGGCGGTTAAAACCGCGCCTAAGGGCGGCCAGAGGCCGCCACCCTAAGACAGAAGGGCGCGGCGAAACCCGCCTGCGCGGGTTCGGACGAAGGCTGGCGTCCCTGGGGTGGGGAGTCCCTGAAGAGGGACTTGGTGGCCGCAGGCCCTTAGGCGCGAATTTATTCGCCAGCACTTAGCGTCGTTTTTTCTTCTTTTTGGGGGCGTTGGGCGTGGTGGGCTTGGGCGGCCCGGCGCTGGTGGCCTTGACGATGGTTGGCGGCTGGTTGATGGCTTTCTGGATGGCTTCGGTTAGCTCAATCTGACGCTGGAGATCGGCTTCTTCGAGGGCATAGCGCTCGCGGATGCGCCGTTCCTGGCGACGATTCCACCAGATAAATCCGCCAATGGCCCCCACCAGCAGCAGCCCGCCCAGGATGTAGAGGGCGATCACGATGATCTGGGCGCTCTGGCGATTGACCAGCGGTGGGAAGGGGCCGGTAATCAGGAATTGAGGCGTGCCGCCTACGTGGATGGTGAGTACGGCTTTATGCCCCGGAACGTCTATCATAGTGACGTTGCCGCTGTCTTGCTGGGCCACCAGCCCCAGCGAGCCGTCGTTGGTGATTGCCACCGAGACCGGGCCGCCGCCGATGGTCAGGGTGCGCACCGGCTCAGATGGCAGCTTGGACGGAGGATTTTTGCCGCTGAAGACCGGGCGCAGCACAGTCACGCTGTTTGCCAGGCTGTCTGGCACGTAGACCTCGCCGTTGGTCGCGTCGTAGTCCATGAAGTGGAGTTGCTGGCCGGTGAAGATGGGGCCGAAGAACTGATGGCTGACGAGGGTCAGCCCATAGACGTTGCCCTTGTCGGTGGTGACATACGCGGTGCCGCCCGTTCCGGGGACGGTGACACCAATGGGGCTTTCTCCATTGGGCAGCGGGACGGTGGTAATGATCTTGAAGCTTTCTGAGCCGATGATGGAGATGCTTTGCGCGTCATGGTTGGCTACCAGCACTTCGCTGCTGCCATCTGTCTCGCTGATGCCGCTGGTTGGGGTGGCAATTGAGATGCTGGTTGGGTGCAGGCCAACCTGCACCGTTGCCAGGGTTTTGCCCGCGTCGGGGTCAAGCACGGTCACGGTGTCGGCGCCGGTGTTGGCAACCCAGAGGTGGCTGGTGGAGATGAGGTCAAGGTTCACCGCCGTTGGCCCGGCGCCCACCGGCAGCGTGTTGATGACCTGATGCGCGTGGGCATCTACCACCGCGATGCTGTTTTTCTGGGCCTGGGCGACGTAGAGGTAGCGGCTATCCGCGCTGAGTGTCATGCCGCGCGGGTCGCCGTCTACTTTGATGGTGGCAGAGATATTCTGGTTGGCGATGTCTATAACCGAGATGCCATCCTTGGTGCCAGAGACATAGGAGAGGTTGGGCGCGCCACCGTCGGCGTGGGCAGTGGACACGGTGCCCAGCGTCATGCACGCCAGGCCGAGCGCCAGGAGCAGCGCCAGGAGGGGGAAGCTGCGTGGTGTTGTGTGTTGTCTGTTCTTGCCCATGTTTTCGCCTTACGGAGCAATCTGCGCCCAATGCTGGCCGCTGTCGTCGGTGGAGTAGACCGCCACCGGATACGAGTTGCCTAGATATACCACAGACCCGTCGTTGGGGTCAATGGTCAGCCCCGGCGCCAGCAGATGATCGGCTGGGATGTCTACCTGGTTCCACGTCTGGCCGCCGTCGCTGGTGAGATAGAGCGCCGAGCCATTAAGTCCGGCCCCACTCAAGCCAAAGGCGGTGTTGGGCGTGGAAGTATCGCCTGCCAGAAATTGAAAGGTGGTGTCGGGGGTGGTGAGGGTGAAGTGCGCGCCGCTGTCCTGGGAGACAAAGGTACCGTCATCGCCGCTGGCATAGAGCATAGAGCCGATGAGGATAGCTTTTGAGATGCCATCTTTGATGCCCTGGGCCGTGTGCCAGTCTGCGCCGCCGTCCTTGGAGACAAAAAGACCGGCCAGGCTGTAGGTGAGGAGGTGCTGCGCGTCGGCGGGGTCCACAATCAGCCCCAAGGATTGCGTATCGGGGAGTGTGCCAACTGGCTGCCAGTGCGCGCCCGCGTCCAGCGTCTCATAGAGTCCTTTGTCCTGCAATGCCTGGAAATTCACATATAATTGCTGCTCGCTGCCTGCGCCCGCAACCATATAAAAGAGTGAGGTTGAGGGCAGCGCGTTCAAGGCGGCGGCCATTGTCCAGGTGGCGCCGCCGTCGTTGGAGGTATAGATGCCTGGCACGCCAGAACTGGCAGGCAGATCAGGGAAGGTGATGGCCTCGACGTAGACGCGCTGGGGGTTGAGCGGGCTGACGGTGAGATTAAGCGTCATAAGTCCCTCGGCAAGCTGTCCTTTGCCAGCCAGCACTTCTTTCCAGGTCTTGCCGCCGTCGGTGGTGCGGAAGAGTCCGTAATGCGTTGCCAGCAGCAGGATGTTGGTGGTGCCAGGGAGCGCGAGCATGGAATGAATATGATTTTTATTATCGCCAAAGTTGGCTCCCCTGCCCCCGTTCGGGGCGGTGTTGTCTCCGCAACTTGCCAGCACTACCAGCACGAGCAAGAGACATACCAACGGCCACCGGGCGCGTGTTGCTTGTGCGGGTGTGGCCCTATTTTCAGAAATGCTGTTTTCATCCATCTTTCTCTCCCCTCTGTTGCTGAGAGGGTGGCTGCGCTGGCGGCGCAGGCACCGGATAGCCGAGCCGCCGCAGAAGCTCCTCAAACCAGATGACGGGCGCCTGTGTCTTGGACCCGGTTCCATTATCGCAGCGGTAAAAGCGCACGTACAGCGGTAAGGACGCGCCTAGCCGCTGGACAAGCCGGAGCGCGCGTTCTTCAGCGTCCTGCCAGCGGTCCTTGCGCTCGCCCATCTGAAAACTATTATACGCCTCATCGTGAAGCTCGATAATCTCCAGCAGCGCCCGGTCTTCGAGATAGCGCTCGGCAAAGCGGCAGGCAATTGTGGCGTGGTGGTTGTCGCCAATCGCGGGCTGCGAGGTGTCCACGCGATACTTGAAGGTGTCGTGGATGAGCGCAATGAGTCGCAGGTCGGCGCGCTCCTCCGGGCTGGTGGCGTGGCGCTCCACGTTTGCCAGCACTTCGGCAATGTGCGCCGCGACCTGGCCTTCGGGATGGCCCCGGCGCGGCCTGCCCCAGGCTGCGCCTCGCTGCCATTCCTCGCTGGCGCAAATTATCTCTTCCAGGGGTGTCTCTAGCATAAAAGGTAATTGCATTATATGCTCTCCCACGCATCCCCGGCAGGGAATGCCCATTCTGTACAGTATGACGATAAAAACAGCAGGGCTGTCGCAGCCAGGACACTGCGGCAGCCCTGCGGGTGAGCTGTTCCTACAGCCCGCCTGTGATGTAGCGCGACCAGAGTTCGCTGGCGTGGGCGTTGGCGTTGGCGCGCACGCCGTAGCGCGCAAAGTAGCGGCAGACGCGCTCGATGTCGCGGGCCAGTAGGGGGAACATGCGGTCATTGAAATGCGGGTCAACGGCCTGGGCAAAGTCAATGATGGTGACGTTCCCCTGCCAGTAGAGGATGTTGTATTCGGAGAGGTCGCCGTGAATGCGGTTGTGCGCCAGCCAGCATTCGATGTTGCGCATGAGGCGCTCAAAGAGCGGCTGGGCTTCCTCTCTGGCAAGCGTGACTTCGCGCAGCAGCGGGGCTGCCGCGCCTTCCTCGCCAATGTATTCCATGAGCACGGCGTTGCCAATCTGCGCAAAGGGTTTGGGCACATCGGCGCCCGCCTCATGGAGCAGGAGTTGGGTCTGGAATTCGTATTCAATCCACGCGGCCATTCGGTCTCTGCGATAGCGGCTGGTCTTTTTAATCGCTCCGGCTTGCTGGCGCGCGCTGCTGATGACGCGCCCGGTTTCGTCGCGCTCTTCACGGCCTTCGCGGTAGATGGCGTCGTTGCTCAGGCTGCGGAACATGCGCGGGCGGTAGACCTTGGCCGCCAGATACTCCTGGCCGGTGGCGGGGTTGGCGGCGCAGCAGTAGACGGTGGCTTCTTTGCCGCTTTTGACGGTGTGGAGCACGTCGGTGATCAGGTTTTCTTCGTAGAAGTGGCCCAGCGAGGAGAGAATCCAGGGGGCGTCGCGCAGCGAGGCCAGGAAGGTGGGATTGAAGGGTACTTTGGCGCCGTCATCCACCGACTGTTCTTTGAGCCAGCGCTGCACTTCCTGGTTGCCCTCGTAGCTGGCTTTTTTCTGGGGTGTGACCGGCCCGGTTATGGAGCGATGGTGGCGCCAAGCCGGGCGCGGTTTCATACGCTCAAAACGCTCCAGGTGGTCGGTTTCGTCGTCTTCCAGGTTCGCATCAAACTTGTACTTCAAACACTGGCTCCTTTGTGAACCGTTGCTAGGCCAACAACCAGAGAAGGGTATGCGTTGGGCAGAGAAGTCCGCATGTTTCAACCTTTCAAGGGGAAGGGCCAACGGTAGGGCGAACCAGCAGAGGGGGTGCGCTGCCTTGGGCAGCCGCCTATTCAGGTGGCGCGGCAGGGATAGAGGGCGCTTGCAGCGGAATGCACAAGCATGGGTTCCATTGAGGGCGCGCGTGAATAACTACCAGCCTGTCAATTCGGGGATGCGGCAGGGGCGGTTTAGGGCGCGCGATGAGTCCTCAAGCGGGGGTGCTTATGCCGGGAAAAGCGGCGCACTCACTGCTGGGAGGGTCACACCGTTGGACGATGTGTGCAATTGGTTGTTGCGGGTAGCTGGCATGAATGCGCCTCCTCTCAAAGAACAAAACACGTATTTTCAACTGCCAACAGCCTACCACATGGGAACATGGCTGGCAAGTGCGCTGGCGGTATATGAAGTTTTAGCAATTATGCAGGCCGCGAGGCTGGCGGTTAATGAAGATTTACCAATTATGTGTAGTCCACGAGGCTGGCGGTTAAAAGCCGCGCCTAAGGGCGTTCCGCCACCAAGTCCCTCTTCAGGGACTCCCCACCCCAGGGACGCCAGCTTTCGTCCTAACCCGCGCAGGCGGGTTTCGCCGCCGTGCCCTTCTGTCTTAGGGTGCCCCTGCTTTGAGGGGTTTTAACCGCCAGCCACGCAAAAGGGGGCTGGCAAGTGTCAGGGGACCAGTTGAACCAGATGGATAGGGCTGCCAGAGAGCGCGATGCTGATGGTGACAACATCGGTTGGGGTTGATCCAGGCCCCAGGGTGTAGCGAACCGTCCACCAATCCGAGCCAGGAGCCGGGTTATAGGTGGTGGGTATGGGGACGGGAACATCCAGCCATTGGCCGTTGTAAAGCTCGTCGCCGCTGCTATTGCTGGCCTGGAGCTTGGTCCCTCCGCTGCCTCCGACGGTGCGCATCCAGGCGGGAAGCTTAACGGGGGTGCCCGTTGGGTCGAGGATTTCCATATCTACTTCACCGCTTGAATCGCCGGGGTCAAAGAGGCTGAAATGCAGCGTTTTGCCGGCGTAGGCCGCTGGGATTTGTCCCAGATCAAAAGTGCTGCTGATACCGCTGACGCCAAAATACACATTCATATTATTCCAGCCCCAGATGCGCACGTTGTTTCCCGCAATATTGCCGCTTGAGTCGGTGAGTTTGAGGCCGTAGTTATGGCTGCCATAGCCCACGCTGGACTCCACAACCAGCCGGTAGCTGCCGGGATTGGTAATAGTGTAAAAGGGATGCCACTTACGGACAGTGTCGCCGGGCGTTACGCACTTTACCGCCACCGTGTCAAGCGCCTGCCCGCCGCTGCATCCATTGCCGGTGTAGAAGTCCAGCGAAGGGGGTGAGAAACTGGCAAGCAAGGTGTCGGGGGCGCGCTCAAATTGCAGCGGCGCGGAGTAGATAGAGTAGGTCACTTGCATATATTCGCTGGGGATGTGGTTGCTGCCGCCATTACCAGGAGCGCTTGGCCCAGAGAGCAGGCGGTCGTTAGTGGCGGTCCCGGAGGAGGATTGACCAGGGTCAAACGCGGCGTTGTAAATCTGTATGGTGACGTTGCCTGAGCCTGGCGGCACGATGATCTGATAGTTGTAGCCGAGCCTGCCGCCCGCGCCGGTAAAGCCATTGGGCTGTTGATTGGGGTTGAGGATGGCAGCCACATGCTGCGGGTTGTTGGTTTTATTCAGCAGCGGGAGCCGGATGTTGGTAAAGGAGCCACCGTCAGGGTGGGCCTGGGGATCAGTCCAGCCCTCTTCCCAGGTGGTGCTGTAGGCGTCGCCATTTTCTTTGATCTCCAGCGGGCCGTTGATGTTGGCCCAGAAGTTCTGGAGAGGCACCTTGACTGGGCTTCCAGTTGCATCATCGTTGCTCTGGTCCCCAAAATAGGCGTGGCGCGCTCCCAAGGCAATTGGCGGTAGGTACTGCGCTTGCGCGCTGCGCGAGACATTGGCGGTATTCACGCCAGGGAGGACAAAGGACAGGAAAAATACATTGGCCTGGAGGGTGACGGTGACGCGCAGCAGATAGGGATTCCCCGACACCTGCGCAGGAGCGGCACCAAGCTGGCCGACGCTCACCGGGCAGGCTGTGACTCCATTTTGCTGTACTGCTGCGCAGACCCGCAGCACCGCGTCCTGGCCGTCGGGAGAAACGGTGTTGTAGTAGTCGGGCATGTAGAGCGCGCCCGCGAAGGCTCCGGCCTCGGCAGCGCGTTCTGCCTGGGCGGTCAGGATGTAGAGCCGCACTGAATCAATGACCAGACCAAGGAGCAAGATGAGAAAGGTAATCAGAAAGGCAAAGATGATCAGCGCTTGCCCGCGCTGCTTGCGTCTTGGACGGGGTGCGGCGTGTGGAGGAGAACACCGTCGCATAACACTGCCTCCGATCAGGAGTGCCAGTAAAGCACTACACTCTCCAGGGTTGTTGCTCTGCTTTCTTGGGCACGGGCAGACGAAAAGAGCCAAAGGCGAGAGACACGCGCCTTTTTTCTAGAGCTACCAGTTTTGCAAGGGTACGTTGCGCTGCCTGGAACTGTCAAGAGAACACCCAAATGGGCTAGTCTGTGCGCCAGTGCCTTCCGGGCGGCAATGTCGCTGGCGGCTGGCTACACCAGATCGTAACGGAATGTTTACCGAATCTTTACAGACCTTGCTTGCAATCAAGGAAAGAATTCGCTATAATGGCGAGGAAATATGCGAGAAAACGGTAATCCAGCGGGGTTGCGGCGGGTAATATCTACTAGGTACTTTTCCTGATTTTTGATGGCGCGTGAAACCGTTTGCGTACTGTATTAAAAAGCTACTCTGGCTAGGGTTACAGTGATGTGACTCTGCCCTCTGGTGAGCAGGGGGAGATGGTGATGGCGCTTCGCCCTGATCCTGTGATGCGTAAGGTTTCTTCTGTATTTGATCTTCGCCAGATGAAGGCGCTTGCCGACAGTTTCGCTTGCCGCTTGCGCTCGCGCCTTCCTCTACGCCGGGGCCAGTGGCTGCGCCTGGCTTTTTTAACTGGTGTGCTGTTCTTCTTCCTGGTGCTGCTGCTGGCGCCAGGGTCAAGCTCGTCGGTTTATGCGAACCAGCAGGCTCCGGCTGCGGCGCAGGAGGCGGGCTTGCCCGCGCCGCCGATGGATGCCTCCGGCCAGCCGCTTCCGCCCGTTGGCACTACCGTCCCCCAGGCTGATCTTTCGGCCAATGCGAGCCAGGCAGGATTAAATAGTCTGGCGGTGCCGCTGTCGCTGGAGTGCAACGGGACCAACAGCTATACCACCGCTCAGGATGGCAACCCCTATCCCATCTGCCCTGGCCCCATGCCTACAAATGGCGGCAACTGCACGTGGTGGGCCTGGGAGATGTGGCATCGCCTGGGCTATAACCTGCCGCATTGGGGCGATGCTGCGACGTGGATTGGCTTTGCGCAGAAATATGGCTTGCAGTTGGGCACAGAGCCGCGCGTGAACGCGCTGGTGATTTTTCCGGTTGGGGATGGTGTCTGGGCGTTCACGAGCGCCGGGCATGTGGCGTTTGTGACCAACGTCTACAGCGACCTGGATACGTTTGATGTCAGCTATCAAAACTATGGCGACCCGGCGGTGGTGCATTATGGGCTGCGCTATCGCGCTTCGTTGATTCAGCAGCCGCGCTACCAGAACGGGCAGATGCGCTTTATCTACTTCCCTGGGACGGGAGGCGCTCCACCCGGCACAGAGAGCGGCAGCGGCAGCGGCTCCAGCCAGCAGGTCATCAACAACTATGTGGGCAAGTTTTCCGGTGATGGGCACAGCGAAATCCTGCGCTACAATCGGACGGCGGGCACGCTTGATCTGCTTGAACTCAGCGATGATCTCTCCACGCTCTCCGTTGTTCCGCTGGAGGATAGCACGACGCAGCAAGGCCACTGGGGGTCGTCGTGGGAAGTGTATATTGGTGATTTTTCGGGCAAGGGCAGTGATGACCTGCTGCTCTATGATCGCAAGCATGGGGTGGCGCGGTTTCTCACCTTCTACAGCGACCTGACGATCAATACGGATGTGGTGCAGACGGGCTGGAAATCCAGTTGGGAGATTTACGTCGGCAACTTTGACGGCTCGCACGATCAGTTGCTTTTCTATGACCGCAACACGAGCCAGGATCACGGCCAGTTTACGCCCGCGCCTGGAGAGCCAACGGTGCCCACTGGCACCACCGGCCAGGGGCAGAGTCCCGGCGGGACGGGCAATGGGTCGAGCAGCCCGCCAGACTGGGAGCATTCGCATCGCACGGCGACGCTGGCGCTGCTGGATTACAATGCGGATTTCACGGTGCGGCGTCAGGTGAACTTTGACCGCTGGCAAAACACCTGGGAAGTGCATATCGGCCACTATGGGCAGGTTGGGCGCGATGGCATTCTGTTCTATGATCGGGCGCAAGGCGAACTGCGCGTGGTGGTGTTTAATAACAACCTTGCGATGAAGGCAACGTATCAGCAGCATAAAGTGCCTGGCGGCCTGGAAGTCTATTCGGGCGATTTCGATGGCTCCCTGCAAGACAGCCTCTTCCTGTTTAATCGCTCGGCGGGCACCGCCCAGTTGATTGCCTTCCAGCCTGATCTGACGGTGCGCCGCCAGGTGAATTACACGGACTGGGGCAAAACCTGGGAGTTTTATACGGGGCACTTTGGCGGGCCGAGCAGCGCGGCGGTCAGCTTCCTGCTCTACAGCCGCAATACGGGGGTGCTGTCTTTTATCGGCTTTGGCTCTGATCTGACGGTGGCACGCCAGGAGAGGTATCAGGGCATCCGTTCCAACTGGGAAGTGTTTGTGGGGCAGTTTAGCGCGTGTGGCAGTTCATCGGGCGATGCCGATGCCACAGCCACGACGACGCCCACGACGCCGACGCCCACTGCCACCCCAACCGATACCGCGACGCCGGACCCGAATAACGATGATGCTCCACCCGCGCCGGGTTCCGGCAACACGGTGACGGTCACACAGTCGTGCGGGGATAGTGTTTTGCTGGTGGACGAGAATACGGGCCAGGGCCAGTTGATCACCTTCAGCTTTGATAACGGGCTGCAAGGTGGGCAATCGCTCTTTACCCAGACGCCGGTGCCCTGGATTACGCCGACGCCTACCAACACGCCCACAGCCACCAAAACGCCAAAGCCGAAGCCGCCAACCGCGACACCGACCACGCAACCAACATCTGGCAGCGCTCCGGCGCCTTCGCCAACGAATTCACCAACGCCACCAACGAATTCACCGACGCCGACGCCAACCGATACGCAAACACCGACGCCGACGCCAACTGATACGCAAACACCAACGCCGACGCCCTAGTTTGTGGCGTGGTTGTGGTATGATGAGTGCAGGCGCTGCTAGCCAGGAAAGCTATGCAGCGCCTGTTTGATGTTTCGGCCAGCGCAGAAAGATGGGAAGAGTATGCCGGGTAAGATGACGATTACTGAGGGCGATATTACGACGCTTGGGGTAGATGCGATTGTCAACGCGGCCAATGAGTCGCTGCTGGGCGGGGGCGGCGTGGACGGGGCGATTCATCGCGCCGCCGGGCCAGAACTGCTGGCTTATTGCCGGACGCTGGGCGGCTGCCCCACTGGGGAAGCTAAGATCACGCCGGGCTTTCGGCTTCCGGCGCGCTGGGTGATTCATACGCCTGGCCCGATCTGGCGCGATGGCAACCATCAGGAAGAAGCGCTGCTGGCAAGCTGCTATCGAAACAGCCTGGCTCTGGCGGAGGCGCAGGGCGTGCGCAGCATCGCGTTTCCGGCGATCAGCACAGGCATCTTTGGCTTCCCGCTGGAGCGCGCCACCGAGATTGCCATCACCGAGGCGCAGCGCTTTCTGGCCGGGCACGCGCTGCCAGAGGAAGTCATTTTTGTGTGCTTTAGCGCGCGCTCCGCCCAGGTCTATCATGAGACGCTGGAGCGACTGGCAAAATGAGAAGGCGAAAGGCAGGAATCAACTATGTGCTGGCCTGGTGCTCGCGCTTGCGGTGGCGGTGAAGCTGATCAGCCGTCGTGAACTCTGCGCCGCATTCCGGGCAGTGCACGCCTCCAATCGCCTGCTGCGAAAGGCCCACTTTGGTGTTGCTGGCGCGGGCGTGGGCATCCCGGTTATGCCGGTCAAGCTCGTGGCGCGCTGAAAATTGGACGCCACAGGTTGGGCAGACAAAGATGTCGTTGTTCATGGGCTTCTCCTCCTTCCCTTTGACCTGTGGCAGATCGCGTGCCTGCGCGTGCCCCCGCTTGACAATGCCTTATGGATGTGGTACATTTGTTCCATTGCCCTGAAGAAACCGTTCGCATACCCTGACCTGATTGGAGAAAAGCAATGGAAGAAACGACCACGCTGATTCCTGGCTTGCGCTATCTGCCGGAGTATCTGAGCGCTGAGGAGCATGATCGCTTCCTGGCAACTGTTGACCAACAGCCCTGGATCACGGATCTGCGGCGGCGCGTGCAGCATTATGGGTATCGCTACGATTACAAAAGCAACTCGGTGGACCCTTCGATGTTTCTGGGGCCGCTACCTGACTGGCTCGCTGGGCTGGCCGAACGGCTGCGCCGCGATGGGTGGATGGCGCGCGTGCCTGATCAGGTGATCGTTAATGAGTATGAGCCGGGGCAAGGCATCGGCGGGCATGTGGACTGTGTGCCATGCTTTGGGGAGACGGTGCTGTCGCTGACGCTTGGTTCGGGCTGCGAGATGGTCTTTAAGAGCTTGCGCAGCGAGGAGCAGGTGCGGCTGTTTGTTGAGCCGCGCAGCCTGGTGGTGATGTCGGGTGAGGCGCGCTATCACTGGAAGCACGGTATTCCGGGGCGCAAGACGGATGCGCATGCCGGGAAGACGGTGGAGCGCGGGCGGCGCGTTTCTCTGACGTTCAGGACGGTAATTGTGTAGCGCGGCTCTGTTCCTGGGTGCGCTAGCGCCGGGTGCCCACTCCGTCGCTTTCTTTGCTCTCGCTGGCCTGGAGTTCGTTGGCGAGATGCTCCCCAGGGTGAGGCGCGCTTTCTTCCTGTTCCTCTGGCGTGAAGTCCTCCCGCGCCTGGGCGGTGGCTTCTTCGATGGTGGTGTCGTGGACATCGCCGCCGGTGGTGCGGCGAATCCAGGGGGTCAAAACGCGCACGATGAAGACCTGCACTACCGCCGCGAAGGGGACGGCCAGCAGCGCCCCTAGCAGGCCCTGGAGCAGGGTGCCGATGGTGAGCGCGACCAGGATGGTCAGCGGGCGCAGCCTGACGATGCGATTCATGACCAGCGGCACCAGCGTGTGCCCCTCAAACTCCTGAATTGCCAGGTAGACCAGCGCGACGATGATGCCTTTGGAGGGCGAGATGGTGAAGCCAAGCAGCACTGCGGGCGCGGCGCCAATAAAGGGGCCAACCAGCGGGATGGCTTCGGTGAGTCCGGCAAAGACACCCAACAAGAGCGCGTAGTTCAGCCCCAGAAGCCAGACCGCCACCCCAGCCAGGATGCCGATCACAAACATGTTGATGATGACTCCGCGCACATAGCCGCCCAGCCGGATGCTCATCTCGTCCAGCACTTCGGCCCCGGTGCGGCGGAAGTGGGGCGGAAAGAAGCCCAGGAAGAATTCGCGCAGGCCATCGGAATAGGCGATCCAGAACAGCGCCATAAACAGGGTGATCACGAAATCGGAGACAATCGTGATGATGGTGGTGGGGATGCTCAAGATCAGGGGCGCGATGCTGTTAAGGAGGTTGCCAATCTCCTGGGGAACACTGGCGCCGCCTGGCAAGCCATTCAGCGCGCCCTGCGCTTGCCTGGCAAGGTCTTCAATCTCCCTGGTATATTCGGGCAGGTTGTCGGCAAACTGCGAGATCTGTGTGACGAGCGGCTGACTGATGAGATAGCCCAGGGCCGAGAGAATGCCAAAGGCGATGAGATAGATGATCAAGACCCCCGACCAGCGCGGGATATGATATTTGTTCATCCAGCGAATGGCGGGGCGCATGGCCTCGCCAATGGTGATGGCGGTAAAGAGCAGTAAGAGCACTTTGGTGATGCTGGTCAGGAAATTCAAGAGCATCAATGTGCCCACCGTTGCCAGGATAGCCAGCCAGATGGTGGAAGGAGCTATGGAGATGTGCAGATGCTGGCGGCGCGGTCTGTCTTCAGCCTCCCTTGGTGGTGGGTCAACTGATCGCCTGGGTTGCAAGGGCATCAGGTTTGCCTCTCTAGCTCCATAGAGATGGAATACTGGGCAGATGGGAGCAAGATTCACGCCATCTGCCAGGGAGATTCCTCCCCACAAGCGACCCCCTTCCCCTCCCCGGCGGGCTGGCAGCCCGCGCTACAAGCGGCCCCTGCTGCTTAGAAGGCCAGGGCGTCGTCGCGCTGGCCGAAGAACGCGAGCAAGAACTGATACATGGCAAAGAGTTCCAGGGCAAACGGCAGATAGCCGGTGTAGCCAAGGATGGGCATCTCAAAGACTTTGCCAAAGCCGACATAGGGAATAGTATATTGCCATTTGGGGAGCGATTGGGAGTTCCACATCTCCCAAAAGAACCCACAGGTGAGGCCGGAGAGCGGCAGCACAAGCAAAAAGCGCCAGTCGCGGGCCTTCAGGTGCGCCAGGGCTGATTTGCGCCCGATCAGATTGTTGATGGGGTCCAGCACCAGCGCCAGCGATAGCCAGATGAGGATGAAGGTCTGGCGTGGGAAAACACAGGGCAGGATGACACAGGCGACGCCCAGCGCGATCAGCCGGGTGATGGTTTTTTCGCTGGCGCGCTCACCAATGAAGCTGGCGGGCATGCGCGGGCGCAGGCGCGGGAAGCTGGTCCAGAACTCGGCAATCTCCATGACTGCGGGAAGTACGGTGGTGAAGTTGAGCGTGGCGATCAGATTGAACTGGAGCGCGGTATAGGGCTGGTCCATGACATAGTGCCAGTTCTGCACCGGAATATTGAAGGCTTCAAAGAGCCACCAGAACAGGGTGGAGAAGACGAAAAGCTGGGCAAACTTGGCCGGGGCGCGGGTCAGCAGCGAGGTGCCGCGCCGCGCTTTGACCAGCGCGTCCACGAAAAGAATAAAGCTGAACCAGAGGGCAAAAAAGCTGTAGCGATACCAGGGGTCTATGCGGCTCCATGCAAAGAACCAGACGGTCAGATTCACTGCCCCGGCGATATAGCCGTAGGTGGGGAAACGTTTCCAGCGAGGCAATGATTGCTCGGTACGCTCTTGTTGAAGTGAAGTCGCGTGTACAGTCATGCAGCACAAACCTCAATTTGCTTCTCAAACGGCTGTTGTCAGGTGCCCTCAGAGGGTGCAACAGGCCAGATTACTCCACAAACCTGGCCTCCACCAGATTATAGCCACATTCCCTGCGGGCAGCGCAAGCTACCCCATCTCGCCAAATTCGGACAGCACGATAGTGGCGGCGGCCAGCGCTGCTGTCTCTGCGCGCAAGATGCGCTGCCCCAGCGTGACGGCCTGGACACCATGCCGTTCTGCTAGCTGCACTTCTTCTGCCAGCAAGCCATCCCTGGGGCCAATAAAGAGATACACCGACGGTGTGGGAGCAGATGAGGCGTTGGCGAGCGCGGCGCGCATGGCGTTCTGCAAGGATGGCCCGCTGCACTCTTCCCAGGGCATGAAGGCCAGCGCGTCAGCGGGGCGGCTGGCAAGGGCGTGCATCAGCGGCTGCACCTGGCTGAGCGTGGGGATGAGGCCGCGCCTGCATTGTTCGGCGGCTTCGCGCAGAATGGTGCGCCAGCGGTCCATTTTTGCCGGGCTGATCTCTTCCAGGCCGGGCATGGAGCGACGAGAGAGCACGGGCACAAAGGCGCTGACGCCCAACTCGGTCCCTTTTTGCAGCACCCACTCAAACGCCTCAGCCTTCAGTAAGCCCTGGCAGAGCACCAGCCGGGCGCGCGGCTCGCCCTGGCTGGGACGACGCTCCACGACACGCCCGGCAACGGCGGCGCTGCTGACCTCGGTCAGTTCCAGGTCGGCTTCCATGCCCTGCCCATCCAGGATGATGATCTGCTCGCCGGGACGCAGGCGCAGGACGGTGTTGATCTGCCGCGCAATCTGGGCGGGCAGCGTTGGCGTGTCGCTGGCAAAGAGTTCAGGTGTAATAAAAAAGCGGTGCATGGCGCTAGTATTATAAACGTTCGTTGGATTTCTTGCGAGTTGGTGCGTTTTCTTGCGTTTCCTATCTCTTGACAAAGCGTTATACAGATGCTATACTAGCATCATGGAACAAGAACGCAAAATCCAACGGATGTCGGTGTATTTCCCGCTTGACTTGTTAGAGCAGGTGCGGACGCATGCTGATGCCGAACGACGGTCCTTCAACAAAGATGTGCTCTGGCTCCTTGAGCGTGCGCTTCGAGAGGAGGGGACTGATGCAACTGGTCGAACAGCACGTCATCGCCCGCCAGGATAGTCGTTTTGCCGCGATAGATCAGGCCGCCTTTGCTGCGAAAAACCTCTACAACGCCGCGCTGTATCTGGTGCGCCAGTCCTTCATTTTTGACCACCGCTACCTGGGCTACCGGGCCGTCTATCACCAGATGAAGCGCCATGAGGCGTACCAGGCGCTGCCTGCGAAAGTGGCTCAACAGGTGCTGCGGTTACTCGACAAGAACTGGCAGAGCTACTTTACCGCTTGTGTTGCCTACCGTGAAGACCCCTCGAAGTTTGTCGGGCGGCCCAAGCTGCCCAGGTACAAGCACAAAACCGATGGGCGGCAGGCGCTTCTCTACACCACGCAAGCGCTGGCAACGGCCTCGTTGCGACGTGGGCAGCAGAGCGATCATTGCTGTGCTCTTGCAAGAGGGCGTCGGCACCCTCATTGTGGGCAAGAATCTGCTGTGGAAGCAGGAAGTCAACATGGGCAAGGTGAACAACCAAAAGTTTGTGCAGATTCCCCATGCCCGCTTTATTGAGATGTTGACCTACAAGGCAGAGTTAGCAGGCATTGCAGTCGTTGTGCAGGAAGAAAGCTACACCAGCCAGGCCAGTTTTCTTGACTTGGATGCTCTGCCTGTCTATGACCCCAAAAGCCAGGAGCAGCAGGCGTTTTCCGGCAAACGGGTGAAGCGCGGGCTATATCAGGCGAGCGATGGAAGGACGCTCCATGCCGATGTCAACGGGTCGTACAACACACTTAGAAAAGCAGTCCCTGATGCTTTCAGCCAGGGGATAGAGGCTGTTGTAGTTCAGCCTGTATGGTTGCCGTTTGCCCGGTTAGCCCAACCACGTGCGTTGGCGGCAGCGTCAATTGTACCAACCAATCAATAGTTCGCTATTGAGAGGAAACTATAGCCTGTGGGCTATCACTTGTGCCACCAGCTTCTAGCGCCCCAGCCTGCGCCGAATGATGCTCACCAGCAGGCGCATCTCTTCCAGCCCGAAGAGGCGAATGAGCGCGAGGTAGGCTAGCGTGCCAGCCCCGGCAGTAACCGCGACGGTGAGCAGTTGCCCGGTGAGGTGGTCCAGGCCAAAGAGCGGGAGCGGGCTGACGAGGTGCAAGAGGAGCCAGCACAGCGCGCCCATGATGGCGGCGGCCAGGCAGATTTTACCGAGCGCGCCGAGCAGCCCTTCGCCTGCCAGCGGGCCAATCGCCCGGCGCAAGAGCACCAGCAAAATCAGGGCGTGCATGGAGTTCTGGAAGGTGTTGGCAAAGGCCAGCGCGGGCATGCCAACGCTGCCAACCAGAGGCAGAGCTATCGCCAGGTAGAAGCCCCAGCCAAGGATGCCGATCAAGACGGGGACGCGCGTATTTTTGCGCGCGTAAAAGGCGGCAATCAGCAACTGGTCCAGTACCAGGAAGGGCAGTTGATAGGAGTAGTTGAGCAGGGCCAGCGAGGTGCGGTCAACGGCGGCGGCGTTGAAGGCGCCGTGTCGCAGAATCACCGCGACAACGGGCTGGCGCAGGACGGCCAGCCCCACCATTGCCGGAATCATCAACAGCAAGCCCAGCTTGATACCCAGGCGCAGCGTGCGCTTAAATTCGTCGGTGTTGCCGTCGTTGGTGTGGGATGTGAGCGCGGGCAGGATGGCAAAGCTGAGCGCGGCGGCTACCAGTCCCACCGGAAATTGGACCAGGGCGTTGGCGGAGGCGAGCGCGCCGACGTTGGCCTCGCCGGTGCCAGTTGCCAGGCGCAGATCAATTTGCTGCCCAATCACGGAAACGACCAGCCCCAGCATGACCGGCGCGTAGAGCCGGGCAATCTGGCGCACTGCCGGGTGCTTGAGGTCCAGCGTGGGGCGATAGCGCGCGCCCTGGCGCGCCAGCCCAACGCCAATCAGGGCGATTTCTCCGAGCGCCCCAAGCAGTACGCCAACTGCCGCGCCATAGATGCCGTAGTGCTGGCCCAGGAGCATAACGCCAACGGCGGCGCCCAGGATGATACCGACGTGATACAGCCCGCTGGCCCAGGATGCGAAGATCACGGAGCGCAGGGCGTAGAGCATGGCTGCGCCCACCGCGAACAAGCCCAGTATGAGCACGCTGGGCAGCACCAGCCGCGTGAGTGCCAGCGTGAGGTCGTAGGTGCTGCTGTCGGTGAATTGAATCAAGGCGGGCAGGTAGAGCGGCGCAAAGAGGATGAGCAGCCCGGCTACCAGCCCGGTGAGCAGGGCGACGAGCGTGATAATCGTGCTGAAGATGCGCCAGAGTTCGCGGCGTTTTTCGGGGGCGCTGTAGTCCACAAAGGTGGGGATGAGCGCGCCGCTGATGGCGCCGCCCACCAGCAGATCATAAAACTGCTGGGGGATGCGCAGCGCGGCAAAAAACGCGCCGGTTTCGGCGCCCTGCCCAAACAACCCGTTGAGCACTTGCAGGCGCACCATGCCCAGCAAGCTGCTGAGCAGGTTGCCCACCATGATGAAGCCAGCCGAGGCGACAAGGCGACGGTGGCCGGAACTGTCCCCACCCTGGCGATTAAAATCGCGGCTAGAGGCGTCTGCGGACGCCACCCCCAAGTCAGAGGGGCGCGGCAAACCTGCCTGCGCAGGTTCCCCACCCACAATTGCCGACGGTTCGTCTTCGCCTGCGAAGGCGGGCTTTGCGGCGAAACCTCCAGGTGTGCTTTCAGGCGCGGCCCCCTGTTCAGCGGGGGTGCGTTCGAGTTCCATCTCTAGCCCTCCGCCTGCCTGTCCCCGCATGGGGGCTGGCTATAGCGCTGGACGATGCGCTGGATGAGTTCGCTGGTGGAATGCCCTTGCAGATAGGGGATGAGGCGCACCTGCCCGCCTGCGGCCAGGACGGGCGCGGCTTCGGGCAGTTTGGCGTAGTTGATGGCAGGTGGCTCTCCCTGGCTGGAGTTTCCAGCGTAATCGCCGCCTTTCACATAGACATCAGGACGCAACGCCTGCACCAGCGCGACGGCGGTGTCTTCCTCAAAAATCGTCACGTAATCCACGCAGGCCAGCGCCGCCAGCACTTCGGCGCGCTCCTGCTCTGGCACCAGCGGGCGTTCTGGTCCCTTCAGGCGGCGCGTGGAGTCGTCGCTGTTGAGTCCGACGATGAGCAGGTTGCCCAGGTCGCGGGCCGCTTGCAAATAGCGCACGTGCCCCAGGTGCAGCAGATCAAAGCAGCCATTGGTGAAGACAATGGTTTTCCCGGCTGCCTGGTGCGCATGGCAGAGCGCGGTCAACTGCGGGCGAGCGATGAGTTTTGCGTGTGGTCGTTCATCCATAGTTATGTAAGCGCATCCTCTTGCGTTGCTTTTTCTTTTGCGCCAAGCACCTGCCGCACACCCCGCGCCAGTTCTTCTGGCGTGTTGGTGGCGCAGCCCACCTGCCGCACGACCAGCCCCGCCGCAATGTTGGCGAGCGCGGCGGCCTCGGCCATGCTCGCGCCAGCCGCGACAGCCAGCGTGAAGGTGGCGGCAACGGTATCGCCCGCGCCGGTGGGGTCGGCCACGTCGGTGCGGTTGCTGGCGGGCAGATGCAAAGGCGGCTGGCCGCGCTCAAACAGGCTCATGCCTTCGCTGCCGCGTGTAATTAGCACGCCCCGCGCCTGGGTGCCTTCCAGCAGGCGCTGCCCGGCCACTTCCAGGCTGGCCTGATCGGTAATCTGCATGCCCAGCGTGGCTTCGGCTTCGGGCTGGTTGGGCGTGACGGCTGTGACGCCCTTGAATCGAAACAGGTCGCCATGCGAATCTACGGTCAGGATGGTGCCAAGCTGCCGCGCCAGCGAGAGGCTGGCTTCGATGATGGCCGGGCTGATGACGCCGTTGTCGTAGTCAGAGACGATGACGGCATCCATCTGCGGCATGACGCGCTGAATATAGTCAATGATGGCCGTCTCGGAGCCATTGCCCAGCAGCGAGGTATCCACGACATCCACGCGCACAATTTGCTGCTGCACAAGCTGGCTGCTTCCGGCAATGATGCGTGTTTTGGTGGAGGTGTGGCGGCGCGGCTCGGTGAGCAGCCCTTCGCAGTGCATGCCCAGTTCGGCCAGCTTGGCGCGCAGGCGTTCGCCGGGCGGGTCGTTGCCCACCAACCCCGCCAGATAAACCTCGGCGCCCAGGGCGCGGGCGTTGGCCCCAGGATTGGTGGCGCCACCAGGGACGGTGAAATGCTCGCGCTGCTCCAGCACCAGAACAGGCGCCTCGCGCGAGATGCGCGCGGGCGCGCCCCGGATGTATTCATCGGCCACCATGTCGCCCACGACGAGCACGTTTTTTCCGGCAAAACAAGGAATCAGACTGGTTAAGGATGCAATAGATGTATGGCTCAAAGCGGCACCTTCTGGACAGAATCCTGATACTTGGCGGATTCTGGCAGTTCTTTCTCTAAGGATATGAGACGGACGAGATGAATTGCAAATAACGGCGCCCCCAAAAAGGTGATGGCAGACCAGAGGACGCTTCTCTGGTGATGGGCTGTGCTATACTGAGGCTGGCGCCCTAAAAAACACCCATTATTCTCAGGGGAAGGAAGAGCAGGTTGAAGGTGACAAGCTGGCATGCTTATGAGCGCGCCCTCAGCGTCTCCGCCGAAGAGGTCGAAATACAACTTCGTGGCTATGGGCCTGTCGCCTGGGCTGATTTTCTACTGAATCCCCGCCGCTTGCGTGGCAGCGACTTTTTGATGCGGTGGTCGCAAGGGCAATGGAGCGAACAGTGCTTAATCCAGGCTGTACGTGCAACAAATCTCTATTTCGCTTTACCCTATGGCCCCAGTGGGACAGCGCCAGATGATGTGAGGGCATTTGAACTCTATTTCGAGCGATTAGAGGCGGCAGGACTCGGCCAACGCAAGCGCCCTGATCTGCTTATTTTCCGCAAATCTGATGAACCTGCTATCAGCCAAATTCTGGAGAGGCTTGGGGGGGTGCAAGAACTGCCTTTTGTTTCTGAAGGGCATCCCGATATGGTAAGCTTGCTTGCAAGTGCCGTTTTTGCTATTGAGTGCGAGAATAGCCTGTGGAAAGCCCGACAAATGCCAGATTACGACAGGAAATTGACGCCACAAAAAAGATTGGGCGGGAAGCCAGGATTAAAGAAGGGGGCAGTGCTTCCTACAGTGATTCTTAAAGAAGAAGACCGGCTACCATTAGCTCAATGGCAAGAGGAGCGCGGCGTAAAAATTCACATCTGGCACACTTTTTATGATCTGGCATTTGGGATAGCTTTTGATATAGCCCAGGAACTCATCACATCTGGAAAAATAGAGCCAACCATTCAAATATTTCAGGCGCCGGGAGGTGCCACTACCAAGAAGACCATCTACAAGATTTATCATCATTATGCCTATCCACTTGCAGAGACGGTAGAGGAGCCTAAACTAGAGGCTGCCTCCATTGTTGATAAAAATGGGCATATCCTGCCTTACGTGAAGTTTACCGGGGGCACGTTGAAGTTGAGCTTAGAGGCTCTCCACACTCTTGCTAGTGCTTCCCAGCACTAAAAGCTCAAAGAAAGGCAACTCAATCTATGCGCTCAATTCCTCCAAAACTACCAGCTACCGGCCCAGCGCGTGAAGCGCTGCGCGAAAAAGGCCAATTTTGGACTCCTGATTGGATAGCGCAGGCGATGGTTGGTTATGTGTTGCAGGGAGGGAGCGAGCATATCTTTGATCCTGCTGTTGGGGCAGGCGCTTTCTTCAAGGCTGCCAAGGAGATTGGGTGGCGGTCTGGCAAACGAGTTGAGCTACTTGGAACGGAGGTTGATCCGGCGGCGCTCCGGCAGGCTAAGCAGAATGGCCTGGTGCCAGGTGATCTTGCCCATGTGCAGATGAGAGACTTTGCGCTGGACCCTCCAGCCCGACAATTTCATGCTATTGTTGGGAATCCACCTTACATTCGGCATCATCGCTTATCCGCAGAGATGAAGGCCCGACTCAGAACCTATGGCGCTCATCTAATTGGGGTTGCCCTTGATGGACGCGCCGGGTTGCATATCTATTTCTTGCTGCGGGCACTGCAATTGTTAGAGGAAGGTGGACGGCTTGCCTTCATTATGCCAGCCGATACCTGTGAGGGGATATTTGCGACGCCGCTGTGGGAATGGATTACCAGACGATACCGGCTGGATGCTGTAGTGACGTTCAGCCCGGAAGCATCTCCCTTTCCACGGGTGGATACTAATCCTCTCATTCTTCTGCTGAGGAAGGCTGAGCCAGCGCCAGATTTTCTCTGGGTTCGCTGTGGGGTGGCACAGACGCTCCAATTGCAAGCCTGGATGCTTTCGGATTGCAGAGAGGCTCCAGGCGATGATTTACGTGTGTATCAGCGCTCCCTGCGGGAAGGACTGACCACCGGCCTTTCGCGCCATCCCGGTGATGGCCTTCCATCAGAAGTTGTTTTATCTCACTTTGCCAAAATTATGCGCGGAATTGCTACTGGCGCAAATGATTTCTTTTTTCTTACCAGGGCGCAAGCAGCAGCGCTGGAAATACCCAATGATCTGCTTCGGCTGGCAGTGGGCCGCACTCGTGATGTGGAGAGCGATGAGATTACAGAACACACCATGCACAAGCTAGAGGCGGATGGCCGTCCTACGCTGTTGTTGTCTCTGGATGGCCGTCGCCTGGATGATTTTCCGACCAGGGTGCGTGAGTATCTTGTGCGTGGCGAACGACAGGGATTGCCTGCAAAGCCGCTCATTTCACAGCGGCGCCCCTGGTATAAGATGGAGGTCCGGGCAGCACCGCCATTCTTGTTTGCCTATCTTGGGCGGCGCAACGCCCGTTTTATCCGCAATGCTGCTGGCGTTCTGCCCTTGACCGGATTTCTCTGCGTCTATCCCTTGCAAAACGATCCTGTTTTGCTGGAAAAGCTCTGGCGGGTGCTCAATCATCCTGATACCATTGCGAATCTCGCCCTCGTGGGGAAGTCGTATGGTGCGGGTGCTATTAAAGTTGAGCCACGCGCCTTGGAACAGCTACCCCTCCCTGCTTCCGCACTCGCAGCAGCAGGGCTGCAACCTTCCATTCAATACGAGCAGGCGTCACTGTTTTTATAATGGTGTCTGTCAGCCGGGGCTGCAACCTTCCCTGTCCCCACTCAATTCATGACAATTTTACCAGAACCGGCGCCTCGCGCGAGATACGCGCGGGCGCGCCCCGGATGTAAACATCAAAAGGCGCCTTCGATCTGGGCGATGCGTCCTCCATCGAAACGGAAGTGCTGCGACCCGGCCAGGTGATGCACCACGCCTGCTCGATCTTCCCAGCGCGACATGTAGCGTACTGCTACGCCCACTGGACGCCTGAAGACCTGTACCTCCTCAAAGGTATAGTCCGGCAATGCAGAGAAGCGTTGTTCCATGAGGGCACGATAGGTCAGCAACCCACTGGGAAATCCGACGAGCGCCACAGCCGGGGCCGAGAGTGGCCGGACCACTAACTCAGGCGTACAGAAGCGTGCCGCCCGATTCCAGTCGCGGGCATTCAAGGCGGCAAAGAACTGCTCGATGATGAAGGTCTGGCGGACATGCTTCCGTTTGGGATGCAGTTCGAGTTGTATCGCGCTCAGCAAGTCGTCCAGGCAGGGACTCTGTGGAGGTGACGGCGTACCCTTCCCCTTCCAAGGCCACCTGGACTCCGAAGAGAATATCTGGATCATCTTCCACCAGCAGCAGTCGCGCTGGTGCGGTTGCCTGGCTCATACCGCTGCTCCCCTCTAGAAGACTGAAGAGGCAAAAGATTGCTCACCTTGACAGTCTAGCAGGCCCGTCAAGAGATGTATTGCAACGGTGAGTTGCCTCTGTTGGTCTAGGCAACTCGCCAGGGATCACGCAGGTGGCGGCCAGGGGGTCTGGGTCGCTCAATGGAGAAGAGGGGAGCATCGGTAATAGTTGTTCGGTCTTCCCCAACTTCATAAATTGCGCCATCGCTTATGGCATCTGGGAGGACCAAAGCCACAGAGATCTTGAGGGACAGGGGTTGCATGGTCTGGAAGCAAAACAGCAGTTCTCGCGCCGTCCATATCTCGCTTCCGCTCGCCAGGAGATACCCGTAGCCTAAGCGGGCAACGGATTCCAGGCTGGCTTGCAGCGTGAGTGGAGCGTGAACAGGCAGCACTTTCTCTATATCTGCACGAAGGCCGCTTACAGACGCTTGAAGAGTTATGAGCTGCGCCTGGTTCTCTACAAGCTTTTGGTGGAGCCGCTGTCGGTGAAGCAGCAGTTGGCTGATCCCTGCCATCTGAGCCGCTATCTCTTGTTGGCAGCAGAATTCAGGAGACACCATTGTATCCTCCTTTTTTGGCAAGGGGAAGCTTTCGCTGAGGTGCGCCGCCAGAGTGGGTACATGCCTGCCCAAGAGGGAGCAGAGGGCAGGTACGCCCCCTGACACTCAAGGGAGCTATGATTCCAGCGGACTAGCAGCAAGTCTTATGCCAACTTGCATGTCAATGGAGACCTATCTGGCCTCACCAACCAGTTTTGGCCCTGACCAATTTCGGCATGGCCCCGCTGCTATCCCCTCGCGTTGCGCTCTCGCTGAAGCCTTGCTATGAGAAGCCTTGCCATGATTGGATTGGTAAGCAAGAGCAGGTGGTAGCAGTGTTGCCACTCGACCCAGAGCCGCTCGGCCTGGGCCAGCACCATTGCCCGCGCTTCTCTGGCTGTCCAGCGCTTCTTGCAGACGCCGTACACCTGACCCAGACGGCGCATGGCGGAGAGGAGCAGTTCCCGATGCAGGTGCGGGTTGGTTTTTCTTAAAGGCGCGGAGAGCATGATGCAGAGTAAGTCTTCTGCTTCTTTGCGCAGATAGCCCTCCAGGTCGCTGCGAGAGGCGGTCTGAAGGCTGTCGAGGTCGTAGCGCAGGCTGGCTCTGTTGACAAGGGGACTTTGATCGCCAAGGTAGAAGGGCGGCAGGTGGCACGCGCGCAGGGAGACGGCGAGCGCCACAAGATACCTGGAGAGGCGAGCGAGCAGAGCGAGGGGCAGCACGCCGAGGGGGAAGTCGGTCCAGCCGCGCTCGAAGAAGGTGAGGCGCTGTTTGCTGGTGCGTGGGAGCTGGTAGTACCAGGGCCTGGCGGTAATGGGGACTCTGGACGGATGCAGCAAAGTCGGGGGAACCATGAGAAGACCTCCAGAAGAGACGGCGCCAGAGCGCCGAAGATGCGAAGCCAGCCACTTCTGCAAGCTGGGCCGCTCGTATAGCGAGCAGCAACACGGCCACCCCCAGGCAACGCCAGATGGGTTGCGCTTCAGGAGGGTGGCCGGTAGAGTGGGTGGTCTGGAAGATGCTTCCTATAATCCTCTGGCCTTGGCTCCTGGTAAACGCAGGTTCTGAGGTAAATGGCGCACCCATACGTTTAGTGTGGGCGCGTTGTGCCGTGCACTTCTTGCGAACAAGTATACACAAAACGAGCGTAGATGTCAAGAGGCGTAATGTGTCAATTTAAGCTCTATATTTCCGTAAAGCGAGCAGATGAGATGGGTTTGTAGTGTGTCAGGGGGTAAGGATGATCAACCGTTCTCTTTCTTCAGCGCGTTTGCTTATTGTGGAACGGGATGCCGGGGTCAAGTATCTCCTCGCTGATCTTTTACAACAAGAAGGCTATTTTATCTCCCAGGCGTCTTCTCTTGCTGAAGCGCAAGCGCTCCTCGAAGAACAAACCTATCACCTCGTGCTGAGCGACCTGTTCAGCGCTACCACTGAAGATCGCTTTGTATTTGTTGAGCACTTGCGTGCCGCTGCCTTCCCTACTCCGGTGGGCTTGATTACCGGGTGGCATGTGGCGGAGGAAGAAATCAGCAAACGTGGCTTTGCCTTGCTGGTGCGCAAGCCATTTGATCTGACGGCCTTCTTCTCCTCGATTGCCGCGTATCTGAATGTGCCGTTGAGTCCAGAGGAGGCGCGCCAGGGGCAGGTGGTGCAGGCGTTGTTGAACGCGGGGGCAGCCAAAGACTGGAAAGTCGTGGCTTCCCTCTGTACAGAGGAGGTCTCGTTTTTTCTGCCCGGTAATACGTCCCTCTCTGGAACGGTCAGCGGGATGGAGGCTTTTTGCGACTATCTTGACGGGGCATTGCGCTATTTTCCTGGCCTGCGCAATGAGGAGGTGGTGATCTATCACCGCCCCTATGGCATCGCCGCCCGCTATTGTATGCGCTGGCACGGACTCGATGGGCGCCCGCAGCAGATGGTGTCTTCGCTCTTGCTGGAGTTTACAGGCGAGCGCATCAGCCGCATTGGGGCCAGGACGAATGACGCGCGCCTGGCTGCTGTGGTGGAGCAGGCTGAGCAGTCGTATCTGTAAACGGGTCGCACTGCTCGTAGCCCCGCCGACCCTGGCGGGCTATTTTGATTATTTCTGGCGGAAGCGCTGCATCCAGACCAGCGCGCCCATTGGGAAGAGGACGCGCATGCGCCAGGCGCGTTGGGGCTGGAGCATCAGGCGGAAGGTCCATTCCAGCCCGGCGCGCTGCATCCAGCGCGGGGCGCGGCGGATGCGTCCGGCCAGAAAGTTGAAGGTTCCGCCCAGGCCAAGGGCGACGCCGACCCCGGCGTCGCCCAGGGCTGCGGCGTGCTGGCGAATCCACAGGTCTTGCCGGGGCGCGCCATAGGCGACGGCCAGCACGTGGGGGCGGGCGGCGCGAATGAGGTCCAGAATATGCTCTGCTTCCTCTGGCGCGGGCGAGCCAGCGTAACATCCGGCAATCTGGAGGCCGGGGGCGCGCGCTTGCAGGATGCGCGCGGTTTCTTCGGCCACGCCGGGCGCCGCGCCCAGCAGAAACAGACGATAGCCGCGCGCGGCGCAGCGTTCGGCCAGCAGCGGGAAAAGATCGGCGCCCGTGACGCGCTCTGGAAAGGGGTGCTTGAGGATGCGCGACGCCCAGACGATGCCCATGCCATCGGCCACGACAATTGCCGCATTGTTGATCGTCTCGCGGAATGGAGCATTGTGCCGCGCTTCCCAGACAAATTCGGGGTTGACGGTGACGACCTGCGCGGCTGGTCCGCCGTAGTGCTGGTGCTGCTCAACCAGGCGTTCGATATAAGCGAGCGCGCCGCGCATATCTATGTTGTCTGCGCGCACGCCTAGAATCATCAGGGGTTGTGGGGCGGGCGGCAGGGTAGGCACGTTATGAGAGGCAGAGGGTGGCGAGGTGTTCATGGCGCAGACGGCTCCTCTCTTTCCAGGTTTTGCTCAAACTATAGCATATGGGCCGCGCTGTGCCACGCCAGCCCGCCCAGAAAGGCTATTGGGAGCCAGGTGGCATCTCTTTACAAGCGGCGTAAAATGTGAGCAGGTTCACAGCGTTACGCGCCAGAACCCGGCAGAATAGGAGAGGCGCGTTGTTTGCAGTTCAAGGAGGCAGCAAACTATGACTTTCGATTCATCTCAGCAAGGCGATACTCAGGATTCCTCGGTGTCTTCGTCTTCGGTAGCCGCCCCCACTGGCGGCGCGCAGGGGCGCGGCGGTTTTCGCGCGTTGTTTGCAAGCCTGGGGCGCGGCGGCCAGGTGTGCGTGATTGCGGGCGCGTTGATCACGGTGTCTTTTTTCTTGCACTGGTTTGATGCCGGGTTGAGTTGCCAGGGCGCGGCGTGCCCAAGTGATTTTAACTCGCTCAAAGAGGCCCTGGCGCTGGGAGGCTCTGGCTTCTTGCTGGCGGGCAGCGGCGTTTCTTCGCTCAGCCTGGACCAGCAGATCAGCGCGCCGCCGGAGGTCTTTCGGTTTTTCTGGCTGTGGGCGGTGCTGCTGGCGGGCCTGGCGCTGCTGGCGCTGCCGCCGCTGATGGCGTTGGGCGCGCTCAGCGTGAAAAGAGGGCGCGCGCTCGTGATCTGGGCGACGGCGGGAGCGCTCTTTCTGGAGTTGTTCTACCTTTCGGCTTCTGGCGCGGCGTTCCCTCTTTTGCAAAGCGTGTTTGGCCTGGTCAACCAGTTCGCCTATTTCTATCAGAATCCAGCCACCTATGATTATCACGCCGGGGCTGGCTTTGGCTTCTGGGTGGCGTTCGTGGCGACGTGCGCGGCGGGGCTGGTGGCGCTTTTCTGGCTGATGCGCGCCGGATTCCACCTGGCTTCATTCTGGAAGGCGCTCCCGGCGTCCGGCCAGGTCGCGCTGGGCGCGGGCGCGGCAATGCTGGTGTTGTTCTTCCTGCCCTGGGCTTCGGCGCCGGGGCTGGATGGTGTGTTTGTGCTGAGCAGCAAGGGTATCACGCTTTCTCATCCGGCTCTGTATTCGGGCTGGGGCGCGGCCATTACCGGGCTGCACGGCCCCATCCTCTTGAACCAGGATAACTCCCGGCTGGATATGGCGCCGTCCCAGGCGGGGTATCTGTGGCTGGTGCTGCTGAGTGGGCTGGTGCTGCTTGTCTGTGCGCGCGTGCTGCGGAGCGGGCGCATTGGTACCCGTTCCGGTTTGTTTGTGACTATTGCGTGCTCGGTGGTGAGCCTGGTGGCTGAGGGCGTGTTTCTGGTGCAGGTGTTTGGCCTTCAGAGCACCGCGAAGCAGATTTTTCAGCATGCTGGCGCTCCTCCGGTGGCTGGCGCGGTCTATGGCCTCTCCTGGGGCTTCTGGCTGGCTGGCACGGTGAGCATTGTGGCGCTGGCCTACAGCGCTGCGCAACTGCGCCAGTCTCGGCAGGTGCCGCCGCGTGTGACACAAACGAGCGCGGACAGTACCGGGGTCTAGCGAACGGACAAGATGGCGCCCCGATGCAGCAGAGAGGTAGCGTTTTCTTCGTTGCTGTGTTATGATGCTGTCAGACACCAGAGGGACGTCTACCCTCTTGCAGGAATCATTACTATCCAGAACAGCGTGTGTTGGCTCGCCAACCATTCGATGCTGCGCAACCACCTGATCTTTTATCTAAAGGAGAACACGATGGCTTACGACCCGAACCAGCAGCAGGGCGGCTATCCACAGCAGCCGAACCAGCAGCAGT
>DATBGS010000012.1:0-9950 GCA_036557885.1 Ktedonobacterales bacterium
AGGAGCATCTTAGGGGAAGGAACCCACCAATTTGAGTTCCTGCTGTGATGACACTTCCTGCCGATCATGATACCAGGGCAGGTTTGATACCAGAAGGAGTTAGTCCAATGTTCCTCGCGCTTACACCCGATGATGTGGGTCAGGCCATTACCAATGCGCTCGTGCAGGGCGGCTCGCAGTGGCTTATCTTGAGTATTGTGGCCTTCCTGCCTGCGTTGTGGACTTCGATTCTGCTGCTGCAAATTGGCCGCCCCTACGTGATGCGCACGCTGCGCAAGAGTGGGTTGCGGCTGGGGGCCGATGTGTGGTGGATGTCCTATGTGTTGATGCGCGATGCGTTTATGCTCATCACCTTTGTGTTGAGCTTTATCTTCTTCATGCCCAATCTGGTTGCTACCCTGTCGCTCCCGCTGACTGGCTCGCTCGCGGCGCTCTTCTTGCTGCTGGCGCTCGTGGTCAAGCTGGTGCGTAAGGTAGACGACGATGCGCAGGCTTTTCGGCTTTCGACCATCTTTCTCGTGATTGGCGCCACGTTCTACTTTGTGCCCCAGGTGCTGGCTATTGAGGGGGCCAGCCTTGCTGACACCTTCCACGCTCCAGGGTACAATGATTTTGCCGATTTCTTGACAACTTCTTCGAACCTTAACTGGGCCTGGGCGCTGACCTACATCTCTATGGCTGGCGTTGTCCTGATTGGCGCGTTTGTCTTCTTCCGGGCGATTCAGGCGGCCAATCGCAAGGCACAGGAGGTGCTGGCAAAGCAGTCCGGCAAGACTCCGACTGCTGTGGCTGCTGGCGACTAGCTCTGATGCTGGCTACAGGCCAATTGGAGCGCCGGTGCTACTACCGGCGCTCCCTGCGTGTGAAGGCGAGAACTGCGTTTCTGCTGGAGCCGAGAAGCAAGAAGGGAAGAGGAGGTCAGAATGACGCAACCTACACTTACAGACCTCTATCAGCAACACAGAGCAACAGCCCAGGGCTTGACGAGTGCTGAGGCCAGCAAACGACTTACTGAAGCTGGCCCAAATGAGCCAGCCCCGGCACAACAGGTGGCCCTCCTGAGACAGTTGGCGCAGTTTGTGGTCAACCCGTTGGTGGTGATTTTGCTGATTGCCAGCCTGATCGCTGGCCTCCTGGGGGAAGTCGTCAACGCTCTCATCATTGTGGTGATGGTGGTACTCAGCATCGCGCTTAACTTCCTTCAAACGTCGCGCTCGCAAAAAGCCGCAGAGCGGCTCCGGGCTGAGGTGGCGCCCACTGCAACGGTGCTGCGCGATGGGCAGTGGAAGGAGGTGCCCCGCCGCGAGATCGTGCCAGGCGATGTGATTCGACTGGCTGCGGGTGATCTGATCCCGGCAGATGCGCGGCTGATAGAGGAGCACGATCTACATGTCCAGCAGGCTGCGCTGACCGGCGAGTCGCTGCCTGCCGAAAAAGAGGCTGGTGATCTGGACAGCGCCACCGATGCTCTGGTAGATGCACGCAACAGGGTCTATCTGGGCACGTTCGTGGTGAGCGGCACAGCCACAGCCCTGGTCATTGCAACGGGCCGCGTGACGGTTTTTGGCGAGATTGCCACACGATTAACTGCGAAGGCCCCAGAGACGGAGTTTGAGCGAGGCGTGCGGCACTTTGGGCTGCTTATCATGCGCACGGTGGTGTTTCTGGTGCTGTTTGTCTTCATCGCTAACGCCGCCTTCCACACTGAGGGCTTCCTGCAAAATCCGTTTGAATCGCTGCTCTTTGCCGTCGCGCTGGCGGTTGGCCTGACACCAGAGTTCCTGCCGATGATTACCACCGTGACGCTGGGCCAGGGCGCGCTGCGCATGGCGCGGCAGAAAGTGATTGTGAAGCATCTGGCGGCCATCCAGAACTTTGGCAGCATTGATGTGCTGTGCAGCGATAAAACAGGCACGCTGACTCGCGGCGATATGACCCTGGATTGCCTGGTGAACCCGCTGGGTGCCCCATCAGAGCCGCTTTTTCCACTGGCCTACCTCAATAGCTTCTATGAAACCGGCATCAAAAGCCCGCTAGATGTGGCAATACTCCGGCATGGCGCCCCCGATGTTGCCGCCTATCGCAAGCTGGATGAGATCCCCTTCGACTTTGAGCGGCGCTGCCTTTCAGTGGTGGTGGCAGCGGGAGAGCAGCGGTTGCTCATCACCAAAGGCGCCCCAGAAAGCGTGCTGGCACGCTGCATCAGTTTTAAGGTTGATGGGCAGGTCCACCCACTGGATGAGCAGGCCCGCAAGCAGTGTCAGGTGGCCTATCAGGGCTTGAGTGCCAAGGGGTATCGCTTGCTGGCGGTGGGCACGCGCGTGGTGCCTGTGCAGGACGCCTACCGTCTTGCCGATGAGCGTGATCTGGTTTTGGAGGGCTACCTGGCCTTCTTTGATCCGCCGCTGACCGATGCTGCCGACACCCTGGAGGCTTTGAGCCAGGACGGAGTGCAGGTCAAGATTCTCACTGGCGATAACGAACTGGTCACTCAGCATGTCTGCATACAGGTGGGGCTGAATGCTGGACGAGTGGTGCTAGGCGAGGAGGTTGACCGGATGAGCGACGCGGCATTGGCGCATGTGGCGGAACAGACAACGGTTTTTGCGCGCGTCTCACCCACACAGAAGAACCGCATCATTCTGGCACTCAAGAGCCGCAAGCATGTGGTCGGCTATATGGGCGATGGCATCAATGATGCGCCATCACTGCATACCGCCGATGTAGGTATCTCGGTTTCAACAGCGGTGGACGTTGCCAAAGATGCCGCCGAAATCATCCTGATGGAGCGCAGCTTGCGCGTACTCCATCAGGGGATTCTTGAGGGGCGCAAAGCCTTTGGCAATGTTATGAAGTATCTGCTGATGGGCACGAGTTCCAATTTTGGCAATATGTTTAGCATGGCGGGCGCGGCGATCTTCCTTCCATTCCTGCCCATGCTGCCCACGCAGATTTTGCTGAATAACTTTCTCTATGATCTCGCTCAGGTAACGATCCCAACCGATAATGTGGATGCCAGCTTTATCCAGAAGCCGCACCGCTGGGACATCAGGCTTATCCGCAATTTCATGCTCTTCATTGGCCCGATTAGCTCGATCTTTGATTTCTTGACCTTCTTTCTCATGGTGCGTGTCTTTCAGGCGTCAGAATCACTGTTCCATACGGGCTGGTTTGTCGAGTCGCTGGCGACGCAAACACTCGTCCTCTTTGTTATCCGTACCGCAGGCAACCCCTTGCGCAGTCGGCCAAGCCGCCCACTCGCCATTACCACACTGGTGATTGTTGCTTTTGGTATCTTGCTTCCTTTTACGCCAATAGCTGACCCACTGGGATTTACTCCGCTGCCGCTCAGCTATTTTGCGTTCCTGGTGGGCATGACGACTCTCTACCTGCTTCTGGTGGAAGTGGTCAAACGGCGTCTGATGCAGCATATGGTGAGTTAGGCCCGCTTGTGTGCGAGAGAAGAGCAGTAGGAGAGCGGCGGGGTGGCCGAGTTGCACGGGCGCGATCTGGCCGAGCGCGCCCGGAGTTTGATAGCGATTGCTGCGCCAGAATTCCGTGAAGACCTGGAGCGCTCCGCCTATGAGTTGCGCTTGCTTGTGTAACGCGCCCTCGCTCCGCTTTGCTGAGCTGGACCTGTTACGAACCGGTGACTGGGCATGACGGATTTTGCAACGCTCTGACGCTATGCTGATGGTAGAGCAACAGGCCAGGAAGACCGTTTGATCGCGCCGATGGCCTGCACAGCAAGTTGAAAGGAGCGTCTGTCATGATTTCCAGAAACCGCTCAGCCCCAGAATTCAGCGGGGCGACCAAAAAAGTAGCAACGTCTTTTCAGCATATCCTGGTTCCGGTGGATGGCTCCCAGCTTTCGGAAGAAGCCATCCCGACCGCTGTGGCCTTGGCCCAGAAAGTTGGGGAGGCTGGCAAGATTACCTTGCTGCGAGTCAAGCAGTTTGACCCAACGTTTTATCCGCCAGAGAACGCCTATGGCCTCCCCAAGGGAGTATATCCAGAGCTGGAAGGGTACCTGAACAACCTGGCGACAAGGATCAAGGTGCAGGGGGTGGAGGTTGAGACGTTTGCCTCCTATGGTGACCCGGCGATGACCATTGTAGCTATTGCTGAGGAGCGCACCTGTGATGTCATCGTGATGGTGACGCATGGCCGCAAAGGGGGCAGCCGTCTGTTGCACGGGAGTGTCGCAGATCGTGTGCTTCAGGGAGCCTCCGTTCCCGTGCTGCTCCTCAAGCATGGTGAGCAGCCCAAGCGCACCTTTGATCCGCTCAACCACCCGCGCCTGCTGGTGCCGCTGGATGGCTCGGAGTTGGCGGAGGCGATCCTGCCCCTTGCCACGCAGCTTGCCCTCCAGCTTGATGCGCCTGTCACCTTGCTACGCTCGCTCGATCTGCCGGACCTGACGGGTGCCAACTATGGCCGCTTTGCAACGGGGAGTGATGCGATCAAGGCGATGATCCCCACCGAGCGCCAGAACGCCCGCACCTATCTGGAGAAGATGCAGCAGCAGATGCAGGCGCGGGGCATTCCAACGGCCATGCTGGTGACTGAGGGAGGAGCAGCCGAAGACATTGCAAGGCAAGCGAGTCAGTTGCAAGAGGCCGGAGAGGCGGTCTTTATTGTGATGGCGACGCATGGACGGACGGGACTGGGCCGCTGGCTGTATGGCAGTGTTGCTGGGGCGCTCCTCCAGTTGGCGACCACTCCGATGCTGGTCATCCGTTCTCGCTAGCTAGCGGTGTTGGCCCAGCTGGCAATCTATCGTTTGCTTGCCGGCTGGGCCAACGCCTACGGTGTTCTCGTTATGTATGTGGAAAAACGAGGTGCACAATGGTGCTTCGCATCTTTGTTCCGCTCGATGGCTCGCCGTTAGCTGAGGGCGCGCTGGATATGGCTGCCCTGCTCGCCCGGCGCGTGAAAATCGCCCGGCCAGCCTTTGAGCCAACCATCATTCTTTTTCGAGCGCTTGATCTGGCGCTCTGGCTGGATGTGGATGTCGAGCTGGTAAGAAGCAGATCTGCTGAAATAGTGAAAGCCTACCTGGAGGAGCAGGCAGAGCCTCTGCGCCAGGAGGGCATGACGGTCGAAACAGCAGTACGTGTGGGCAATCCAGTGGAAGAGATTCTTGAGCAGGCCATTGCTCGTCAGACTGATCTGATCGTGATGACCACGCATGGGCGAACAGGGCTAGCGCGATGGGCGCTGGGCAGCGTGGCCGAACGGGTGGCACGGGCAGCGGTCATACCAGTGCTGCTCATTCCCAGCAATGCACCTGCCATCCAGGAAAACCAACTCGAGGCGGCAAGACTGCGCTTCCTTGTGCCTCTGGATGGCTCTTCCGGGTCGGAGGCGGTCCTGCCGCAAGCTATCGCGTTGGCGCGGCTGTTTGGCGCGGAGCTGCGTCTGCTCTTTGTGCTCATTCCCCGCTTTGAGGAGTGGGAACCGCCTGGAGGTGGACACGAGGCGTGCGGGAGGTGGGATGGCGAGCGACGTAGAATACGCCAGATGGAGCGTTATCTGATGCGCAAGGTTGATGATGCGCGCAGAGCCGGGGTCGCCGCGCGCTGGGCCTTGGGCTTTGGTCTGCCTGGCCCAAAGATTATTGAGGATGCTCAGCAGCATCAAGCCAGCCTGATTGTGATGGCAACGCACAGCCACAGCGACGTGAGCCGCCGCAAGCTTGGCCGCACGGCGGAGGAGGTAATCCATCGTGGGAAACTCCCTATTGTGCTGGTGTCTGGCGTCAGTTCCTCTGTCGAACTGTTCCAGACCCCGCCAGAGAAGGCGGAGGAGGCACCTTGCTAGCGGGGCTGACCATACATGCGCCTGGGTTGGGAACGCTCGGAGAGGGTTGCCACGTGGCTGGCTCGATTCGCCGGTGGCTGGCATTGCGCGGTTACCTAAATGAGGTGCTCCGATGATCGAGCAGTTCCGCCCCTGAGCAAAGGAGACAGGCTATGCATGAGGTGGCGGCCATTCAGGGCGCCGTGTGCACGGCTCTGGAGTATATGCGGCAGGCATGAATCAGGGAGTCTGAAAAGCCCCCTTAATTGACTGGCTTGCAAATTGCAGACTGGTTTGCCAAAGATAGATGTTCCGTGCAGAGCGCATCAGGGGAGCCGAGCAAGCTTTCTGGAAGAAGGAGCGAAGCATGCAAGGAGAAGAGACGCGAATCGCGAGCGCTGCCAGCGCTCAGCCACAGACAGACCATGCCTTTACGATCCGGCGCCTGGGTGTCATTGCCGAGCGAGAACTGGGCAATCCCCGCGAAGCCTGGGGCATCTGCAATCCAGGGGCGGCTCGTGGCCGAGATGGACAGCTCTATCTCTTCCCGCGCGTGGTAGCTGAGGGCAACTATTCACGCATTGCCCTTGCTCGCGTGGTCTTTGATGCCCAGGGGCGCCCGGCGGGGATAGAGCGCCTGGGCTACGCGCTTGAGCCTACGGAACCCTTTGAACGCAACCCCAAATCAGGTGGCGGGTGCGAAGATGCGCGGGTGACCTACCTTCGCCCGCTTGATCTGTATGTGATGACGTACACGGCCTATACGCTGCTGGGTCCGCGTATCGCTCTGGCAATCTCGCACGATCTCTTTGCCTGGCAGCGCCTGGGGCTGCTGCGCTTTGCACCAGGATGTCCGGTTGATTTTAGCAGTTATGGCAATAAGGATGGCCTCTTCTTTCCTGATGTTTTGACTGATGAGCATGGGCATCAAAGCCTGGCGCTGATGCATCGCCCAACCTATCAGGTGGCTCAGGCGGATGGCACAGTGCATCTCATAGTGCCACCTGGGGTGATGGAACGCCGACAAAGCCTGTGGATGTCGCATGTTTCGCTGGAGCAGGCGCAGCGTGATCCACAAGCCCTCACTTTGGTTGAGGATACGCATCTGCTGGCGACGCCAGAGCAACCCTGGGAGAACATCAAAATTGGGGGAGGCACGCCACCTGTCCTGACTCGTCATGGCTGGTTGATTGTCTATCATGGGATAGCTGGTCGGTTTGTTGAAGGCGCACATCTCCAGCAACAGTTACGGTATGCGGCTGGCCTCTTGATTTTGGATAGGACGCGCGCTGGCAGCATTCTCTACCGCACTCCAGAACCTCTATTGGTGCCAGAGGTTCCCGCCGAGCGGGAAGGGATAGTCCCCAATGTGGTCTTTCCGACTGGCATTGATCCTCGCCCTGAAGCAGGTGACCCGGAAGGGATTGATCTCTATTATGGGATGGCTGATACACGGATCGGAGCAGCGCGGCTGAGCCTTCCGTCTCAATTGCCGCACTGAGCCTGGAAGAGGAGGCTGGGCTATGCCAGGCGTTGAAGAACGCTCTCGTGCAGACCAGGCTGCTGGCCGTTTCGCTGCGCTGCTTCGGGCGCTTGCCCGCCCGGAGGCGTTTGCAGATGGGGATGCTGCATCTCTCCCGGTCATGCAGACGCATGCCTCGGCGGTGCTGCTGGCGGGCGACTGCGCCTATAAGCTCAAGAAGCCTAAAAACTTCGGATTCTTTGATTACTCGACGCCCGCTTTGCGCCGCCACTTCTGTCAGGAAGAAGTGCGCCTCAATGCGCGCCTGGCGCCGGAGGTCTACCTGGGGGTTGCGCCGGTCTTGTGTGCGGCTGATGGCCGGGTTCGTTTTGGTCCAACGCTGCCGCCTGAACAGGCCCCTGAGCCGGATGCGCCCTTCAACGGCGAGACGGTGTTGGATTACGCAGTGGTGATGACACGCCTGCCAGATGAAGCCACGTTGGAGGCACAGGTGTACGCTGGCACAGCTACGCCAGACCTGCTGGCAGAGGTGGCGGAGCGCATAGCAACATTTCATACCAGCACCCCCACCAGTGAGCATATTACCACTTTTGGCGATCTGGCGGTGATCAGCAGCAATTGGGAGGAGAACTTCGCACAGGCACGCGCCTTTATTGGGCGGGCGCTTGATGAAGCCACCTATGACCAGATAACGGCGGCGGTGCGGCGCTTTCTTCAGGAACGCCAGCGCCTGTTTGCCCATCGGAGGTGGACCGGGCGTATCCGAGATTGTCACGGCGATCTGCGCTTACAGCATGTCTATGTGCTGGGGCAACACGCCGCTGGCCGCCACCGTATTGTGGTGATTGATTGTATCGAATTTAATGAGCGATTTCGCTACGGGGATGTGGCTGGGGAAGTGGCCTTTCTGACGATGGAATTGGATGCGGCTGGCCGCCCCGATCTCTCTCGCGCGTTTGTGGAGGCGTATGTGCGGGCGAGCGACGATGAGTCCCTGCGCGAACTCCTCCCCTTTTATGCCTGCTATCGAGCCTACGTGCGCGGCAAAGTGGCGGCCTTCCAGCTTGATGAGCCAGAGGTGCCTGTGGAGCAGCAGGAGACAGCGCGAAAGCTCGCACAGGCACTCTTTGAGCGGGCGGCTCGCTATGCCGATAGTTTGACGCCGCCCCTGCTGGTGTTGATCGGCGGCCTGATGGGGACCGGGAAGAGTACGCTGGCGAGGGCGCTGCAACGCGAGTTGGGCTGGGTGCTCTGCTCCTCGGATGCCACGCGCAAACGGTTGGCGGGCCTTCACCCGGCACATCCTGAAGCCGCTAGCTTTGGTCAGGGCCTCTACAGCCAGGACTGGAACGAGCGCACCTATCACGCACTGCTTGAGGAGGCTGAAGCGGTACTGGCAAGCGGGCGCTCAGTGCTGCTGGACGCCTCGTTTGCCCGGCGCGCAGACCGCCGTGCAGCGCTGCACATGGCGACAGCTCAGGGTGCACGAGCGATTTTCATCGAATGTCTGTGCCCGCCAGAGGTAGCGCTGCAACGCCTCGCGCGACGCTGGGCCACACGCGTTGAAGGGGGGCTTCAGAGGAGCACTGAGGCATCCCAGGCGTCTGATGGTCGCCCTGACCTGTACGAGCGCCAACGTGCCGAGTGGGACGCTTTCAGTGTCAAACAAGAGGCAGGGCTGATGTTCCTGCAAGTAGAAACGGCAAGGATGCTGATGGTCACCGTTGAGCAGGCACTGGCAGCACTGAAGGTGCCCCGCTTTGCCTGTTGGTTTTGACTTCTGCTGCCCCATCGTGCCATCTTGACCTCTCCCAAAAGCAGGGAGGCATTAGTACAACCCAGTGGGCGCCTTGAGCCGTGAACGAAACTGCGCAGCTTTTCCAGGGCTGACATTTTTGCCAATGCGGGCCAGAAAGATGTTCGCCGGGTCCAGCCGAATGTTGGGTTCTGTGGTCCCCATCTTTTCAAAGCCCGCCTGCTCAAACAGCCTGCGAATCATCTGCGCATAGTTCATGCTGTCCATGCCGACACCCTCTAAATCCCAATGCCAGGCAAAACCCAAGGCGTAGAGTATGACCTCTTCAAAGGAAGCGGGTTCCAGGGCAAACAGGAGCAAGGCTTTGGAGAGGCCCAGCTTGCGCCAGTTGGCGCTGACCTCAAGGGCCACTTCGTACAAATCTGGAATGCCTTCCCACCAGTCATCAGCAGCGCAGATACTCACCTGTCCAATGAGCAAGCCTTCTGGTGTATGGGCCACGACGAGTTCGCACTCTGGGCCAGATGCAATGCGCTTGAGCAAGGCTTGCTCGCGGTCGGCCCGGCGGGCAAAAGCATTCAATCCCTCGTCAGGGTGCAGCCGCGCGACGAGCGAAGGCGGGCACCAATCGCGCAAGAGAAGTGGCCCGCGGGTGGTCTCCAGGGTGCGCACACGTGGCTCTGTTGCCCTGCCAGCGAAACGCAGCAGGTCGGGTACGCCGGTGCTGCTGGCCTCCGGGCGCGCAGCCGGGAAAGCGGACACGCTGACCTGTGGATAAGCGTAGCGCACCTGGGCAGGCAGGAAGAGACGGCGTGCCTGGGCCACGATGCGCCGATTGTGGCGCTCGATCTCTGCCCGGCGTGGGTTGGGCGGGAAATCTTCAGGCTGATCAAGGAAGGTTTCTGGGAG
>DATBGS010000013.1:0-43342 GCA_036557885.1 Ktedonobacterales bacterium
GCAACATCAGCGGCGGCTGCACCAATTGAGCTTATGGGCCAGCTGAGGGGAGGTGACAGGCAGCAAAACAGGAAGGTCAGGCGAGCGGAGCAGGTACGCTCACAGGTACCCCGCCCAGTGTTGAGCTACGAAAACAGTACAATACAATCGGCTAGAATTCGAGGGACATTCTAGGAATACCGGCTGACCTGAATCCGAAAGGAAGAGGGGACAACAGCATGCCGTGAAAGCAGGCAGGAAGCGAAAGCGTTGTAGCTTGAGGTCTGCAAGTTCCGCACAATAGGGTGAGGGCCGAATTGCTCGAACCTCAATCACCGAGGATGCAAGCAGGCGTCCGTCTTTCAGAACGCTTGAAGCCAGAGCCTTTCCGTACCCGGAAAGAAGTAGCCGTTTCGGGTAGCCTCGCGAGGCGGGGCTGGGGACCAGTGAGGTCTCATAAAGGTGATTGTGCGACTTTACGCCCTCATGACTGGCGGAGTACTCACGTTGTAGCCGTTAGTCTCTAGGCTTGCTGGATCCGCCTGGCCTGCTGATAGAGTCGCCACTCCGTGCGGGCTTCCTCGCGGAGCTGCGCCAGATACTCCTTCCAAGGGAGCAACCTCCTCTGCAATCCTTTGATCGGCACCCGCTTGATCGCCTCCTTCTGATGCCAGATCACCAGCTCCCGCGCTGGCCCATCTACCTCCAGAACGACATGCTTGCCTGCCAACGCTTGCTGCACATAGTAGTGCTTCCCATCCAGTTTCACGCTGCCAGTACCCTTGACCTTGCGAGCGTAGCGCTCGCCGTGGATGGCTTCCACCCAGCCATCCGGGTCAATGAAGTCTGGCAGTGACGGGCGCTCTGGCAAGGTGGGGCAGGCCACCCGTGGCGGGCGATTGCCACAGGGCTTGGCCTGGTTGGGCCGCTCAAAATTGTAGTGCTGGTGATAGGCGGCGGTCACCTCCCGCACCTGACCCAGGTCGGTGGGACGATGGACTAACAAGCATTCGTATTTGTAACTTTTGTTGTATCTCTCCACGCCCCCATTTTTGTCTGGCCGCTGGGGCGGGCAGATGTAGACGCCCACCTTCAAGCAGTGCAGCATGCGCACAAACGGGCTGGGAAAGTCCCGTCCGCTGGCGGACCCGACCCAGCGGGTATCCCGATCAAAGCCGATCAAGTCAGGTAGTCCCCACTGCGCCAGCGTCTCCACCACGGCAAGCAGCGCCGTTTCGGCGGTGAAATCCTCGCGCACCTGGGCGTTGAGCACCACCGCTGTGCCCACATCGTAGGTGTTGAGTGTCTCCACCACATGCTGCCGCTTGCCCAGCAGGTCAGGCGGGACCGTGCTGTCATCTTTGAAATCCAACTGGAGGTATTGGAGCGGTCCTGGCCGCTCCATGGGCACCCGTTCACGGCGCGGCGGGTGGGCGATGCGCCCGTGCTGAGTGAGGATCTGCCAGATGGTACGTGTCGAGCGCGGCACCAGACCCCCTGAGGACTGGAGTGTCTTGTCACGGCCCAGGTAGTACAGGATGGCTTTTGGGCCCGGCGTGCGGTGCAGGTGCTCGGGCGGATGATCCCGCATGTCCAAAATGCGCTCAATGGCGAGCGCACTGGCTCTGGGCGGCGGATGTTTCCGGGCGGAGGACCGACTCCACAAAACGGCTTCGTCCGTCGGTGGGGCTGCTCGTAAGCGTTTGACCCATTTCTTGACCCAGCCCAGCGAACGCCCGATCTGGTCGGCGTACTCCTGGCGCGGCCAGTCAGGATGCTCGCGGAGCAGTTTACGGAGGTGCGCACGGTTGGCGACGAGTTCGGCTTCTTCCATGGCGACGACTCCCAGCAAGAGAATAAAGCTTGCCTGGAGTCTACATCAAGGAATCAGGGGCTACAACGTGAGTACTCCGCCAGTCATGAGGGCGTAAAGTCGCACAGTGATGGATGGGGCACCTCCGTTGCGCTCGTACGTCTCATCGTGACGGAACGCGGGATTCCCTCCCAGGCGCGAGCCTGAGGGGAACGGAGTGCCCGTAGGAGTCGTGGGAGTGGCGCCCCACCAGGGCGGTTGGGAAAGCCAACTGGCATGTCGAAGGGGCACAGGTGTCTGCGGGAGCAGAAGAGGGAGGGAGGCGGAATGCCAAGCGCCAAAACTTTATGCTGCCAACCGGAGTTCACTACGGAAGTCAGGCGACTTTCGAGCGGGATGCCAGGAAACCGGCACGTCCCGTTCGGGGAGGGGCCGACGGAAAAGGGGTGGCAACAGCACCTCGCCGGCGGCCTACTCCACTTTCTTCATCCGGGCGAAAAAAGGGGTGTTGAGCACAATTGTACCTGTTATTTGTGGCCGATAAATAAAGTAGCTAGCACAGGCAAAAATTCCCGTCAGTCTTGCTGCTTCTTTGGTGTACGCGCGAGCGGAACCGAAGGGGTCGAATCCGCGATCGCAAGCCACGTCAGGTGGCATCTGGGCTCAGGCGCTGCAATGGGGGCAACAGAGCAAAGGGGGCAACTTGGCGATCACGGTTGGGACCGCTTGGGGATTGGGCTGAAAGCAAGCGAAGCGGAACCGACGGGAGTCGGGTTCTCTGTCGCCAGTAGCTTGGGTACCTTTGAGTGCTCTTCTACTTTATCCTGTGGAGAGTGTACCACCGAAACACGAACACATCAACCCACCTCCTCCGCCGAACAATAGGGTCTTTTCATGCTAAGGGAATTGAGGTACACTCTGGCACATGAGGAAGCAGCAAGAGCCGGTATCGGCTCCAGAAGGGTCACTCCGGGCCGCGTTGGACTCGTTACCCGATCACCGCCTGGGGCAGGGACGGGTGCATCCCTTGGGGGGCATCCTGGCACTGGCGGTTTGCGCGATGCTCTGTGGCGCCCGCAGCCTCTACGCGATGAGCCAATGGGGACAAGACTGTGGGCCAGAGATACGGGCAGCTTTAGGGCTGAAGCGGCAACGTGGCCCCAGTGTAGCCACCCTCCATCGCGTGTTTCGTGGCCTCAATCACGCCGCCTTTGAGGGAACACTGAGTCACTGGTTTACCCAGCAGGGATTGCAAGTCGGGGAAGGCCTCGCCATTGATGGCAAAACGGTACGGGGTCTGCATGGGGAGGAACTGCCAGGCGTCCATCTGGTGGCCGCCTTTGCTCACCAGACACGCATCGTCCTAGCCCAGGTAAGGACGGGGGGGAAAGGTCAGGAACTTGCTGGAGCCGCAGTGGTCTTGGCCTCGTTGCCGGAGCGCATCCTGGCAGGCCGGGTGGTGACGGGGGATGCTTTGTTAGCCCAACGCGAACTCTGTGCCCAGATTCTCAAAAAAAGGGCGACTACTTCTTCGTCCTGAAGGAGAACCACCCCCAGACCCTGGCCGATGTCAGCTTCAGCTTTGCCGCTGCTCAGACCCCACGCCGCAGGCTTGTAGAAGGGCATCGGCATGGAGATCGTGAGGAGCGGCGGACGCTGGAAGCCTCTGAGGAGGTAGTCGCGTATCTCAGCGAGCCAACGGCGGAGGCAGCAGGGTGGCCGGGGCTGGGGCAGGTCTGTCGCCTGCTCCGAGAGGTGGAGTACGTCAGCGGGGTGCGTGCGGGGGAAGGCAGCAGGGAGTGGGCCTATACCTTGACCAGTCTTCCCCCAGAGCAAGCCGACCCTGCCCGATTACTCAAACTCTGGCGCGGGCATGGGCAGATTGAAAATGGCCTGCATTGGGTGCGCGATGTGACCTTGGGCGAGGATGGCGCCCCAATTCGTTCCGGGGTCACGCCTGCCGTCCTAACGGGGGTGCGCAATGTGGTGCTGAACTTGATCCGTCAAGCTGGATACTCCAACGTCGCCTCCGCCCAGCGCCGCTATGCCATGTACCCCCACGAGGCGCTCGCTTTGCTGAACAGTTCCTAGCATGAAAAGACCCTGTCCGCCGAACAAGGTGCCACGTTCCGAGTGGCCGTGCGTCGTGCAGCGGGTTGCACAGAGCGAGTCGTTGTGGCAGGTGGCACTTGGCTATCGCGTCTCCTACGAGGCCATCCGGCGCATTGTGGCGGCGGTACGGAGGCATCAGGCCTGCAGTGAAGAGGGCCCTGACGAATAAGCAAGACAAGAAAGAAGTGGAGAGGTATTTGGCTTACTACCCTGATCAGAAGCGCGTGGATCCTATTTTTGCCCATTACGGGCCTCTTCGTGCCACCTCTGGCTCGTCTTGGCCACCGTGTCAAGCGGCCTCATCCCCTGCTCAACCACCGATGCTCCTTCCACGTGCGGATGCCGCTTACACTAGCGCATCGCCCAGACCTTGACCTGGTGATCTACGCCTGCCGCCGCCAGCAACTGCCCATTGGGGGACCAGGCCAGCCCATTGACCGTATGTTTGCCCGCGATGACGCTCACGAGCTTCCCTTGCGGCACATCCCACAGCCCCAGGCATTGGTTAATGGTATCGCCCGTCACCAGGAACGTCCCATCCGGTGACCACGCTACCCGCGTGGGAGTCAGATACGGTTCGCACTTCCAGTGTTCGTGGAGCGGTTTGCCCGTCGCGCGGTCATAGACCCAAGGCGCTTTCGGGTCCCCCTGCGCGGCAAGATACCGACCATCCGGGGACCAGGCTACACTCGCCGGGACGATGTTGCCGAACTTCATGGGGAGGACTGCGACCACCTGCCACGTCTGGGTATCCCACAGGCGCACCCCTCCACTGCTGGATGAGGCCAGCAGACGACCATCCGGCGACCAGGCTACCCCCCAGATGCACGTATGAAACGCATCGTCGTCCGCTTCTAAGGCATCATCCTTCAAGGTGGCCATCGGGGTGCCGTACAGCACATCCCACAGGCGAATGGAGCAGTGGTCATCGCTGGCGGCAATGGCGCGGCCATCCGGGGACCAGGCCAGGCTCACGACACTGCCTTGATTGGGTTGTTCAAGCGGCTGGAGGGGCTGGCCCGTCGCGGCATCCCAGAAATTGGTGTAGCCGGTGCCGTAGGCCAGCACGCGACCAGTGGGCGACCACGCTAGCCCCCACACCTCTGCGCCGTCCTTCCCATGCAGGGTCACGATTGGCTGCCCGGTGGCAAGGTTCCAGACACGCGCGGTGTTATCTTCACCACACGAGGCCAGCAGACTGCTATCGGACGACCAGGCCACCGAGCGTACTTCCTTCTTATGGCCCAGGAGGGCGGCAAGCGGCATTGGGGTGGGGGAGGGCTGCTGATGGTGGTGAAAGGGCAAAGGCATGCGGGTTCCTCCTCGCGGGCAATCAACCTCGGGACAATCAGCCAGGAAAGCGACCTACACACATGGTACCATACATGTGTAGAAAGCGCTCCCCGCGCCACCAAACGGTAGCTGGGGTGGGGTCGGTGGATGGGGACCTCGCGGCGTGGCCTGGGCGTAACCTTCCCGGCCAGCGCCTTGCACGATCACACGAACCATCCCATCACACCAGGAACAGGAGACCACGCACACCAGGAAACTGCTTCAGACGGGTTGTGTGGCTGGGCGAGCGGTCAGGCTCGCTCTGGATGCGCCACTTCACAAGCGGCCTGACTTCTTGCTGAAGGTTCGCCCCGGAGCACGGCGCATCACTGTCCCATTCTACGCGCGTAGTGAAGTTCGTGGCCCAACACCCTGAGAATGAAAAGATATGGTTTGGAAAAACCTCTTTATATGGCTCTGGCACACTTGCGGTGATGCCCATTTGCTGGCTCTTAAGAGCCAGCTGGTAAATGCCCTCCCACACGTGGTTCTGGCTCACATTTGGTGATGCGTCCACTTGCTATATCTGCATGAAGAGATCGTTCTACAGGAAGAAAACTCCTGTTGTAGAGGGATCTCGTGCAGATGGAAGTGAAGCTAGTGCTGGCGCTCCCAGCAGGATTGGCAGTCACCGCTCTGGAGATACTGGAGAACGTGCTCACCATTACCGCTGTCTCTACCCAAGTCCGCCCAGCTTGCCCCCTCTGTGGGACGCCCGCCTTGCGGGTGCATAGCCGCTACACGCGTCAAGTCGCTGACCTGCCTTGTGGTGGGCAACAGGTGCGCTTGCTGCTACACATGCGCAAGTACTTCTGCGATGTGCTCACCTGCGCGCGGAAGGTCTTCGTGGAGCGCCTGACGCCCTTTGTGGAGCCTTGGGCGCGCGTGACACAGCGTTTGTATCAGATCGTGCAGGTGATTGGTCTGGCGACGGGGGGCGGCTTGGTGAGCGGATCATGGATCGCTTGGGGATACAGACTTCTCGGATGACGATTCTCCGGCGCATCATGGCGCTTCCGGCAGAGCCTGTTAAGCGGGTCTCACAGATTGGCATCGATGATTTTTCGTTCAGACGTGGGCGTACCTTCGGAACCATTGTGGTGGATCTGCAAACACACCAAGTGCTCGATGTGCTTCCCGACCGAACAGCAGACACTGCTGCCGCGTGGATGGCAACCCACCCAGAGGTTGAGTTGGTCAGTCGGGATCGTGGAGGAGACTATGCCTCTGCTGCTTTGGCTTCGGCTCCCCAGGCGGGAAAGTCGCGCTGATCGGTTTCATGTGCTGACCAACCGCAGTCAAGTCTCTGGAAGGGGTTCTCGCGCGGCATCTTGCTGCCCATCGAACGCGTGTTGATCTGGCGTCAAGAGCGACCCCGCTCTCCACTCCTTTTGGCAAAGTGCCGCCAAAACAGAGTCCAAAACACGCCCAGGAGAGCCAGGCCAAGAGAGAAGAGCGCTTGGCCCAATACCAGCAAGTGGTGGCCTTGCGCCAACTTGGCTTCGCGCAGACCACCATCGCCTCTCAGGTGGGGATAGGCCATGCAACGGTCTCGCGCTGGTTGAGCAATGGCACCTTTCCTGAACAGAAACCACCTCAGCGGAAGATGAGGTTCGATCCCCACCTCAAAGAGGTTGCAGAGCGGTGGGAAGGAGATTGCCACAATATCGCCCAGCTCCACTGGGAACTGGTCGCCACAGGACACACCCTGACGTATCGAAACGTGTACAGACAGCTTGTTCGTTACCTCCCAGAAGGGCGGAAGAAGCAGACCTCTGCCAACCAACTTCCGCACGCTCCTGTCCTGGCTCGACAAGCGGTGTTCCTATTTCTTCGTTGCCCTGAGAACCTTTCAATCGAAGACCAAGCAACACTGACCCTGCTTCGATCTCTGCACACTGAGGTGATCAGGCCTATGACCTGGTCCAGCAGTTTCGAGAGATGCTGCGCACTCGCGCAGGGGAACAGCTTGATGCCTGGCTTGAGCGCGTGCGAGCCAGTAAGATCCGCGAGTTGCAGGGCTTTGTGGCTGGTGTGGAGCGAGACAAGAAGGCAGTAAAAGCGAGCCTGACCTTGCCTGCAAGTCAAGGAGTCGTCGAAGGAAAAGTGAACAAACTCAAATTGATGAAGCGGATGGGCTACGGCAGAGCAGGATTTCCCCTCCTCCGCCAGCGCGTTCTCTACGCCTTGTAGCAAGTCAGGAATTTCACCGATGAAAATCATCTTCTCATGGAATCAAGCGAGCGGATCACCAAAAGTGAGCCAGAACCCTACATGAGCAGATTTTGCCCCCCCACTGTTGAGCAAGAGGAGCATTGATCGACTGGAAAGCTCCTCTCGCGGCGAAGTGCCGTGTATCGTTTTTGGAGATTCAGTTGGTGAGTTTCGCTCTACTACTGGTGCTCTTTCCACCTTGGGCAAAAAGACAAGCACACTTGACATCCACACCTGATCTGGCTACTTTCTTCATCCGGACGAAATAAGAAGGTGTTGAGTGCAATTGTACCAGGTAATTGTGGCCGATAAGTTAATTAGTCAGCACAGAGAGGCTCGCTTCAGGCTGAGATGAAATGAAGTGATACCATCAGAGCCTCTTGGGGAGCCTCTCATTCTCAGCAATTATTTTCAGACCCTGCCAGTGCCGCCCATTCCACTTGCCTCTCTGCGCAAAATGCGATACACTCAGTAGCCTGTCACCTGAACGCTTCGAGTTGCAGAGAGGAATGGATTGCCCCATGCAACAGCACGCTCCCCTCGCCAAGGGACAGCCTGAGCCAACAGTAGAAACGTCGGCAAGCCTCCCGCTGCCGCAGCCGAAACCCGGCCTGCGGCGTGCACTGGTGGCCTTCCGCCATCGCAACTATCGGCTGTATTGGGGTGGTCAACTGATCTCGCTGATGGGCACCTTTATGCAGACCATCGGGCAATCCTGGCTGGTGCTACAACTGACCCACAGCGGCTTGCAGATCGGGCTAGTGGGCGCGCTGCAATTTCTGCCGGTGCTGCTCTTCTCGCTCGTGGGCGGGGTCTTTGCTGACCGCTGGCCCAAACGACGGGTCTTGCTGGTGACGCAATCGGTGGAAATGCTCCAGGCATTCATCCTGTGGGCGCTGGTTGCCTCCAACGCGATTCAACTCTGGCAGGTGTATCTGCTCGCGCTGCTGCTGGGTCTGGCGACCAGCCTGGACCAGCCGACGCGCTCGGCGTTTGTCGTGGAACTGGTTGGGCGCGAAGACCTGCCCAACGTCGTCGCGCTCAGCCCCTATTATCCACCATATCTATTAGAAGCACCCTTTGACCTTTCTGCATATTCGTATTACAATCTCTTAACACTAGTAGTTGCGTGCATGCATGCAAATATCGGGGAGGGGTGAGAGCAATTATTCCTCACGATCGTGAGCTGCTTGCTCAGAGTATGAGCGAGTTCAGATCCATCGTCTTTGGCAGATTCGCTCCCTCAATTCTGCGCACCTTCAGGGACTTTGACTATTCTCTTGCTCAGGTAGCTTCGCTGTTCATCTTAGATGAACAGGGCGAGTTGACCATCAAACAGGTTGCTGGATTGCTTGAGCGCTCCGTTTCGGCTACCAGCCGTTTGCTCGACCAGTTAGCAGCGCGCGGCATGCTAACGCGGCGTGAGGACGAGCAGGATCACCGAGTCAAGCGAGTGGCCATCACAGAGCAAGGGCGGGCGCTCATTGAGACGCTCCAAGTATTGCGTGCCGATGTCCAACTAGAGCTGATGGAATACCTCTCACTGGATGAGCAAGAAGATGCCGTGCGAGGTATGGTCCTGCTTGCCAAAGCTGGAAGAAAATGGAGAGAACAACATGAGTCTTCCACCACAAGAACAGCAGTCTCAAGCACACCAGAGCTCTAGGGATTTCGTGCTCCCTTTGAGTACACTGCATCGTGACATGCTGGCGCTAGTCGGTGGCAAGGCTGCCAATCTCGGGGAGCTGACCCACGCGAAGTTAAGAGTGCCACCCGGCTTCTGCGTCACCACTACAGCCTACGCTCTCGTGGCTGCGGACGCTGGACTGCAAAGCGTTCTGGACACATACTCACCTTCACCGGCCGGGGAAGGCGGAGATGCCCAACGGCTCACAGCTCTGGCGCAGGCAGCGCGCCACCGCATTCTGGCAGCGCCCATCCCAACAGCAATTGCTGATGCTATCACCGGAGCCTATGGCGTTTTGGGCTCTGGAGAATCCCTCTCTGTGGCAGTGCGCTCCTCTGCTACGGCGGAAGATCTTCCCTTTGCCAGTTTTGCAGGCCAGCAGGACACCTACCTCAATATCGTGGGTGTCGAGGCTGTACTGGATGCAGTACGGCGCTGTTGGGCCTCGCTGTGGACCGATCGGGCGGTAAGCTATCGGGAGAGTCTGGGTCTCGATCAGAGCAGCGTCAAGCTGGCCGTGGTGGTGCAGCGCATGGTCGAATCCTCGGTGGCGGGTGTCCTCTTCACCGCTCATCCAGTGACAGGCAAGCGGCACCAAGCAGTCATCGACGCTAATCCCGGCCTGGGAGAAGCCGTCGTCTCCGGCGCGACCAATCCAGATCACTTTGTGGTGAATACCGCGACAGGTGAGATTGTCGAGCGCAGGCTGGGAGAGAAGCGCGTCGTCATCAGGGGAACCGCAGGAGGAGGTACGCTCCAAAGCCGGGCCAGCGACGGCAGTCATGAAGCCTGCCTCACCGATGAACAAATCCGCGCCCTGGCCGAGCTTGGAGCACGCGTCGAGGCGTATTACGGCCAGCCGCAGGATACCGAGTGGGCCATTGATCCCGAAGGCGTGCTCTGGCTCACACAATCGCGGCCGATCACCACGCTCTACCCGCTGCCAGCCAACGCACCGACGAGCGATGATGAGCTGCGTGTCTACTTCTCGCTCAACGTGTTCCAGGGCGTCTATCGCCCCTTCACTCCAGCGGGGCTCTCGACGTTCCGTTTGATCGCATCAGGAATTGCCGCTGGATTTGGCTTTCCACAGCCCGATCCGTTGAGCGGTCCCCCTGTCCTGATCGAGGCAGGTCAGCGCCTCTTCCTTGACGTGACGCCTGTTTTGCGCAACAAGTTGGGCCAGAGAGCGCTCATAGGCGCGGCGAGCAATGGGGAGGCCCTCTCGGCGCCACTCTTCAAGCAGCTGACCAGCGATCCGCGTCTCTCGCTCATTTCGACGAAACGATGGCTCCTGATACGCGCTTTCGGGAGGGTGTTGGCGAAAACACAGGCCCCTATCTATGCCTTTCAAGCCTTGTTCTGGCCGAAGGCAGCGGTAAAGCGGGTGCAGAAGACCGCCGACCGTGTACGGGCGATGAATTTCATCACACCCGGCCTCAAGAACGAAGAGCGCCTGAAGGGGATGGAGCGTGTTGTAGGGAACTTCCTGGATGTCATTGGCGGTATAGCGCCGGTTCTGCCTGTCGGTCTGGGCAGTCAGGCGCTGGCTGGCAAGCTCTTGGGCGACCTGGCGAAGCCGGAGGAGCGGCAAGTGGTGCTGCGTGGTCTCCCGCATAATCCAACGACAGAGATGGATTTGGCACTCTGGCACCTGGCACAAAGGGTAGCCGCTCATCCCGACATCGTTGAGCTTGTCCACGAAAGCACCCCCGAGCAACTGGCGCAGGAGTATCGTGCAGGCAGCTTGCCGCTTTCGCTCCAGCAGGGATTGGCCGAATTCCTTGCCCGCTACGGACACCGTGGAGTAGCCGAGATTGACCTTGGCCTGCCGTGCTGGTCAGAGGACCCGACTCATCTTCTTGGGGCGCTTTCAAACTACCTGCATTTGAATGATGCATCCCTGGCTCCTCCTGTGCAATTCCAGCGGGGAGCACAGGAGGCCGAAAGCATGCTCGCAGAACTGGTCCAACGGGCGAGGAGCAAGGGCTGGTTGCGGAGTTGGCTCGTTCACTTCTTCCTAAGCAGAACGCGCGATCTGGTTGGGTTGCGTGAGATGCCAAAGTTTACCATCGTCTTGCTGATGGCGCGCATGCGCGACTTGTGGTGGACAATTGGGAAAGAACTGGAACAGGCTGGCCGGCTGGAAACGGCCAGAGAAGTCTTCTTCCTCTCGCTGCCAGAGATCCACGCAGCACTTGCAGGAGCAGATATGCATAACACGGTGCGCGATCACCGCACAGCCTACGACTACGAAATGCGTCGACGTCACATTCCGCGGGTGCTACTCTCTGACGGCACCGAACCCAGCGCTGGTTCTGCGGATGCTGCGGACTCATCTCAAGGCGTGCTGCGGGGGACGCCTGCATCGCCAGGAACCGTGACAGCGAAGGCGCGCGTTATCCTCGATCCAACAGGTGCGCATCTGGCCCCCGGTGAAATCCTGGTCGCTCCCTCCACCGATCCCGGCTGGACCCCGCTCTTCCTCACGGCTGGCGGGCTGGTTATGGAAATGGGTGGAGCCATCTCTCACGGCGCTGTCGTGGCCCGCGAGTATGGCATCCCGGCAGTCGTCGGAGTCGCGGGAGCCACAGAGCGGATCACCACCGGCCAGTGCATCACCGTTGATGGAGCAGCTGGGAAGATCACCATTGAGGAAGATGCCCAGACTCCTGAGCAAGTGCTTAGTGAATGAGCTGTAGCAGCACAAGAACAGGCCATTTCGAGCTGCAGGAGACCGGGGGCTGATGGCAATCAGCCTCACTGTCCTGGCTGTGGTGGCTCCTTCGAATATCTGTTCAATAATTCTCGGTTGAATGGTATCTCGGTTGCTTGCACTGGTACCTGAGAAACAGCTATACTGGCGAGGCGTCAGCATGTGCTCTGGCGCTGCGAGCCTCATCTTTTTGCTGAAAGCGAGCTTCAGGTGTGGTGTTTCCTCTCTTTCCCCTGATCAAGACCTTGCGAGACCGGTGCGCTGAGCGCCTTCGCCAATACATGTTCGCTTGGACTAAGCCTACAATCCCCACCCTGGTCCTGGGCACTGTTGGTGATCTCACCCGCAGCAAGACTGAACGGCTGGCCGAAAATGCGATTCTGCATCAGCAGCTCATTATCCTATACCGTCAGGTGAAGCGCCCAGCATGTACCAAGACGGATTGGGTGCTCTTGGTGCTGCTCGCGCGAACAGTACGTCATTGGAAACAGACCCTCTTCATTGTTCAGCCGGAAACCTTACTGCGCTGGCACCGCCAGGCGTTCCGTTGGTTCTGGCAACGACGATCCAAAGCTTCGGTGAGCAAGCCCAAAGTGCCTGCCGAGACCGTGGCTTTGATCAAAACGATGGCGCTGAACAACCGCTTGTGGGCGCGGAACGCATTCAGGGAGAACTCCTCAAGCTAGGCCTTCACATCTCAAAACGAACCGTCCAAAATATATGCGCCAGGGGCGTCCCCGATCTTCCTCGAGAGACGCTGGTCCACGTTCCTCCAAAAGCATGCACATGAGATCTGGGCCTGCGACTTCCTGCCAATCACCGACCTGTTCTTCCGCTCGCTCTTTGCCTTCTTTCTTATTGAACTGAAGATACGGAAGGTGATCCACGTCGGGGTGACGCGCCATCCCACCGATGCCTGAGGTGCAAAGCCCCTGCGGGAGGCGACTCCCTATGGGCAAGCTCCCAAATACCTGATTCGAGACAACGATAGCAAGTTTGGTCTGCTCTTTGCCCGCGTGGCGAGCGGGACCGGATCAAGCTCCTACGGACGCCGATCCATGCTCCGCGTGCCAATGGCGACTCGCGAGCGCTTCCTGGGGAGCGTCCGTCGCGAATGCCTGGATCACTTACTGATCCTGCACGAGCAGCAGCTCTCCCGGGTACTCCAAGTCTATGTGACGTATTTCAATCGAGCACGTCCCCATCAAGGGCTCCAACAGCAGATCCCCGATCCTCCGGCCACTCTCCTGCCAGCCGAGGCTAGGGATGGTCCCATCATCGCCATGCCCATCTTGGGTGGCTTACATCATGATTCCCGCCGAGGGGCCTGAAGGACAGCCATCTCCGGCAAACGCCAGCAGAGCAAGAAAATGCCGAGCATGAGAATGCTGTTGGGCTAAACCGTCTGTACGCTGGCGTGAGCAGGCGCTGGCTGAACCTGTGGCCTGAAGCAAAAGAGCGGAACAAGAAAGTGGACTCAGGTGCTCTGAGCCAGGCTTCAACCGGTCACAGTGGTGAAGAAAGCGTGTCGGGTGATACCTATCAAGCGGAGATGAGCATGCTTTACATCTTCAAGATCCGAAGGCAAATCAATTGATTTGCCTTCGGATCTGGGAAGTAGCCACCACAGGGGGAACGCTGCAAGCGCAGTTAGAGGCGCTCTTCCGCGCGTTTATCCGCCTGGCAACCGAAGACGCCGATGGCTTTCACGTCTTTATGAGCGCGTTGTATGGCGTCAACCGCGCCTTTCAAGAAGAGGCACTGGGCCTGCTGCGCGAATACGTCGCCCTCATGCGCGAAACCCTGGAGCAGACCCTTCCGCCGCGTGCCAGGGGGCGCGTGGACCTGGACGCCGTCGCGCTGCTGGTCCTTTCGGCAACGGAATCGCTGGTGCTGTCGGCGCGCGTGCTGGGCTACAGCGAGCAACGATTATCCGAGATGGCCCCTCTTATTGCAGCCGCGCTCTTGCCCGGACTAGAAAACTCAGCAATGCTCGGTAGCTAGAGGTCGCTCGGCTCTCTCAGCTGATTTTTCCATTGCTTGAGCGAAAGAATCTAAGCATACTACAATACGATGTGATGTACCCCGCTAGCTCTCGATGTCAGAAAGCAGTACACTGAGCGACGAAGACTGGAGCAAGATGCGCGAATTCTTGCGCCAGGAGTCGCGGGCCTCTCGAGGCCGAGATGAACCATCGTGCCGCCACTTTCTCGACGTGGTGCAATGGATCAGCCGGAGCGGCGCAGAGTGGCGGCTGCTTCAGGCGCGAGTACGGCGCCTGGAAGAGCGTGCACAAACGCTTTGTCCGCTGGTGTGTCGAAGGACGTGTGGAAGCGCATGCTGGCAGCGTTCGCGACTGATCCGGACACCGAGCACGGGATGAGTGACGCCCACCAGTGTCCGTGTCCATGCGTGTGCCGCTGGCGCACAAAAAAGCATGGGGAGCAAGCGCTCTGGCGCAGTCGTGGTGGATTCAGTGGCACAATCCCTCTCACGGTCGATGGCGCGAGGCCATCCGCTGCGCGTGCTTTTGACCGCTGGACTACGGCAGGACAGCACGCAGGCTGACGCCTTCCTGGAGGGGTTCACGTTCGAGCAGGTCATCGCTGATCGCGGGTATGCCGCAGCCCAGTTTATTGCCGCCTTCCAGGAGCGCGGAGGCGTTGCCGTGATTGGGCCTCATCAGCGGGCTGGCGATCAAGCGCGCGTACGATACCTGGCTCTCTCGGGAGCGGCTTGTGATCGAGTGGTGCTTCAACACACTCAAGCATTTTCGCCGCATTTTCTCCCGCTTCGAGAAGCTCGATCGCTCTTTTCTCGGCTTCCTCCACTTCTGCTGCACGCTCCTTTGGTTCCGCTGAAATGTCAACAGACCCCTCGTCATTTTGGGGAATTGTCCAGGCTCTCAAGGGAACCTGTATCCGTCCACGGTGTTGGGAGTGATAAGCGCAAATATGCTTTCGTCCACGAACTGGTGGTTGACATATTGACGATCGCGGAGGCGTCCCTCTTCCTGAAAGCCGAACTTTTCGAGCAGGCGTGCGGAAGCGAGGTTGGGAGACGCCACCTGAGCTTCAATGCGATGCAAGTGGAGGTGTTCGAAGCCGAACTGAATCATCGCAGTCAAGGCCTCGGTCATGATCCCTTTCTTCCAATAGTGTTTGGAGAGAATAAAGCTCAGGACGGCCAGGTGATTCTCGGCATCCCATGCATATCCACCGTTGCCGATGACCCGGTTCTCTCCCTTCAAGGTGATGCCCCAGCGGAGTGCTTCCTGCTCCGCAAAACGCCTTCGATGACGTTCAATACTCTTTTCCGCTTGTTCGAGCTGGGTCATCGGCGCCGGATCGTAGTAGCGTATATTCTCTTCATCGGACATAAAGAGGAAGTAATCCTGCGCATCCGGTGCTGCGAGTTGCCGTAATATCAGGCGTTCTGTTTCTAGGGTTGGAAAGGTGTGCAGTTGGATAGGTAAGCCCATGATGATACGTTCCTCACGTAGGTTTTCGCTAGACGCATGCGCATAGTATAAACTCTTGAGGGTGTTCGTAACTGGAAATAGGGGGGAAGGTAGCCGGTCCTCTACAAATGTCAATAGAACCTAGTTTTGCAAAACGATCTCATTCACCACACCCCAATTCTTCAGCAAGTCGGCGTGCTTCGTTCGCTTCTGGCAGGCCCAATGCCTCAAAGCGTTGCTTGGCCTCTTGCAACAACCTACATCCCTCTGCATAGTTGTTTTGCTGCCTGATGAGTAAGCTACCCAGTCGCAAGCTGCTGGCAGCGATGTCTCGTTCCCGCTCCCCGGCGTTGCTCAGCCGTAAACTCTCTCGATAGCCCTTTTCCGCCTGCTGCACGTCTCCGCGCTCTTCTGCCAGTACCGCCAGATGGAAGTGATTACTGCTCTCTCCGTGACGGTTCTCGCTGGCACAGGCAATCTCCAGCGCTTGGTGATAATAACTTTCGGCCACTGTTCCTTGTTTTCTATTGTGGGCCAAAAGCCCTAAGGCAGCGAGAACTGAACCCTCTCCTCGGCGATCCCGGACTTTCCGATAAATAGAGAGCGCCTCGCGATAGGCTTGCTCTGCCTCATCCAACTGCCCGCGTTGTTGCGCCAAGTTGCCCATATGCCGCAGGACCCATGCTTCTGACCAGCGGTTCTGGATTTTACGGAAGATGTTCAGCGCTTCCTGATTTACCCGCTCGGCCTCATCAGGCTGCCCGCGATACCAGGCAATCTGCCCCAAGAGGGCGAGAATCCACGCTTCGTCTCGGCGATTCTCCTCTTCACGGGTCAGAGGTAAGGCTTGCTTATAGAAGGATTCGGCGGCTGTCAACTGCCCACGGTCTTGTGCCAGCAGCCCCAACCAGGTGAGCACCCGCCCTTGTTCCCGCAGATTACCGAGTTCCTCGCTTATTTTCAAGGCTGTTTCAAACGCCCGCTTGGCTTCATCCCGATGTTCCCTGTTGCGGAAAATACGCCCAAGCGCTATCCAGGCCTCTGCCTCCCCATGTCGATCATGGAGTTGTCTGGCGAGGGAAAGCGCCCTGGAAAAATACTCTTCCGAACGCTGCACCTGTCCCTCTCGCCACAGAATATCACCTAAAGCAACCAGTACCTCTCCTTCGCCTCGCTGATCTTGCCAAGTGCGCCGCAGGAGGAGAATCTCTTGGAAGAGCCGTTCCGCCTCCGCAACCTCGCCCGTGCGCCAGAGAATTTGCCCATACGTCAAGGCGAGAGTGGCATCCAGTTGCTGCCAGAGTGGATCGCCTGGGTGTTGGTGACTGAGGGCCTTCGTGGCGACCAGACCCCACGGCAAGTAGGTGTAGGCATCAGTGATATGCCAGCGGTCGCGCCAGTAGTTTTTGAAGGATTGGCACAGATGGGCTACCACCTCCAGCTCTCCCTGGGTCTGGGCCCAGTCCAGCAGGCCGGTAATATTTGTTTCATCCCATCCCAAGGCATTGGCTGAGGCCGCTCCCGTCGCAGTGGCATAGTAGCGTGCCAGTGACAAGCGTGCGAGGTCTTGGGCGCGCTGGTCCCACCGCGCAAACTGGATACTCGCAAAAGCACGAAGCAGCGCATGCAACCGCAGGCGCTCACGGTCGCTCCCTGCGGGCATGGCCGCATTGATGGAGGAGTCGAGCAAGGCCCGGCGCACGAGCAGATTCAACTGCTCTTCTGGGTAAGCCAATTGCACCTGGTTGGCAAGTGCCAGTGCCGCCTGGCGTCCAAACTCGCCGGTGGGGAACGCGGCCAGAGCGATAAAAAGCCAGCGGGCCGGATTCGGTAAGGCGTCGATGCTCTGGTTGAGGATACGGGCCACAGCTTGCGGCGTCTCGCCCTCTGGGAGGTCAAGCGCTCGTTGTGGATCCCTCAATTCCTGAGCAAACACGGTCAGGTCGCGCTGTTGTTCGGCGGCGTAGGCTCCAGCCAGTTTAACAGCGAGCGTATGTTCGCCCAGCGTCGCAACGATCTGTTTCGCTGCCTCGCCCTCCTTAGTGGTGAAACCCTGGATAGTCCTGCGTCCAAGAGATTGCGCGAGGAGATCCAGCGCCTCATGTGGGGCAAGCAGTTGTAGTTCGAGGCCGCCTTCGGCTGGTACACCGCTGGTGGGGAGCATCTGACGAGCGGTCAAAAGGATGGTAGCATTCGCCGTTCGTAGCGGACCCACAAGCTGTTCCAACGCTAGCTGAGGCTCAATATTGTCCAAGACAATCAGCACATCTTTTCCGTCCAATAACTGATGTGCTAACTCGGCCAGGCGGGCGAGTAGACTCGTCTCAGGAGGCTGTCGCAACGGGTGAAAGCTGGTAAGTACCTCGCCAAGAATGCTCAGAGCATCCGACCGTCCCTGGCAAAGGATGACCACAATACCATCTTTGAAGTGACCCTCTCTACGCGCTTGACGCAATGCGACCGCTGCCAGCGCAGTCTTGCCAATCCCACCCATCCCACGTAAGGCAGAGATGGCTACGGCGCCTCCACTACGGAGGCGTTGGAGTAACCAATCAAGCTCCGCACCACGTCCCACAAAGTGAGGTGGTTCTGGGAGCAGTGCTTCTTGGAATGGTGGACCCTGTGCCGCGGGCGGTGCTACGCTGAAGAGCGTGTCTGCCTTTGCCATTCCTTGGGCATTTATTGTATGATCTGCCGAATCAGAAGTACCTGCTGGTCCGACCAGTCTGCTACCCAGGGCGATTGAGACACGTTGCGCTACTTGAACCCAGATCTGTTCCCGTTTCGTAGGATCCATGCCGCTGATCGAGTTTATTGGGTCGTTTAGTGCTTGGTATGCTCCAAGGGCCGAATCGTAGAAGAGGCAGGGTCGCAGGAGAAGGGGGAGGATTTTGAGGCCATTCCGTCTAGCCGCTTCAAGCGCTTGAGGCACTTCGACAGTAGTAATAAACTTTGAGGCCAAGAAAGAAGCGCTGACCAACAGGATTGCCACTTTGGCGTCAGCCAAGTGCTGCCGAATTTCCTCGAGCCAGATATCGCCTGGCTCGAGCCGGGTATCCACCCAGACGTCTAACAGTCCTTGTTGTTCTAATGGAGCGAGGTGTTCCAGCAATTCATCAAGGTAGTGACGATCTTTATGACTATAGCTGATGAACACCTTTTTGTGTGCAGAGGCAGACATCGGCTGGGGCTCCAACAACCTCAAAAATCCTTCTGACAATTATCGTAGCAGATGGCCATTGAAAAGGGAAGAGCAACTACCCGCGCCAAGGGAAAACTAAGATGGTTTAGGCAAAAGGGTTGTTTGTTTGTTGATGACTTTGCTCCTGAGATACTCCTTTGACCCATCACGCAGGCCCTCTCATGCTACTGGTAGTGGAAAGGAGTCTCTCCTAGAGGAACGCGCATCTTCCCATCTCCACCCCCTACCTTGAAGAATTAGGGGCCCAGAATCTCTGAACAACTCTCCCCCATATCACCAACTTTCGACTCGTGTCACCACATCTGCTATACTACTCCAGCAGCAGGCAACGGCCACTGGCAAGCGAGGAGGCGCCAGGTGTGAGCGAGGCACCTATGAAACGGCCCAAAGCCTTTCTCAACTACAGCCACAAAGATCGCACCTACCTGGAGGAATTTCAGAAGTACCTGGCCTCTTTTGAGCGCAATGGGCTGCTCGAACTGTGGGTGGCTACCAAGATTGCCCCCGGTCAGCGCTGGTTCGACGAGATTCGTGCGGGCCTGACCTCTGCGCGTCTGGCTATCTTTCTGGTCGTGGCCTCCGGGATCACAGCCGACCAAATGATCCGTTCTCTGCTCTCCTAGAAATCACTTTCCAAGCACCTTGCAAGGAGCAAAAGAAGCGCTATGACTCAGTCCCTCCCTCAAACCCTTCGTACCCTCCATCGCCTTCCGATTGTTGCCTTTCTCATCTCCTGCCTGCTTTCGTTAGGTATGATCTCGACCCTACTGCTCAGTTGGACCATGTGGGCGGTGGCGCTGCTCATTGCGCTGGCGTGGTTGCCGCTGCTGGTTGTTATGACCACTTCGCTCTTTCGCAAATATCGCTGGTTGGCCCTCTTTTTTGTCCTGGTGGTTTCTCAGGGGGCTCATTTGCTGGAACACTGCTTCCAGATGATCCAGATTTTTGTCCTGGGTGTCCCCGCTGCCTTGGCCAATGGGCTGATTAGCATTCTCAATACTGAGGTGACCCATTTCGTCTGGAATAGCTGGGTGCTGGCGCTCACTGTAGTGCTGCTCTTTCTCTTCCCTCGCAATCACTGGCTCAAAATTGTCCTCATCGTTTCCATCTGGCATACAATCGAGCATACCTATCTGCTGTATGAGGCGCTCCACACGGGCATTTCGGGACTCCCCGGTCTCCTGGGCCAGGGTGGTCTGATTGGCGGCGGACTTCCCCTGAGTCGTCCGGTGCTGCACTTTCTCTACAATTTCGTGGAAGAGGCGCTGCTTCTGGTCGCCTACCTGGTGGAGCTCCGAAAGATTCGGGCAAGCCAGCACGCTCGTGGTGCAGCGACTCCAGAAGGAGCCACTGTGCTGGAGAGCAGGACGTGAGCAGGAGCTTCATCGCACACCGTTTCGCGCAGGTCGTCGGTCTGCCATACTCGCGCCAACAGGCGTTCCGTTTAGAACCGCAGATGAACTCCTATGATGGATGAGCGCACTCATGAGACGCGACCCCACCTTCCAGGTCCAGGCAAACACGGTGGGGGCTATTGGGCCAGGCGCCCACGTCGAGATCCTCTAGCGTTTCTCTCCCCCAGCCACGCCACCCCCGGCGAGCCGTCCCTCCAGAGACTGATTGCCTAAGCAGCCCAATCCGCTCTTTCAGGAGCGCCCAGGCAAGTTCGAGGCGTTGGAGCGGCTGCTCTTTGGGCAGCAGGGCTCCGGGCGTGTGGTTGGTGCGTGTAGGCGTGGTGGACATGAGCAGTGTGGGCAAGTCCTATCTAGCGGTAGAAGTGGTCGAACACTACAAAGAGTGCTTCCCTGATGGAAGCTTCTGGATGACGGAGACGGTCTCGCGGCTGGAGTGGCAGCGGGAACTGGCGAAGCCAGCGGAAAAAACGCGCTACCTGCCGCCCGACGACGACCCTGGGAAGACCGAAAATGAACGGCAGCGGGCGAAGCACTTTGCCTGCTATCTGGCGGAACACGAACACGCGCTGTTGGTGTTGGACAACGTGGAGTAGCCTGGGATGATTACTTCGGTGTTGCCTGATCTTGCGGGGGCACTGCTCCGCTACGCGCTGCTCTACACGGCAGGGGTGCAGGACACACCCGCCGGCTTCCACGCGCACGCGGTGGACCAGTTGACCGAGGAGGGACAGTTCGCGCCTGTTGCTGGAGAAGTATCGCCCGGCGCTGCTGCCTCCCCTACGAGGCAGGGCTGGGATTCAGCGGCGGAAAAAGTTGCATTGTCGGCTTGCCCCTTTGCTCTCTCCTGCGCACGAACATACGCCGGTGACCTATTTAATTACATATTGATGAACACCAGCACGGTCCCATCGGGCGTGTGAACCCAGGTATGGACCTGTTCCTGGCCTTCGCCAGAGAGTGCTTCCAGGTAGCGAGATTCGTTCACCGAAACCGTTGCCACCGATGGTCTGCCGGGAAGCGGGAGCAGACGTAGGACCAGTTGGTGCTTCACCCCTCCCAGGGTCACATCCAGGTGGCTATCGCGCAGCTCGGCGGTGATGTGTGTGAGACCGTCGGTATCGTATAAGGCAAAGCTGCCTCGCTCGAAGAGGTACGCATCGACGGCAATCGTGTTGAACGGCTCGTCCGAGGTGAAAGAGGTTGGCTCAGTCGTGGGAATCAGCGCATTGGCCCGCACATACAGGGGAAGGATATCAAGCGACACCTGTACATGCAGAGTGCGCGGGCCGCTTACTATTTCATGCGTCCAGAAATCAATCCAATGCCCTTCTGGCAGGTAGATCGAGCGTTCTCCCCGGTCGTTGAAAATGGGTGCCACCAACAGTTCTGAGCCGAACATGTACTGCAAATCCAGGGTGTAGGTCACGGGGTCATCAGGAAATTCCAGCAGCATGGGCCGCAGCATGGGCAGGCTGGTCTGGGCCGCGATAGACGCATAGCTATAGAGATAGGGCAGCAAGCGATAGCGCAGGCGGGCGTAAAAGCGGATAATCTCCATCGCCTGTGGGCCAAAATCCCAGGGCAGGCGCGTGCTAGTGCCATGCATCCGGACCAGAGGAGAAAAGAAGCCGAATTGCGCCCAACGAACATACAGATTGTCCGTAGGGTGTCCGGTAAAGCCGCCAGTATCGTGACTCCAGAACGGATGCCCGCAGACGGCCAAGCTCAGCCCACCGCGCAGTGTCGCCGCCATGCCGGCGAACGTACAGTTCACATCGCCGCTCCATTGAGCCGCATGCCGCTGCCCCCCTGCATAGGTGGAGCGTCCCCAGGTGAGGCGGTGGCCGGTTACCTCTTCTGTCACGTCGGCCACAATATCGTTGTACAACAGCGTGTAGAGATTGTGGAAACGCTCGCCCTGGATGCCAGCATAGTTCACCGCGTCATTGGGAATACCCTCGCCAAAGTCGGTTTTATAGGCCTCGGCCCCCATCCGCAAAGGCTCGCGCAGCAGCTCTTTAAACCAGGCAACAGCCTCGGGGTAAGTCACATCGATAATGCCAACTGGCGGGTGGAATCCCCCCCAAATATCGACGACATAGGTTTCCCCCTGCGGATTCTTGAGGAAATAGCCCTTCATGTCGCCCTCGACAAAACGCTCGCTGGCCGTCCCGATGTAAGGGTGCATCCACAGGCACACCTTGAAGCCCAGCGCTTTCAGTTCTGCCAGCAGGCCAGTTGGATCAGGAAAAAGTTCACTATCCCAGAGCAGTTCCGACCAACGGCCAAAGCGCTGCCAGTAACAGTCGAGGTGGAGAACATCGCACGGAATGTCGTGCTCACGAATGAGCCGGGCGCGGCGAAGCACCTCGGCGGCGCTGTCGCGTTGAAATCCCGATGAAATCCACGTCCCCAGGGACCATTTGGGCGGTAGGATAGGAAAACTGACCAGTGAAGCATAATGGGTGATAATACTTTTGGGGTCTGGCCCGGTGATGATGTAGTAGTCAAGCGCACTATCCGGGTTGATCAGGCTAAAGGTCGCCGTATTGCTGGCAGCCATATCAAAATGGACGGCGCTCGTGCTATCGACAAAGATGCCATAGTTACGGCTGCTCAGAAAAAACGGCACATTTTTGTAAGCGCGCTCACCCCAGGCCCCTCCACAGTCGGAGTTCCAGATAATAAGACGCTGGCCGCGTTTATCAAAACCAGTAAATTTCTCGCCAAATCCAAAGAAGTGCTCGTCTGGCTCTGCTGTGAACGTATCATGAAACGCGACGCACCTGCCATTGACCTTACTCAAGCCAAACGGCAGAATTGTCAACTTCATACGCACGGCCGTGATCTCGCTGTAGTTCTGTGACAGCAGCAGGCGCCCATCAGCATCATAAACAGCCAGATGAAAGGGCTGGAGCGCCACTTCCAGCTTGAGCGAGGATGTTTGCAAACAGACCTGTGTATCGGATTGCTCGATAGTCACCCTGTGCTCGTCGGGCGGAAAGGTCCGGGCCAGGCGCACTCGCTTTGGATCACTGCCCGCATCCTCCAACAGGACGCGAACAATGCACTCGGCCACGATAGAGAGAGCGATGGATACCGTTTCCCCAGAGCGTGTTTTGCCCTCAAGCACCACCCCGCTCGCATGCTGCTCCTTGATCTTTGCTTGAACGACAAAATCAGGACCACCTTCATCGTGCGCTTCGCGCACGGGCAAGCGTGGAGACTCGGTCATAAACAGGTTATACGGGAGTAACGGAACCTGATCACCCATGAAGACTTCCCCCTCATTTTTGCTCAAGCAATGAATAGGCGTTTAGGATCCCGTGGTGTGCAAACAAGCTATCCAGAGGCAGAAACTCATAACTTATACGTGTTAGACAACAACAAGCATTGGTGCTGAGGAATACTGTCATGCGCTCCCGACGCTATTGAAGCCAGAAAAAAACCAGAGATCATATTGTCGAAGTTGCCCAAAAGTTCCTCGCTCTAACAACCACAGCGGTGTGAACCACTGGCACTACTACCCCCGCCGGACCATGACCCGCGATCTCTAGACCTCGCTCAAGAAGCTCTGAATCTGTGACATGGGTTCAGCGTAGCGGTCACGGTGAATGCAGTGGCCCGCCCCCGCAATCTGGATCTCTTTGCCTTGTTGCCAGAGACGCGCCCCCTCTTCAGCGACCTGATCCGTAATGATCGCATGCGCTTCGGGATCCCCGGTGACGAGCAGGATGGGACACCTGATGCGCGGCAAGAGGTCACGCCAGGGTACCACCCGCTCCAGATGCCGAAACACGTCGGGATTGAACTCCAGCTTCGACTCGACCCATGGGGCCAGCTCAATCTCGTCCCAGAGGGGATTGTACTGCCGCGCGATGACCAGACGCTGCCCAGTCGGAAGCTCTTTGAGCGCGAGCAAGCTCTGGAAAAACTGCTGTATCTGCTCTGCTGCCTCTTCTGCCCTGGTAGGAGCCGTCAAAGGGTCCATGAACGGTGGATCTTCCAGCACCACGGCACGCACCAGTTCGGGAGAGCGGGCGGCCACCATGGCCGCAGTCATCGCGCCCATCGAATGCCCGAACAGGTAGACGTTTTCCAGCCCCAACGCGCGAATCAATGCCGCGACGTCCTCGGCGAGCAACTGATACGAGAACCCTTCCAGCGACCCACCCGTTTTTCCATGCCCGCGTGCGTCTGGCATCAGCACATCGAAGTGTTCCTGTAAATTGCGAGCGACGGGTATCCAGCCCAGGCCATTGTCCATCACGCCATGGAGCAGAATGATTGCTGGGAGGCTATCGCCACCAATGCGGTAATAATGGATGGTGAGGCCACGTACCTGCGCGAAATGCTCCGACCATGCTGGCATGTTCTACTCCTCTCTGCTTGCTCTCGTAATCACATCATAGTATGTATCTGTCTGCCTCGCCAACAAATCATCGAGAGCGCCGGCTCTTTTTGTCATCAGGTGGGACGAATAACTTAAACGATCACACGCACTATCCCATGTTCTCCAACAGATGACGAAAAGAGCTAGCACAGGGTAACAACAGAGCAGCAATTGATGGGAACAGCAGTCAACACTCTGGACACTGATTCCGCATATTACGGGGAATCTCACCCGCGTAAACGCGGGTTGAGAAGATGTCAAGCAGGTATTCTCTGCTTCTAGAAGGATAGACTGCGCCGCTCGGTGGGCACCGGGCGACGCAGTCTATCCTTCATACATTTCCCGCCCACTGGCCGTAGCACCAAGTAGGGCAAAGGGCCATCATTGGCACGCCTTCAAAGATGTATCATAGGCCTTGTATGCTAGCCAGGAAGCGTCGTGTGCGTAAAGATATTCGTGGTATCGGTAGTGGTTACACAAACATTGGCGTTGGCTGCCTCCTCCAACTCCACATCAGAAAGTTCCTCAAACGAGATTTCCTGGGGCGGCAAGAGGAGGGTGAGGGTGTTGGGGGTGTCTTCCACCACGCGAATGGTGACGGTTTCCGCCAGAGGAAGGTTGAACTCACGGCTCAACACTTCTCTGGGGTGGCTCACGAGCGCTTGGCGGAACCCCGCATCTTTGATGGCGCGTGCCTGCACGTGCCGAGAGAGTATTTGATCAATCATGGTCGTTTTTCCTATCTGGTGAGAAACAAGCTCCTGAATTTTTATTTCATTCCAAGCGTTTTGGGAAGTGAGGTGGTTCATGTGCTCTTCACCTCATGTGTGCTGTTCGAGTCTTCGGCTCATGTTCCACTCACCAGCTCGACCGCATGCGAAAGCCGAGCTCCCCATTTTTCTCTGACAAAACCAATCTGGTGCCCGGTCCTCCTGTGGTGCAGTGCCGCTGGGGATGGAGCAGGACTAGCCTCGTCACAGCTTAATGATACCAGCCTGCGGCCTGTTCGCCATGAGGAAACCACCCTATATTGGGTGCGCCGTTCCCCTATATTCAGAGGGTCGGACCACTGCTCAACATGATGAATCGCTCACCGAACTTTCCTCCCACTTCTATTCGCTGGCTCATGCCTTCACAAAAATGCTCTGCGGCAGGAAGGCACTGACGACCCAATTGGGTGCGTCCACCACCTCCGAGATTTTCAGGTCTACCGCTACGCTGCACAGCATATAGGCGTCGCAACGCGAGAGGTGAGAGGTCCGCTGCAGGTGCTCAATCATATGGCGAATCGCCTTGCGTGCTGCCTCCAGCCGATCAGGCGCGATGCCATCCACCGCAAAATAGGGGGCCGTGTTGGTGCAGGGTGTGAGGGGGCCTCAATGGGCAGGTAGAGCGTCGTCCCTTTTGTCAAATGCTTGGTATCCATGTTGCCGCCGTGACGGTAGGACGGAATCGTGGAAAGCGCCCCAGGTGCGCTGGGGGCCAGGCCAATTTCACTGCAGAATGGCTCCAGCGGGATGCGAATGCCAGGAGCAAACTCGGCCCGGCCATCCACCAATTTCCAGGTTTTCAGTGCTGGTTCTGGGAACTCATCAGCCAACACCCCAAAGCCGGGGATAATCGCCGTCCAGCCCCAAGAGGCAAGTTCACTCGTTATGAGAAGGAACCTGGTAGACTCGATCTGGTCTACCCATGCGCGTTCAACTGGAGCGCATATCAGAGCAGCACTTGCGGCGCCTGCTTTCGCGTGGACGATAAAGTGCTGCAACTACGCAACAACTATGACAAGGAGGTCTTCAATGGGGATAGCGGCACCATCACGGCCATCTGGCTGGAAGAGCAGACCATGACGGTGCGGCTGGATAACGTGCGGCGGGTCAGCTATGAGTTCAGCGAGTTGGACGAACTGATGCTGGCGTATGCTCTCAGCATTCACAAGGCGCAGGGCAGCGAGTATCCAGTCTGTGCCATCCCTTGGCGATGGAGCAGTATCTCCTGCTGGAGCGGCAACTCGTCTACACGGCGGTCACGCGCGCCCGCCAGGTGGTGGTGCTGGTTGGCAGCAAAAGAGCGCTCACCCTGGCCGTGCGGAATGGTCCCTCGCCCGCAGCCTCGGTTCAGGCTCCAGGAGGCTCCGCGCAGCTCCGCAGCCTGGCATCCATGCTGTCGAGAGGCTGGACGGGCTGCTCCACCAGATTAGCCATCCGTTTACGACAACTCGCTCATGCTGGCGAGACGAGCCCAGCGCACCTGTGATCTTCCACACTCCTCTGGTGCCCATGCCGGTACCACTCACACTGGAGCACGTATCTGGTGTGCGGGAGGATACGGCTGTGCTGACTGCACACATGGAAATTCGAACTCCTGCATCATACCAGGGAAAAGATTGGTTGATTTCGGCTCAGACCATTCGTGTAGCGGCAACAGGGTGATCGGTGCACACGTCCCTCTTCCTACCGGTTCACCTCTTTTCCTCACCTTGAGAGATCACTGTCCTTTCTTGCTTCGCCGAGTGCTTTTTACACCAGAACTCCTCTCAGGACTGTGCGCCTCTCGTGCCGTTTTCGCTCCCCTGCCCGATTTCACGCGCAGCACTCGCTTGTCCTGACGCTCCACTCGTTGTGCCTGACGCTTCTGGGCGTGCCTTCCATCTTTTGGCCTTGCTGGTGTCGCCTGGGGAGCTTGCCCACGGATAGTAGTGCGATTGAGTGTCGCTCGGACATCCTCCAGCACTGCCTCTGGGACCTCAACAAATGAAGACGTTTCGAAGATATCAATCGCGCCAATAGATTGCCCGGAGATGCCCGCCGTGTTCGCAATGGCACCTACAATATCGGCTGGACGGACTCCATCCCGTTTGCCAATCCGGAGAAAGAGGCGCGCCAGCGGTGACGGTGCCTCTCGGGAGTACTGATGCTGCCTGGAGGTTGGCAGACGGGGTGCTGGCTTGCCGCTTGCAGTGACAGATACAGGTAAGGACGGTATCACTGCGGCTTCCTTCACTGGAGTCAGCCACATCTGATTCCATCCTGGATGCTTGGCCTCGCGAGCCTCTGCTACCAGTTTGAACGCGGCAGCAGCAATGTCGAGTTGATCGTGTGTGGTCGCCAACTCCTCCACAAGCGCGCGGAACTGTGCAAGTTCTCCTCTTTTCAGCGTGCGTAGCACCTCTTCACGAAACGCCTCTCGCCGCTTTCTGTGCACTTCTCCCACCGTGGGTAGGGGGAGCCGCTCCAGCTTTCGATGGATGGCGCGCTCAATAAGCAAGAGAAGCCGCCGTTCGCGGAGTGTGACCAGGGTGAGCGCCAGACCTGTTGCTCCGGCTCGGCCCGTTCGGCCAATACGATGGACATAGGACTCAGCGTCAAGGGGCATATCATAGTTGATAATGTGACTGACTTCTGGAATATCGAGCCCTCGTGCAGCCACATCTGTTGCTACCAACACCTGTGTTTGACCAGAACGGAAGCGATCTAGCGTGCGTTCTCGCTGCGCCTGGGTGATCTCGCCATGCAGTGTCTGGGCAAGATAGCCAACGGTGTTGAGCTGTTCAGCCAGTTGATCGGCCTCTCGCCTGGTCCGCACAAAAATGATGGCTGACTCTGGTTCCTCCATATCCAGGAGCCGTGTCAGGGCCTCTGATTTAGCTGGACCTGGCACCTCGTAATAGACCTGCCGCACCAGTGGCGCAACTGCTTCCCACACCGCCAGGTTCACCCGTGTTGGGTGCTGTAAATACTGCTCGGCGAGGTTCGCGATAGGGGCAGGAATGGTGGCCGAGAAAAGCGCCGTCTGGTGCCTTGAAGGCAACGCGGCCAAGAGTGCCTCAATGTCCTCAAGAAAGCCCATATGCAACATTTCATCAGCTTCATCGAGCACCACCATCCGGACACCCGTGAGGTCCAGCGTTTTCCGTCGCAGATGATCCAGTAATCGTCCTGGTGTCCCCACCACTACCTGCACGCCTCGCTTCAGAGCATGCAACTGCCGGTCGTAGGGGGCACCGCCATAAATGGGAACAGCGCGAAGCGCCCGATATTTTCCAAGGTGGTGGAACGCCTCAGCCACCTGAATAGCCAGTTCGCGCGTAGGTGTCACCACGAGAAATTGGGGACGCTGTTCTCGGTCGTTCAACTGCTCGACGATGGGCAGGCCATAGGCGGCGGTCTTCCCTGTGCCTGTAGGAGCCTGCGCGATTAGATCACCTCCAGCCAACAAGAGGGGAATGGCCTGCTCCTGAATAGGGGTCGGCGCGGTATAGCCAAGGTCAACGACTGCCTGTAGTGCAGTCTCTCCAAGTCCTAGAGTGAGAAAGGCTTGCGTGTTGAGAGAAGGGGTGCGCTGAGGTTGAAGCACAGCAGTGCTGCCTCCCAGTGCGGGTACATGCATAAATTGTATTCCTCTCGGTAGCTTTGAGATGGACGGCCGACAAGTCGTCCACGATCAGCCCTGCACGGCGAGAGGCAAACAATAGTGCTGTGGCCTGACACAGGCGCGTTATGTACGTGCGTGTGGAGGGAACTCGCGTGTGAACAGTGACGCTGAGGACAAAGCTGATAAGTAAGTAGTGCAGACGCATCAGGGAATTCCACGCCGTCTGCTTATCGTGCGGCGCGAGATGGATGGTCGCCGTCATCCTGTTGACCCATACATCAAGCGGCACAAAAGAAATGATCGCTCACTGGACTGGAGCGTACCTTCCAACAACCGTTTGGTTGTTGGATGTGGTGTGGAGTGATGTTATTGGGAACCCCTCTACTATACCAACAAAGCTCAGGAATGTCAAGTTGGTCCTACACGAGCCAAATGGGCACAGGCGGGGAAAGCGCTCCACACAGGGCTGGAGTTTGAGCAGCACCAACCTACCTCCGTCCTGGTTGGCAATTTCCGCCAGATGGACCACAAGCCATAAGACGAAGCCCTCGGCGTCCATCAACAGCAAGTCCAGCCAGCCTATTGAGTTGTTTGGCGTGTGGCTGTGGTCCTGCCACCAACAGCGCCCTTGACGTGGGAGATGAGGTCCAAAATAGCATATTCTCCTCGGTTTGACTCGCTGCCTGGATGATTGTCATTTTGACAAAAATAGAACTCTTTTGCCTTTTATAGCAGGCAGGAATGAAATGCCTCTGGTTTGCGCCCGCTGGTGACCACTTCAGGTACCAGGCTTTCATTTTTGCGGGAGCGCACGGTACAGCAGCCTCTCAAGCGCCTCCAAAACAGCTGAGATAGCCAGAAGATTGGATCCCTGCCATCGCTCGTCAGATAGTTCAGCAATTCCTGGCGTTCCCCGGCCAGGAACGCTTGCAAGTACTCGTTGGTATACCGCCATAGTTGAAGGCGCATTGATGGTAAGCTAATCAGAACCATCTGGCGCGATGAGGGCGGCTGATGGGGGAGTGGACAGGACGCGAGCGTGCAGGTCGGTGACGACTTTGCGGGCGGATTCGAAGGCCCCGTGCTGCCAGGCGATGGCGTAGCTCAGATAGTCGCCAGCGAAGTAAATGCGCCCTGCGGGCTGAAGCAGACGCCCATAGGGGGAATCGGGGCCGCCACGCGCACCTTCGGGCCAGGTGATCCAGCTGCCCTCGCTGAAGCGAGTCTTGCGCCAGTCGTTGGAGAAGGACGCCTCGAATTCGGTCTGGTAGGCTGCGCCATGAATCTTCCGTCCTTGGGCGAGCGCGCGCTGCTCGCGTTGCTGGGGCGTCAGGGCACCGAGCGCATCGGCGGCACCATCGAAAGTGTAATACCCGATCACCACCCCTTTCTGCTCAAGGTAGCCCTGCGAGGGGTAGAGAATCTGGAGGATGTCGAGATTGGTGTAGGTGATGCCGCCAAAGATGCGATCATCCTCCTCCCAGAAGCGGCGGCGGAACTGCAAGCCAATCTTGCCAGCGTTGAAGGGCACGGGCACTTGCAGATCAGCCTTGGTCTGGGCGGGGAAGTTGTTGGGGATGCGCGTCAGCAGATGCGGAGGAAGAGTGCAGATACAGTAGTCCGCCGACGCCTGTTGCTCCGCTTGGTCCGCCCCCGCGCGATCGCGGAAGCCGATCTGGACGCCACTAGGCATGTTTTCGATGCTCGTCACCTGGGCGCCGTAGTGGATCGGCCCGGTGATGGTCTGCGCCAGCGCCTGGGGGATGCGGTCCATGCCGCCGTCCGGCTCGAACATCGGCATCGCCTGGTCCCAATCATACTCGAACATGGAGAGGAAGAGCGCGAGGTTGAAGGATCCAGTCGTGGTCAGCGCGAGGAGATCACTCAAGGCGAAGGGGGGATCAAGCGTACCAGATTGGAGTCCCGCGCCGGGGTATGCCCCGGAGTGGTAGCCGCGAGCAGACGTGCTCACATAGCGATTCTGGGGCGTCAGGGCGCCGGTTGTGCTCAACCACTCAAGCAGGGCATTGGCATCGCCCGGCGTAAGATCCTGGTCGAGGGCACCTTGATTGATAGCCTTGGCGAGCAGCTCGGCGATGTAGCCGCGACTGTCGGCCTGCACAGCGCGATGCCGGAGGCGTTGGCCAGAGAGGCGCCCCGCGTCTTCGAGATAGTAGTAAGCATCAATGTTGGCGTTGTTGAACAGATGGATGGGGATACCCAGCTCTCGGCAGTAGTCAAGCGTGATGTGATGCTGAGCAATGCGCGTTGGCCCAACGTTCATGTGGAGGCCGTCATCGAACTGGCAGGTCTGCGTGACCCCATCCAGGGAAGTCTCGCTGGTGAGATGGCGTACGGTCCAGTTGCGGCCGCCAGGCCGGTCGCGTGCCTCCAGGATGGTACAGTGATAGCCAGCCTTCTCCAGTTCATAGGCGGAGGTCAGGCCAGCGATGCCCGCGCCGAGGATGAGCACCGAGGCGTTGGCGCGACCAGTGAGGCCGAAATCTGTGCGAGCGGGTGGGCGGAAGGGCGGTGAGACTGATTTGGGCGAGAGGAGGCCGAGCGCCTCCAGTGCGCCAAGCGTGAGTCCCGCACCACCCACGGCGCCAAGCGCCTGGAGCATGCGACGCCGTGAGATTTGCCGACCCACTCTTGGCATAGGTGCCCCTCCTACCAAAGAATTCCCCGCGTAAGGCTATGCGAGGAAGACCAGGCTTTGGCTCATTGGCTAATAGATCGGCGCGCTGACCTGCTCCACCGGTAGTCCCCTCGCTGCTGTTTCGATGTGTTCGCTCGCGAGTTGTTGTAGTGCGCACAAAAAAGGAGTACTTACCTTCTTTCGATACCCTCCTCTAGAAGCGGTCTTTATATTTGTTCGCTAGTAGACCTGGGTTGGCATTAGAAGGAGGAGCAACATCAAAGAACACATCTGTGCTAATAAGCATACACTCTCTGTCAATTGCCGTCTGTTGGATGATCGAAGATGGACGGCGCAGACCCACCCTGTCCAGAGGAGATCGGGCACCTCACTCCGATATGAGCACGTCATCAGCGTGGGAGAGAAGGTCCAAGCTGGCTTGTAATCCTCGGTTCGACTTGCCGCCTGTATGATTGCCATAATTACCTAAAAAAGAAGGCGCTTTTCTCATCTCCAGACGTGTTTTGAGTGTGAGAAGACTCAATTTCCGAAGAAGGTCCGTTGTCAAGACATCAGAGCAGTGTATGCTCTACATAGATGCCATGAGAGGGACACGATGAGGATACCAGCATGTCCTGCCTGCTTGGACGTGGACAATGGTTATTAGGCTACCGTGTTTTTCGAGATGGAGGTGAAAACAGGATGCCCGCGCTGTTTCTGAGCCGGATTCGTGTATATCCTATCAAAGCGTGCGCCGGGACAGATGTCCAGCAAGCGCATACAAATGCACGCGGTTTGCAGTATGATCGGCGCTGGGTGCTCGTTGATGAGCAGGGGAGGGATCTGCATCAGTTTGATTATCCGCGCCTTTCTGGTGTGGTGGTTTCTCTGGTTGCCGATGGTTTCCTGGTTCAAGCTCCAGGCATGTCGAGGCTCCAGGTACCGTTGCAGCCGCAAACTTCTCCTCTCCTCAAGGTTCAGTGGTTTCAGGGCGCCTGCGAAGCGCTTCTTGCGAGCGATCAAGCGGATAGGTGGTTTCAAACGTTCTTACATGTTCCGTGTCATCTGGTGTACATGCCTGAGCTGGCCCAGCATCTGGTTGAGCCAGGGTATGGAGATGGTCATGATCTCGCGGCTTTTACGAGTTTTCACTACCATCTGCTTGGTGAGGGTTCTCTCCATGACCTCAATCAACGCCTGGAAAAACCTGTCCCCGTAGAGCGTTTCCGCCCGAATTTGGTCATTGGAGGAACTTCAGCATTCGAGGAGGATAGCTGGCGCATTCTTCAGATCAACCAGCTCACGTTTCAGGTGGTGAAGCCGTGCGATCGTTGTGCGATTACGACGGTCGATCCAGTCACGGACGTGATGACTGGCAAAGAACCACTTACAACGCTGGCACGCTACCGCACATTTGATCACAAAGTCTTGTTTGGACACTATCTGCTTTCAAGAGAGACGGGGGTGCTTCATGTGGGTGACGCCGTGCAGGTGATGGAATATCAAAGCGGAGCCGAAACTGCCGAGGGGGATGGTAGCTCGCTTGTTTCGGGCTAGTCGCAGGCAATCAAAAACTGTTTGAGAAGCTTTGTCGAGGCACCAGCGCAGAACATTTGGAGAGGCTTGGTCAAGATGGCGAAGCAGCGGTTCGGGTGGGACAAAGGAGACCTCACTCGAGGGAGGCGGTTTCTGGATGCTTTTTAAGAAGCGTTAACGCGGACGAGATGCTGCGATAGTAAAGCGCGATCCCTGGCGTTCTCGGTAGGTATCACGACGCAACGCCAAACCCAGTTAAACTCATATTTCCGGACATTTCGCTGGTAGGCAACGAGCGCCCTGTGCTCTACTCGGCTCCACGGCCACAGCGGTGTTTGTGGCATACTGATGTCTTGGAGTGGGGAGCGGCTTTCCCAGAAAACGCTGTCCTCGTGAACATACCTGCCCCTTTGGTATAATGAGATGAGGAATTGGTACCCAGCCACTCCAGAGAACAAACACAGACCCACCTGGCACCAGAACAGCTCTGCCTTCCATGAAGCTGGGCGTGCGAGAGTTGGGCCTTGCATTTCATAAGGAACAGACGATGCCGAATAAACCGCATCCCAAGAAGTCAGCTCACCACCAGCCACGAGCGGTCTCGAATGTCGTGGATCTGCAGGCAGGAGAGCATCGCTATGTTTTCGTCGAAGGCGTGGGGGAATGCCGCGCCAGCTTTATGCAGTTGGTCGAGGATGTGGACCGTGGGGTGGCCGCTCGGGTGATCGTGGCAACCGCCTCTCTGCTGTATGTGGATACGTCGCCGATGTGGATGGAGAAGTTCATCGCTAGCGTCAAACGCAGAGGAGTACTCATCGTTGATGCGACGACGCAGCAAGAATACGATCTGCGCAAGCCAGGAGATGAAGCGGCTTTTCGTGCCTTGAAGGGAGGGATTTCCTGAGATCCAGGAACGGTTCACAGGAAAGAGGCCAGGAAGCCCCGCGCTTAAAACTAAATATATTTTGAAAATATGAAGCCGCTTCTCACCTGTGATTGTACGTTGCAGTCATGTATACAAAGTATGTCACGTATATAAAGTTGACAGATTCTTACAGCCGTTCATAGAGTTTGCCGAGCGCCACGTCTAACTCCCTGGTGAGGCGGCGAACCTCTGCCTCTAATTCCCTAATCCGGCGATCCTTTGCCAAAATAACGAGATCTTTGCTCGCATCAGTCTTTGCATGCGATCGCATAGTTCTTTTGCTGATTGCCTGATTCTGGTGCTGTTCGCGCAATGCCTCGATCCGTTCCCGTAACAATGGTTGCTGATAGAGGTATGCTTTAGTAACTTGGGCCGCTTGGGCTACACTATTGAAGGTGATTGAGTGCTGGGCCCGGATCAATTGATCAATGGCTTCGGTTACCCGCTGAAGAGTCGCCTCCTTGCGTTGCTGTGCATGCGTTTGGAGTCCCTCTGTATTGCGCTTCCAATCAGTTCTGCTCATGCCGGTTCCCTCTCTGGAGCAGGCGCTGTTCCCACTCCTCAGTTGTATATTCGCGCACATCCTGAGCTTCCAGCGCCATCGTCTCCCTTTGCCGAAGAAGGGCAATAGTTGGGCGCACTTTCTCTTCCAGGAGTTTCTGGTTGGCGTCGACCCAATGGGTGTTCCCGGCTTGCTTTCCTATCTCGATCCGCTCTAGAAGTTGAAGTTCGTAGTTGAGCAACCAGGGCAAATCTACCTCGGTCAGCACGTGCATGGGGCAATTGAAGCAGGGCAGTTCCACAAAGCGGCATTGGAAGTCCTTCGGCTTGACACAGTTTCCCACCGGAAGCTTGATATTCACGCGATGCTCGCGGATGCGCAGGGGATCAAAGGTATTGTTCGTCAATAGCCCTTGGAGACGGTTGCTTGCAATGAGCGTGGGTTTGCCCTCAAGAAAGCGGACCCCCACCTTGGCTTCGACCTTTTCCCATTCCCTGCGCATGGTCTCTGCCAAGATCTGCGCATAGACCAGCGTCATTTGCGGAGAGAGATGGGCCATCCATTGTTGGACCATGACCAGTGACATCCCTTGGTTGATCAACTCAACGGCTTTCGTGTGGCGAAAAGCATGCGTGCCGAAATGGAATATCTTCTCATCTTCTCCTCGGATGTTGTACGTAACAGCAAGGCGATTAAGCGCATTTTGAACAGACCTTCCTGTGAGAGAACGACCCTGGCGCTGAAGAGTTTTGGCAGGGAAGAGATAATGCTTGGGGTTTTTGGCCTCAGAAGAGATCTGCTTGGCAAGGGCGCTCTGAGTTTCAATAAGTGCTGCAATCTCTGCAGAAATGGGGATATCATGCTCAAGGATCTGCGTCTTGGGAATATCCCCGATCAGTGAATACTCATGTTGTTGTTTGTCCCGATTAAATGACCGTTTGAGGCAGGTATCATAACGGAGATTGAGGACATCCGAAATGCGCCAGCCACTCGCGCGTAAAAGGATTACGACCGGCAAGTAATGCTGGGGAATGTGAAGGAGATCTACGCGTGACTGAGGAAGCGATGATCTATCTGAATGAGGCGCTGGACTGTATCCAGCAGCACTCTGTCAGGCGCGAGCTGATTGACTGGAGCGCGCTGCGAAGGCTAGTTATCGGTATGGCAACGGAGGCCAAAACCCCAGCCGAAACGTATCCAGCGATTCGCAGAGCATTAGAACTGTTGGGCGACCGGCATAGTATGTTTCTCGATCCAGAAACTGCCCGTATGCGTATGGAAGGAAAGCTCTCTCGGATTGGATTGCAAGCGGTGCATCCCACAGGGGTAGTTGGCGTCGTGTATCCCGGCAGTTCGGCAGAACAGGCAGCTATCCATGTCGGGGACCGCTTGGAGACGATCAATGGCCTCGCCATCTCGACCCTCACCCAGGACGAGCTGTATGCTGCGCTCCAAGGGCCACAGGCGACGCTGACCCTCACTCCATTTGAGGGCGGACTCACCCGCTTGGTCTCGCTGAAGGCTGTGCCCTTCGCCTTGACGCGGCAGCCGAGGGGATACCCTCTAGCAGGCGCGCTGGGCTACCTCGAAGTGCCCAATGCGGCGGGTTTGGAGGCGAGCAAACCGTTTGCCATGCTGGCTCACCAGGTTATTCGAGAGATCGATCAGACCCCCACCGTTGGCTGGGTGATTGATCTGCGTACCAATACAGGTGGGGCACTCTATCCTATGCTAGCCGCCGTGGGGCCGATTGCCGGGGAAGGGGAATTGATCGGCTTTGTCGCGCCTGGAGAAAAGCAAGTTGCGTACTATCGTGAGGGACGGGCCTGGCTGGAGGGTGCGGAAAACGCCACAGTTGAAGTGGAGGAATGGCATACCCTCAAAAGACCCACACCCCCGGTGGCAGTGCTGACCAGTCAACTCACCGCAAGTAGCGGAGAGTTTACCGCCCTGGCCTTTCGGGGGCGCCAGTACACCCGTAGTTTTGGCGAACCAACGCGTGGCGTGCCCACCGGCAACGATGTCAAGGTGCTGACTGATGGGGCATGGATAGGACTGACCACTGCCCTTGGGACAGATCGGACGGGTCAAGCGTATGATGCTCCTTTGCTTCCTGATGAACTGGTGACGATTGAGTGGACTCGATTGGGTTCCGCCGATGATCCAGTGCTCCAGGCAGCTATCCGTTGGCTTCGAACCGAAGCCCGCTTCTAGAGCATGGTTGCTAGGAGGAGAGGATATTCCCAAGGGCTGTAAATTTACCACTCTACAAGAAGGGAGGTGAAAAAAGACGAGCTAGGAGTTACTTCTTGCAAAAGACCATCATTCTGCAATTTGGCTCTATCCAGAGCGTTGCAGCCGCTATTCACAACTTGCTTAATAGCAACCACAGCAGTTCTATCAAGTAAGGTAATGCACGCGGCTGAGGAGCTTGAGCGGTCATTGAGACTGTCTGTACCTGTCAAGCATAGCAAGCAACTGGTTTGAATGTAGTTTGAAAGGTAGGGAACCCGAAATGGATGGAGAGAACAGTTCCGCTGTTGGCGAAGAGAGCCTGGATGATTCCTTTGATCTGGACATTCGCCTCTACCCAGCTTCAGCAGCCGAGGAAGAGGCATTTGTGGAAATGCCGAATGATATGACCGTGATGGTCTGTACTCAGTGTCCTGTTCCTATTCCTACACTATTTCTCATCTGAAAAGCCACCAGCTTTTCTTCTGGAACCGGGGATTGTCCGCGGTTCCATTTTTGCCCGGTTGAAGTAGAAGCGGGAAGTGTTACCCTTGCGTCAGGGAAAGTGACGCAAGTAGAGAAGCAGTAATACTCGATAGACCAGTTCCAAGCAGGTATAAATGGTGTAAAGGAGCATTTTGAACACTCATCACGACTTGAAAAGAGCGGATTCAGGAAGTCCACCCGCAGCTTCATCAGACGCCTTTGGCTGAGAGAGCTCAGATGCAGTCTCTCTTCCTAGCGTTGCCAGACGACTCCGGCAGTCAGCTACCAACGGGTGCTCTGGCCCAAGGAGCGCAACTCCTACTGTTACTGTCTCGTGGTACTGCCTCTGCGCTTGCATCCTTTCCTCCTGTGCGATAAAGCGATCCCCCGCCAGGAGCAAACATCGGATGATTTCCTCCTGATCAAGGTGCCTCGAAGAGATTGATTCCCCTAACAGTCTGTGTGCTCGCCGTAGACAGCTTGAAGCAGAGCGCTGGCGCCCTTGCACCAGGGAGAGCGCTCCAAAATGCAGCAGAGAGATGGTCAGACGAAGCGGATCTGGGTCTGTCGTCTTTTCGCAGATCTGGCAGGCTCTCCGACACAGCGGTTCCGCCAGGGAGTAGTGTTGCATGGCAAAATGGCTCCTCCCCAGGTCCAAGACCGTAGCGGCTATCTGGATGTGAGCGGGTCCAAAATGCTGCTCAGCGATTTGTAAGACGTGCTGATAGAGAGCGACCGCTTGAGGGTAGAGCGCTTGTCGCATGTAGAGATCGGCGAGCTGCTTCTTGACCGATGAGAGATAAAAATGTTCGCTTCCAAAGGTCTGCTCATACAGGTGGATGACACGAAGGAACAGGCGTTCTGCCTTCTGGTACTGATCCTGGTAGAGAGCCACCGCCCCAAGGATGGTGAGGATGAGTCCCACCTTGTAATGGTCGCCCCCCAGGTGGTGTTCCTGGAGAGCAAGGGCGCGTTGTGCCAGAGATTCCGCCTGGGGATAGTGCCCCAGACGCCATAACAGGCTGGCGAAGGGCCAGAGAAGCTCGGCTATTTGTGAATGCTCTGGCCCCAAGAGCTGCTCACATCTCTCCAACGCCTGCCGAAAGAGCGCTTCCGCCCGCCTGTACTCTTTTACCGCCATGTAGACCTCACCAAGCATCGTGCAGTAAAAGACAATGGCTTCATGACCTATTTCAGGAATCTTCAACGCCAGAGCCAGTCCCTGCTCCAAAAGCTGGATCGCCTGGGTCGTGTCTCCCCAAAAATAGGAGTGGTAGCCAACACGATTGAGCAATTCTGCTGCCTCTGGTGAGGTAATACCCACCTCGTGTAGTGCGGCTACACACACCAGGGCATGGGACAAATAGGGCTGCCAGCCTTTCTGATCGGCTACTTGGGCCGCTTCTTGATGGCTAGGAAAGATGCGCAGTAGGGCACGGATCAGTCGCTCGATCCATCCTTTTCGCTCCTCTGGCTCCATGCGCTCGGAAAGGAGGAGTTGCACGAGCCGGTGAAGACGCAGGGTGTGCGTATCGGGGTCGCGCTGGACCAGGGAAAAATGCCGCAATTCCTTGATAGCGCGATCCAACAGCAAGGGGTCGCAGGCCAGCGCATGTAAGGTTGGTCCCAAGGTATCCCCGGCGCGGGTGAGCAGCGTTTTTGGAATCGTGTCTGCATGCAGGAACGCACACAGCTTGAGCAATTCAGCCGCCGCCGGGGAAGCTTGCTCGACTTGAGCAAAAGCCAGGGACAGGGTGGCCGTCACTGAGGCGGGATGGTCACTTGTCGCTGCCCCGCGGCTATCGAGCAGAGCGCTGCGGCGTGTGGTGTATAACTCCAGATAGTCCGCCAGGCGACAGGAGGTCTCGTCAGTGTAGGCTCCTGCCTGGTCCAACGCCAAGGGATACCCATCGAAGAGATGCACTAGCGTTAGCGCTTCCGTCTGCAAAACACGCGGCGCGGCTTCCAGGGGCGTCTCTGGGGTGAGCAGCTTGGCTCGGCGCAGCAGGAGCAGGGCGCTTTCTTCCTCATCCAGCATGGGCACCGCCAGCGGCGCTCCAAGTTTCCCACCAACGGGAGAGCGAGTCGTGATCAAGATATGCCCCTGGCTGGCCTCTGGCAGCATGCTCTGGAGCAGCTCCAGGTCTTCCACATTGTCGAAAATGAGCAGCCATTCGGTGTAAGAATGCAACCACCGCTTCACAGCGGCTTTTACCACAGCCTGTTGAGTGCTGGAGTGTTCAGGAAGCTGGAAGAGGTGTGCCAGGGCACGGTAGTCTGCCAGCAAAGTTTCCTGGGTTTCAGCTCCGATCCAGAGGACCGCTTGATACTCTTCACGGAACCGATAGGCGTATTCCAGGGCGATCTGCGTTTTGCCAATGCCCCTAACCCAGACAGGATTTGTGGCTGGATGACAGCCCCCTGGTGCCCGGCACGCACTTGGGCATGAATCTGCTCCAAAAGAGCAGAACGGCCCGTGAAAATAGGATTCCGGGAATAGGGTACGTACCAGATGAAAGGACCAGGGGTTTTGACTTGGAGCACTGCGGGATGGACCCCAAAGAGTGTCTCCTCTGAGAGCTGGAGGGCCTCACACAATCGGCCCAGGTTGTAGGGGTGTGGGATGCCTTCAGCACCCTCCCAGCGCTGAATGGTCCGGGGGTGACGCCAACTTTTTCTGCTAGTGCTTCCTGTGAGAGTTGAAGCCGAGCGCGTGCTTGTGCTATCTGTCTGCCTGGGGTGAAGTCAGCCTGGTCCTTAGGTGGTTTCCTTCCAGCAGGAGCAACCTTGTTCAGTCTACGCGATGGGAATTTGGTTACAGGTGAGGAGAATTTCGTTTCATGCGCAGGCAATTTCGTTTCATGTGCAGGGAATTTCGTTCCTGCAGAAGCAGTGGCAGGGAGCGTGAGCGGGAGGGCTTTCTTCCTCCGGCTCCGGTAGTCAGCGAGCCTGCACCGATTGGAGCAGAACCGCCCAGGTCGGCCAGCTCCCGTATGTAGAGCCACCAGATTCGTACACCCCTCACGAGCACAGACCTGTTCTGCTGTTTTTATGTCGCCTGTTCGCTGATTTCCTGCTGTCTCCATACAATCTCACCTCATGTGTTTCCTTAGTCCAGCACAGCACGTGCATACGACACAAAACCGTCGTGTGAACTGTCGCCTCATGTCGTAGTGATTGCTCACCTTGGCGGGTATACTTGACAATTGAAAGGAATCGGAGCGCGCGTTGCTCAGCCTTTCCTGCCCTGGGGCTGTGGGAAGCAAGGCTTGCTTCCTGACTTTGAGAGGCTGGTATCCATCATTTCTATAGAGGGCATTCTATGTCACGTAAAGCAATCTTGCAAAGGAACACTCCTTGGAGTGTCAGAGAGGTCCAATCATCAACTGTCACCTGGAAGGAAGGGGCAGGACTCACTCGCCATCACACGGGGAAAGGAGCGTCCCTTGCCGAACGGGTGGATCCCTTGAATTGCCGCATCACTCTGATGAGCACCAGCCCGCTCAGTTGGAGCGCCCCGAAAAGTGTGCCATGGAGGAAGAAGTGGTCTGATGCCTCTCGCCCAACTCGCTAAAGAAGAGATCATTCATGTGCCCGCTCGCCAATGTCACTTGCTGGCGCCAGAGTATTCCCTCATCCTCCATCTGACGGAGCGGATTGCCTCGCTGCTGGCACAACCGCACCGGGTGATAGCTCAAGGGAGATTCCCCCGGGATGCGTTTCGCGCCCTTGGGCTGCTCCTGCTCGCTGAGGGGGGGTCGGGTATGAGGTCTTGTTGACGGGCTTGTACTGCCCCGATGCGGTCTGGTCTGCCGTTCTGAAGGACTGGTCGCTCACTGTCCCGGCTTTCCAGGAGGAACTCAACCGCAAACAAGAGTACCTGGCATCGTTGAAGCAAGGAGCGCGGGAAGCAGAGATGCAGCAAATTCGCCGCGCCGTCAAAGGACGAGCAGGAGTTGCCCCCCCTCCTGGAGCGGGCAGGGTTTGGCTGGACAGTGCAGACGCACTATAAACACGGGTATGTGTTGTATTCCACTCAGAAGGCGAGCGAATCCTTGGGAAGGGCGCAGATGCTGAGCCACGTCCAGGGGTAAAGGTTCATCCCTCTACGCAGAACTCCAGGTCAAGAGAAGCAGGTGGCGCAACCGATGTGTTCCATCTGCCAGGCTAGTTGGCTGCGCCCCTCTTCATTACGATGAAGCGTGCGGAACAGAAAGGTGGAACGGTCTGTCTCACCTGGCACGGAGATCATACCGTCTCCTGGGAGTGGGAGAGGATGGCTCACACCACTCCGGCTGGCTCATGACCTCGTATGCCCCAGCACCTGCGTCTGGTGTTGAACCATAAGCCGATCGCCTTTTCTTTCCACCCATGCTGCTCACTAGCCTAAGATCGCGTCCCACACTGCCAATTGCTCCAGCTTTGGGATCGGCCCAAGCGTCGTGGTGGTGCTGTTGTCTTCTCCCCAGCGGACCGTTGTGAGGGTACCCGGCTGGTAGAAGGGCCACGCCTGGCCGGTCGGAAGGGTGGGGACGGGATCCCGGGCAAACGTCACGAGCGCGCTGATTATGTCGTGGGAGAGTTGTTCCTCCGCAGGTCCTACCCCAACCTTGTTTTGGTAGTAGTCCAGCCCAAAGGTGCCAAAGAGCAGGGGCAAGTCTGCACAATGCGGCACGCCCCGCCCCGGCGGCTTGACTGGGTGCATATAGGTGGCGTACCGGACCTGGACCCCGGCCTGGGCGAGGTTCGCGGCATAGCGTGTGCCGTAGTTACGAAGCAGCCGATCCCCGAAGAGGTCGATCCACAGGTCGGCGGGGGACGAGGAGCGCCCTTCCGCCAGCGCGGTCTGGGTATAGACGTCAATCACGGTGGCTGCCGCGTCGGGCGAGCCGCTCACATAGGGGAAGACCGCTGTTGTCAACGCTTCCCTGGTGGTCGGCGGTGGCGGCGTCAGCCGGGTGTTGGTGGCCGGGTTCCAGAGATCCCACCAGAACGCCCCTTCGTCCAGGGTGTAGGTGATGAGGACAGGGATGTCCTGAGGCCAGGCGGCGCGGGTCCAGTCGGACAGATACGTTTTTCCATCAATTAAAGGCGCGAGCTTGAAGCCCTGACCGGAGGTGAAGCCTGGGGGCAGTGGTTGCAAATTAAACGCCAACTCTGTCTCGTGCAGCGTCTGAGCGGGCACCTCGCGCAAGCCCCGTGGTGTGGTCTCCAGGCGGCTCGCCACCAGTTCGGTGTAGGCGGCGGCATCCTCTCGCGTCATGCTGACGGGCGGGAGCACATTCGGCGGGCTGAGCAATACAGCCTTCTGGAAGCAGGAGCGAGAGGCGAGATGCTGGGCGAGGATGGCCGTACTCATGGCCCCGCCGGACTGGCCCATAAGGCAGACGTGATTGGGGTCGCCTCCAAAGGCGGCGATGTTCTTCTGCATCCACTGTAGGGCTGCCCCCATGTCCTGCAGTTGCCAGTTAGCCCAATGGCTGGTGTCGGGGTCGGTGAAATCCGGGTGAGCGAGCAGGCCCAGCGCGCCGAGCCGATAGTTCACCGTCACCACCACGACGCCGCGCTCCGCCAACGCGCGTCCGTTCATCAGCGGCATGCCTGTGGCCCCAGTACGAAAGGCGCCCCCATGCAGCCAGACGATGACGGGCAGGAGTTCCCCCTGCCTCTGTGGCGACCAGATATTCAGCGCCAGGCAGTCTTCGCTTTGGTGCTCCTGCGGCGGGTAGATCCAGGTGACGAGCGGGGGAATCGTCTGGAGGCTGGCGGCGCCAAAGTGGTTGGCCTCCACCACCCCACTCCTGGGCTGAACCGGCTGCGGGGAGCGGAAGCGCAAGTCGCCAACCGGGGGCGCCGCATAGGGGATGCCCAGGTAGGAGGTGACGCTGCCCTCGACCTGGCCGCGGAACATACCTGACGACGTGCTGACGACGAGATCGTTCTTCATCTCTGCCTATGCCTCCTTCCAGGGTGCGGCGCTTGCCGATGCTCCTCCCTCGGTGTGCCGTCTCTGAGCAAGGATACGAGCCGTCCTCTCCTCCTGCCGGAACAGCACGTGCCTCGCAGGATGAGAACAGGCCGCCCAGGTGGACGAAGCGAGAGGAACTGGAGCGTTTCGCTCAGAACTGACGAGCGAGGCGAACACCTCCACTGCTGGACAAGTATACCAGATGCGGAGCGGCTTTCCTAGTAGCTTGTCATAGCGAAATTGACAGATAGAACGCCCTCGTTTATCCTCAGCTTATCATCAGCCGAGGAGGACGAGATGTCCAAGAAGTACGCCGTGTGCCTGACTAACGAAGAACGAGCGACCCTGCGCCAGGTGT
>DATBGS010000014.1:0-7511 GCA_036557885.1 Ktedonobacterales bacterium
CGCATCATCAGCGGCTACCGTGCCCGCCTGCTTCAGTGCAGGCGGCAACTACGATGTGATCTGCAAAGAGGTAGAAACGATGTCTTTTCCGTCCCATGTCAGCGTGTGCGTGCCCGCCACCAGCGCCAATCTTGGCCCAGGCTTCGATTGCCTGGGGTTAGCCCTTGGTCTTTCCACGAAATTCGATATTGAAGTCCTCTCGCTAGCTGCGCCAGCAGGCTACCAGCCAGCGATTGAAATTACCTCCATCTGGGGCGACGACACCGCTATTGCGGCGCTCCCCGACAATGCCCAAAACCTCTTCTACCAGGCATTCGCCAGCCAACTAGCGGCCAGAAACGTGCCTGTGCCCGCGACCCGCATTCGTATGAGCCTTGGCGTTCCGCCGGGGCGTGGCCTGGGCAGCAGTGCCTCCGCTGTGGTTGGGGGAGTGCTGGCGGCAGAAGCGCTGGCGGGCCATCCCCGCCCGGCAGAGCAGCGTCTGGACCTCCTGGCTGCGGCGGTGGCTTTGGAGTATGGAAGCCACGCCGATAATGTGGCCGCCGCGCTGCTGGGTGGCCTGGTGGTCACCAGCAGAGATCAGCAAGGCGGCTCGTGGCGGGCTGTTCGCGCGCCATTGCCTGCCGGGTTGCGTGCGGTGCTCTTTGTGCCCACGTTCTCGATGGACACGGTGGCCGGGCGCAATCTGCTCCCTGAGCGCTACAGCCGCCAAGATGCCGTAGACAACGCCGGGCGCGTGGCTTTGCTGCTGGCGGCGCTGGCGGCGGGCGATCTGGACGCGCTTGGTCTTGCCATGCGCGATTGCTTCCACGAGCCATACCGCGCGCAGCTTTTCCCGCAACTGCCCGATCTGCTGGCGGCGGCCCGCGCTGCCGGAGCATATGGCGCCTGTCTCTCAGGCGGCGGCCCAACGATTCTGGCGCTGGCAAAAGAACAAGCCGGGGATGTGGCCGCAGCGCTGAAACGGCGCGCAGAGGAACTGCGCATTGAAGGCAAGGTAATTATCGCCCAGCCAGAGCCACGCGGGGCGATGGTGAGCGTTGAGCCGTTTGCGCCGTCGGCATTGGCGCGGGCGCCGAAGGCAACGCCAGCGTCCGCGCCAGCGCTTGCCTGCCCGGAATGCGCGCGTTCTTTTGCGCTTGAACGGCAGGACTATCGCTGCGTTTGCGGCACGCCGCTCGATGTTGCTCTGGGAAACACAGGGGCCGGGCGCGACGGTTCTGCCTGGAAGCACCTGTTTGATCAGCGGCCTGGCTCGGTTGAGCCGTTGAATCGCAGCGGCGTCTGGCGTTTCCGCGAGTTGCTGCTCCCGCTGCCAGAGGTGCTGCCGGTCAGCCGCCCGGAAGGGCAGACCAATCTCTATCCCGTTGGGCGTGTCCAGGCGCAAGGCGGGCACCGGCTGATTGGTGATTTCGTGGGCCTGGAGCAAATCTGGCTCAAGCACGAGGGCGAGAATCCCACTGGCTCGTTCAAAGATCGCGGCATGACGGTGGGCGTCAGCATCGCAAAGTGGCTGGGCGCGCCGGCTGTGGCCTGTGCCTCCACCGGCAATACCTCAGCGTCAATGGCGGCGTATGCCGCGCAAGCGGGGCTGCGGGCCATTGTGCTGCTGCCAGAGGGCAAAGTCGCGCCTGGCAAGTTGAGCCAGGCCATTGCGTATGGCGCGGAAATCCAGCAGGTTGCCGGGGATTTTGATCAGGCGATGGTTGATGTTGAGCGGATGTGCCTGGAGCAGGGCATCTATCTGCTCAATTCGCTTAATCCCTTCCGTATTCTCGGCCAGCAATCCCTGGCGTTTGAATTGGCGCAGCAGCTTGCCTGGGATGCGCCGGATTGGATTGTGCTGCCAGCAGGCAATCTGGGCAACACGTCGGCCCTGGGCATGGGCTTGCTGCGCGCCTATCAGCTTGGATTGATCGCCCGGCTTCCGCGCATCGCTTCGGTGCAGGCGAGCGGAGCGAACCCATTCTATCGCAGCTATCGGGACGGGTTTCGCGCCCTTCAGCCGGTCAAGGCAGCGACGCTGGCAACAGCCATCAACATTGGCAATCCGGTGAGCTTTGCGCGTGCCAGAGCGGTCATCCAGGCGACGAAGGGCGTTGTGGCCCAGGTGACGGACCAGGAGATGCTGCGCGCCAAAGCGGTCATTGACCGCGCGGGGATTGGCTGCGAACCGGCATCGGCGGCATCAGTGGCGGGCGCGCGGCAGCTAGTTGCCAGAGGCGTGATTTCCCCCGATGCGCGCGTGGTTGCCATCCTCACCGGAAATCTGCTCAAAGACTCCGCTTCGATTATGCTGGCGCAAGAGGCGGCAGGAGTGGTGACAGCAAGAGCAGCCGTAGGGGAGGTGGCAGCATGCTAGTGATGAAATTTGGCGGCACGTCGGTTGGCTCTGGCGAGCGCATCCTGCATGTTGCCCGCATTGTCCTCGCCCATCAAGACCAGCAGCCCGTCGTTGTCACTTCTGCTCTGTCTGGTGCGACTGATGCCCTGCTTGCGCTGGCGCAAGCAGCAGCGGCGGGCGATGACGCTGCCTGTGCCAGCCAGCTTGAGGCGCTGGTCAGCCGACATCACGAGGCCGCCCTTGCTATCAACCCGGAGGCCGACTGGTCAGCGCTGCATCAAAAACTGGAATTGCTGGGGGCAGCGGTGCAAGACGCGCTTGAACAGGGTGAGCCATCATCTGTGGCGTGTGATTCGCTGGTTGCGTGGGGCGAGCGGTTGGCAGTGGTCCTGGTGGCAGGTGCGCTGCATATCCTGGTCTGCCCCACGCTGGCATGGGACAGGCCGATTGTTGCCACTGACGAGCACGCGCTGCCTCTGGCTGGGTCAACCCGTCGGCTGGCGGAGGAAGCGCTCGCGTTGGCAGGGAAGCGGCTGCTGGTGGTGCCCGGCTTTATTGCGCATAAGCCGGATGGTCGCATGACCACACTGGGGCGCGGCGGCTCAGATTATTCGGCAACGCTGCTGGCTGCCGCGCTGCAAGCAGAGGCGTGCTGGATTTATACAGATGTGGATGGCATTCTGAGCGCTGACCCGCGCGTGGTGAAAGAAGCGCAGATTCTCCCGACTGTCTCGCCGCAAATGGCGGGGCGGCTCTCGTATTCGGGGGCGAAGGTGCTGCACCCGCTGTCGGTGGCTCCGGTGGCGCGGCTGGGGATTCCGCTGCGCGTGCGGAACACGTTCCGCCCGGACCACCCAGGCACGCTGATTACGGCGCAGCCCGGCAAGCACCCTGGCACCGCCCAGGCCATCACCAGTCGGCGCGACCTGGCGGCGATTCTCCTGGCCGGGGAGGGGTTGCCCGAAGTGGCGCATCTGTTTGGGCGCATGTGTCAGGTCATGACCAGGGCGGGCATTGAAATGGTTCTTTCGGTGCATCCTGGCACCGGCTATGACCCGCAGATTCTGGTCAAGGCGGCCCAGGCTGCTGCTGCGGTTGAGCAATTGACGCAAGAGTTTGCCAGCGAGTGCGGGCATGGGCAGATACAGAGCATCACTGTTCGAGAAGGTCAGGCGGTGTGTACGGTGATTGGCGAGGAACTGGGCGGGGCGGTGCTGGCGCAGGTCCAGCACACCCTGGCCGCTGAGGGCATTGCGCCGCTGGTGCAGATGGCCTTCCCCTCGGCGCTGAGCCTGGTCCTCCCTGATCACGAACTTGAGCATGCCATTCGCAGCATCCATCGTCAGGTAATCGAGCCGTCGCTGCGCAAGCAGGGCGCGGCTCCTGCGTATAGCCACAAGGCGACTTTGGCAGCGCTTAATGATGACGAAGAACCAGAGCGGCGTGTTGCAGCGTCATGCTTATGAAAGGAGAACGGGATGCTTGCTGCACATCGTATTCCTGCTGCGGTGCTGGGCGCGACTGGCATGGTCGGCCAGCGCTTTCTCACTTTGCTCGCTGATCATCCCTGGTTTGAGGTCACTGTTGTGGCTGGCTCGGAGCGCAGCCAGCAGCAGCGCTATGGCGAGGCTGTTGCCTGGCGGTTGCCGTTGGCGCCTCCGGCTGAAGTGCTGAACTTGCCGGTGGTCGCGCCAGATGCCCCGTTTGATGCGCCAGTGGTGTTTTCTGCGCTGCCAGCTTCGGTGGCGGACGCTATCGAGCCGCTGCTGGCGGCGCGCGGCCATGTGATCTTTAGCAACGCGAGCAGCCATCGTATGGCCGATGATGTGCCGTTGCTGATTCCTGAAGTGAATGCCGATCATCTGGCGCTGTTGACACTTCAGCAAAACCGCCGCAATTGGCCCGGCTTGCTGGTCACTAATCCCAACTGCTCTACGATTCAGATTGCGCTGGCGCTGAAACCGCTGGCGGATGCGTTTGGCATCCGGCGGGTGCAGGCCACAACGCTTCAGGCCATTTCAGGCGCGGGTTATCCAGGCGTTGCCAGTTACGACATGCTGGACAATGTGATCCCGTACATTGGGCAGGAAGAGGAGAAGATCGAGCGCGAGACGCGCAAGATTCTGGGCGACTATCAAGACGGCAGAATTGCTCCGGCGCCGATTACGCTCAGCGCGCAATGTACGCGCGTGGCGGTGCGCGAAGGCCATCTGGCCTGTGTGTCGGTAGAGTTGGCGCGTGATGGCATCAGCAGCGCTGATCTGATTGATGCCTGGCGCGCATTTTGCCCGGAGCCAGTGGAGCGTCGGCTGCCCAGCGCGCCGAATCCGCCCATTGTGGTGCGCGAGGAGCCAGACCGCCCGCAGCCTTTGCGTGACCGCGATGCCGGGGGCGGCATGGCAATCACTATTGGCCGTGTGCGTCCCTGCCCAATTTTGGGGCAGAAATTCATCGTGCTGGGCCACAACACGATTCGGGGCGCTGCCGGGGCGTCGGTGCTGAACGCGGAGTTGCTGCTGGCGCGTGGCTGGCTTGGCGAAGATGGGCGCCCGGCCAGCAAAACGACACACCGATAAAAATACGAAGAAAGAAGAAAGTAGATTTCATCACACTACGCCAACGAAAATAAGAGTACGAAGAAAGAAGAAAGAGGTATTCGCGTGGCAGCGGGTGAATGGAAAGCATACGAAGAAAGAAGAAAGAAGTATTTATATGGCAGCAGGTGAACATACAGAACCATTGCCGTCCATCGCCTTCCAGGGCGAGCGCGGCGCTTATGGTGAAGAAGCGGTTGTGGCTTATTTTGGGGCGCAGGTGACTCCTTCGCCTAAAAAGAGCTTTGCCGAAGTCTTCGACGCGGTGGCAGCGAGGGAAACGAGCGCTGGATTGCTGCCAATTGAAAACTCGCAGGCCGGAAGCATCCACGAGGTCTATGATCTGCTGCGCGCCAGCCAGCTTTACGTGACTGGCGAGATTTGCCGACCTGTCAATCACTGCCTGCTGTGCCTGCCTGGGCAGACGCTCGGCCAGATCAGACGTGTGCTCTCGCATCCGCAGGCGTTGGCGCAATCTGATGCCTATCTGCGTGGGCTGGGTGTGGAAGTGGTCGCAGCTTATGACACGGCGGGCAGCGCCAAAATGATCCGCGAACAAGGGCTGGAGGGTGTTGCGGCAGTTGCCAGCGCCCGCGCTGCTGAACTGTATCAGCTTGAAATCCTGGCGAGTGGTATCCAGACGATCAAAGATAACTATACCCGCTTCATTGTACTTGATCGCCAGTCAGGGGAGGCGCCAACTGGCCCAGCCAAAACGATGCTGATGCTGGCAACCGCGCACAAGCCGGGCGCGCTGTATGAGGTGTTGGGCGAGTTTGCGCTGAGGAAGATTAACCTGCTCAAGCTAGAATCTCGCCCTTCGCGTGAGCAACCTTGGGAATATGTGTTCTATCTGGATATTGAGGGTTCGCCCCAACAGGCGGAAGTTGCCCAGGCGTTGGCTGGACTCAAGGAGAAGACCACTTTTGTTAAGATTTCAGGCTCGTTCCCGCGTGATCAAGCCTGCTGAAGCACCACTTCCGAGTAACGAATCAGATCAGCGACCACCGTTGGATAGAGGCGGTGTTCACTGGCGTGGATGCGCCCGGCCAGCGTTTCGGCGCTATCAGCGGGCAAGATGGGGACGCGCATCTGGGCAATGGGTGGGCCGGTATCTACGCCCTCATCCACAAAGTGGACGGTGACGCCTGTTGCTGCTACTCCGGCGCGCAGCGCCTGCCCAATGGCATCTTTGCCAGGGAACGCGGGTAACAGCGCCGGATGGATATTGACGATGCGCCCGCGATAGGGTTCCAGCAGCGTTGGGCCAATGAGACGCATGTAGCCTGCCAGGACAATCCAGCGCACCTGCCGCGCCCGGAGTTCGCGCAAGATGACCTGCTCATAGGCGGCTTTATCGGGGTAGGCTTTGGGGGTGAGCGCCAACACGGGAATATGCGCCTGCTGCGCTCGCGTGACAGCGTAGCACTCCGGGCGATCAGAGACGACAAGCGCCAGCGTTGCCGGAAAACTTCCCAGATGAGTCTCGTCAATAAAGCGCTGAAGATTGGAGCCACTGCCAGAGGCAAAGACGGCAAACGCTGGTTTTTCCGTCACGATTTCCTCTCTCGCCAGTCCCCCATGCGCTCCACTTGGCCGGTGCCGGGGCGAATGGTGCCGATGCGATATGCGCACTCGCCTAGTTCTGCGGCGCGGGCAATCACGGCCTCAGCCGTCTCAGCGGGCACGACGAGCACAAAGCCAACGCCCATGTTGAAGGTTTGGAATAACTCATCATCGCTGAGCTTGCCCAATCCGGCCAGAAAAGCAAAAATCGGTGGCACCGACCAGGAGCCGAGCATCAATTCAACATCCCGACGCTGGCTGAGCATGCGCGGGACGTTATTGGTCAGTCCGCCGCCGGTGATGTGTGCCATGCCATGAATGGGGAACTCGTTGAGCAGCGTCAAGACCGACTTCACGTAGATGCGCGTGGGAGTGAGCAAGGTTTCGCCCAGCGTTGTACCTACTCCGCGATCATCGCCAAACGGCTCGTCTAACGAGCGACCAGCATCCGAGAGGAGTTTGCGCACTAACGAGAAGCCGTTGGAATGGACGCCGGATGAGGCCAGCCCGATGACGGCGTCGCCCGCTGCGATGGCGCTGTGGTCAATCATCTTATCGCGGTTGACGATGCCCACCGCAAAACCGGCCAGATCATATTCGCCTTCCGGGTACATGCCTGGCATTTCGGCGGTTTCCCCGCCAATCAGTGCGCAGCCCGCCTGCGCGCAGCCATCGGCCACGCCGCGCACCACCTGCTCGGCTACCTGCGGGTCCAGCTTGCCGGTGGCAAAGTAATCAAGAAAGAACAGCGGTTCCGCGCCCATCACCAGCACATCATTGACGCACATAGCGACACAATCAATGCCAATTGTGTCGTGGCGATGCAGGGCAAAGGCCAGCTTGAGCTTGGTGCCCACGCCATCCGTCCCAGACACCAGCACCGGCTGCGGGTAGCGGTCTATGGGCACAGCAAAACCACCGCTAAAGCCGCCCAGGGCCGTCAGCACTTCGGGGCGCCAGGTGCGCGCGGCATGCGGCGCGTAGGCGCGGGCTGCCGCGTCGCCCGC
>DATBGS010000015.1:0-13609 GCA_036557885.1 Ktedonobacterales bacterium
CGGGGGCGGCTTGTGGAGCCTGAGAACAGTTGGCCAGGTAAATAGACTGGTCCACCAGGGGGCACGACGCTCGCAACCTCTGGAGCGCTTCTGGGAACTCCCTCGTTCTCGTCATCCTTCTTTTCCTTATATGTTAAACAACTTCCAAGCACCATTCTGCTCGGCGCATAGAAAGGTTCCGGGCCTGATTATCGCATCAGGGGAGAGTGGCGTGTCGCTGGGGGCGTGACGCGCACCAGTGGTGGCGCGGATGCTGCTTCAGCAGGCTGGGACTGCTGGAGGGCGAGCAAGCCCATCACGTCTTCTGGCTCAGGGGCCAGAAACGCCCAGATAGCTCCAAGCGCCAGACTAAAGAGCACCACCAGTGCGACAAAGTAGACCCATTGGTCATTGCCCAACGCATCCGGGAGCGGAGAACCAGCAAAAAAGATGATGAAGATCGACGCGCACGAAGCGAGGAGGCCCGCCACTGCTGCTGCGTACATGACAAGCGGTGGAGCGATCCAGTGACCAGCAAGCTGACGTTGATAGCGCACAAAGAGGACAAGTCCGGAGAGGAATAAGCCCACCATTGCCAGTTCCCAGACGACGCCAGCCCCGTTGAGAGTGATCAGGAAGACTGCCAGTTCCTCAAGAGGGTTGCCCCCCGTAAGCCGGGGCACCAGGAAGAAGAGAATAGCCACGATCACCACATTGAACGCCACCTGGAAGGCCATTGCCCGGAAAGGAACGCCATTCTGGTTCAAGCGGAGGAACGAGCGTGGCGCGCGCAGGTCCATACCCGTCACCACCAGCAGGCGTGCGAACATCAGGTTAAATGCGGCAGTGGCGCAAAGGAAATAGAACACCAACATGACATCGGTGAGCTTACTGAGTGCGCCTCCCACCGTCTCGCCAAAAGCACTGGTAAATACATTCCCAAGCAAGACCGGTTGGGTGGCATCCTGCGGTGGAAGGACGACGAGAATACCGAAAGTGGCAATGAAATAGCCCACGATGGTGATGACCGTCGCCCAGAGCAGATAACGCCCCCCATCGCGCCGCCTGGTAAGTTCTCCACCCAGGTTCAGTGGTACTTCCATCCCCAGCAGCGAGAGAATGACGGTAGCAAAGAGCGGCAGGTTCGCCTTGGATATTTGCCAACCCTGGCTGGTAAAGTCACCCTGGGCGGGATGGCCCCCCAGGAGCCAGACCACGCCAGCCAGCCCAATCAAGACGATGAGCGCGAGGTATCCCAGAAACACGAAGTTAATCAGATTTTGGAGCTGGCGTTGTCCCAACGCGCACAGCATCAGAGCAAGCAGGAGGGCGACAATCTGCACCATCCCCTGCTGCCAGGGTTCTTGCAGCCAGGAAGGGTTGAGTGCCTGGAGGTAGGTGACAATGGCGCCAACCTCCACAATCAACCCGAAGGCGCCTGCCCACCAATGACAAAAAAAGCCCAGCAGCATATCCCAGAAATTGCCAAAAGCTTTCTGTGCCCACAAATAGACGGCGCCCTCACCTGGAAACAGGCGATAGAGCTGCGCGCAGACAAGCGCGGAGGGGATCAGAAAGCAGAGGAAGCCCAGTCCAAAGAAGACAAAGGCGGCGCCACCAGCGCCTGCCAGCAGCGAGACGTTGGTAATTAAGAAAACAGCGATCAGGCACAACACCGTCAGATCTCGCGCACTCAAAACACGTGGGAGAGGCAGTATCTCCCCCGGCACGTGCTCAGAGAGCAAAACCGGCTCAATGACGCCTAAGAGGCCAGTATCCTCCTCGGTTGACGGTGGTGCTCCCACCGCAGGGGGTGTAGGTAGCGTGGAGTATACTTTCATACCTGTGTTTTGCAATGCTCAGCGTGACTGCCACGACGCGCATCGCCCTCCTTATAAATAAACCATGAAAATTACGAATGAAGTGGGAAGAGGCATGCCCCGCATCACTGCAAGACCTCGGCTGCATGCTCTAGTTTGGCTGCTCCATCCTGTAAGTCTGCGCTGGCACGGGTAAATTGTTGACTGATCTCTCCAGCCCCAGCCATGACCTCATGCAGGCGCGCCTGTGAGGTATCGCGCTCTAACACTTCGCCCATGCCCTGGATCTGTTGCGAGGCATCGAGTATATTTTGGCGCAGGCCAATCATCAGCGTCCGAAACTCGGACCAGCGTGGGTCGTGCATATCAGAAAACAGGTTTGCCAGGTGGACGACTCGTTGATTTGCCGCCTGAAGCGATTGCATTGCCAGCCCTGCATCACGGGAGAGCGTCTGCCGACGCAGATCTAGACCTTTTGCCGCGCCTTCAAGAATATTGGTGCCGAGTTGGTGATCGCTGGCAATCTGCTCCGCTTGTTTTGCAAGCTGACGCACACCGGTGGTGGTGGAGAGGATTTCGCGGGTGGCGCGGCGAATCGGGCGCACAATAGGGAATGCAACCCAGGTGGCTACCAGCACCGTCGCCACCAATATCCCCAGGAAGAGCAAAGGCGTATTGCGTGGCGAAAGAATGCCAGAATCAGCGGACAGAAGCGGCGTGGGGGCAGCCACCACAAAGCAGGCCCACTCCAGAGCGCCTACTGCTACCCCAGCAGCCTGCTCGTTTGCACTGGTGAGAGGGTCGTGAAAGAGCAGGGGGTCATCCGAGGGGTCCTCTGCGGCGAGCGAGCTGCCAATGGCTTGCGTTAAGGTGTCGCTAGGCAGTTGGTGGCCCAGGTCCGTCTCTAGCTGCTGCTCCAGGGAATCGCTGCCGCCGGAGACGCCCAGGATGATACCCTCTTTGTTGACCAGCAGGGTATAGCTGGTGGGATCAGACGAGAACGGCGCGAGGAGGGGATGCATGGCGCGCTGGAGCGAAAAAATACTCAACACCGCCACACTATGCGCAGGATCAGACGGCGTGACAAAGGCCAGTTCTGACGCCCAGTTTGTCCCCGTAATGGAAGCATCTTGTCCTGAGGCAATGGCGAGAGGAGTCTCCTTACCATCTTGCGGAGGAGGCTGACTGCGCTGCTGCTGAACAAAAGCTGCCAGGGCCGCCGAGTCAGGAAGCGCCGAGGAGGCACCCAACATCTGCCCACGCAAAGTATTCGGCGCGGCGGCCAGGATTTGATTGTCGCTCCCCAGGACGACCCAGGCAACGACATCATCGGCAGAAAGACCGGCATTTGCCAGGAGTACCTCGCTCTGATTGATTACAGCAGTAGTGGGGGTTCCTTGAAGTTGGGCGATGCTGCTCTGGTTCGCCAGACGCTGGAGAATAGCTTGCTTCCGGTTCAGTTCCTCCAGGATGGTGCCTGCTATGGTGTGGGCAGAAACCTGGAGGGTGTGCTGCGCAGCTCGCTGCTCATTGGTCTGCGTCACCTGCTGAAAGACGACCACGAGCAGAAACGCTGGGGAAAGCGAGAGCAGGGTCAATGCTAACAAAAAGCGCACCTTGATCCCCAGACCGGTGCCGCGCCACAATCGCTCAAGAGGAAGGTTCGGGAGCGGCGTCTCTCTGGTTTGAAGCGGGCGAGAGAAAGACGCAGCACCCTGTGGAGAGCCAGGAACAGCACCAGAAGGCGGGGTCTGTGACGGCCAGGTGCTCGGAGTTCCAGGGTGGGTTGTGCTCTGGTTCCCCCGGCGCTTTTGCTGCTCGGTCAGATCACCGCGAAGGAAGGCTCCTGGGGGAGCAGATTGCCCTGAAGTGGAATACTCACCAGGACGTGCAGGAAACGGCCCTGATGCTGGATTACCCGTCACCTGGGGGCGTGGACCCTGTGGGGACGGGAATGAAGGAGGTCTTCCCGATGCGCTCATACACTTCCACTCCTAATATATCTGGTTATATAATTTGTCTGCTTGCGTCGGCCGGAAGCAGATCAGTGGCTCAAATCAAGCAATCCACGTTGGACAAGCTGCTGGATAGTCTGGAGAAAGGCTTGTTGTTCCTCCGGTGGCACCCGCAACAGATCGGCAATCCGCCAGATTGGGCGCTGTCCATCACACAACCGAAGCAGGTGCCCTTCGTTTCGACTGAGCGAGAGAGACTGCTGCTGAAGCATCACTTGCCCAAGGGCGGTCAGGATGGGGTACTGGTGTGCAAAAGAGAAGGGAGGAGCAGATCGAGCGCTTCCTGCGAATCCGCTGCTTCCCACTTCGGCATCTTGAGAGAAGGCATTCTGCCGCTCATCGCTGCTGGCGAGTGGGAATGGACCAGGCGGCAAGAGAGCAGCAGGGGTCTTGTTGTACTGGCGATAGCGGAGAGGGTGAATTCTGTCAAGTTGCTCTAGGGCTTCCTGTCCTTGGAGGATCATGCGTCTCTCAGGTGTAAAGATGCGGCACTGCTCTACCAGCCCATCTTTGACGGAAAGGAATGCGTACCAGGAGGGAAGCGTAACCAGGTCAACACTGGTGGGATGCATAGGCCAGTGCTTGACAGACTGAGAAGGACCCGCAGGCGGTTCGAGCAAAAATACGCCTGTTTGCTGCCCCATCTCTAATAGGCTCAGCAGGATGCCCAAGGATTTCGTCTCCATCCGGGTATTTCTCCCATTATCTGCATGGGCAAGTGTTTGGATGCAAGCTACTGCTGGCTAGACTGACACAATAGTACGTGTTCCTCTCCACTGTTTCAGCCAGACAAATGCGCAAGAGTGGGCAAAGATGCCAGAAAACGTGTCCAAGAGGAGACAGTCGTCAGGGAAAGACACAGGCTGCTCATGGCAGTATACCAGCGCAGGCTGGTGTTCTTCCCTGAGAAGAATGCTCTTTGAGCGCCGGGTGCATCTTACGCTTTTACATTGGTCAAGTCAAGCAGTAGCACTTACATAGCCAATTTGCGCTATCTTGCTCCAACTGGTCAAAAGGGCACCAGCGGCAGACAGAAGGATTGGGCTATTCTGCTGGAATCTCGTTTAACACTGTCTTACCTGGTTTCTCTGGGAGGTAGCCGGAGATTTCAGCCAGGGGGAGGGGAGAAGAAGAGTCAGCCTGGTTGTTCAATTTACCAGCCGCGCAGCCCGATGCCGCTGAAGAAACTGCTGCTCGGCTTCCGACAATTCCCGCATCGCGTGCCTCCATTTTTTATTTGCCTGCCAGGCGTGCTACTACGGGCGCAAACGTGTCTATATCTTGAAATGGCACATGCAGATACGAGATGCCATACTGTTCGCGCTGTCGTTGTAGTGTTTCTACCAAAAACTCAATCGTGCCGATGAACAGGTAGGGGTCGTCTAAGACCTGTGCTGGTGTCACCCCTGTCGCCGCCCGTTCGCGGGCACGCTGCTCTGCCGCCTGCTGCCGGTTCTCGGTGATGATGAGTTTTCTGATCCCATGATTTAACTCGATGGCGGCGAAGCGCTCTCCCGCAGTTTCCCGCAGAAACGCCACTTTTTCTGCCAGCGCCGCCTCACTGTGCTCGTAGGCATCGAAGGTGTCGGCGCTATCTTTGACCCGGTGCTCCAGGCCAGCAATGTCGGCCTCGCGCGCCGCAAGCTGGAGCATCTTCTTGCCACCCCCACCGATGAAGAAAGGCGGATGCGGACGTTGCGCCGGTTTGGGAAACCCTGCCAGGTCGGTCACTCGATAATATTCACCAGCAAAGGTCACCGAGTCCTGGGTGAAGAGCTGCTTGAGAAGAGACACTGACTCCTCCAAGCGCCGAATACGCACAAGAGGGGGATCGAAAGTCAAGCCCGTCTGGTCATAATCAATCTTGAGCGCTCCGGCGCCCAGACCCAGTTCAAAGCGGCCCCCAGAGAGCCAATCAAGCGCGGCCACTTCTTTTGCGAGCAGCACCGGGTGGCGATAGTTGTTGTCAAATACAGCAGTGCCGATGCGCAGCATGTGGGTGGCATCCGCGACAAACATCAGTGCCGCGATGGGCAGATATTCATTGATATAGTGATCGGCTATCAGCAGGGTCGAATAACCCAGATCCTCGGCCTTGCGCGCCAGCGTAATCCACGCTTCCCGCGAGGGAATGTCGCCTGGATCGGTTGCCACCAGGATACCAAAACGGAAGGGTCGCACGCTGCTCATGTCTGTTCTCCTGCTACTGTAATGGGGAAGCTTCTCCTCGCCGTTCATTTGCCGGCCAGACGCGCCACTACAGGCGCAAACGCTTCCATGTCTTGAAAGAGCACCGTCAGATACGAGACGCCATAGTGTTCACGCTGGCGTTGCAGCGTTTCTACCAGGTACTCCACTGTGCCAATGAACTGAAAGGGGTCGTCTAAGATCTGTTCGGCGGTCACTCCTCGCTTACGCCCGCGCTGCTCTGCGACCTCCTGCCGGTTCTCGGTGATGATGACCGGATAGATTCCATGATGGAGTTCGATGGCAGAGAAGCGCTCGCCTGCGATCTCTCGCAGCAGCGCCACCTTGTGCGCCAGCGCTGCCTCACTGTGCTCGTAGGCATCGTAGGCACCCAGGCCATCAGATATCTTGAGTTCCACACCAGCAATGTCGGCCTCGCGTGCCATCAGGGTGAGCATCTTCTTGCCACCACCACCAATGAAGATGGGCGGGTACGGACGCTGCGCTGGTTTCGGGACGGCGGGCAGATCGGTCACGGTATAGTGCTCGCCAGCAAAGGTTACCGTGTCCTGAGTGAAGAAGTGCTTGAGGATAGTCACCGTCTCCTCCAGGCGTCGGATGCGCACTCCAGGGCGCTCGAAGGGTTGGCCTACCGCATCGTAATCCGCCTGGATCGCTCCGGCTCCCAGGCCCAGTTCAAAACGTCCCCCGGAAAGCAGATCAAGTGCTGCTGCTTCTTTGGCAAGCTGCACCGGGTGGCGATAGTTTGTGTCAAAAATCCCACTCCCGATGCGTAGGGTGTGGGTGGCATCGGCCACACACATCAGCGCCGCGATGGGCAGATAGCTATCGAGATAGTGATCGCCAATGAGCAGCGTCGCATAGCCCAGGTCTTCGGCCCTGCGGGCGAACCTGATCCACTCTTCCCGCGTTGTGAAGTTGTCTGGCCCCATCAGACCAAACCGGAAGGGACGTACCTTGCTCATCTCTGTCCTCCTGTTTGTTGTCATGGTGTCTTCCTCAAGCCCCGCTTTAAGCAATGCGCTTACGAGAAATCAGCGAGGCGCTCTAAGAAGACCTCCCGCCAATCTTGGGACAACGCCTCCACCGCCAGCGCCCGGCGCAGCAAGTCGAAATCGTACCGGTCCTCTCGCTGGAGACGCAGCACATCCAGCACGCTGACCTTCTGCTCGTCATGATGCAGCAGGCTCACCGGGTCGCCTGCCGCTACCTCCCCTTCCTGGAGAACAGCGCAGTAGAAGCCCATGAATCCGCTCTGCCAGAACCGCTTGATGATCTCCTCGCTTCCAAACTTGAGGGCCAGCTTGTAGCAGGGTCTGCGAGGCTCGGTCACGACCAACTGGGCTGAGCCGACCTGCAACTGATCCCCGATATGGATGGTGTCGTCGCGCACGCCCCAGATCGTGAGGTTCTCCCCAAACGCCCCCCAGGGCAACTCCATCAGAGGAAATTGCTCGCGCCAGAACGCGTAATAGTCGGCGGGGTAGACATAGATGGCCTTCTGCGGTCCCCCATGCACCTTCAGGTCTGCCTGCTGATCTCCCTCCAGGTTGAGCCGCCTGAGAGCCACGCGGCCCGCTACCGGCTCTTTGAAAATACCGGTCAGCACCTTTCGCCCCTTCCAGAGCACTTCTCTGGGCCGTCCGACATTGACTGATTCCACGCGTAGCGAGGATACCGGTTGCATGGTTGTACTCCTTCCGTCTTGGGGAGAGCGTCCAGGTGCATGCACCTGGCTCAAACGCCTGGCAAGCCTTCCCCCACTTGTCTCCACGGCAGAACCCGTAGGAGGCGCCTTATATACACATCTAACACATTTTTGACATGTATATGGGAGAAGTATACCTGAGAATATTGTATCTGTCAATAGGTAAATAGATATATATAATAAAGGAAGAGAGCAGCAGAGACAGCCTGTTCTGTGTCGTCTCGACTGAAGTCACTGTCACTATCCACTCGTCGAGCTGAACGCCTTGCCCAACCTGGAAATGCCTATTCGTCTGTGGGGTGTTATTTGATGAGGTTCTTCCCCCAGAAGAGGTGCTGTGGGAGAGCGAGCTAAGAGTAATGCCACAGGTAACGATTACTGCTGCTACGACGAGCAAGGTAATGACCCTGGTTTTGAGAGTCCCCAACACCGCTTGCCGCAAACCGCTCGATGCCGGCATGCTTGGCGGGGAGGGAGACTGGGCGGCAGCCTCCTCTGCCCCTGCGCTGGCATGCCAGGAGATCTGCTCTGTGAGCCTGTCTGAACGACCTGCCCCACCTGGCGACTTCGCAGAAGGTGTGAAGGTAGGTGAAATCCATTTGGTATGCTCCCATCAAAAATATTGATGCTTTCTTTCAAAAAGTATAGCTACCTCTGATACGGTTGTCCATGTTAGAGTAAGCACATCCCCCAACGGGGGAGCTGAAGACACCACGAGATCGGGTGCGTTGTCGCAATTCATGATGGGCGGCACCCACAACTTGTCGTTGATCGGCTGCCGTGAGGTCAGGAAAATCAGCATCAAGTGATCTGCCGGACACGCCAATAACTCGATAAACCACAACAAGGAAACGAGTGGAGCCAGGAGGCTCCACCTACCTGGACCTGGAGAAAGTGGAGAGCCTGAAAGCATGGACCAGATCGTAAGTCAGGAAGCAGGAGCGGCTGAAGGGGAAAAAGGAGAGGAACACTGCCAAGGATCCCTCCCGGCTCAGAAGAGTGGTCGTGGCCTGCGCTCCTTTTTGGCGGCAGGATTGACCTTGGTGCTGTGGGCTTCCGCATTCCCTGGTATTCGCGTGGGCTTGCATGCCTATTCACCTGGGCATCTGGCGCTCTTGCGCTACATGGTGGCCGCGCTTACCTTGACAGGTTATGCGCTGGCAGCCCGGTTGAGGCTGCCGCGTCGGCGTGATTGGCCGGGCATTGCGGTGCTGGGTCTGGTGGGGATTGCCTTTTACAATGTGGCACTCAATACGGGTGAGGTGAGTGTTCCAGCAGCAGTCGCTAGCTTTCTGATCAACATCGGGCCGCTTCTGGTCGCGCTGGAAGCGCAGATCTGGTTGGGTGAACGAATCTCTCGCTGGGGCTGGCTTGGCATGCTCATCTGTTTTGGCGGAGTCGCGGTCATTGCCTTCAGCGGCGTATCAGGCTTCGCCCTCGATCCACGCATCCTCATCGTCCTGAGCGCAGCACTGGCGCAAAGCCTGTATTTTGTGGGGCAGAAGCCGCTGCTCACCCGCTATAGGGCGATTGAATTTACAACGTACGCGGTCTGGGTGGGCGCCTGCCTCTTACTCGTCTTCTTGCCAGGGCTGCCCGAAGAGGTCCAGGCAGCCCCCATCGGTGCTACGCTTGCCGTTATCTACCTGGGCATTTTTCCTGGGGCAATTGGTTTTGTCAGTTGGGCCTATGCCCTCAGCCATATCCCGGCCTCCAGAGCTGCCAGTTTCTTGTATCTGGTTTCACTGCTTGCCCTGGGCATTGCCTGGGTCTGGTTGGGCGAAGTGCCCCCAATACTGGCCCTCTTGGGTGGCTTGTTGGTGCTGGCTGGTGTGATGGTTGTGAACTCCCGCGGACGAAGCCGATGAGCGAGCCAAGCCAGCAGGAGCAAGATCAGGGGCGGGAGCGTGCGCTCAATGAGGGGAGAAATCATTCTGACGAGAAAGAGGGAGACATGCGAAGGAGAAGCAGGGGTGAGAAGCGTTCACGTACATCACCAAGCGTCATCGGAGCGAACAGCACCAGGTGCCCGGTTGGTTCTTGATCAACTGGAGTATGAGGAGAGACTAGGAAGCAGAGCGCCGCTCTTTCTCTCTTCTCTCTTTGGCGTCGTGATTGGCAGAGCCATTGATACGGCTCTGCCACAAAACCAGTCCCCGCGCTTGAGCACAGCGGGCAACGATAAAGAGCAGCATCCGGTACGCTCGACAGCGGGGATTTTCCCCCACAGATGTATTTTTGTGTGCAAGCCAAGCAAGCAGAAATAGTGAATAAAGCCAGGCCCTTCCTTCTAGTGAACGAACAGGAGCAACCATGACTGAGGAACGCTTACAAGCCTTCTCCGCAGCTTGGGCACGTGGTGATGTCGAAGCACTGATGACTTTCTTTACCGAAGATTGTATCTACGAGGCCTCCGTTGGTCCTGAGCCGGGAGCGACCTATGTGGGACAAGAGGCCGTCCGGCAAGGGATTCTGACGATGCTTGCGCACGATGAGCAGGGTACATCTCGCAGTGGCCCTCTGGTGATCTTTGGAGACAAAGGTGTGGCCGAGTGGTCTTATGTCTGGACTGAGGCGGATGGGCGGACCATCGAACTGCGCGGGTGTGATCTGTATGAGTTTCGCGGCGACCAGATTCGGCGGAAAAATGCCTTTCGGAAAACCTGGAAGTAAAGGAGGCAGTGGCAGGTATGCAGATGTTGCTCAATGGGCCTGGGTGGACCGGCCTCAGCACATAGAGGTGCGGGTGACGCGCTTCGCCCTCGCGTCCGCACAGAGGCGCGGTACACTCCATCGAGAGGAGGTTTGGGCCATCGCGAGACACGGTGACTTTTCAGTGGACGCCGCATCGCGTGAGCGATCAGCGCGTGGGCGCGACCAGTGTCGAGGTGGCTGGAACGTCACCCCAAGAAGTGACGCAGATCAGACATTGTGTCGTGCCTGTGATATTACGAAACATGAATCTTATGATTTGACCATCGGTATGAATGAAATCCGTAGCTCGCTTTCTTTTGACGAAAGATACCACCCTTTGAAATGCTTCAAAGCGCAGTGCCAACCGGTGCAATGAGCGAGGCGAGAGATGACGCGCCTCGCTCATTGCTCTTCTGCAAATCCAGTCAGCATCTCTGTGACAGCCACCTTCCAGTTACTGCTTTGCCAGAGGAACGTGACGCCGCCGACAGCATTTGCAGCTAGCTGCAAGCGGCAATTGATCTCGTGGCCTGAATCTACGCCCAGGGTGCTAATAATATCCAGGTCGGTGTGTTGTCGCCACAAGACGAGTTGTTCCCGCCCTACCTCTTTCGTGGACGGGCCGCTCATACCGCTTGTGCCCTCTGGAACTGCGAGTAGCGGCCTGCTGTCTGCATGGCGGGGCACTTGGTTTGGTATGGTATTGGAAGTCACAAGAAATCGGAAGACATGCCGCCCCTGAAGCATTGCCGCTATTCGAGGAACCAGCAGCCTGTCCTCAACGGAAAGGTAGGGTGGCAGTTTTAGTCCTAAACGTCCCGTGACGCCGACTTCTGCATCAAGACGGGCGAGAAGTTCTTCCATGCTTTCCAGATCGTAGCCCATGATTGGCTTGCGGCCACCACCCGAATCCACAACATTGGGGCAGCTCACATTTACTTCGACCAGATCAGCATCTGTCTCTAACAACTCGTATGCCAGGCGTGCGGCCTGAGCGACCGAACTGCCATATTCTGAAGCATTCGTGGGCGAACCACTAGAGATAACTATTTTGCCCATTGCGTGGGCACGGGTGGTGAGTGAAGGCGATAATCTGACCGCAGCTTCTATGCCAATATTCGGCAATCCCATCGAGTTATAGGTTGTTCTCGTTTCGGCGTCATAATAGTAAATTGGCGCTCCAAATCTGGCTTCGTTCCCGGCTTGTGGTGGCACAGTAAAGGAGCCAACGGTAATGGCTCCGATCCCAGTTTGGGCCAGGTCACTCACTTCCCGTAGTATCCCTTCGGTGCTTACGCCGTTAATGGAGCCTGCGGCATTGACCAGGGGCGATTCAAGTTCGTGGCCTGCAAGTTGGTAGCCGCTCATATGCCGTTATCCTTCAAAATGAAAGGTCGAAACGATTCCATCGGCACGCAGGCTTTCGTGATATGCCTGGAGGGCGTCAACAGCAGCCGTGTTGATGCGGCCATTCTCCAGGAGGTAGCGGGTAGCTCTGGAGAGTGAAGTGACTGCATTAACTTCAAGCCCCAGCCTCTCCAGCGCCTGAATGCCACCCTCCTCACGGTCAAATTGCAAGGTCACTGCCACCGGCTCTAAGCCCACATCTCGCAATACACGCATCCCCTCAACTTTTGATTTGCCGTCGGTGACTACATCGTCGCCCACAAGCACACGCTCGCCTGCCTCGTAGTCCCCTTCAATCTTCTGATGCTGCCCATAGGTCTTCTGTGGTTCGTCAACGCGCTCCCATAAGTAAGACAGACCTGCCTCATATGCTCCAACAGCCGCTACCGCTGTGACCGCCTGGGCTTTGCCGAACACATGGTCAATATGCTGTCCGATAGTTAAGAATTGGGCCGCATACGCGCTGGTGAGTGCTCGCCTGAACTCGCGTTGGCGCTCGAAAGGCATTTGTCCGCTTTGATCAAGCGTCCTGCTAAATGACAAACTTGGGCGGGCATTATAGTAGTAAGGCGCTCTTCTTCCAGATTTGAGCACGACACCGCCTTCAGGAAAGGCGAGTAAGCCACGATCATACATGCCTACGATGACTTGTTCTTCTAGATGTTCGGGCAGCGGCATTACAGGACTGCTCCTATCTCGGCAACCAATGCCTCATACGCCAGCATCGGGTTTTCAGCGTGCGTGATCTGACGGCCAATGACGAGCAAATCTGCGCCAGCCTGGATAGCTGCGGCGGGCGTGCCAACACGAGCCTGATCTCCATGGGCTGCGCTCGCTGAGCGTGTGCCAGGGATCATGGCAAAGAGGTGCTGGGTTTGGGGATCACTCTTGATCATCCCGACTTCTAATGGCGAAGACACAATACCCGCCAAACCAGCCACTGCCGCATCACGGGCCAGCGCTATTACTTTCTGCCGGGCAGGCACGCCGTAGAGTCTTTGCGCTTCGTCCTCCTTGAATGAAGTCAGCACGGTGACACCAAGCATTTTCACCGGACCAGCTTCCTCTTGCGCGGCTCGCATGGCTTCACTGCCTGCTGTGGTGTGCATGGTGATACCAAACGGCGGATGCGCAAGTCTGCTGATATTCCTCACAGCCCTCACCACAGTGTTTGGGATGTCATCAAGTTTGGCATCAGCTACCCAATCAAGTCTGTGTTGGGCGGCCAATCTGGAACAGTAGAGCCAGCTTTCGGCACTTGACAGCTCAAGCCCCATCTTGACGAAGCGCGCTCCTGCTTGCTCTGCCACAGTAGCCAATCGTTCCGCATCCTCCCTGCGGGAGGTATCTATGGCAAGAATAATACGTTCGCGAGTTGGTAGTTCAGACATAGGGCGCCCTCCGTCATAGGAAACGTTGTTGCACTGAAACTGAGTATGATATACGCTTTTGGATTTTGCAAATCAGCCAGGGTGACCTGCATGTGTTTTTCCCGCTCCCACTTCTGTTCAGCTTTTGCTCTGCTGTCCTGCTTGCTACTGCCCCTCCTCTGCCCTCTTCGAGCGCGCAGCAGAGCAATGCTGGGCGCAAGAGGGACGAGGGGGCTGACCAGGAGCACTCTCCAAAGCCTTTCTTGCCCAGGAACGACCCGGATCGTCTGCTGCTTCTCTTGTGCGAGGCTTCGAGGTGGCATACAATAGGGGGCAGAGGTGACCCACAAACGCACCTCTCAACCGTGGAACGAACAGAGCGCAGCCCTCTCCAAAAGCACCACTCTC
>DATBGS010000016.1:0-11501 GCA_036557885.1 Ktedonobacterales bacterium
CTCTCCAATCAGAAAGAACTGCCGCTCGCTTTCCTTCCGGTAGCCTTTGGGAAGAAGGTTCTGGACCAGGATGCCAATTTTGCTCCCAGTCGGTTGCTGGTTCCTCACCTCATCCACCGCAATCGTTTCAAAGCGTGTGGCACTCACCTGAAGTAGTTCACTGACCCGACTCCCATTGGTCAGCGCCAGTGTTGCCAGTGCTGCACCATACAGGATACCCCGATACAGACTTTCTGGCTCAAAGAGAACAGCCTCCCCGCGCATGGCATTTAGGAGCCACTGGGTATCGCTGTGGTCTGGAGACAATAGGCCGGGGCGTGAGATCTCAAAGCGGGTGAAATGTTCCCGGTCTACCCCTGATCCAAGCCGCTTCGCAGCAGAGCGCAGTCGTTTCCCCAGGTGTTGATTGGCAATCAGTTCGCCGCACCAGAGTAAATCCTTGAGCGGTCCCTCGTACTGCAAGAAATAGGTGTTGTGCTCTGGGGCATACGCCAGGATCTGGCGTTTCCATTGCCGCCGGGACTCGTGGCCGTAGTGCTCCAAATGCGCCTTGACCCAACTCGTGCGATTCCAGAGGGTAAATGATAACGTCACGTCCCGCTCAACCAGGGACATCTGAGCAAGCGTCGGCGCATCTTCGGTCACTTCAAAAACAAGATCCCGGTATTCAAACTGGTACGGCAAAGCAATTGCTCCAGCTCTGGCCCGCTCGCGGTGCGTGCGAAATGCCTGAATCAACCGTTCTGCCGCCTGTTTGCGGAGTTGGGCGATCTCGACCAGTAACGGAAAGAGCGGAACCAGTACATCACTCTGTTCTTTCCGGCGTTGTGCTGAGGCAGCATGGATCGCATTGCGCTGGCCATAGCGGGCTACAAAGTAAGCAGGGAGTTGCGGCAGCGCATAGGCTTCCCAGAATGTCTGTTGCCGGACAGTCAACCCTTCAAAATAGGCGCGCTCATGAATGGAGGAGAACGCCTCATACATGCCCAGCCGATGCAAATCGTGACTGGTAAGGGTGCGTCCGCCAACCAGGCGATCCCAGATGTTGCGTGACTTTAAATCAGCCAGGCTGGTCATGCCGTAGTCGGCGCGTAACTGGCGCAACAAATTGGTGAGATGGATGCACTGGGCATAGAGCGTCTTTTGTTTCATCGCATGGATGGCACACCCAATGGCGAAGGCGATGGGAATCTCATCGGGATCATCAGCCACTGACCGAATCAGGTAGCCCATGATGGAGCTGTCGAGTTGATCCCACTGGATACCTGGAGCCTCGTGCAAGGCGGAGGGAAGCCAGCTCAAGAACGCACGAATATGCTCTGCTCGTTGAGCCGGATCACTGAAGTTGAGGCGAGGTGTCCTTTGCTCAACAGGCTGGTGCGGCGATGCAACCTGAGTCGTTGTGACCCGGTCCATATCCATACCCTCCCGGCTTCCCTGGTGTTGTCAGCAGTCTTGTCTCGTTTGGCTTTGAAGTTTCTGCACCCATGCCAGCGTCTCTGCATCATGCAACCAAACAATTTCACGAGACTCAGAGGACGGGCGTTCTTCTGCGTCAAGGCGCGTGATCTCTTCAGGAGTAGGGAGCGTTGCTGCTACCTCTGAAACCTCAGGCGCGTATCGCCGCTGGGCGTATCCATGTTGCAAGCGCGCCAGGACTTCGAGCGTGTGTTCGCTGTCCCGCGAGTGATCGTAGAGGTCAATGGTCCGCGTGCCACGCCAGCCCATGATGGTGTGGGCAAAAGCTTCTCGTTCTCGCTGATAGCGCTCGGCATCAAACCGCACGGACCCGGCTCCACACTCCCGACGTAGCAAGATGAGAAAATCGGTAATGAACAGATGCCGGATATCGTGCGGGGAAAAGCGCTCCGGGCAGAGGGCCTGGAGCGGTGGGTAGTGCTTGTACCAATGGTAGTAAAAATCTTTGACGCTGTAAGGTGTGCCACGCTCAGAAAGAAACAGGGGTTCGCTGGAAGAGACATCCATGAACCGTTGGCGCTGCTCTTGATCGTCGCGGGGACGTATCTGCTCAAGATAGGTGGTCAGGTTCTGCTGGACCTGGGGATTGTGGGCGAAATAGATGGTCTTGCTGGTGCGTCCAGCACTCCCTTTGTCGATCACCTGCGCCTGTCCAGCTACCCCTTCATTTCGATATCCCCCGACAGTCATCAGGACGATCTCATGCAACCGCGCTCCGGTGTTACGAAGCAGCGCTAAGATGGCTTTTTCCCTCAAACCGAGGTCCGCGCTATCAAGCAGTGCATCAAGCACTTTGTGAATGCCCTCGCGTACATCGGCCAATTCCTTGCGCACGTCGGGTTCCCACTGCTGGGCTTTTGGGTAGCGCAGGAAGGCGGTTGGCTGCCGCCGTGCGTGCATACGTGATTCTCCCCGGATGCCAGCATGCTCACGCGCCCCAGCATTCGCAACCGTTCGCTGGTGCATCTGCTTGAGCCGGAGCAAGGTCTCCGAAGAGAGCGGGTTTGGGAACGCGTAGAGTCGCGCATCCTTCATCACCTGGTAGAAATCTCTGAGCGCGGCCCGCATGACCCGGAGGGTACTATCGCGTAAAGGTGTATCGCGTGTAGGCGTAATCTCAACACCTTCTCGCTCTTTCCCTGGGTGGATGAGGCACTTCAACCAATCTCGGTGGAATGCCATGAGGGCTGGACGCAGGAGATCTGGGGAAGTATTCCAGGGGATGCCCTGCTCCGCCAGGAAGGTGAAGAACGGAAGGAGGCAAGTCAGGTAGGTGGTGCGTGTGCCAGCAGGTCCTTGTTCTTTCCAGAGGCGATACCATTCAGTGAGCCCAACAACGAGCTGGTCATGCTGGTCGACGAAGATCACCTCGTAGCAATCCCTTGGCCGCCCTTTGACCCGGCGAATACGCGTCAAGGTGGCCAAGCTGGGCTCTGAGGTAATCTGAGCAGCCATGACTCTCTTTCACGGCAACCAGAAAAGACGATTTCTGAAAGCAAGTATACCGCAGAAGGGTAAGTGTTGTAAACATTTATCAAGAGGCAGCATCTAAAAAGCTATATGAAGTATTTAATCTTAAGAAAGTAGCACTAGCAATAACTTGCTGCCACTGGCGGAAGCGAAGATAGCCAAGTCGGTCCAGCCAGCGCGCAAAGCGACGGGTGAAGAAGATGCGATGCAGTTGAGCCTGGTTCCAAAGATGCCCAACTGCGTGATCAAGGACTTCTGCGGGAGTACGCTTGCCGTCTTCGCGCTGCCGATGCGCCCAATGCGGTTGCTCGTTATGCGAGGTCATCCACCGCTCGTGTTCCAGTTTGGCACCCTCCCAACTGGTCACTTGGGCAAAGTGGAAGTCAGCAAGCCGCCGCTGTATATTGAATTGGGTTTCGATAAGATTTTCCCACGCTTGCTTCTTATGAATCTCTTCCTTTTGGATGTGCAACTTCTCGTAGATAAATCTTGCCTGTTTGGAGGTGAAGATTTTGCCGCTGTCGCTGACCAAGATGTCCGGGGAACCATGCTGGTGAATGGCCTCACTCAGAATCAGTAAATACGTCATCTCATCTTGCCGCTGACATACATTGCTCGCCAGGATTGCCCTGGTGAAGTTATCCAAGATGGAGAGGATGTAGAACGGCTTCTTGAACCCTGAAATTTGATGGCGTTCGATGTAGCGCAAATCCACTGACCAGATGTGATGCCTGTACTGCGCCTTGTAGGGATGCTCCTTCGGCTCTTTGGCAGCCTGGGCGGGCTTCCCTAAGCCATAGAGTTGACGATTTTCGGCAAGGATGCGGCCACAGGTAGTCGGGCTGACATGAATACCCATCTGGTGTAACGCAGCGTGGATGCGAAAAGCTCCGAGTTCTGGATTCTCCTGAAGTTTGCGGACCTCTTGTTTGAGTGTTATATCCACTTTGCGCTTCCGGGTGTTGGCCCGCGACTTATCAGCCAAGCCATCCACGCCCTCAGTTTTCCAGCGGCGCAGCACCTCGTAGACGGTCACGCGCGAGATGTCCAGATAGCCAGCGATATTCGTTGGGTTCCACCCCTCAGCGTGAAGCGCCACCACCGCATGCCGCCGGGCGGCTGAGTCTGGAATGTCGGCATAGTACGGATACCGTCGCCCTTTGATGGAGGGACGTGGCCCATCGGCCAACACCAGTTGGACGCTGGTTGGGCTGGGGCGACGCCCAAACTGCACATAACAAATCGTGGCGATGTCTCGTAAACTGAAGGCGGCATACTCCGCCTTCAAGTCCACAATGGCTTGGCGCATCGGTGGAGGCAGAGACCGATGGTGGTCTTTCAGTTGCTTTTGGGTCGGGCGAAAGAGGCTGATGACCCCTTCGGCATCAAACTGATCGGCCTGTTCCCGCAACCGGCGCTCCGTGACCCCTGTTTCCCGCGCTCGATCAGCAGGCAAGTCCCCGTAGAGGACGAGAGGGCGGAGTAACTCATATTTGCGCTGCTCCGGCCACAAACACAGTTGCGCGATCTGGCTCCACTCTTCGGTATGGGCGCTTTGAACACGAGTTGGCATTGAGGCAACCTCCCCCTTGAAAACAAACAACCAAGGACGGCTGCGCCCCATTGTAGCACCAGTCACAACAATCGCTCAGAGATCGGCGGAGGTCACTGGACGGATCTGTAAGGGATGCTGTGGAGAGGTTTCGGCTGCGACTCCGCCGATTGTAGCTGACACCGCACCTTTTTGGCCTCCGACATTCTCTTTTCCTTCAGTGCTGGCCGCGCCACCCACGCAGCCCATTGCTCCGATGAGCAGGAAAGCGCCGCGCCACCTGTTCAGAAATGCGCTGGTGGTAGCCCTGGCGCTGCTGGTTCTTGGGATGTCCGGCATTGCGCTGGCGTTTAGCCGACCGACACTCTTTGGCGGTTCGGGGGCCTCCCTGACGGTCAATCGTGGTGCGTCAACTTTCGCAGATGGTTCGCCTCCTGGTCAGGGTGTTGGCAGCACCTCTACACCCACAACAATGCCCGCTGGATCAACGCCCAACGAGGTGCCCACACTTGCCCCGACGGAGAGGCCAACGCCAACGTCGCCGCAGCCGCCCGCTCCGACCCTGACGCCGACAAACACGCCCAGGCCAACTCAGCCGCCCGCTCCGACGCCAACGAACACGCCCAGGCCAACATCAACGCCTACCTGCTGCCCTGGCAATGCACCCCCAGGTTCCTACAGCAAGTGGTGGGTGAACACGTTTTGCTGTGCTCCTGGTTATTACGGCGCCGGGTCTAACTGGCATCGGGTGGGTACCCTGTACGCCAATTCCAGCAACTATGTCTTCTGCAAGGCATGGGGTTCCAAGGTCAGCGACAGCTCCGGGAACTACAACCATTGGTGGCTGTGGACCGACCTGGACACGGGAGGGAAAGGTTGGGTGTCGGCGTACTACCTCACGTTGTGGGGTAATGATGTGGCTAAGGATAACTCCGGCCACGTGATTCCAACCTGCTAGACGACTGCAATCAGGGTCTGTTGGCCGGTTCACGCCTCACGGACCCTGATGCCTATAGCCTTATAAAGGCTTATTGCTCTTCAGGATGTTTTCACCACTGCCTGTTGCAGCACGCCTGCTGCACGAGGCGTGAACTTCATCGTTCCATCATCCAGGCGGTTGAACCGCAAGCTTACCAGATCACGCATGTAGTTCTGGTACATCTTCCAGGGCTTTTGAGTGCCCTGACGAGGAAGTGTGTGGATCGCGCGTTGCACATAGCCGGAGGTGAGCGGCAGCATGGGGTCTTCTGCTGCTAAGTCATCTGGTCGTCGGGGGGTACATTGGACATAGCCATGTTGATCCATATGGTTCAGCAGCCGACAGACGTACTGCGCAATGAGTTCACTCTTCAGTGTCCAGGAAGCGTTGGTATAGCCGAAAGCAGATACGAGGTTGGGGATGTCACTGTACATCATGCCTTTATAGCTGAGCGTCTTCGCCAGGTCCACCAGGTCGCCATCAACGACGATTTGCACCCCACTCATCAGTTTCATGGACAGGCCTGTAGCAGTTACGATCACGTCTGCCGTCAGTTCCTGACCTGATTGGAGCTTGATGCCCTGTTCAGTGAAAGTTTCAACCTGGTCCGTGACTACCGATACTTTGCCAGAAGTGATCGCCTTGAACAAATCCCCATCCGGGGCCAAACACAACCGCTGATCCCAAGGATTGTAGAGCGGAGTGAAGTGGGTTCCGACATCGTAGTCGGGACCAAGCTCTTTCTGCGCCATACGAATGATCGCCTGTTTTGTTGCTTCAGGCCGACGGCGTGCAAAGTCATAAAAGTACATACCCAGCAGAATCGACTTCCAGCGAACGAGGCGATAGGCGAGTTTTCTGGGCAGTACGTGGTAGAGTCTCCGTGCCATCGCGTCCTCGGAAGGGCGTGCCACGATGTAGGTTGGGGAACGCTGAAGCAGCGTAATGTGTGCTGCCTGCTCAGCCAGGGCTGGTACTAAGGTAACTGAGGTCGCGCCGCTGCCGATCACTACTATCTGCTTTTCAGCATAGTCAAGCTCATCCGGCCAGTGCTGCGGATGCACCACACGCCCCGTGAAGTGCTCAAGCCCAGGCCACTCTGGGGTATACCCCTGCGTGTAATCGTAGTAACCCGTGCACATACAGAGGAAATTACAGGTAAGCTGCACCGGCTCCTGTTCTGGCCCACGAGTCGCCTCTACCGTCCACAGGGCATCTGTGGAGGACCAGGCGACGCGCCTCACCTGATGGTCGAAGCGAATGTGCTGATCGATGCCAAACTCCTCAGCCGTCTCGCAGAGGTATTTCAGGATCACTGTTCCATTGGCGATTGCCTTGCTCTCCTGCCATGGGCGAAAGGTGTATCCGAGCGTGTACATGTCGGAGTCAGACCGCACGCCAGGATAACGAAACAAATCCCATGTCCCGCCGATGGCCTTCCGTCCTTCCAGGATGGCATACCGCATCTTGGGACATCGTGTCTGGAGATAATACGCGGTCCCTATTCCAGAGATTCCTGCTCCGACAATCAGCACATCGAAATGTTCGCTGGGCATCGTGACCTCCTGTTCAGTTTCCAAAATCCATCGGCTGCTCAATTTTCAGCGCTCATGGCCGCTGGCGTGTTCAACGCCTACCTGGCGCGTTGGCCCAAGGCGGACCAGCTTAACCATAGAGTGGACAAAGGCCAGTAAGTATGGTGTGCGCTTCTCTTCACATGGGCAACGGAACGCTCTATTTGACGCGACCAGCGCCTCGTTTTTACCATACGGTTCTCCTGCCTACCAGGAACAAACCAATACTGACTCCGTTGGGAGGCCAGCCTACAACACAGTCAGCACAGAGACGAGATCGTCTAGCTGAGCATAAGGACGGCATAACAGGCGAGCCAGTGTTCGACCATGTAATCGCTCCCCGCCACATGGGGCAGGGCGGCCTGCGCATGGATTTCGGCTGCGGCGCGCGCATGTTCAATCCGTATATCCCCAGCAGGGAGGGTCTCCGTGATTCTACGCCAGCACCACGCACGGCAGGCATTCAATCCGTGCAGGTGAGCGATGTACGGGTCGCTGGAATCAGACACGACTGCTGGAGTGAATAGAGCTATCGGGTGGTCCTCAGCAATACCTGGCAGAAAACGCTCCAGCCAGTGTGCAAATTGATCAGCGGGCAGGAGCTGAGCCATGAATTCAGCCTCGACCAGGGCAGGGGAGAGAAAGTCATGCCCCGACGGTTCCCAGCCTCCTGGATAGTCGGTATCAGCCGCGTACCACCGCAACCCGGCGGCAGCTATCGCCTCGAGCAGCGCTTCATCCCCAGCCTGAGCACGCTTTCGGGCATAGGGGAGCGCCAGCGAAAGACCAAAGGCGCTATTCGAGTGGACGCCATAGCGGACGGGATAGGTTGCTTTGGGCAGCCAGGTTAAAAAACTGCTCGTGAGCGTTGCGGCTAGCGGGGCGCAAAGGGTGGCCCAGCGCTGGGCCTCAAGATCGTCCCAGTCCAGCAGTTCGTGAATCAGCCGTAAGGCCCACCCCCAGCCATAGGGCCGTTCGCGGGTGCCGTTGGCCGGGTGGCCGATGAACTGAGCTTCTGCCTCCAACCCTGCGGGAGTAAATTGGGCAGCTAGAGCAGCGCGTATCTCAAGCCCAGGCACCTGATCACTTACGCAGCGCAGCAGGCGAACCAGCAGCCAGTGCATTTCGACGCAGGAGTGCCAGTCGAAACTGCCGTAAAACACCGGAGTGCGTTCGCGGGGCCGGTGCGGGAAATCCTCTGGCGCCTGCATCACATGGTGGACAGCAGCAGGAAATTCCCGCGCAATATTATTGAGCGCCACTCGTGCATATACAGCTGCGTTAGCCCGCAATACCGCTTCCCATCTGACATTGTTCTCCATCATGTGTGTTCCTCTGCGCCTCATAATTTGGGAAGGAAGGATTCCCTGTTATGGGTTCTTTCCAGGCTGGAAGGGGAAGAAGAGTCTTCTGAATCCAGGAAGCCATAGATCCTCAAGAAAACGACATTTGGAAAACCGCTTAACCTCTCATTCATGATCAAGCAGAAGGTCCAGGCAGCGAAGCAGTACAATCGCTTCAGGCAGAGAGCTGTGCCTTCTTGATCGTGTTGGTCCGCACATCAATATGGTGGTTGGTGGCTTTCCGAAAATTCGCGCTCGTGAGGTTCGTTTTGTAAAACTTGCTCCCCTCAAAGTCGGCGCCTTCGAAGTTGCCATCGGTCAGATCGGCTGCGCTGAAATCCACCTCCCGACAGGATTTCAGTTGGAGCTTGAGCATCGCAAAACTTGAATAGGTAGGTCACATTCGATAAACTCCATCGCTCCCAGTTGTGGTGTCTTCGCCTGAAACCAGTCAACACCGATCACATTCGACCCGGTGAACCGCACGGCGGAAAAAAAGGAGCTAGTCGGAAATTGCAAGGCGCTGAGGATACGACGCTCAAAAAGGCAGTTCAAAAAACGACTCTCGGCAAAGATGCACTCCATAAAGTTACACCGCGTAAAGATACATTTGTCGAACTCGTTCAAGGCGATGGTTGTCTGGCTAAGATTGAGGCCGATGAAGTGTTGGTAGGAGAAACCGTTGGCGCCGTTCTCAAGTTGCTCGATGTTAGTCTTCAACCCATGTCCTCTCCCCTTTTTCCTATCAGTATACCCTAAAAGCGTGTTTGGGCAAGCGTCAAAGGCAGTCATAGTGAGGCCGTACTCTCCTTACCTCCTAGTACCGCGGAGGTGCGGGCCATTTACTGCCAGTCCGGTGGAGATGGACCTGATGGATGCCGCCATGAGGCTCGTCTGGCTCCTAATGCGCCAGCCCTCTTGACACTCCACACGTGGGAAATAGTCTATCGGCTCCTGATTGGAGAGCAGAGCGCCCGGCTCCGGTACGACTTCGACCAGCCCTTGCGCATCGAGCAACTGGCGCGGGATCCGGACATGGGCGTCTTGGGGTTGTACCGCTACTTCAAGGCTGTTATGGCAATGATCCCTCTACAATATCAGAAGCGGCTGCGACTTTTGGAGGCGCGCCGCCTCCTGCTGGGCGAAGCCCTCGACGCGACCCGTGCGGTCTTTCGCGTGGGGTATCAGGACGTCTCCCACTTTAATCGGGAGTACAAAAGCCTCTTCGGCGTCCCCCCGATGTGCAATGTGCACCGACTGCGGAAAGCGGTAGAGGCGCGCAGCGACCGATGAGGCAGAAGGCCATCCGATGTCATCTCGCGATAAAAAGAGCACAACCATCGCACTCATGCTTCCAGGTTCCGAAACGATGATGCGAGTGCCAGCCAGGGATAACCTGCCAACGAAGGCCCTTCCTCCAGAGCAGAGGAAGTAGGGCAACAGGACCAGTCGTTCACCCTGTTCACAGGAGAGGAAGAAGTGAGCTCAGCAGCACAAGCAAAAAACGAATAGAAATGATAGAATGACATCACACGTGTACCAGTTGAGAAAAGTCGAAATACAATAAGATTGCTTGCCAAAATAGTTTATCTTGTAGGGCCTTGATGCGCGTTGGTTCCGATGCCGCTTGTTTTAGCCCAGATACCAGCAGACCCCGTGTGTCGATCGGGGATTCGACCCCTACAATTCCGTTTACCCCAAGAGTGGCGCAACGAGAGCAGGTCATGACAAGGCGCTGGCGAAGAGATGTGTGCCTCGAGGGCTCCCCCATGACTACCTTGGTAAGCAGGACAACTGCTCGCGGAATGTGGGATGGAGGTTTCGCACATTTCGATCTTAAAGTACGAAGTGGTACATGGTTTATCACCTGTAGCGCCCTTGTTTTACATCTGGAGCAATGGAAACACCTCAGCAGCAGTGAAACGGGCCATCTCCTCAGACTCCAGTGGGAAGAGCAGCAGCGAATCCGCCCCAGCCGCTAGGAAGGCGCGCACCTTCGCGGCGCATTCTTCTGGCGTCCCGGAAATGGTCATGTCTTCGATCCACGCCTGGGGCATCTCGCGTGCAACGCTGTCTGCTCCACCACGCGCGATCATCTCGGCCAACTGCTCACTGATCCCAGCGAGATCTGTGATGGCTGTCGGACCAAGTGCCGCCAGGACAAATGACAACACCTCACGCATGGCTTCTTTCGCCCTGGAACCATCGTGGCCCACTGCATAGAGCGAGATCACCGGGAAGCGATGGGCGCTGGTGCGCTTGGCGCTCTGGCTCCCCAGAGCCACTTGCTCGCGTGCCCACCGCACAAACGCAGGCGTCGCGGTCAGGTTAATTAAGGTGCCCTCTGCATGTTTGCCCGAGATACGGAGCAATTTGGGGCCAGAAACCCCTAGATAGAGTGGGACTTCCTCCTGGGGAGGATGCGCGAGTTTGATCGCCGCCGCCGAGAAATACTGTCCTGTGGCAGTCAACTCCTCGCCAGCCAGCAGGGCACGCACACTGGTGACGCACTCGCGCACCACTGTAGCTGGAGCAACGGGGGCAAAGCCCATCTGCCGCACCCACGACGGCAGGCCCAGGCTGATGCCAGGTCGAAAGCGCCCGGGAAAGAGCCGGGAAACGGTAGCAATCTCCATTGCTAGCACGGCAGGATGGCGCGCGAGCGCCGAGACGATACCTAGGCTGACGGGAATGCTCCTGGTGGCGCTGAGAGCGGCCATCGCCACCGAGAAGCCACCACCACAAAAATAATCTTCGGCGACCAGGAGTTCAGAGTAGCCCAGTTCTTCAGCAAGAGCTGCTAGCGGAGCGATCTGCTCGGGTGGAGTGGCGGTATCAATGACCCAGCCAAGGGGAAGCGCTTCCTGAGAAGTCATAAGTCTGCCTCCTTGTGTGACCAGACGACCAAAGGACACGGCCCCTTCAGCATACCACACCGCCGCCCGCATAACTGCCCCCGTCGTCCAGGAACGACCCGGATCGTCTGCTGCTTCTCTTGTGCGAGGCTTCGAGGTGGCATACAATAGGGGGCAGAGGTGACCCACAAACGCACCTCTCAACCGTGGAACGAACAGAGCGCAGCCCTCTCCAAAAGCACCACTCTC
>DATBGS010000017.1:0-37923 GCA_036557885.1 Ktedonobacterales bacterium
GATCGGTGGCTGCAACCCGCCACCGTGAAGTCGGAGTTGCTAGTAATCGTGGGTCAGCACACCACGATGAATACGTTCCCGGGTCTTGTACACACCGCCCGTCACACCATGGAAGCCGGTGACACTTGAAGCCGTCCACGCGAACCAGGGTAACCTGGACGCAGGCGTCGAGGGTGGGATCGGTGACTGGGGTGAAGTCGTAACAAGGTAGCCGTACCGGAAGGTGCGGCTGGATCACCTCCTTTCTAGGGAGTTGCTTCCCGCCTCTTGCAGGTGGGAAGACACCCAGGTCGAACGGGAAATCGCAAGGTTTCCTGCTTCTTGAACCGTCGAGAGTTATCCACGTAATCAGAGCCTCTGACCTGTTTCCGCGCTTACCACTCTTCAGCGGTCGGGGTGCACAGAGCAACTATCACAGGGCCTCCCAATTGGGAGGCCCTGTTTTTCTATCTTCGATTTACACAATCGGGCGACACTCAACAATGATGCTTGAATCTCTGGTACAAAAGTTGCTACCGCCTGAGCGGACATCTTGCACCGAGTTAGACACACAAAGAAAGCAGGTGCGTAGTGGAACGCATCATCCCACACGAATCCTCACTTCAGCTTCCCGTGCCAGGCACGCCCGCGCCTTTTGCCCTGGTACCATCGCCCGGAATAAAGCCAGGCCGAAATGGAGTCAGGCTGGGGCGCCAGCGCCGCTGGGCACTCATTCTGGAGCAGCATCGCAAGCTGGCCGAACTGCTCTGCTATGTGCTCGATTTTGAGCTAGGAATACAATCCGTTTCCGTGCCACGCCCCAGACTGATCCCCTCACTCTTTCGCGGCTGGGTGCCCGATCTGGTGATTGCCGAGATTCCGGCCTCGCTGGGCGTCCCTTCGCCTACCGATCTCGACTTGCTGCGACCCGTTCTGGCCGCAGCCCAGGCACAACCGGTGCCCATTCCGGTCTTACTTTGCACCGCCTACACCGAAATTACCCCCAGGATGGCGCGTGAAGCCAGCTTTGCCGGACTGATTCACAAGCCATTTACGCCGAGCACGTTGATCTCGACGGTGCGTGCCATCCTGGAGCCACCCGAAGCCCCCTATTTGCAATGAGTCGTCCCGCTTACAGCGTCGAAAAGTCGTCCGTAGACACGCCAGGCCCTGCTCTGAATCCAGAGCAAGGCCTGGCGTTCGTTCTGCCGGAATGGATTGGTTATAATGCCTTGAGCCAGTTGGTCTGGATAATGCGCAGCGTTGTTGTAGCAATGTGCGACACTCATGAGCATGCGAGGTTTCACCCATGACGGCGTTTTCTGAGTTAGGCCACGCGCGCCTGCACCACTACTATCAACAGATGATGGGCTTACGCTCCGATGCGCTGACCAGCGACGACCCGGAGGCCATCCATAAGATGCGCGTGGCGGCGCGACGGCTGCGGGTCGTCCTGAAAACCTTCGCTGATTGCTACCCACAAAAGCCCGCGAAACGCCTGACACGCCGGGTGAAACGCCTGCAACGGGCACTGGGCAAAGTCCGCGATGCTGATGTATTGACGGCGCAACTCCAGAGCGACGAAGAACACGCGCCAGCCACGCAGCGCCCTGGCATTCGCTGGCTCATCAACCACTTGCAGGCCCAGCGCACTGCCGACTTCCAGGTCGTCCAGCGGCGCCTGCGCAAGCGCAAGGTCGCCCGCGTGGAAGCGGATTTCCAGGCGACACTGCGCCCCCGCGACCCACTTGATCGCCCGCCAGACATCCAGCAGCCCGAAGGCGCTGACTCGGCAGCGCTTCAGCCCGAAAACAGCATTGCCGCCCATCTCCAGCCGCTGCTCTTTGCGCGCCTGGCCGAACTGCGCCGCTGGAGCGACGTAGCCCGCAACCCCGACGCCTCTCAGGAACAGCACCAACTGCGCATCGCTGCAAAACGTCTGCGCTATACTCTCGAACTCTTTAGCGACGCCCTGCCCAGGCAAGCCAGCGAGTTTATCCAGGCACTGAGCGAACTTCAGGATGTCTTAGGAGCGCTGCATGATCAGATCGTGCTGCAAGGCATCATGGAGCAGGCGCTCACCGAACCAGAGCAGCCAGAAGCTGAAGAGGCGCACCCCCAGGGCCAGGAACGTACCGCCCTGAAACGTTTTCTGACGGCTAAATCGCGCGAGCACAGAGCACGCTACGCGGCCTTTCTCTTGTGCTGGGAACGCTGGGAAGCCCACCACCTGCTGGACCAGATGGACGAGTTTGCTCGCGCGCTTGGCCCCACCCTAACGGAGCGGGAGATCTGCGGCGGCCTGAACGTGGAAGATTGGCCGCACGCGCGCCAGGTGGCGCGTCTATCGCAGACGCTTTTTGAAGAAACCGCCGCGCTGCATCAACTTGATGAGCGGTCTGTTGTTTTGCTGGGGCGGGCGGCCCTGCTGCACAACGCTGGCATGCTGATTGAAAAGCGCAGCCACCACAAGCACTCGTTTGAGTTAATCAGCGCCGCCTCGCTCCCCGACGTCTCTGCCACAGAGCGGCGCGAAATCGCCTGCATCGCCCGCTATCACCGCCGCGCCCTGCCCAGCCTGCGCCACCCGGAATTTGCCAGCCTGGACAAAGCCGCCCGCGAGCGCGTCAGCCAACTGGCCGCGCTGGTGCGCCTGGCCGACGCCTGCGACTATCACCACGATGGCCGCGTGGAACACGTGCAGCTTGAACTCGATGGAGACGAGGCGCGTCTCTGGCTGACGCCCAGCCCTGGCCTGCACGCCGATGAGGAAATCAGGCAGGCACAGGCCAAAGCCGACCTGTTTGAACAGGTCTTTGAGCGGAAAATACAGGTAGCTGAGGTGGAATCGGCCCAGGAAAAGTGAAATACCGCTTGTAGCCCCGCCGTCCCTGGCGGGGAACGCTTACCGGCGCGGTGGCCGGTGCTGCTACACGCGGGGACGGCTCTCAGGCGATGCGCTCCACGTTATAGATCGGCAGCGTCAAGCCCTGGCCTTTTTCCAGGCGCACATACACAGCGGGGGTATGGATGCCAGAGGGCAACCGCTGGGGCCGCTGGAAGACATGCGTCACCTGCCCAATCTGCCCGGCATATTCGCCGCTGCTCACGCGGACCAGCGCGCCGTTGATGATGCGCGGGTCGGCTTTGACGGTGGGCACCCGCGTCTCGGCAGGCAGGGAGATCAGCAGTTCCGGGCGTTGGGTGCGGCGTGGGTTGGTGGCGCCGCTCAGCAGCGCCCAATCGCCGCCGTGCTGTCGCAGCAGCGCCAGCGTTGGCGTCGCCATTGGCCGCGTGCCCAATCCCTCGGTAAAGAGCAAGACCGGCACAGGATGATGGTTCTCTGGGATAGCCACCCCATCCAGCAGCGCGGTCAGGTCCACCTGCAACACCTCCTCCAACTCCTCCACCTCCATACTGCTGGCGATGATGCCCGCCACGCCGCAGGTGGTGGCATGCAGCAGCAAATCTTTGGTCAGGCGCCCCGGCACCACCAGCAGCACCCCGCGATTGAGCGGGAGCAACTCAGCAGCCACCTTCAAGGCTTCTTTGGAGACGATATTAAGCTGACCAACCGCCTGCCCACCCACGCCAAACAACCCCTGCACCACCGCGACCAGCCCCTCAATGGTCACTCCCTGCGGGCTGGCATCCACCACCTGCCCGCGCAAGCCCGCTCGCAGCGTCTGGGCGCCAAACCAGGCAGGCGCAAACGGCGCAACGCCGCCGCTCCCCAGTGGGGCAATGCGCGCAATGTTCTCATCGGGCTGCACTTCCTGCCCAGGCTCAACCAGCGCCATTCCGGGCCGCTCCATACGGCGCTCCCTGCGCACCGTGATGCCGGGCAGCACCGGCCAGCCAAGCGGATAATTCATGCTACCGACTCCTCACTCACGCGCCAATTGCCTGTCGCCATTGGGCCAGCTTTGCCCGCCGATACGTCGGGTCATCGGGCAGGCGCAGCGGGCGGCCCCGCGCATCAATGATCAGCCCGATAATGCCGCCTTCAATGGCTTCACCAGCGCGGGCCTGCTCACCCGGACCCAGCCCAACATCAATAGTTTTAGAGGGGAACAGCGTCAGCATCGCCTGCTCATTCGCCGTCAGCGGGACCACCTCCAGCGAACCGTAAGCCACTTCTAGCGTCTTTTTGCGGCCATCCAGATAATCCAGTTGCAGCCGCAGGGCTGGCTCGCCATCCTCAGCGTGTCCAAACGCCGAAACCACCGTCCCCAGGCGCTGAAGCACCGCGTCGTTTTCGGTGGCCTGCACCGCCGCGATGGGGTCCACCACCGCCACCACGCCCAACTGCGGCGCCAGCGTCACCGTATCCAGCACCAGCGACGAAATACCGCGCGGCTGGATAGTATCCAGCAGCAGCAGCGCCGCCTGACCATAATGCGGCACATGCGCCAGCACACCTCCGGCCCCCAGAATCAGGTCCAGATTCGGCAGCGATTCCAGTTCCATCCCCGGCTGCCCCAGCGCCAGCAAAATCGCCTCGCGTGTCAGGGCGTGCTCAATCTCCAGTTCGCGCTCAGTATAGGGCAGCAGGTGCGGCTGAATCATCTTTTCCAGCACAAACTGGCGGATTTCTTGCTCGCTCACCTCAAACGAGAGCCAGCGCGCCACCTGGGCCACGCCCACGCTGCGCAAAATACTTCCCAGCCCCGACGCCACGCCAGCAGTGGCATGCACCGAAGGCAAAAACTCGCCATGTTCGCCCGCAATCATCACCGAAGTCGCGCTGCCGCCCACATCCACGCCCACCACGTTCATGCCATACTGCCGGGCCAGGAACCGAATCAGGCTGCTAAAAGAAGTCGCCGTTGCCATCGGCGGCGCCGACATCCAGCCATTCAGCCGATGATAGCCAGCCAGCGTATTGAGCATCTGGCGCTCGTGCAGCAGGCTAATGGCGGCGCTGAGCGGCGCGAGATGCTGCGGCGTAAACGGCTCGGTCTGGCGCACCTCGGCCTGGGGGCCAAGCTCCTGGCGCAGATGCTCGCTGGCTTCAGGGCTGCCGGTGTATACAATTGGCAGACGGTCAGTGGGATGAAAAACCGGCAATTTCAGCGTCGCCCGGCTGAAGGACACGCCAGCAGTGGTGCTGTTTTCGGGCTGACTGTTCACCAACTCCTTCAGCACCAGGGACAGCGACTTGATCACCTCTGGGGCATAGCGTGATGGCGTGCCACCGGACTCCGCCAGCAGCAGCGCGCGCGGATTCAAGCGGCGCAAATGCTCGATCTGCAACAGCCACTGGAGATCGGGGCCGCCGTTGGGACCAGAGGAAGCCAGTTCAGCCGGGGGCAGCGTCATCAGTTCCACATCGGCATACACCCCCGCTACCGCGCGGCGTGCTGTCTCGGCCAACGCCTGCTCGTCCTTGCTGATCTCGACATCAGGCGAGGTCAGGGCAGTCGCAATCATAGCAACAATCAAAGGGCCGCCAGCGCTCAGCGAAACCACAAACGCATCCACCCCATCGCCATCGCCCTGCTCTGGCGTCAGAATCTGCCCCCGGCTGGCGATTTTCCGGCCAGCAATGCGCTCTAGTTCGTGGATGGCTTGCAGCACTCCCACCGTAATGTCGCGGTACGGGGGGTAGGCCGTCGTGGGCGTTTCCGCCCGCGCCAGCAGGCGATATTGCCCCTCGACCACGCCCAACAGCGCGACCTTGGTGAAGATCGAGCCGCAATCAGCGGCCAGAATGGAGCGGGAGATTGCCCCCGGCACTCCCCCGGCTGGCGGGGTGCCAAATTGATTGGCGGGCGTCCCTGGCACCTGCCAGAGTTGTTCCAGTGGTTGTATCCCCATTAACGCTTAAACCCCAACACGCGCTTGATCTTCGCAAACACACCGCTTGGCGGGCCAATGTCCTCATCCTCCGCGTACCCCGGCGGCATCTCAGGGCCACCTTCCCAGCCAGCATCTTCAAAACGCTGGCGCGCGCCCTGCGGAGCATCCGGGCGTGGCAATTCCCGCCACTGCGGTGCAGGGCCACCTGTGCCCTGCTCCCTGGCAGCGGAGCCGCCAGACCGCCCAAACGCCTGCCTAGTCGTGGAAGATCGGCGGCCTGGAGGCGCCCCCCATTCTTGCATGTCTTCTGGCGCGGGCGGCGGCATACGCCGGACGCCTGATCGCTCCCCGGCAGAAGAACGATCTGGCACATAGCTCTCCCAGCCGCCATCCTCTGCCGAGTCCGCCGAAGGCGCCCGTCCAGCAGGCTCACCGCCCTTTTTGGCGCCTGGGGATCGTCCTGCCTGGTCACGCTGCGGCCCTCCCGCGCGCGATGCTTGCTGAGTCCCGCGCCCGGATGAAGACCCCTGAGCAGGCTCCTCCCCAGCGGCTGGCCCCAGCACCGAGGAAAAGACGCTGGCCGCTGCCTGGCTGGGCGCGCGGTTGGCTTCAGTGGAGATGCGCGGACGACGCGGCACGCGCGCCTGGGGCGTGTCTCCGCCTTCGTTTTCTGGGACATGCGCGCCAGGACGCTCAAAGCTCCCCGGTCCTTGCAGCCAACCAGGTAACTCACTTTTATCAATCAACGACGCTCCAATCAGCGTACCTGTTCCTGGGGATTCCGGGTCGCGCGGCTGTGCTGGCTGAGAAGACGCAGAGAACCGGGGCGCTTGTTGTCCTTCCTCAGCGCTGCCTTCTTTCAGCCAGGCCGGGAGCGCCTGCGGGTCAATCAACCCTGGCGCCGAGAAGCTATTGCCCTCACCTGACTGAGGAGCGTTTGCCAGCCCAGACGGGGAAAGCGGGCTGCCTTCTTCGCTGTTCTTCATCCAGGTGGGCAGCGCTTGCGTATCAATCAATTCGGCTGCCGAAAACCGCTCTCCTTCCGGGGGAGAAAGCGGGCCGCTTCGGACAGGGGACGTGGGCGGCAGCGACACCGCCGGGTCTGCGGCGCCCTTGAGCCAGGCGGGTAATGCCTGGGTATCTACTAACTCCGCTGCCGAGAAACTGCCGGTCTGCTGTTTGACAAAGCCGGTGGGCAACGGACTCAACTTAGAAAGGCTTTCCGAGCGCCCGTCACCAACTGGCGTGGAGGGAGTGGGGGCAGACCCTTCTTGTTTCAGCCAGGCGGGTAACGCCTGGGTATCCACTAACTCCGCTGCCGAGAAAACGCCGGAACTTGAGGCGCTGGCTGCCTTCTCGCCTTCTGCGCCCTGGCCTTCAGCCTTTAACCAGGCGGGCAGCGCGTGGGTATCTATCAGTTCTGCCGGGGAGAAAACGCCAGAGCCACTGCCAACCGCAGGCCCCTCTGGAGCCGCAGACGCCGAACCCGCCGACCCGCTCCCCTCGCCATTGGCCTTGAGCCAGGCAGGGAGCGCCTGGGTATCCACAAGCTCAGCCGCTGAGAAGACATTCGAGATACTCCCAAAAGGGGAACCAGTGGCAGGCGTCGCGGAGGCAGCAGGTGGCTGGGCGGCGCCTGGCGCCGCCGCTTTCCCCGACTCGGTTTGGAGCCAGGCGGGGAGCGACTGGGTATCTATCAATTCGGCAGCCGAAAAGATGCCGGAGGTTGTTCCCGCCGGGAGTCCGCCAGTGGTAGGCCGGGGACTATTAAACGGCGCGGGCGGGCCATCCGCCTCGATGTTGCGCAGCCATTCGGGGAGGCTGGCTTCATCAAGCAGCGAATTTGCCGAAAGTGGGGCCATCCCTGATGCCTGGGCATCCGCGCCACCCTTCGTCCTGGCGGCTGGCGCGGTCCCCTCGACGCTTGCCAGCGGTGAGGTTTCTGAAGCTTCACGCAACCAGTTGGGCACCGCGTGCTGATCTAACAGATCAGACGCATTAAAGACGTTCGATACCTCAGCTTGAGGGGTGACGGATGGCGCCGAGAGCATCGTTGGAGCGGGCCTTTCCCCAGCAGACGCGGCAGGCTGGTTTTCCAGCGCTGGAACGCTGGCGTCCGAATAGACCTGACGCAGCCAATCGGGGAGGTCTTCCTCATGTTCCGCGCCGCGTCCCGCGCCCTGATTTCCCGCGTCTCCACCAGCAGATGTCCGCTCGCTCGCTTCCTGACGCGGCTTGCTCCCGGTCACGGACTCAGCAACCGTGATGGGCAGGGGCAGCGGCTCCGTCTGGCTGCTTCCGCTCAACCACCCTGGCAGCGACTCCTCATCAATCAATGAGGCGGCCTCAAAAGGCGGCGGCGTCTGTGCCGAGAATGCCGACGGTGCGCTGGTCGCGCCAAAGGACGCATACGCTTGCGCTGACCCAGGCATGGCCTGCTGCGCATCAGCCGCCGGGGCAGCCGGGGCAAATGGTGAAATACGCTCGCCAGGCCGATAGAGCGGGGCGCTGCTCGGCGGCGCAGCGGTTTCGGCTGGCATATACAACGGAGCGCTGCTGGGCATCTCGCTGGGTCGGGCAGAGCGATGCTCACCATCTGGGATACGCAACCAATCTGGCAGATTTGCGTTTTCCAATGGGGCACCAGGGGCAAAGCGCTCGCCAGAGGGCGCGGCGGGTTCACGGCTCCCTGGGGCGCGCCCCAAAGGAGCACTGCGCGGAGCCAGAGCATCAAACGCGCTGGGCATGCTAAAAGGCGGGGCGCCAGAAGACGGGGCATACAGCGAAGCGCCGGGGGCTGGGGCCGCTCCAAAAGGCGAACCGCCTGGCTCGCGTTGCCTGTTAAAGGGCGATCCACTCGCATCAAAGGGCGATCCACTCGCCGGGCCACCTCCACTCCGGGGGCCACTTGTGCCAGCAAACGGCGAATTGCCCAGGCTGCTGGCTGAGCCAAACGGCGAAGCCTCAGGCTGCGGCATGCCTGGGAAGGCCCCACCTTGCGGGCCAGGGCTGCCAAAGGGCCGGGGGCGCGATTCGAAAGACTGCCCCAGTGAGGAGCGCCCGGCAAATGGATCGGCGCTGCCCGCCGGGGGCGCGCCAAACGAGCCAGGCATGGGCCGATTGCTCCCAAATGGATCTCTGGAAGGGAACCCCAAAGACCCGCCTTGATTCCCGCCAAAGGGATCGGCAGATGGAGCAGGGCGTTCTGGAAAGTCGCGGCGCTCCTGGTTGGGCGAGCGATTGGCCCCAAACGACCCGGCAGGCCCCGGCGGAGGACGCAGCGAAGCTGTGCCAAACCGACTGGACATCGTTGGCGGCGGAGCGCCTGGGTCCATGGCGCGCAACCATTCGGGCAAACCTTCGTTCACGCTGCTTGCCGAAAACGGGTCTGCTCCTGGCGGTGAGGCCGGGCGAAATTCGGATGCGGGCGGCGATTTCCCGCCAGTGGAAGACGGTCCTGATGGCTGGGGGCGTTCTTGCCGCGAGCGCAACCATTCGGGCAGCTTATTTTGATCGAGCAAGGAAGAGGCAGCAAAGGGGTCTTCACCGGCGTTTCTCCCCCCGGCCCGATAGGGCGAACTATTCGGCGAACTGTTCATGGGAGGCCGGGGCGCGGGCGCCATCGGGTTGACTGGAGGCGCACCATTCAACGGTCCAGACGTCGGCAGCGCGCCCTGGTTGGGGCGCTGCGCAAAGGGATCATTGCCTGCGCGTGGCTGGAAACCCTGACCAGCCGCCCCCGCGCGCCGCTCCGGTTCAGAGGTGGACGGGCGGAGCCAATCAGGGAGTTGTTCGGAATCAAACAACGATGAAGACTGCCACTTGCCTGGGCCGCCTGAAGGTTCAGGCGCACCAGAACTGAACGGCTGAGAGGTCATGCCTGGGAATGGGGAGGCAGGAAAAGCCGCAAATGGGTCGAAGGCGGGCGGCAGCGGTGCGCGTTCCCTCTCTTGAGCACGTTTGCGCGCGCTCACCATACCGCCTAAATTGCCAGCAGCGTCCGAGACAGGCGCCCCGCAGTGCTGGCATATTTTTGCCTGTGCTGATAGCACGCCACCGCAACGATTACATATGGTCACAAGCGATCCTCACTTTCGGGCCTTCTCATCTCTGAGGCCCACCAAAGGACCCATCCCACCCCCGTACTGGTCGGCAACCAGGAGTAATCTCTGCACTCCGCGCTTGCCGCCAGAGGCGCATGCTCAACCCACACCTGTCCCTGAAAAAAGGGGAAAGAATTCCAGGTGAGGCGCATTGCGCCACCGCCTGGCCCGATACCCTGCCAGCCTGCCCCAGACAACGGGGCCTGTCCCCTGAAAGGGGGGAAAGACGCATCTTTCTCGCCTGGCGAGCGTGTATATTACGTTGACAAGTGTACCATTCTTTCTCCGCCTTGGCAACATTCTCATAGGCCAAATGGCCTATCTGGGCTGGGTTTCCTTGACCCCCTCAAAAGAGCGATGTTATCATCAGCACTGATAACGATTGTCAGCAAGCAGCACAATCTCAGTCCCTCTGGACAGCAGAGAAGTCGCAGGAGGTCAAATCATATGCGTATGCAGTGTCCTGAGTGTGGTGAGTTGCGCCCGGCTGGAAGCGATCCTTGCCCTTCTTGTGGAGCAGAGGCTTCCATGAACAACTCAGGCAAGGGCACCTCGCTTCGCCAGTGGAAGGAGCGCTACCAGACCGGACACATGCCCGGAGTCCAGCCAGGGGCACCTGGTGGAAGTGGTCGGCTAGGAAATCGCACCAGCGGCCCGCTGGCTTCGCGCAGCGGCCCACTCTCCCCACGCAGCGAGCCGCCTTCTAATGATTGGGGCAACCAGTCCCCTTCCAGTTCCATTCCCCCCTCGTTCCCGCGACGCTCTGGTGGCTTGCTTTCGGGTGGCCTCACATCCAACCGCCAATCAGGAAACCTGACCCCGCCGCCGCCTTCGCGCACCGGCGATACCCCGCCGCCGCCCTCAGAGCGCCGCAGCGGGCTGCTCAACAATCCGGGCCGCTCATCTAGCACGTCCGGCGGGTTTGGCAGCGGATTTGGCGCTGCCCCAGAAGGGGGCAGGCGCTCGGAGAGCACAGGCGGCTTTGGCACCACCGGCGGCTTTGGTGGTACCACCGGTGGCTTTGGCAATCGCTCGGATTCCTGGAAATGGCAGAATCGGCCTGGCGGAAGCGAGACAATGCTACCTCCACAGATGGCACCCGAAGCAGACTACGGGCAGGGCGACGAAGAAGCCCCACGCGGCGGGTCAACGCAAACTTCCGGGCGGTTCCGCTCTGGCAGCCTCTCCCCCGTGCCCTATCAGGGTGGCCGCCGTTCCTGGAATCAGAGCGACCCCGACCAGAGCTATGATGAGCCAGCAGGCAGTTCCCCCAACCTCCCGGCCCGCATCGAGCCAGGCGTACGCGGAGGATTTCCGGCGCTGCCCGATGAGGAGATTGTCGCCCGGTTAGCGCCTGGCCGCAAGCCACCCGCTTTTATTCCCGCCACGCGCGCCCGCCGCCCCTATAAGCTGGGCCGCTATCGCATCGTCAGCGGCATCCTCAGCCTGGTGATCGTCGTGCTGGCCGTTGGCGGCGGCCTGGGGTTCCTGGCTGTGCATACCGGGGCGTTCGCAAAGATATTTGGGGCCAAAACGCTGGCGCCCTTTAACTTCGAATTCCCTCAGCCAACCACAGCGGCGCTCTCTGGCACGCCCCAGCCCACGCCCGGCGACGCGAACGCCGTCAAAGTGGTCGTCAAAGTGACCACCGCCAAAAACTACACAAACACCTATGACCCGGTGAACATCACCTCAACGTTTAAAGTGAACGATACCGTCAACGTGCTCTGGCAGGTGCGCAAAGCAAAAGCTAACGATGCCATCATGATCAAGTGGTACCAGGATGGCAGCCCCATCACCAACGTTGACCAGAAGAACACCCAGGAAACGATTGCCAAGGACGGCGACTGGAACGGCGTCTTTGGCCTGGCCTACCCAAGCGCCAGCGTTGGCTCAGCAGAACTCTATTACAATGGCACCCTTGCCTGGACAATTCAATTTGTGATTACGAATTGAACAGGCAAAACAGGTACGAAGAAAGAAGAAAGCCCCAGGGAACGGTTCCCTGGGGCTTTCTTCTTTCTTCATTGGCTTTCTTCTTTCTTCGTTAAATGGCCCACAGGCTGGCCTGGAGCAAATTGGTGGGCGGCGGCAGCCCCAGATGCTCGTAGGCCAGGCGCGTGACGATGCGCCCGCGCGGAGTCCGCGCCAGAAAGCCGAGTTGCAGCAGATACGGTTCGTAGACATCCTCGATGGTTTCCGCTTCCTCGCTGGTGCTGGCCGCCAGCGTCTCCAGGCCCACCGGCCCGCCATCAAACTTCTGAATAATCGTCAGCAGCAGGTTGCGGTCATTCTGGTCCAGCCCTTTGCTGTCCACCTCCAGCGCCACCAGCGCTTCCTTGGCAACCTCGCCGGTAATCTTGCCTTCGGCCTTCACCTCGGCAAAGTCGCGCACGCGCTTGAGCAGGCGGTTGGCAATGCGCGGCGTGCCCCGCGCGCGGCTGGCAATCTCCTCCACGCCTGGTTCATCCATCGGCACCTTCAGGATGCGCGCTGAGCGGCGCAAAATCTGCTGAAGCGCCGACGGCTCATAAAACTCCAGGCGATAGATCGCCCCAAAGCGGTCACGCAGCGGCGCGGTCAGCGCGCCCACGCGCGTCGTGGCGCCCACAATCGTAAAGTGTGGCAGGCTCAGCCGCAGGCTGCGAGCGCTTGGCCCCTTGCCGATAATCAGGTCCAGAGCAAAATCTTCCATCGCGGAATACAGCCGCTCCTCCACCACGCGGCTCAGGCGATGAATCTCGTCAATAAACAGCACGTCGCCCGGCTGCAACGACGTGAGGATGGAGGCCAGATCTCCGGCGTGCTCAATCGCCGGGCCGGAGGTTGTCTTCAGGTTTACGCCCATCTCGGAGGCAATAATAATGCTCAGCGTCGTTTTGCCCAGGCCCGGTGGCCCATAGAGCAAGACATGATCTATGGTTTCGTCGCGCCCCCTGGCGGCATCAATCAAGATGCGCAGGTTGGCTTTCACCTTGTCCTGGCCGATATATTCCTCTAGTCGGCGCGGGCGCAGACTACTATCAAGCGAGGCATCATCATCGCTATCGTCAGCGGAAACTATCCTGTCGGCCACGACCTTGCTCCTTGTTGTGCTGCGTATTAAGAACTGGTGTTCTAGTTTGTACTCTCACATTATATCAGAAGATGGGAACTGCTGAAAGGGGCTGGCGCTGATGCACATTTTCCGGTATCGCAGTTGCGACGAAGAAAGAAGAAACAACATCTGAAAGCAGCATATCCCCTGCCAGAGCAGGAGGGCAAGCACGCTCTCGCAAAGCTAGAAAGAGAAATGGGCATGAGAAAAGTAATCGTCACCATGTGGATGACCCTTGACGGTTTTATAGCTGGACCAAACGGTGAAATGGATTGGGTAGCAGAATGCTTCGATGAAGCAATGGGGAAATATGAGTATGAGGTCGTGAGCGCGGCGGACACCCTGCTGCTCGGACGAGTAACCTACGAAAGTTTCGCAGGCTCCTGGCCCAAGGTGCCAGACAACCCTTCAGCCTCGGAAGGCGAAAAAGAATACGCGCGCAAATTAAACGCGATGCGCAAAATTGTTTTCTCCAAGACACTCGAAAAGGCTGATTGGAACAACTCAACACTGATCAAGGAGATTACCGCAGAAGAAATCGAGCACCTGAAGCAGCAGCAGGGCCGCGACATCGTGATCTACGGAAGCGCCAGCATTGTGCAAGCCTTGACGAATCTTGGCGTAATCGATGAATATCAGCTTCTGGTCTATCCGATGGTTTTAGGCGGCGGCAAGCCCCTCTTTAAAGACATTGCGGCCAGGGTGAAGCTGAGCCTGGTAAAAACCGAGGTGCCTGGCTCAGGGGTTGTGAGGCTCTACTACCAGCCAGCGGGCAAAGAAGAGGCAAACTAGCATGGGCAAAGTCATTTTCGGCATGACGATCTCGCTGGATGGCTTTGTTGCTGACCGCAACGGCGATCTTCGCCCACTCTATCCCGATCTCGATGCCTTGCGCCAAACCGAGATGCTTCAGGAATCTATCCGCGTGACCGGCGCGGTGGTCATGGGCAGGCGCGCCTACGACCTGGCCCAGGGCGATTTAACCGGCTACGAATACCAGACGCCGATCTTCGTCGTCACGCATCATGCGCCAGCAACAGCGCCGAAAGGCCAGAACGAGAAACTGCAAGTGCATTTTGTCACCGAGGGCGTACAGAGCGCCGTTGCACAGGCCAAAGCCGCCGCTGGCGACAGGGATGTCACCATCATTGGCGGCGCGAACATCGGGCAGCAGTGTTTGCGCGCCGGGCTGGTTGACGAGCTAGAGATTGGTATTGTATCGGTCTTGCTTGGGGACGGGCTGCGGCTGTTCGAGCCTCCTGGCATCCCAATGGAACTGGAAAAAGTGAAGGTGTATGAGTCACCCGGCAGGATAGATATTCAGTTTCGTATCCTCAAGCAATAGCTTGCCAAACTCACCGTTCAGCTTTGCGCGCCAGGAACACAGTACGCGAGAGGCGCCGCTCGCTCGCCAGCGCTGCTGCCACCGTCAAGAAGCGCTGCATGCGTTCAAAGGCGTCCTCGCTTTCGAGGGCCAATAGCTCCTCCCGATGCGCAGCCCGTGTGTCGAACCGGCGCTGCGCGAGCAGCGCAACATCGGCGGTGCTGTCTTCCTGGCGCAGCAGATCAAACCCAGCCGCTTGCAGCAGGCGCTCGTCTTCGCCCGGCGGCGTAAAGAGAAAAAAGCCATTGGAACTGCGGATAGCAAGCTCCTCATTCGAGACAAGGCCGGTAACGATGGCCGGATCGGTGAACAGGAGGCGCCCGCCGGGCTTCAAGACGCGCTGCCATTCCAGCAAGACGCGCTGGCGATTGGACAGGTGATTGATAGCGTCAATGCAGAGCAGCGCGTCAAAGCGCTCAGCGGCAAACGGAAGCGGCTGGCTGGCGTCGCCCTGCCGAAAATGCGCCCGGCTGTCCAGTCCCGCCTCGCGTGCCATCTGGTTCGCCGCAGCAATCGCCGCCCCCTGAATATCCATCCCCTCCACCTGGCAGCCGCAGACGCGCCCCAGAAAGAGCGCAGGCCCGCCAGCACCGCAGGCGACATCAAGCGCGGCTGCCACAGGCTCCAGAGCGAGCCAGCCCAGATAGCGACGATAAGCGTCTGCCAGCAGCCAGCTATTCTGCCCAATATCTTCGCCATAGGCTTCCCGGCGCGTCTGCTCGCGCACCCCCGCCAGAAACTTGCCATACGTTGCGCCGTAGAGGTCAACCGGCTGGTCCATACTCTCCCCTTTCTGCTCCTCACGCGAGCAAGGGCAAATACGCGTGTAGCACCGGCGACCCTGCCGGTGCTTCGTTCCCCGGCGCGGTGGCCGGGGCTACACGCGCTCACACTACGCAGCGCGTCTGCTCGCCCTCCTGCCAGTCGCGCACCCCTTGCGGCGGCGCGGGCGGCGGCCCATCTGTATGCCAGCACTTTACCACGTCGGCAAATGGCTCTGGCGGCGGACCCGCGTTTTCCCCGCTGAGCAGCAGCAGACGGAACAACTCCCGCTCCTGCTTGAGCGTGATGGGCACTGCCCCCAGCCAGAGGCGGGCAGCCTTGCTGAGCGTGCGCGGCCCGCAAAACGTTTCCCAGCCAGAGCGCAGCGCCCAGCGCAGACAGACCAGGGCAAACCAGGAGGTGCTCACTTTGCGCAGCGCCACCCAGAGCGCCTGCACGCGCAGCAGCGCAATCCCAATGGCAACGTGGCACGCCTTCCAGTAGAGACTGAGTTCTTCCTCGTGGGCGTCCTGCGCTTCTAAGATCAGCCGAAAAAGCCGGGGCATCTCGCGCTTCAACAGGCGACAGAGTGGGCCGATCTGTTTGGGCAGGGTCGCGGAATCCAGCGGTTTCACCGCGAGATCGTGGCGAGTGAAGCGCTGGCGCTTGCCTCTGCCGCCGCGTGCCCGCTTCTTCTGGCTCAGGCGTTTGCGCAGGCCCAGCACGATGATGGGCAGATCGTAGCAGAGCATGGAGGCGCCAGCGTGCTCATCATGGAACGGGCGCGTATCCATATGGGGACTCAGCAGGCTGATCGCGTTGTAGATGGGTTCGGGATTCGGGAGATGCAGCGTCGGGTAGCGCGCCATGAAATACGCCAGGGGATGCCGTTCGTCGGGCGGGAACAAATCAATGTGTGCCATTGGGCAGCACCTTTCTCGCGCACATTGCGCGTGAAGATGCCCGCAGCGCCACAGGAGTGCTCTCCCTTTTTGACTTTTCAGAGAGAAGCAAGGTGGGTGTAGAGCGGCTTGAGCCGCTACAATGCACCCACTTTCCGCGCTGGTGTGTAGCCAGGCGGGGGGTACTGTGGCGCGGGGCGTGTACTATACACACCTGCGTCAGCCGTTCTTCAGTTGTACGAGGGAAACCAGGGGAACTCTGCCAGAACTGCCTAACGTTGGCTGATAGTAGTATAATCGGGAGCCTGCATAAAGTCAAGCTCCCTGATTGACATATGCTGATCAGACGTGCTAGCATGAGGCCATGCGAAGCCAACAATCCTGGATGATCCACCGCAACCGGAATCGAAAAACAAGCCCTCTGGCCGCGTAAGCCTGGCACACGAGCTTACGCGGCAGAACAAGGTGCCACCTGACGCGCTGAACTGCGCTGGTTACTTACGCCAGTGCAGATGCCCTCAAATGCACCTCTGCTGAAACTCGCTCTCCCTCTCCTTGGATTCACCAAGCATTCTCATATGTAGCCAGGCTATCGCTGTCTCTGTGCTGGCGGCCTGGCTCTTTTTATTTCCCTCAAGTCCCCGGCTTTGCGCGGCATGTGAGACGCCTGCTTTTCCTTGAATCCCTGTGCATCCTCATCGAATGCTTTTCAAGAAAGGAAGCATACATGTCAACAATGTCGGACCACTCAACGAGCGAACAACAGCCACTCTTATCCAGCAAGCCGCAATCGCTGTGGCGCAACCGGGATTATCTGCTCTTGTGGAGTGGGCAGGCGCTTTCTGATATTGGGGGCGCGATCTCAGAACTCGCCTATCCATTGTTGGTGCTGGCCGTCACACATTCTCCGGCACAAGCTGGCTTTGTCGCGGCCCTGCGCGCGCTGCCAGCCATGCTTTTTAGCCTGTTCGCAGGCGTGCTGGTGGACCGCTGGGACCGGAAACGGGTCATGCTGGTGTGCGATGTGGGGCGCGCCCTGAGCCTTGCCAGCATCCCGGTTGCGTATGCGTTTGGACTTTTGACCATCTGGCAGTTCTCGCTGACCGCCTTCCTTGAGGGCACCTTGCTGGTGGTGTTCAGGCTGGCAAAGACAACAGCCGTTTCCCAGGTAGTCACACCAACGCAGCTCACCACAGCCGTTGCGCAAGAGGAGTTCGTAGAAGGCACCACAGCGCTGTTTGGCCCCACCTTCTCAGGAGTCCTGTATACCCTGGGCGCGATGTTTCCTTTTCTCGCGGATGCTGTTTCCTATCTCATCTCTCTCGTGACCCTGCTGTTGATTCGCACGCCATTTCAAGGAAAACGCGCTGCATCTCGTCGCAAGGTATGGGCAGAGATTGCTGAAGGCGTGCGCTGGGTGTGGCGGCAGCCCTTTATCCTCACCATGACGTTGTTGATGGGGGCTGGCGCATTTGGCCTTGCAGGGCAGGCGCTGCTCATTATCATCCTGGCGCAACAACAGCACGCTTCTGCGGTAGTGATTGGCCTGATCGTCGCCGCTGGTGGTGTTGGTGCGATTCTCGGCTCGCTGCTGGCGCCCCACCTGGAACATCGCCTCACCGTTGGGCACTCTATCCTGCTGACACGCTGGTATTTTGTGCTGAGTTGGCCCTTGTATGCGCTTGCGCCTTTTCCCCTGGTCCTGGGCGTGGTGGAATTTGGCATGGGCTTTGTTGACCCGATTGAGGATGTGCCCTACTTCAGCCATCGCCTCAAACTGATCCCTGACGAACTCAAGGGCAGAGTGCTAAGCGCCTGCCGCCTTTTTCCAGGCACGATGCGCCCGCTGGGGCTGGCATTGACCGGTATCCTGATTCAACGGGTGGGTATCTTCCCCACCATCTGGTTGTTCTGGGTCTGGCTGTTGGGAATCACCGTGATTGTAACGGTGATCCCTCAAGTGCGCCGCGAACGTTCTTAGCCCGCGCAGGCGGGCAGTGTCTCGTTTGTAGCCCCGGCCACTGTGCCGGGGAATGGTGGCACCCCTGGCACAAATCGGCTATCATTGAAAGAGAACTGTTTCTTCTTTCTTCGTAGGAGCTACACTCCATGAACATCACCATTCGCTATTTTGCCCGCTATCGTGAAGTGGCGGGTCGCTCCAACGAAACCTTTGCGCTGGACGACGGTGCCACCGTTGCCCAGGCAGGCCAGGCGCTCGTTGCGCGCTATCCTGATCTGGCAGAACTGCTGCCGCGCTCCATTTATGCCGTCAATCGCCAGTATGTCCCATTGGAGACACCCATGCAAGAAGGCGACGAACTGGTCTTTATCCCGCCGATGGGCGGCGGCGAAGAGTTGCCAGCCCCAATCATTCATATCACCCGCGAGCCACTGGACCGCGAGGCGATCATTGCCGCCGTCGCGCATCCAGAGGCCGGGGGCATCGTCACCTTTGAGGGTGTGGTGCGCAACCACGCGCGCGGCAAAAAGATTCGCTATCTGGAATACGACGCCTACCCGGAGATGGCCGAGGAGCAGATGGCCCAGATTGCCCAGGAGACGCTGCGGCGCTGGGGGCCAGCGCGCATCGCCATGTATCACCGCATCGGGCGGCTGGAGATTGGTGAGGCCAGCGTGATCATCGTCGTTGCCACGCCGCACCGCGCCCAGGCGTTTGAAGCCTGCCGCTACGCCATTGATACCCTGAAAACAACGGTGCCCATCTGGAAAAAAGAGGTGGCCGAAGACGGCGAGGAGTGGGTCGAAGGCTAAAGCGCGGGCGGGGCACTTGTAGCGCCGGCGTCCCTGCCGGCAGGGGAGGGGATAGCCCGTTCCGGCCAGTGGGGTAGTCTTTTGGTTGGCAGCATGGTACAATCGCCTTGCAACCTGCGCAGGTGAACGCCGATTGGAAGAGAGGCCGGGCGGATGGAAATAGAACCTGTAAGACGACCACGAAGGCGCCGGACGGTGCAGCCGGTCATTGAGATGACCGAACCCACCAGCGTGCTCGAAGCTGCCCCCATTGTCGAGGCATCCACAGAAACCCTCCCCACCATCATTGACTCAACGGCGGTGGCCCTGGACGACACCGGCCAGCCGTTGCCGCCGCCTCCCCCGGAGCCAGAGCCGCCGCGCACCGATTTCTTCTTTCCACCCTTGCCCAGAACGCCCCCTGCTGGCAGAACCACCACTCCGCCCAAAAAACAGCGAGCTTCGGTCACTGCTGCCCAGGTCTGGAGCGTCGTCCAGACGGTCTTGCTGGTCTGCTGGCGGGGGTTGGCGCTCTTGCTGCGCGGCGTGATCGTGCTTCTGCGGGTGCTGTGGCGCGGGCTGCGTCTGCTGGCGCGGGGTATCGCGTGGGTGATGGTCAGCATTGCGCGGGGGAGCGGGCGCGGCTGGCAGCGGTGGATGTCCCCCGTCTTGCACACTGGCTGGCACTGGGCAACAGACGACCCCTACGCGCCGCCACGCGAGAACACCCGCCAGCCGATTCTCCAGGGCCGCGTGCTGGGCGTCTATCGCTACCGGCTGTATCAGCGCGTGCTGGTGGGCGGTTTTGGCATCCTGCCGCTGGCGGCCATCTCGCTCTATCTCCTGAATAACCTGATCAGCACCTTCCAGGCTGGCGTCAACGACTGGCTGTTCTGGCTTCAGGACATTGCTGGCACATTGGTCGGATTATTTGGCTGCCTGATCTTCCTCCGCCTGACGAGCACGCGCATCACGCTGCACAGCGATGGGATAGAATATAAGACATGGTTTCGCGTCGTCCGCAGCCGCTGGGATGAGATTGCCGTGCTCAAGGTGGAGTATTTCCGGCGCAACGAGCGCTGGGTCGTGGGCACCGGGCGCGGCGCCTGGGCCTTCCTGCATCGCTCAGTTCTGGGGATACCCAAAGGTCGCCAGCTTGCCAAGCTCATTGCCCTGTACGCCCGGCTGAACTCCACCGGCACCCCGTACTGGCTGCCAGCGGTTGGGCGCTTCAACGAGCGCGGGCAATCTGGAGAGGTTCATCTGCCGCAGGACAGAACGCGCCGCCCTAGAACACCAGCAGAGGCATGAATACACTCTCATCTCGCCAACACGACCAGTCTTCCTCAGCCGAGACGCTTGGCGCCCGGCTCTATGAATATCGCGCCCCCGCCAGCGCAAAGCTGGTGGCGCTGGGCATTTGCATCGTCATTCCGGTCATGGTCGCGCTCTTCTTGCCGCAAATTTTGCGGCCAGCCAGCCTGAATGATCGGCTGCTGCCAACGTTTATGCTGCTGGTGCTGGTGCTGGCGGGCGCGTACCTGGCCTATCGGCAGGCGTATTTTGCCTGGGCCGTCATCACCATCCACGAACACGGGCTGCGCCTGGATTTCTGGCGCACGCATCTGCGCGTGCCCTGGGCCAGCGTGCGCAAGTTTTATTTGACGGGCCGCTCTCCCCGCTGGCACCTGCTGGATGCCGACGAGCGCGTGCTCTGCGAACTCAAATCTACCAGCAACGGCCAGGCATTCACCACCACTGGCGACCCGCTCCCAGAGCAAAAAGTGCCGCCCCTGCCCGATGCCATCATCGAGCAGGCCGGGCTGGTCTTGCAGGAAACCCCCTACCGCCATTACGCCCCGGCCCCCAGATCGCAGCGCAAGGGGAAGAAAACAACATAAAGAAGGAGTGCCAGCGCCAGCCTGGAGGCGGGCGCTGGCACTCCTTCTTTAATCCTCCCCTTGCAAACCGCCGTGCTTCTGCTATACTTTTCTTGTTCGAGCATTGCTCGTTCAGGAAGAATGTAGAACACAGAGGTCATGGAGGCAGCGATGCCGGGTCAGGGGCCACTTACGAATCAGGTGCTGGGCGGCACGTATCTGCTGGGTGAGGTGTTGGGCCAGGGTGGGTTTGGCGTCGTCTACAAGGCGCAGCACCAGCGGCTCAATCGCGCGCAGGCCGTCAAAGTGCTTTCAGAGCAGCACTTCAACAACCAGCAATTTCGCGCGCGCTTTATCCGCGAGGCCCAAACGCTGGCCGCGCTGGACCACCCCAACATCCTGCATGTGGATGAGCTAGGGGAAGAAGGCAATCTGATTTATCTCGTGATGCCTTTTATTCCCAGGGGCACCTTTCAGGGCTTGCTCAAGCAGCGCGGCCCGCTGCCGGTGGACGAAGCCGGGCGCTATCTGGAGCAAATCTGCGGCGGGCTGCGCTACGCGCACAAGCGCGGTGTTGTGCATCTGGACCTGAAGCCGCTGAACCTGCTGGTGCATGATGATGGGCGGCTCCTGCTCTCCGACTTTGGCCTGGCGCACCTGATCAAAGAGGGCGCGGTGCAGGGCGGCGCCAGCCTGACCTTTGGCACGCCGTTCTATATGGCGCCGGAGCATCTGCGCGGCCAACCCGACTGGCGCAGCGACCTGTACTCCATGGGCGTCATTCTGTTTCAGATGTTAGCCGGGCGGCTCCCCCTGGAAGGACCAACCCCCGAAGCCATCATCGCCAAACTGCTCACAGAGCCAGCGCCGCCGCTGCGCCAGTTCCGGCCCGATCTGCCGCCATCGCTGGAATGGATGGTGGCAAAGGCGCTTGCCAAACGCCCCGAAGACCGCTACCAGAAAGCCAGCGAGTTTTTCTATTATTTTCGGGACGCGCTCGCGCCCAAACCTGCTGGCTATGCCCGGCCCTCGACGCCATTGACGCAAGTCCCGTTGCCGCCAACAGTTCCCGTCAAGCGCGTCTCTGTGCCAGTGGCCCCAGGACCAACGCAAGCGCCCAGCGGCTTCATTGGGAATTACGCGCCGCTCGGTGTTCCCTATCCGGCCTCGCCCGTAATCCGCAAGCCCTATGCGCAGAAGATGGGGACGGGCGGAAAATTAGCGGCAGTTGGGGGATTGGTCGCTTTGCTGGCCTTTTTACTGCCCTGGCTCACATACTCAGTGAACGGCTTCAGTCAATCCGTCCCCGGCACGCAAATCGTATCAGGGGGAAGAGTGAACTGGTTCATACTGGAACCTCTGTGCGCGGGATTCCTGCTGCTTTTGGGGCTGCTTGCGGGGCGAGCACGCGGATTCTCTGCGAAGGTCAGCCTGCCTATCGCGCTTATCGGGATGGGCACGGTCATAAGCTTCATGCTCTATATCCCCTCTGTTTTCCGTGGAAGCGGCATCAGCTACAGTCTGGGCTTCGGTATCTGGCTGGCGCTCGTCGGCTTTGGGCTTGGTCTGGCTGGGGCGATTAGAGGCTTGCGGGAAAAGCAGTTCCGGCAATTCCGAAAGTAAACCAACCACCTATACGCTCGCATCCTTCCCTGCTATAATGCTGAGGCAGAGGACCAGCCTACCTTTCCTGCTCAGGAATTGGCCTCTGAAATGCTTGTTGTCTGGTAGACTGGCTTACGCGCACAGACAACAACAGACACAGCACCCCAAGGAGGTCACATGCTGCACTCCTCTCCTGTTTTTGCCGATGGTATTACGTTCCCCTTTGATTTCGGCCTGCCTCAGTTCTTCATCCTGCTGATTGGCCTGGGCGGGCTGGCACTGCTGGTGCACGTCATTCTGCGCGTGACCAGAGGGCAAATGGACCCCGTGAAGGGCATCCGCGTCAAGCACTTTCACTATGGCCGCGCCGCAAGCGGCGTGGTCTTGCTCTTTCTCTCCATCTCGCTGATCTATCTCGCCATCCTGCTCCAGGCGTACTTTGGCCTCACCAGCAGGCATCTGGTTGCGCGGGTCCACGCCACGAAGGTTGCCAATCAGCAGCACCAGATGAGCGTTGATCTGATGCTGTTTGATAAGAGCGGGAATAAAACCTCCGAGCAGACCTACTCCATTTGCGGAGATGAATGGGAACTGCAAGGCGACATCGTGAAATTTGCCGACTGGACCGGCATCCTGGGGCTGCACACTGGCTACAAGCTCACTCGTCTCCAGGGCAGATATGACGACATCAACCTGGCGCGTGGCCCACAGTGCGTTCAGGAACTCAACGGCGGAGATGATGGCTTCTTCCAAACGCTGCAAAACCAGGGCGGCTGGCTGCACCCGGTGGTGGAATCCTCCTATGGCAACGCTGTCATTTTGCCCGCCGATAGCAACACCTACAGCGTCTATGTGTCGCAGACGGGCCTGTTCGCGGGCGCTCCGGGGACCATATCCCCAATGCCGCTGCTGAAGGCGGTGCCCGCGCCTGCCATGACCCTGCTTGCCAGGATTGAGCACACCTGACGCTCGCCCGCCATGACCCATCTGGAGCGGCCCGCAACTTCTTTGCCCGGCGCTTCGTACTAGCATCAAAGATTGGGCTAACGTCTCTGCTCGTAGCCCCGGCCACCGCGCCGGGGAATGTTGGCCCGGCACGGAGGCCGGGGCTGCAAAGGCGAAGGAGGGTTGCTGATGCGTCGCTTACTTCCGGTGTTTGTGCTGCTTTTGCTGGCCCCGGCCATACCCGAACTGCTGACCGGTTCCACGCCGCTGCACACGTTTTTCACCCCCTTTAGCTTCATTTTGGAAGTGGGTCTTTACGGGGCTGGAGCCATCCTCATTCATGAACTGGCCCGCGAGCGCGGCCTGGGCTGGCCCAGGATTCTGCTGCTGGGCGCGGCGTACGGCATCATCGAAGAGGGCCTGCAAATCCAGAGCTTCTTCAACATTCACCATCCCGGCATTGGCAATCTCGCCGTCTATGGCCGGGGGCTGGGCGTCAACTGGGTCTGGGCCGAAATGCTCACCTTCTTCCACGCCGTCTTCAGCATCACCATCCCCATCTTGCTGACAGAAATGCTCTTCCCTTCCCGTCGCGCGCAGCCCTGGCTGGGCAAGGTTGGGCGGCGCGTGTTTGGGGGAATCTTTGCGCTGGATGTGGTGCTAGGCACGATTCTTTTCACCGCCATCTGGCACACGCAGTATAATTATCTGCCGCCGCTGCTGCCCTATGTGGGGTGTATTGCCCTGGTCGTCGTGCTGGTCTGGCGGGCGCTGCGTCCCGTTGCGCCTGCGCGCCCTACCGCTGAGGTGATGATTCCCCAGGCGCAGCGCCCGCCGCCGCGCCTGTGGGTGCTGCGGGCCTTTGGCTTTGGCGGCATCCTGGGCATGTATCTCATCTCCGGCATCCTGGCAAGCGACAAATCCACCATTCCCGCGCCCATCACCATGCTCATAGAAGCGGGCTGGGCCTGGTTCCTCTATTGGCGCATCCGCCGCTGGTCTGGTCCCCGGCGCGTCTGGAATGACCGCCACAAGCTGGCCCTGGCAACGGGCGGCATGCTGCTCTTTGCGCTGGCAGATGTCATCATCTTTGGCCTGGCTATGCACGCGCTCGATCAGCTTGTGGTGGGTCTGGCGACGATTGCCTTGCTCATCCTCCTGGCCCGGCGCGTCAATGCGCGGGCGGCCAAGACCCTCCAGGCAGCCAACGCCGCCACAGACTATCTCGTGCCTCCGCCGGGCGGCATCCCCGTCTACGCCACGAATTCCGATCAGTTGACGGTAGCCTTCACCGGCGACCCGGCGCAGCCGCCCGCGCCGTATCCGCCCGATGCCCCAACCATTGACCTGAACAGAAATCCCTGGAGCGCCTGACACAATCTCGCAGTAAGCAGGGCGGTGCCTGATACTTGTACCACCGGCTAGAAGCCGGTGGTACAAGTATCAGGCAGTGCCGCGATAGACCAGTTCATCCTGGCCGGTCAGCGCGTACCAGATGCGCACCGTGCCATCGGCGCTGCCAGAAGCGATGCTCAGGCCATCGGGCGACCACAACGCCACATGCACTGCGTTGCCATGTTTGGTGTACTTGAAGAGGGTGCTGCCGGTGGTGGCGTTCCACACCTGCACCGTCGCATCGTCGCCTGCCGAAACCAGCATCTCCCCAAAGCGCGACCAGGCCACCGCCGTCACTTTCGCGCCGTGCCCCATGTACGTGAGCGGATTGCTGCCCGTCAGCGCGTCCCAGACCTGCACCGTGCGGTCAGCGCTGGCGGAGGCGATGCGCGTGCCATTCCGCGACCATGCCACCTGATTCACCTGCGCCGTATGCCCGTGATAGCTATAAAGCGTGGTTCCCGTTGCCGCGTCCCACACCTGCACCGTCTGGTCACTCCCGCCAGAAGCCAGCTTCGTGCCATCCGGCGACCACGCCACCGTCATCACATTGCCCGTATGCCCGCGATAGATCAGCAGATTCTTGCCGGTGGTGGCATCCCACACCTGCGCGGTTTGATCGTTGCCCGCCGAGGCCAGGCGCGTGCCGTCCGGCGACCACGCCACCGCGTTGATCTGCGTCTGCTGCGCTGTGTAGCTGTAAACCGTCGCGCCGCTGCGCGCGTCCCAGACCTGCACCAGCCCATCAAAGCCCGCCGACGCCAGCAGCTTGCCATTGGGCGACCAGGCAACGGCATACACGGTGGAAAAGTGTTTGGTGTAGGTGAGCAGCGTTTTGCCGGTCTGCACCTCCCAGACACGCACATGATGATCGCTGCCGCTGGACGCCAGCAGCGTGCCATCCGGCGACCACGCCACCGCCGTGACATCGCCCAGGCCGCTGAGATCAGGCGGCCCGGAGGCAGGCGGATTGATCGCGCCAAGCAGCAAAAACGCCAGCGCGCCGACCAGCACAAGGACAACCGCAACCGCGAATATTACCAGCCGCCCCCGCGATTTTTGCGGGGGTGCTGGCTGGTAGACAACTGGCCTGGAAGCGGTGTATTGAAGCGGCAGCCCGCACCGCACACAGATCGTCTCATCGGAGCGATACGGCGTGCCACAGCGGGGACAGATGCGCGCAGAAGGGTTCATAAGGGCAGTACCACCTTTCCCTAGTGCCATCATCCATTGTGGCGACTATTGTACGGCTCAGTTCCACGCCTGTCAAAGCGCCAGACGGCGCTCTTGCTAAACGTCCACAGATGGGATACCGTTAAGGGCATGACCAGGCCACCTCTTATCAGCAGAGACGTTTCGGCGCCGGTTTCAGCGCCCGCGCGTCACAAGACCAGCCGCCTCCTTTGGTGGGGGTGGCCGCTGCTCGTGCTGGCTTGTCTCCTGCTGGCAGGCGATCTGGCGCCCAGGGCGCCAACGCATCATCCAGCCCCAGCCGCTCTGCTTGGGCAGACGGCCTGCCGTCTGCCAGCAGGCATCCCGTTACCCGCTGGCGCGTTTTTTGACCGCGCCCAGGCCATCAGCGTTGAGGCGGTGCCGCACAGCGTGTACTGCGCCTATATTCTCCCCCTGAAGCCGCGCGACCTGTATGATTGGTATCACGCGCGCCTGCCTGAGCTTGCCTGGACCTCGTTCTATGACCGCTATGAAGGTGATGTGCTTGAGGCTCTCAGCGCCACGCATCCGCTCACCATCCAGATTCTTGAGATTTATGGCGGCTCGGAACTGCGGCTGATCTTTCCGCCCAGCGCCAATACTGGGGCGTTCTGTGAGACGCCAGCGGATGTGCCCATGCCTGCGGGGATGCAGGTCTTTGCCGTGCAGGGATTAGCGGGCGGGTTAAGTTGCGTCCTCGTCTCCACCGGCGGCCTGCTTGCCACCGCTGGCTTCTACCAGCGCGAACTGTCCAGGGAGCGCTGGCAACTCGCCGCCAGCAACGACCCCACACAAAGCGGCGCAGCCATCCTTGCGTTTACGAAGGACAGCCGCCGGGCGTACTTCTCTCTCTTTCCCTGGACAGGCATAGATGGGCCGGTGCTGTTAGTGGAACTCAGCGTGCTCAGCACCCTGGCGCATGCCTGACCAGACCAGACGACAAGCCGCACTTGCCAACTACTCCTCGCCCTTCTCGCGGCGCTCGCGCTGGCGGAAGCGCAGGCGGATGGCCGTACCCTCAAAGCCAAACGCCTGCCGAAGCTGGTTCTCCAGATAGCGCTCATACGAGAAGTGCAGCAGTTCGGGTTCGTTGACAAAGAAGATAAACGTGGGCGGGCTGATTTCGGCCTGCGTCACGTAATAGACGCGCAGCGTGCGGCCCTTGACATGCGTGGGGGGATGGCGCAGCATGGCACTTTTCACCACTTCGTTGAGTTTGGCGGTGGGGATGCGCCGCGTGCGCTCCTCGGCGATCTTGAGCGCCGCGTCCAGAATGTTGGCTACATGATAGCGCGTCTTGGCGGCGGCAAAGATCACCGGCGCGTAAGGGAGAAACTTCAGGTCGCGCTTGACCGTTTCTTTGAACTCCTGGGCGTCGGGCGGCTCATCTTCCAGCGGGGGCGCCAAGCCCAGGCGATGCTCGGCGCGTTTGGCTTTAATCAAGTCCCACTTGTTGATCACCACGACCACGCCTCTGGCCGCCTCATGAATGGCTCCGGCGATATGCACATCCTGCGCGGTGATGCCCTCGGTGGCGTCAATCAGCAGCACCGCCACATCGCAGCGCTCAATCGCCCGCGTCGCCCGCAGCACGCTGTATTTCTCTACGCCCGGCCCCACGCGCCCGCGCCGCCGAATGCCCGCCGTGTCAATCAGCGTCAGTTGGTGCCCGTTGTGCTCCACCACCGTATCAATCGTATCGCGCGTGGTGCCTGGCACCTCGCTCACAATCACGCGCTCCTGCCCCAGCACCGCATTCACCAGGCTGGACTTGCCCACGTTGGGGCGGCCCACAATCGCCACGCGCGGGTGTTCGGCATCCTCCTCTGGCTCCTCCTCTGACGGGGGCAGCGCCTCCACAATCGCGTCCAGCACGTCGCCTGTGCCGGTGCCCTGGCTGGAAGACATTGTAATTGGTTCATCCAGGCCCAGTTCGTAAAAATCTACGGCTTCCTGGCGGCGTTTGGCGTTATCAGCTTTGTTGGCCGCCAGCACCAGCGGCTTGCCAGAGCGCCGCAGCAGATCAGCCACGTCGGTATCGGCCTCGGTGATGCCGCTGCCCGCATCCACGATAAACACGATCACATCTGCCTCTTCGATAGCAAGCTGCACCTGCGCGCGGATGCGCCGGGTAATGTCGTCGGATTCGCCCAGGTCCAGCCCGCCCGTATCCACCAGCGTGAACTCGCGCCCGTTCCAATCGCTGTCGCCATAGATGCGGTCACGTGTCGTGCCCGGCAGGTCTTCCACAATGGCAAGCTGTTTTCCAATCATGCGGTTAAAAAACGTGGATTTGCCTACATTGGGCCGCCCCACGATAGCAACAAGGGGTTTCATAGATGGTATCTGTTTCTCTACGCTTCCTCAGCGGTTTCTCTTCGACAATAAGTGCAGAGGATAGTGTATCACGCAGAGACGCCCAAAGGCAGGAGGAAACGTGGTACAATCAATAAAGAAGGCAAGAGGCGCGATATAGCCCACGTGCCTCATCTGCCTGGAAGGAGCGCTTCACAAACATGAGCAATCAAGAAATCCTCCAAGAACTGACAGCCAGCACACACGACGAGAAGCCCCTGACAGGCTTTTGCCCGCGTTACCACCATGCTGTTGAATTGATTGGTCGGCGCTGGTCGGGCGCCATTCTGCGTGTTTTAATCAGTGGCCCTCGTCGCTTTCACGAGCTACTTTCCTCCATCCCTGGCCTCTCAGATCGGCTGCTGAGCGAGCGCCTGCGCGAGTTGGAGGCCGAAAAAATAGTCATCCGTCGGGTCTTGCCCGGCCCGCCAGTGAAGGTGCAGTATGAACTGACCGAGGCCGGTCACGACCTGGAGGTAGCGGTGCGGGCGATTGCTTCCTGGGCCGAAAAGTGGCTGCCTGCTTCTGCTGCCCAGGCGCACGAGGAGCCGGGCTGTGATGCAGTGGCGTGTCACGAGGAAGGGGCCTAAAGACAGGTGCCCCCTTGTCTTTTCCAGGCAACCCCCTCAAGAACGCCGGGTAACAGAAGACCAGATCATTCGTTGTTTGATGGCGGGTCATCGGGCGCGCCCATCAGCGCGCGCAGGGCTGCCTTCCAATCATCCCCGGCGGCCTCCGGCTCGGCAGCGCTGGTGCCCACCGTCCAGGTATTTGCTCCGCCCTGTCCCGGCTTGCGCACGGCAAAGCTCGGCCCATTTGCCGATGCCGCCTCGCTCTTGAGCCAGCCCAGCGCCAGCGTTGCCGCTTTGCGCACATCCGCCACCGGGTCATTCAGCAGCGCCGTCACTCGTTCCTGAGCATCGTCTATCCCCGGCGCCCCCAGACGCCCCAGGCGCCCCAGCGTGCGGGCGGCGGCGGCGCGTTCCTCGGAGGCGGGCGCCGCCAGCGCGGGCAGCATCTGCGGAGCTAGTTGCACCAGCCCCAGATCACTAATCACGCGCATCAGCCGGGCGCGCCGCCCAGGGTGACGCAAGAGCGCCAGCCCCAGCCCGCAATCGCGTGTCTGCCCGGCAACATCGTCCGCCAGCCCTGCCTCGACTACTGCCACCTCTGGCGGCAGTTGGCGCCCGCCCTCCACCAGCGCTTCCAGCCAGACAGGAAGCCGCGTGCTCTCCTCCGAGGCCGGGCTGCCGCTGTCCGTGTGCAGCGCCACTGCCCAGGGGTAATGCTGCTGCAACCAGTGATAGAGCGCCAGCGTCATTTCCGCATCGCGGGCGGCGTAGGCCAGCATCGCGGGCGAAAGCGGGCGGTGGCTCCAATCGCTGCGCTGCCAGGACTTATCCAGGCGCACGCCAAAGGCGCGCTCCAGCATCGCCCCCAGGCTCGATTCCCCTGAGCCAAAGACGGAGCGACTGGCTGCCTCCACATCGCAGGTATGCGTCACCCCCAGCCCACGCCCCGCCAGCATCTTGGCATCCGCGCCCAGGCCATGAAACAGCTTGAGAATGAGCGGGTCTTCGATCACGGCGGCCAGCGGCGAAAGGTCGGCCAGGCGCAGCACATCAATCAGGTAGCACGCCCGATCAGTTGCCATCTGGAGCAAGGCCAGCTTCTGGCGCGACGGCTCCGGGTCGGTTGGCCGCCCCTGCGCAAATTCCGCGTCAATCGCCACGACCTGCGCCGCCGCCAGGTACTCGGCAGCGCGCGCCAGTTCCTCCGGGCGTTCCACCCAGAAACGCTCGCCACGCTCCGGTGGCGTGGCTACCGGAGGCGTGGCTCCCAGATACCGATTACTCTGCGGTTGTTCCCCCACCGTCACTCCCTACTTGTCCTGAATGCTGAAGACGCACTTGACCTTGCCAAACTCCACCACATCCCCCTTGTGCAGCGTGTACTTGCGGCCAGGAGAAAGCGGTTCATTGTTGAGGAAGGTCTGGTTCGCGCTGTTGAGGTCTTCCACTTCAAACCCCGTCCCTGCGCGGCCCACGCGCGCGTGTCGCCGCGACACGGTGGAGCTTTCAATCTCCGTCGTCATATCAATCTCTACCGGGTCCGTGCCATCGGGATTACCGCGCCCGACAATCGCCTCTTCGCCCACAATGGGCACCTTGCGCCCGCTGGGCAGGCCCATCACTCCGGTTGGCCCGGCAGGGACAATCGTGCCAGAAGAAGTCGCCACGCGCTCAGTCGGCGGCGCGGTGCGCCCCACGCGCGTTGTGGCCGGGGCCACCTGCTTTGGCGGCTTGGCCGGCGCGGGCGGCGGAGTCGGCGCCGGGGGCGGAGTCACCACCGGGTCAACGGTTGGCATCGTCGGAATGGTTGGCGCCATCGGCTGCGCCTGGGCAGCGGGCTGCCGGTTCTGGGCCACGCTGCCATCCAGCGACGACCCACAAGACTGACAAAACGACGCGCCCGTGTTATTGGGCTGCCCGCAGGTGGGGCAAAGCTGCTGCGGCACCGTCACCACCGGCATTGGCGCGGGGGTCGGCATCGGCTGATACATCACCTGCACCTGTGGCATCATGTAGGTGGGCATCGAGGTTGGATAGGCCATCGGATTTTGCTGCAAGACCAGCGAGTCCACGATGCCCAGCACCTCAGAGGGCAGCGTTGTCTGGCGCACCGCGCCCACCGCCGCAGGAATGAGCAGCGGCCAGAGGAAGAACGCGCCAACTCCAGCGGCCAGCGCTTTATCGCCCCAGCGCTGCTGCCCCAACGTCACCACCAGCGCGGGCGCCCTGCCGGTCAGCACATCGGCCTGGTGCTGGGTAATCACCACCGTCAGCGCCGCCTGCGCCCCTAAAAACTTGGCCGCCTCGCTGCCTTTGCGCACCTGGACCGTCATCTGGTTGCCCGCGCCAAACCATTGCGTTTGGTAGGCGCGCATCTCCAGATGTTTGGCAAGCTGAATCGCCAGCAGACTCACATCAAACGACCCAGAGTAATATCGTGCGTTATCCATATCTTTCTCGATCTTTCCTTCTCACCGATCATGCTCAGCACCCCTGATCGGTCCGGCCAGCCTGTCCTTCTTGTTCCCTGCATTATAGCATGCGGGTCAGCGTCAGGAAAAGCGCCCACAGGCGCTCGCCCCAGACGCGGCCCTTTTTTCGCGTGCTCCACCCTCTATTACGTGCAGCCTATGGTCTGTGTTGTAAAGATTTTGTGAGGTGGTTCACAAACCGCCAGCTACAGCGCGGCTGGCTCTAGCTTCAGCAGGCTCGCCAGCTTCTTGCGCGGAAAGCCCAGCGAGACGGCGCGGCGGGCGCACTCCAGGCTCTCCGGCTGGCGGCCCAGCGCGGCCAGCAGATACGCCTGGAACCCCCAGGCATCGGGGTATTCGCGCAGTTCCTGCAAGGCCAAAAAACAGTGCTGCTCTGCCTCTTCAAGCTGCCCATGCTCTCCCAGGAGCATCGCTAGATTAAAGTGAGCCTTGCCGTAATCCGGTTCCTGGCGCAGCACATACTCATAGATGGCGATGGCTTCTGCGGCGCGGCCCTGCCCTTCCAGGGCAACCGCCAGGGCAAAGTTCTGGTGTGGGTCCAGGCTGACTTCAATTCCAACGCCCGCCAGTTCATTCTGCGGCGGCAAGGGTCGCGCCCCTGGCGCAGCGCCAGGGGCAGCGCTGTTGTGGGCCATGCTGACCGATGCCGAAAACTTCTGGGCCTGCTGGCGCGCCTGCAACGCATTCAAGATGGCTTTCACGCGCGTGGCCGACTGCACCGGAATATCCAGCCGAAATTCGGGATTGATGGCCCGCAGGCGCTCACGCAGCGCGTCCACAAACAGTTCCAGCACGCGCCGCCGCTGCTGGTCCGTGCCAAACGTCACCGCGCGCATCAGCAGTTCGTAATCTACCGGCTCATTTGCGGTAAAGCAGGCAACCAATGTTCCCAAGACCTGGCGATCTCGAAAGAAGCGCTCATTCATCAATTCGTTGAGCGCGCGCAGGTTGGCGTCGCGCTGGACCTGGCTCACCAACGCCTGCATCGCCCCGTCCAGCGCGTCACTGATCTGCTTGCGTTTGCGCCGATCATCTAACCAGCGGCGCAGGCGGTCCCTGGCCGGGAAGGTCAACCAGGCATCTGGCACCTGCCGCAGCGCCTCCACGCCAAACTTTCCTGCTGCCGGAAGCGTCTGTCCATCTCCCAAAACGGTCAAGACAATTCCCCCTTCGCGTTCAGCCGCCAGAGCAGTCCGTGCCCTCCTCATGGAGGCTGCTTTGGGTTTCTACCCTCTGCGCTCGCTGACGCCAGCTATGATGGCCTCTCTGTGCTCTCTGTAGTGTACCTGAGCGGGCTGAAGCTGTCAATCAATTCACGCCGGGCGCGGGCGTTCCAGCACCGCTTGAAGCTGCTCCAGCCCCTGCCGAAGCTGTTCGCGGATCATCGGCGTCACCACCTTGCCCAGCGCTGGCCCGCCCATCAACAGCGGAAAGCCAATCTCCAGCGTGCAGGTGAGGCGCGTGGCAGGTGCTATTTGTTCGCCGCCGGGGGCAGCCTGCGCGTCCTGTGGGGCGCCGGATGGCTCAGCCTCCAGCAGCATGCGGGCCGTCAGGCCGGGGATTCCCGCGCCCCCCACTAATTCAAAGCCAAAGCGCCTGGGCGGTTCGTAGAGATGCACGCGCGCTGTCACCTCCTGTTCGCGCCCCGCCACCTGCACCAGCAGCTTCCATACCGTTCCCACCACCTCTGGCGTCGGGCGCACCTCCAGCACGCGCGCGATCAGCGCGTTCCACTCTGGCAGGTGGTGCGGGTCGCTCACATAGGCGGCGACCACCTCAAGCGGCTTTTCAATAGTAATCTGTTCCCGAATGGTCGTCATGGTCTGTAGTAATGCACAAAAAGCCAGAAGGCGGATGCTACAGCACCCGCCTTCTGGCGTGTTCCTGTGGCAGCATGGCACGAAGATCAGTGCACCGTAATATCGTAGTCCTGCGCCACCGCAATGGCCGGGCATTCCGTTTTTGGCTTACAGACCGCAACCCCGCCAAACGCCAGCGTCGCGTTTCCCTGGTTCGCTGCCACAAAGTGCCAGACGCAGTTATCCAGGCCAGCATCATACCACCCATTGGTCGCTGAAGGGGTCAACACGTTGGCAGCGCCCTGGGTGCTCAGGCTCCAGCGCATCGCTGCTGGCAGGCGCACCTCCAGCGTTTGCCCTTTGGTGAGCGTCACCGTTTGCCCCTCGGCGCCGGTAAAGGTCACAACCACGTCTGCCTTCGTGCCAGCATCGGCAGGCGGACTCTCCGTTGGGCAGCCATTCAGACCAGCATTCCCAGAGGCGGCTGTCGTGGCCGTCGCAGTGGGCGCGTTGGACGACGAAGCGGTGTTGGAAGCGCCAGGCGCGCACGCCGCGAGCAGCGCCAGAAGCAGCACACACCCGATCACAAGACTCCAGGGGCGAAGCAGGGATTTCATCAATGATACCTCCTCTTGAGTTGCCGCCGACAGAACCTTCTTCTCTTTCTACAGACGTAGAGACGCACAAAAAGTTCCAAAAAGAGCGGCTGCCCATCTCACCTGCGGCAAATAACTGCGCCGCGCCTCAATGAGGCGCGGCGCAGTTGGTATTCCAGGCGCACGCCATGCGCCTGGGCGAGTGCTAGTGGTGCACGCCGCCCTTGAGGGAGACGAGCAGGGGGATAAAGTTCCCAACATTGGGCGAACCCCAGCCAGTCGCAGCATCCCAGCCGGTCAGGGCGTCGAAGCCAGCCACATCCACCGGGTTGTCGTTAGCGTCGAATTCCGTCACCGCGTTGTTGCCAACGGTGGTGTCATGGAACGCGCTGGCATACCAGGTCGGGTTCTGACCAATCTTGTAGATGGCCTCATTGATCTGGCCCAGACGCTTGTTGGCAAACTGATCGGCCAGCGCCGTCAGAGCTGCCCACTGCGGGGAGCCAGAGCTGGTGCCACCAAAGATGAAGAACGCGGGGGTAGTGAGACCGGCGCAAACTGCACAGGAAGCAAGCACGCCATGATTGATGGTGCCGTTGTAGGCCACATCCGGCACACCGCGCTTGCCATCACGGGTATTCGGAACACCATGCTGATAGCTTGGGCGGCCATAAAGGTCGCTGAAGCCACCACCAGTAGCAAAGTTGCCCTCAGTGAACTCGCCAGCAGGCTCGTTCATGGTGATTTCATGGTCGTAGGTGCCAGGAACCGGGCTTCCCTGTGGGCAACCATTTCGGCAATCAAAAGCGGCAAACAGTTCTGTGCCACCAACGGCTGTCACCAGCGGATCAGACGCCGGGGAGCTAGCCACCTGGGTCCAGGAATTCCCGTCGCAGGTTATTTGCGCCGAGCCTTCATCGCCAGAAGAGGCAAACACAGTCATACCCTTGGCCTGTGCATGCAGGAAGACAGCGTGCTCTTGATTGATCAGGTTGGTGTCAACGCAGTTCTCGTTCTCGCCAAAGCTCTGCGAGATGACATCGCCGATGTTATGATCAACGGCCCACTTGGTCACGCTCAGGATGTCGTCATCATTGTTGCTCTTGGCAAGCACGAGGTCAATCGTGGCTCCTGGAGCAATGGCGTGCGCCCACTGCACATCGAGCGCAATCTCGCCAGCCCAGCCAACCTGATTGCCATCATTGAAATCGAAGGGGGTCAGGCCATCGGGAGCAATGATGTTGAGGGTAGGAGCGGGCAGGCCAAAGACCTGATCAAACGCAGCCAGGTCCGTTTCGATAAACGGGTTCTGGAAGGCGTCAATAATGATGATGGTGCGACCAGCGCCGGTGATGCCAGCATTGTACAGTGGGTTGATGTTATACGCCTGCTGAATCTGCTGGGGGCCGTAGCACACAATCGCGGTTGGACCGCGATCAGTCTGACAGCCAAACGCCGCATTGGTCGGCGACCCTGCTGGTTGCATTTGGGGGTTGACCGTAATTGGATGGCTATGAATGGTCACAGAGGCTGCCGAGGCACGCGGCAGCAGCGCAAACGACGCTGCCAGCATCGCCACGATCACGGCAACGCTGCTGATTCCAACCAGCAAGGCCCGTTTAGGATGACTCTTGATGATATTCACAAATGCACTCCCTAACTTCATTCTTAATTATTGCCCGGCCCCATTGCCGGGCCATTGCAGAAGAACGTCTTGCCTCGCTAGGTACGTCACCTCCATTCTTGAGAGGCCAGAACCATTTACCAGCATTCCCGGTCCGCAAAGACTTGAGCGAGTCCCACTGAGCACAAAGACAGGCGCTGGAATGGCTTTCCACTTGCTTTTGTAGACGAGCGATAGGGGCTTCTGTAACAGGGGTACGATGAAGGTAGGAAGAAGCGTCCATCGCGCCTCACAAGCTCTCTCCAGGCAAGAGCATCTGGTGTTACCAGATGCCCTTGTGTGTTGCTCAATCAACCGTTCGCATTAGAAAACTTAGCCCTGGTTTCCGTTCTCGATGCGCTGAATCAGCAGCGTGACCAGCTTGCCAACGTTGGGTGAACCCCAGCCGGTAACGGCATCCCAGCCTGTGCTGGTGAAGAAGAAGCCAGTGCCAAACTCATCGTTGTCGCCAGAGGTGATGTCATGGAAGCCTTTGGCAAAGCCATCGCTCTTGCCAATGCTGTACAGCGCCGGATTCAGGAAGCCCAACCGCTGCCCGGCTTTTTGGTCCGCCAGGGCGGTGATGCCCGCCCACTGCGGCGAGCCAGCGCTGGTGCCACCAAAGATAAAGAAGACGCTCGGATCAGTGGCGCCAAGGCCAACAAAGAGAATGTTGCCCACGCCCCAATGAACCAGCACGCCACCAACGACGCCCGCATTGTAGGCGACATCGGGCACGCCACGCGCGGTAGTGATGCCAGGCACATGCTCCTGGTAGCCAGGGCGATTGTAGACAGTGCTGAAGCCGCCGCCGCTCTCGCCAAAGCCGTCTTCCCAGGCCACTTCGCTCTGGTAGGCGCCCGTCGTCAGGTCAGCGTTCAGGTTCGTGCCGCCCACACCTGTCACGAAGGGGTCACTGGCCGGAGTAGATGCGCTGATGAAGAAAGACGAGCCATCGCAGGTTGGCTGCGCGTCGCCGTCGTCACCAGAAGAAGCCAGCACCGTAATGCCTTTGTCTTTGGCCCGCTTGAACAGGGCATCTTGCTGCGCCAGGAACTGCGCGTTGTTCAGGGTATCGGTGCTCGCGCAGGTTTCGCCTTCGCCAAAGCTCTGGGAGATGACATCGCCCAGGTTGTGGTCAACGACGAACTTGGTGGCGCTGAAGATGTCGGCGTCGCTGTTGGTCCTGGAAAGCACCAGATCAATCGTGGCGTCTGGCGCAACCGCGTGCGCCCACTCAACATCCAGCGCAATCTCGCTGGACCAGCCCACCTGATTGCCATCATTGATGTTGAACGGGGTCAACCCATCCGGGGCAATAATGTTGAGGGTTGGGTCAGGCAGCCCAAAGGTGCTGTCAAAGATAGACAGGTCGGACTGCATGAACGGGTTCTGGAAGGCGTCAATGATCACGATGGTGCGATGTTTGCCGGTAATGCCCGCGTCCAGCAGACCCTGGATGTTGTAGGCGTTGCGAATCTGCTTGGGGGCATAGCAGAAGACGGCGGCTGTGGGCAACTGGCAGTTAAACGTCACATCGCTGCCGGTGCCGCTGACCACGTTTGCCACCTTAAAGTGCGGGTTGACGCCAACCGCCGGGGTCATTTGTCCGGCTGCCGAAGCCAGAGCCACCGTCGGAACCACTGCCGCGCCGCCGCCCATTGTCAGCAGCAGGAAGAGGCCCGCTGCGGAGCGCGTCACGAGGCGACGAAAGGACTGAGCAAGTCCACGCATAGAATACTCCCTTGCTTCATTGCAATGAAATAGGAGCGTTTTCATAGAAAACAATCAGAAGAGGTCGCGGTAGTATGAGGGGGTTCAACCTCCTTTCTTTGCTCCGCCCGTCGCGCGGGGCGCACAGGCACTCTCTGTAGCTGAGCAACACTCTTCCAGAGGATAAACCAGGCTGGCGTACAAAGCGATTGCGAAGTCGTTGCGACATGGTTGAGATTTCACCTGTTCGATGGCAAGTCTCTCCACCATTGTCCCCAGTGCCAGCCAATAGAGCAGCTTCTACTGCTCCGTTGCATCAATACGCAAGCAGGTTACAGAGAGTAGGACTTTTAGCGCTTGCCCTGCGACGGCCTCACACCTTGAAGCGCACCGTAAACGCCTCCGGCCAGTCCTCTCCCACTGGCGGACGCGGCGGCGGGGGGTTGCCATGCGTCCACTCCCACACCACTTTCAACAGCGGTTTGGGCACCCTCGCATGCGGCACCTTGCGCGTCAGTTGGCTCAACACCTCAAACGTCTCCACCTCCGCCCACAACGGCATATCTTGCTCATCCAGCTTTTCAGGCAGCGGCGCCTTCGGCCCAAAGAGCACCTGCCACGCCTCACCCAGCGCCCAGCGCAGGCACAGATACGCTATCCAGGGCGTCGTCTCCTTGCGCAGCCTCAGCCAGACGGTATAGAGCCGTGATAACGCGATGCCCGCGTGCTGGTGGTAGAGTTGCCACAAGGGGCTATGGATGTGCGCGTAGAAGCGTGCTCCGCGTAAGAGGTGAATGACCACCAGCGCTTCTTGCAGCAGCCGCTCGCAGAGCGCAGACGGGCTGGGCGGCAGGTCTTCGAAGCGGACGGGTTTCTGGATGAGATCACGCTTCTGGCTGAAGCGCCGATGCTC
>DATBGS010000018.1:0-70921 GCA_036557885.1 Ktedonobacterales bacterium
TGCTGCTGGTGGCAACGCTGCTGGGGGGCGCGGTAGCGCTGCTGATTACGCTGCGCTGGAAGATCAGCATCCACACGGGCGGCGCGGCAGGCAGCGCGACGGTGCTGGCAATTCTGTACGGCGCGTGGGCGCTGCCCTTGATGCTAGGTGTGGTGGTGATTGGCTGGTCGCGGGTGGTGCTGGGCAAACACACCTGGGCGCAGGTGGTGGCAGGCGCCGTCGTTTCGGCGCTGGTGACGCTGCTGGTTTTTGGGGTGGGATTGGCGCAGTAACCGGCTGCTCGCCTTGTTCTTTGGTATGCCGATTGCTCTGAGAGAGGAAGCGGAACAGATGGCCCAGGTGCTTCGCAACAAGCGCATCGTAGTGGGCGTGTGCGGCGGCATTGCCGCGTTCAAGGTGGTAGAGGTGGTCAGCCAGCTCCAAAAGGCCGGGGCGCTGGTAGATGTCATTATGACCGAGCGCGCCAGCGAGTTTGTCAGCGCGCTGTCGTTTGGTTCGCTAAGCCATCGCCCGGTGTATCAAGACCTGTGGGAGCCATCGGGCCAGGCTGCGGCGCAGCATATCGAACTGGCGCGGCAGGCACATCTGCTGGTCGTGGCTCCGGCAACGGCCAACACGATTGCGAAACTGGCGCATGGACTGGCGGATTCCATGCTGGGCGCGGTGGCGCTGGCAACAACGGCGCCGCTTCTCATCGCTCCAGCAATGGAACACCATATGTATCGGCACCCGGCGACGCAGGCCAACCTGACCCTGCTGCGCGAGCGCGGCGCGATCATCATCGAGCCAGAAGTCGGCGTGCTGGCCTCTGGCGAGGTTGGCGCGGGGCGCCTGCCGGAGCCGTCCACGCTGGTGCAGGCCATTCGTCAGGCGCTGGGGCGCGGGGGACCGTTGGCCGGGCGGCGCGTGGTGGTCACTGCCGGGGGTACGCAGGAACCGATTGACCCGGTGCGCTATGTCGGCAATCGCTCCTCCGGGCTGATGGGCTATGCTATTGCCGAGGAAGCGCGTGATCGCGGCGCAGACGTTGTGTTAATTTCAGGGCCGGTGAGTTTGCCCGCGCTGTATGGCGTGGAACTGACGCGGGTGCGGACGGCGCTGGAGATGCGCACCGAGGTGTTGAGGGCGCTGGGACTGGAGAGCAGGGAATCCGGCCAGAAGGCGGGGGATGGGCAGCAAGGCGCCGACGCGCTGGTGATGGCCGCCGCCGTTGCCGATTACCGGATAGACCACCCGGCGGCGGAGAAGATGAAGAAAGAGCCGGGCGCGGGAGGCATCACGCTGACGCTGGTGCGCAACCCGGATATTCTGCATGATGTGGATGAGGCGCACAGGCATGCTGGGCCGCGTGCCGGGCGGCTGGTGCGCGTGGGCTTTGCGGCGGAAACGACGAACCTGGAAGCCTATGCCCGCGCCAAACTGGCCGCAAAGGGGCTGGATTTTTTGGTTGCCAACGATGTGAGCCGGGCGGACAGCGGCTTTGGGACAACGACCAATAAGGTCTGGCTGCTGCATCGGGATGGGCAGGTGGAAGACCTGGCTGTTTTGCCAAAAGAGGAAGTAGCCGGGCTGATCTGGGACCGCGTGCAAGCGTTGCTGGCTGGAGGCTTGTAGCGCGGGCAGCTTGCCCGTAGGGATGGGGAGGCATGGCTGGCTGGTCTGGTACTTCTGGTCTAAGGGCGTTGCATGGCCTAACAAGATAGCGTACAATAGCTCTGTCTATCATGTAAAAATACAAGCAGCGGTCATCAATCGCTTTATACAGAAAGAGCGTGGTGCTCAGGCCCACACCAAGAAAAGAATCAGCAAGCATACTTAGGAGGTTTCACCAATGGATCGCGGAGCAAGCGCCGGTTTTGAGAGCATCGCGGAGATGCTGCTACAACAAAAGAAATTAATGGATGCACTGGAGGCAGAGAACCGCGAATTGCGGCGCCAGTTAGCTGAACTCCGCCGGGGTGTGGGTATTGCTGTGGTGATTGAGGGGAAGACGGTTCAGCTTGCTACTGGCGCGGTTGATCCCTCGTACCAGAATGGCCTGGGCGGGCTGATGCCCTCTTCAACAGCCAGCCAGCTTAACCAACTCAACAGCCAGATCAACCAGTTGGGCTTTGGGCCAGCATCTGGCGCCTTCCCCGGCACGAATACGCCAGGGTCTTTGCCGGTGCCGAGCATGCCCATGCTGGCACCCGATAAGCCTGTGGGCAATGGCAACGGGAACAATGGCCGCAATCCGCTGGCCGATAGCTTTGTGCTGTAAAACGCTTGGTTCTTGTTGGTCTGGTCGGGCAGGGTTTGATGCACTTATCAGAAGGGCGCTCTCATCCCTACCCCCCTTCAGGGAGGTAGGGATGAGAGCGCCCTTCCTTGTTCCTACTTTCCCTGGCACTCCATGATGTAGCGCCGGATGGTTTCTGCTGAAACGCTGCCCGCCGTGCCGACATAGTACGATTGCGTCCACAAATGCTCTTTTCCACAGACCCGCTTGAGATGGGGAAACCGCTCCCGCAAGTAGCGAGCGCTGTAGCCTTTCAATAAGTTGGCAATCTCGGCGGGCGAAAAGCGCGGGGGCGCGGAAACAAAGACATGCACATGGTCTTGATCGGTTTCCAGCGCCAACAGCGTTAATTCGTGCCGCTCGCAGCTTTCCGCTATCAGTTCTTTGGTGGCCTTTTCTACCTCAGTGGTGAGAATCTTGCGGCGATACTTGGGAATCCACACCAGATGATAGGCAATGTTGTAGTGTGCCCATCTCGTTTTTCCTGCTTGCATACCCCCTCCAATCTGTGCTATAACCATAGCAGCTAGAAAGGAAGGAATGCCAGCTTGATGCAAACGGTGCATATCTATCCCCTGCCCAAACTCTGCAAAGGCTACGCGAGCGTCTTGCGGGAAGCGCAGATGGAAGCTGCACAGGTTTGGAATGTGTGCCGCGAGCTGCATCTAGCGGCAAGGCTTCAGCACACCCGCTGGCCGGGCCAGAACGACCTGCACCATGCCACGAAGGGGCGCTTTGCCCTGCATAGCCAGACGGTGCAGATGATTGCTCGCACCTTCCTTGCCAACATTGAAACCACCAAAGAACTGCGCAAGACCAACCGTAAGATACGCTATCCCTGGAAAGACAAGCGCTACTACCCGCTCCTCTGGCCTGCTCAGGCCGCGAGTGTCGAGCAGGGGCGCATTGTCCTTCCAATGGGTCGGGGGCGGCGTTCGCTCGTCTTCAAGTTGAACTTGCCAGAGAAAATTGGTGGCTGCAAACTGGTCTGGAACGATGGCTATGAGTTGCATGTCTCGGTTCCGGCAACGCAAGCATCAGAGGCGCCCGGCACTGTGCAAGCGACGGTAGACCTGGGAGAGATTCACCAGGCGGCAGTAACAACTTCAACCAGCGCGGCTTTGGTCGTCTCTGGGCGTGGCATCCGTTCCCTCAAGCGGCGGCACAACAAGGCCCTTGGGCAACTCGCTCGCAAGCGCAAACGTTGTCACAAAGGGTCACGGCGCTGGCGAAAACTTCAACGGGCGCGCCGGATGATGAGTGCGCTTAAACGGCGCCAGATACGTGACCTGCGACACAAGGGTACGCGCAAAGTGATTGCCTTCTGCGAGCAGCACGGCGTGGGCAGTCTCTTCATCGGCAACCCGCATGGGGTGCGCAACGAGAACAACGGGCGCCACCACAATCAGCGGATGGCAGAGTGGGAGTACGGGCAAGATATTGCCTACTTGACGTACAAAGCGAACTTAGCTGGCATCATGAGCTTCACTGGCCCTGAGCGGGGGACATCGAGCCAGTGTCCGGTATGCGGCTGGAAACAGAAAGTGAAGGGGCGCGTGTGGCGTTGCCGGAATCCCCAGTGTGGCTTTGTGGGCCACAGGGATGTGGTGGGTAGCGTGAACATGCACCCTTTGGCCTTTGGGAACAAAATACCTTTCCCCGCTCAGGTCACGTATCAACGGGCTGGCCCCGTGAGGGTGCTGGCGCGGAGTGAACAACCGTGCCAAATGGATTCCAGCCAGCACGTTGTAGGCGCCCGGACACGGGCCACTCGGAGGACGTAGTTCCGCTGGTACGAGTGTTGTCTGGGAGCGTACCAAGGGCAACCACCTGCATGTTTGCAGGGTTTCCTCGGAGGCAGGCCAACCGAACGTACACGCGCTCAGAAGCTTATCCCCTAAAGGGGATTGAGAGTGTCACAAGCGCAGCTTCTCCAGGCTCTTTTCTTTGATAGACGCCCGTGATAAGATCAACTGTAGCACAGAAAACGTGCAGCCGGTCAATTATGACCGGCTGCCCATTTGTCTTCTTACCCAGGCTCCAGGCCAGCAAGAGAGGATTGAAATGATCTGTCCAAATTGCCAGACTCAGCAGGCTGACGGGATTCGTTTTTGTGGGAAGTGTGGCAATCCCATGCCCGGCATGTCGGCGCCCGCGCCGCAAGGCGGGTATCCCGCGCCGCCAGGCGCCTATAACAGTGGCCCGGCGCCATCGTATATGAGCGGCCCGGCAGGGCAGCCCCCGCCAGGCCAATATCAGGCGTATGGCATGGGACTCAACGCCAACGAGCCGCGCCCGGAACTGCATAACCCCAAGGAACCGATTCTCCTGGCGGATATGCGCGTCAAGATCGAGGGCGAAGTCGTGCCGGTGGTCAGCGTGGAACTGGGCACGCAGCAAACGCTCTATTTTGAGCATCATATTCTGCTCTGGAAGCACCCCGGCGTCAACATCAGTATGCAGGCGCGCGGTGGAATGAAGCGGTTGTTTGCTGGATTGCAGGTCTTTATCAGTACGGCCCAGGGGCCAGGCAACATCGCTTTCTCGCGCGAGGCGCCGGGGCAGATTGTGGCGCTGCGCCTGCGCCCAGGCCAGATGGTGGAGGTCCGCGAGCATCAGTTCTTGTGCGCTTCCAGCAATGTCAACTATGATTTTACGTTTGTGAAGGGCGTGGGCAGCATCCTCTTTAGCCGGACGGGTATCTTTATTGACCAGTTCATGGCGCAGCAGGGCGAGGGGATTCTGTTTTTGCACGCCTATGGCAACCACTTTGAGAAAGAACTGGCCCCAGGCGAGACGCTGGATGTGGAGCCGGGCGGCTGGCTGTGGAAAGACGCTTCGGTGCAGATGACCACGACGACCATCGCCAGTTCCACGCGCGGCGGGTTGATGGGCATGCTGGGCAATCTGGTGGCGGGTGCGTCCATCGTCCTGAACCGCTTTACCGGCCCAGGCCGCATTGGGATTCAGTCCATGACCTACCATCCACCCACCCCAGAGGGGGCGCAGGAGGTTGGCGGCCAGAGCAATCTTGGCTTTGGTCAGTTCTTCCAGCAATGAAGCCTATAGAAGATCGCGTCAAAAGGCCGCAACGGGATTTATCCCGTCGCGGCCTTTTGACGCTCCGCTTAGTGAATCAGGTGTGGTCCGTCGGCATCTGGCAGTGACCCTTGCGGAGTGAGCGGGCCGCTGAGATGCTGGCTGGGTGCTCTGAATGGCGGCGGAGTGAGCGGATTGGTGGCACGCGGCGATATTTTTGGCCCGGTCACTTCTGGGCGCTCAGGAAAACGTGGCATGGGCCGCGAGGAGGTCGGCAGCCTGAGCGCCTGCTCCATCCCTTCACCCACTTTGCGCAGTTCGCCTTCAATGTACTCCATCCGCTCACTGATGACCCGTAAACGGGCGCGCAGCATCTCCAGACCTGAGCTTTGTTGGTGCGCGCGCAGTTCCATCTCGCGCAGTATCGGTCGCTCGTTGTTAAGTGAGCCGCTGCCATACTCTCTGGCTGTCCCCTCACTTTCCAGCAGCGCGTGCAGGTGCCGCGCGCCCTGTGTGGAGCGTGTAGACATCTCGCCAAAGACAGCATCGGTGCTGCCCAGGCTCTGATGCAGCATCGCCAGGTCAGCCGTCAGGCTCGCCAGAGATTGATACTCCGCCCTGGCGCGCTGAAACGCCTGTTGCAGTTCAAACCATTGCTGACAGATGCTCACCAGCGGTTGGGTGAGGGTGTCCAGCGTCGTTTTGCTGGAACTTGCCAGAATCTGGACGGCGGAACGATCACCAATATTAGCCCGTTCCAGGGCTTGTTTTAAGGCGGCGATCCGCTCTTGCAGGCGATTGGTGTAGGCGGCGGCATAGAGCAGCTTTTCCCCCTGCTCTAACACGGCGTTGAGGTTCTTCTGGACCGGCGCCAGCATTTCAAAAAATTCCGAAATCCTGGTCTGTGTTTTCCCCTTCAAATACTGGGTGAGGTCTTCATTGAGCGCTTCCAGTTCTTCCGTAAGCTGGTGCTCCTGCTGGCTAAACTGGAGGCGCTGATGCAGCAGGTCTTCGCTCTGACGGGCGCTCTCGTGGGTAAAGCGGTCCAGATTCAGGCTAAACAGTCGAGCCACATACGCGATCAATCCCAACGCCAGCAGCGTCAAGGATAGCATGAGAGGAAGGCTGAAGGCTTGGGGCGCGTGAAGCACCGGGGTAATCTGGTTGTACGCCTGGCTCAATGTCACGGCGCAGATGGTGCCCCCGGCAATCAAGGTGAGGACGAGCGCCTGGCGGCTGCCCAGCAGGAGCGCGGTGCTGAGAAGAACATAAGCAAAAAAGAGCAAGATGGGGCCATTCATGCCGAAAAGCAGCAGCCACAAACCCACATTGACGAAATCTGCATAAGGGAGTAAATAAAAGACCAGCGGCGATTGCAGCGTCACGCGCCGTTCCAGATTCAGGCGCAGAATCACCCCGCAGGCGCCCAGAATCGCGCCGCTGGCCGCCAGCCCAAAAAAGAGCGGCTCATGGAGGTACGCCTCAAGTATGACGCTGCTCAGCGCCAGCGCCAGCCCCAGGAACAGGTGGCCCATTGCCATAGCGCGTAAAATGTGCAAAATGGTTTTATCCTGGCGCGCAGGGAGTATAGGCTCCGCCTGTTCGCTCATGGCTGCTTCATCTTCAGTTTCCTCCGACAGGAAGTAGGATGGTGAGGACAGTAAGTAAGGATGCTTTTTTAGCACGGTTGCACGCGGGCCAGAGGCAGAGCGGCGGGCGTCATCCTGTACACGCATAACGTTTCTCCTTATTGCCACAGAGCCATCTCCACCATGAGAAGTCGTGTAGCGGACGGCTAGCTAAGGAAGCTACTGCTTGCTCCCAACGTTTGGTAGCAAATCCTATGCCGGAAATAACGCGCGTTTGCCTGGCGGCCCGCTTTCGCACATGTGCCGGGCGTTGTGCTATAGTAACTGGACCACTGAAGAGTTGACGTCTGATGGCTTGCAGTCTGATGACTTGAAATAGGAAGGAGCTTTCTGTGAAATATTGCGCGCGTTCGTTGTCGCTGGAGCAGGGTCAGTGGGCGGCTGGCTGGCTCGATGACGAAACAGACCCCTATCACTTTGCCTTGCCTGGGGACCGCCCGCACTATGCGCCGGATCGCCCGGCAGATGTGCAGCATGTGGACCTGCGCCTGGCGCTGGACCTGGAAGCCGAGCGCGTGAGCGGCACCGTCACGACGACCTTCCGGGTGCTCTATGATGATCTGCGCTCGGTGCGACTGAGCGCGTCGGAGCTAGAGATCGAGCGCGTGGCGCTGGTGGGCGGCCCGGCGCTCAGTGCCACACAAGATGGTCGCCACCTGATTATTACGCTGGACCGCGCCTATCAGCACGACGAAACCTTCGCCATTGAGATTGCCTATGCCACGCGCCCGCGCACCGGCATGCACTTTGTGAAGCCCGGCCCAGACGACCCGACGCGGCCACGCCAGGTCTGGACACAGGGCCAGCCAGAAACCAACCATTTCTGGTTCCCCTGCCACGATTCGCCCAATGACCGCGCCACGACTTCCCTGGCCGTGACGGTCCCCGCGCCCTATTTTGCGCTCTCTAATGGGCGGCTGGAAAAAGTGGAAGAAGACAGCGCCGCAGGCTCGAAGACCTATTTCTGGCGCCATGACCTGCCGCACCCGGCCTATCTGGTGACGCTGGTGGTGGGAGAGTTTGCCGAGGTGCAGGACACCTGGGACGGCATTCCAGTGCCGTATTATGTGCGCCGCGACCGCGAGCAGGATGCCCGGCTGATGATGGGCAAGACGCCGGATATGCTGGCCTTTTTCTCGGATCGCTTTGGGGTGCGCTATCCCTATGAAAAGTACGCGCAGGTCGTCTGCGAACTCTATACCGGCGCGATGGAGCATACCTCCGCCACGACGCACAGCTTTACGCTCTTCCCCGACGCTCGCGCCGCGCTGGACGTGATGCACCCCAAGCTGGTCGTGGCGCATGAACTGGTGCATCAGTGGTTTGGCGATTTGCTGACCTGCCGCGATTGGTCGCAGCTCTGGCTTAACGAGAGCTTTGCCACCTATTTTGAGGCGGCCTATGTCCAATATGATGATGGCGAAGACACCTTCCGCTATGAACTGCGCGAAAACTTGCATGATTACCTCGACCAGTCGTATCGTCGTCCGATTGTCTATAACGTCTATAACACTGATGGCTGGGAACTCTTTGACGCGCATGCCTATCAAAAAGGCTCGCTCGTCCTGCATCTGCTGCGTTTTGTGCTGGGGGAGCAGGGCTTCTGGCGTGCTATCCAGCACTATCTGCGCACCAACCGGGGCCGCGAAGTGGTGACGGCTGACCTGGAGCGGGCGATTGAGGAGGCGACGGGCCGCAGCATGGGCCAGTTCTTTGAGCAGTGGGTCTATCGCGCCGGGCACCCGGAGTTTGAGGTGTCGTTCAACTGGGATGAGGAGCACAAGCTGGCCTCTGTCTCCGTGAAGCAAACGCAGAAAATAGATGAGCATTTCCCCTGCTTTGTGACGCCGGTAGACATCGCCCTGACCATCCCAGGCGATGATCAGCCCGCCAATGGCAGCGGCGCCACCGAAACCAAAACCTTCCGCGTGCAGATTGAGCAGAAGGAGCAGCGTTTTTACTTCCCCTTGCCGCGCAAGCCCGTGATGGTGCGCTTTGACCCCGGCGGCTGGGTACTGAAGACGCTGAAGTTTGAGCGCTCAGCCGAGATGCTGCGCTATCAACTGGAGCATGACGCGGATGTGCTGGGGCGCATTGAGGCCGCCGAAGCGCTGGGCAAGTTGGGCGATGACAAAAGCGTGGAGGCGCTGGCCGTCGCGCTGCGCCGCGATACCTTCTGGGGCGTGCGCGCGGAGGTGGCCGAGGTGCTGGGCAAACTGCGTACCGGGCGTGCCCTGGACGCGCTGCTCTCTGGCCTGGAGGAGACGCGCGACCACCGCGCGCGCCAGGCTATCGTCAAAGCGCTGGGGCGATTCCGCGCGCCAGCGCAGGCTGATCTGGCTGAACGGGCCGCTGCTGCCCTGGGGAGCTTGCTGGCAAAAGGCGACCCCAGTTACTTTGTGGAGGGGGCGGCAGCCAATGCGCTGGGGCGCACGCGCACAGCGGGCGCGTTTGAGCAGTTGACGGCGGCGCTTGATCGCCCTTCCTGGAACGAGACGATTCGCGCCAATGTACTGCGCGGGCTGGCGGCGTTGGGCGAACCGCGCGTAGCCGGGGTGCTGGCGGAATGGGTTGACCGCCACAAGCCAATTCAGGCGCGGGCGGCGGCAGCCGAGGCGTTGGGGTTGCTGGGCGGCAATCATCGGCTGGACAGCGGTGAGGCGCGCGAGCAGATTATCACGGCGCTGCTGGGCGCGCTGGATGACCCCTGGCCGCCGGTGCGTCGAGCGGCGGCGCGGGCGCTGGGCACGCTGGGTGAGCAGCGGGCGCTGGGCGCGTTGGAGCGCATGGCCTCAGCGGAACTGGATGGCATGCAGATGCGCGCGGCGCGCATGGCGGCGCGGGCCATTCGCAAGGGGAAATCCTCCAGCGATGAACTCAAGCAGTTGCATACCGATCTTGATGAGATGCGGAGCGAAAACCGCAAGCTGCGCGAGCGGATGGAGGCGCTGGAGGCGCGGCTCGAGAAACAGCCATAGCCTGGTCAGGCTATCACCCTGGATAAGCGCTTGACAGCAGAACAGCAAGGGAGTATTATCAGGGGAAACTGGCTGGCGAAGGAGGCACCATCATGTGGAATCCCAACAACGCGCGCCCCGGCGAGCAGGCCCGCTCGCCGGATGATGCAGAGGCCCCGGCTGATTGGATGCCTCTGGCCCAGGAAGCGGACTGGATGGAGTCTTCGGTGTGGGCTGATTCCCTGCGGTCATCTGCTCGGATGCCGCCTGCCAGCCCGCAGCCCCAGTCCCCTTCGTCGCCCTCCTGGGGGGCTTCGGGTGGCATGAACACGCGCTCCTCCCCCACTTCGGAGTTGATCAGGCTGGTGCAGGGCGATCCGCTCTTGAAAGGGGCGGTGGTTGTCTCGCTCGTCATCGTGGCCTATCAACTGGTGATGCTGCTGCTGCGTCCGCCCTGGCTCCCTGCTGCTACCGATTGGCTGCGCGCCGGTTTAGCCTGGCTAGAAATTATTCCGCTGGCGCTGGCAAGCTACGCCCTCTATCGCGCGCGGCGGCCAGGCGCGCTGGCGTGGTTTATGTTTACCTTTGCCCTGCTTGCCTATCTGGTCGCGCAAAATCTCCGGGTGTGGTTTGATGTGCTGGTGTATGGCGGGAAAGCCCCTTTTCCGTATTACCCCGATATTTTTTATCTGCTGCAATATCCCTTCTTTTTTGTGGCCTTTGCGCTGCTGCCCGGCGTTTCGCGGCGGGGGCAGCCGCCCATTGCCCGCGTCAAAGTGGTGCTGGATAGCCTGCTCTTGATGGCCGCAGGAACAGCACTCTCCTGGTATTTTTTTCTGGCTCCAGCCTACACTGTCAGCGGCGAGTCTGCGCTGGGTAAGGCGACCAGCCTGGCCTATCCGGTTGGAGATCTGGGCCTGCTCTTTGGGCTGGCGGTGGCGCTCAGTCGGCAGCGCCAGAGCAGTTTCGAGCGTATCACCCTGCGTATTTTGATCGTTGCGGTTGTCTTTTTGATTGGCGCGGATACCTGGTATGCCTACGCGCAGTCGTATCTCACCTTTCGATCTGGCGACCTGCCAGACATGCTCTGGATTGCCTGCTATTTGCTCTTTGCCCTTGCCGGGCTGGTGCAGTATCGCCTGGCGCAGCGCCAGACGCGCCAGCGGACCGATGCCAACACCGGCGCCCTGCTGCCTCACAATGGCAGATTTGGGTTGTTCTTTTCTTTTATTGCGGCGGTCATGGCGAGCATTATCATCGTGATGCGCGCGACGATGGCCCCCATTGGGAGCAGCAGCCCCGCGATTCCTTTTGCCGTGTGCTTTGGGCTGATTGTGCTGGTGGCTGCCCGCCAGGGTGTCACGGTGCTGGAAAACGAGCGCTTGCTGCTGGCTGAATCGCAGCGCGTTGAAGACCTGGCGGTGACAACCCAGATTGCGGAAGAACAGCGGCAGTTGGTGGTTGAGCGTAACCAGCGGCTGGAGCAGGATATTGAAGCGCTCAAAGAGGTCCACGCGCGGATAGCGCGCGGGGATTACGCGGCCAGAGCGCCTATGACCAGCAACGAGCTATTGCCCATTGCTGGCTCGTTAAATCTGATGCTGGACCGCCTGGCAAAGCTCATGCGTGAGCATACCACCCATGATAAACTGGACCACGCGGTGCAACGGGTGACAGAAGCCGCTCAGGGCCTGGCAGCAGGCGATGATCGGGCGATTGCCCGGCTGACCGCGCCAACCAATACCCCGCTTGACGGTCTGGTGATTGCCCTCGGCCAACTGCGGACGCGCATCAAGGAATTGAACGCGGGGCTGCTCCAGTTGGAGCAGGCGCGTCGGGCGTCGCGTGAACTGGCCGATATTACGGCGCAGCAAGGCCAGTTTATTACCAATGAGGGTACCGCGCTCAACGGCATTGCTGGCACGCTGGCACGCATCGCCAGCGAATTAGAACGGGTCATTCAGCCGCTAGAGCAGGTGCCCAATACCTCGTCCCCGCTCAATCGCCAACTGGTGCAGGTGGTGACGGTGCTGCAAGCCCTGGCGCGCACCGCGCGCCAGCAAATGGGCGAAGTGGAGGCGCAGGTCGTGCGCTTTGCCAAGGCGGAAGAACGCGCGAATCTGGCGGCGATTGGCGGGCGGCGGCTGGCGGCAGAGTTGGATGCCGCCGCCCGGACCGGAGGCAGCCGGGTGATGCTGGGGGTGCCAGGCATGGCCCAGGCGCTTGGCGCTGTGCCGCCTACCCCTCCGGGGCATCTGGCGCATGCCAGCACCAAGCCAATCAATACTGATCCCCGTACCTCCGGGCCGCTCGGCAATCAGTCTTCCCCACCAGCGCCAACTATGCCAGTGTTCCCCTGGGAGCAAAGCGTGCCACCACCGCGCCAGCCTGGGCCGGGAGCGCCTGGTCAGCAATCGGGTGAGCGCAATGGGAAGCCGGGGATTTGATCTTACGAGTTCACTCTGGGCCAGTAAGAGTACGACAGCAGCGCCGCGCTGGAGTGGCCCCTCTCCAAGAGGGGCCACTCCATTTTTTTGCGTATAAACGAGCAAGAAAGGGCTTCTCTCGCGTGCCAACATATGCTATACTCTTCTTGCTGCTTCAGTCTCTCTTGACCAGAGCATGCTGAGATGGGGCAGCACAAAACGAGAGAAGGCGCTGTTCTTGCAGGTTGTTCAGTGATTGCAGAAAGGAGAGGCGCTCTACTGCCCTTCCCCGACGAGTGCCCAACAAGGCGGGCACGCTGGAAGTTCTGGGGAAGTGGTACAGGGTGTCGAAACTGGCATGTCTAGCGTTCCGATGGAAGACACGCCCCAGCCTGGGGGCCTGATCTACCCACCGCCACCGCCGCCAGAAGCCATCGAAAAAGCCCAGCCGCTGGCGGCGATCCTGGGGGAAACTGAAGAAAAGCCGATCTTTCAGATTGCCCGCGCAATTGATTTCCTGAGCCTGGAAAAAGTGGAAGAACTGGTCGAAAAGGCGAAGGAAGTCTACGCGGGCGAGGGGCTGCTGACGAAGGACCAGAGCCGCAAGCGCACGCTTGGCGGGTGTTTTTATCGCCTGGTGCGCGAGGCGGTGACCAAAAAGCAATGGCGCAAGAAGATCAAGCCCATTGCCAAGCCCATGAAGCCCCCGAAGATCAATCTTGCTGAGATTGCGAAAGAAGCTGTTGACTGGAAGCCAGGAGTTGCCATGAGCGTAAAAATCACCTTGGTTGGCCGCCCAGACAAAGTTCGCAAGCCCCCACAAGGGCATTACGCGGCCTTTACGTTGCTTTCCGAAACGATGCCCATCCTCCCCAAAGGGCTGCCGCCCAACATCAAATCGAAGACAAAGTATCTGGTGATGGTTGGCGCCCGCCAGTGGAACAAGGTGGAGCAGTCCATCACCACGAACCCGGACGATAAGCTGATTATCGAGGGGTACTGCCTGATTCACCCCGAATTTGCCGGCATTACGGTGATGACCACAAGCTGCACCACGCAGGCCATCCGCAAGGCACGCCAGGAGGCGCAGCGCGCGGAGTCGCTGGAAAAGCAGGAAGCCGGTCTGCTCCCCAAGCCCTCCAAAAAAACGGACGACGACGAAGAGTAGTTCTGGCGCACCTTTGCCCGGCACGGTGGCCGGGGCTACAAGCAGCAACCGCCTGTAGCCCCGGCCACCGTGCCGGGCCGTTTTCATCGGCTTGTAGCCCCGGCGTCCCTGCCGGGCCGTTTTCACTCCCGTTTGGGATGGAAACGTTGGCACAGCAGGTGGATGACCGTTTTTCGGTGGCTGGCGCAGAAAAGGAGAACAGGCGTTCCATTCTTTACTGCGCAGAAAGGACCACCCCACATGCAGATGCACCTCCATCCCACGCGCCGCGAAGCCCTCACCGCCAGCGATACCGCCCTGACGCGCTGGTCGCTCGAAACCAACCCAGCAACCATCCTGGCTCAGATGTCCACCACCCCGGAGCGGCTTTTTCCTCTGACGTTTGACCCATCGGGCCGGATGATGTTTCTTGGCGGGATTACTGGCTCGCCAGACGGTACATGCTTTGCTCTTTCGCCGCTCTGGTCCCGCGACGACTATAGTGCACCTCCTGGTGGAATTGAGTGGCGCAACTTTGATGATCTTTTACCTGTCCGCACTAGCGAGGAGATTCCCAACTTAGGCCCAGAGGTCGAGGGCTTGGCAAGCTCCCCAGATGGCTGCTGGCTCGTCATTGGCTCAGGATACGCCGAGCAACTTTTCCTGCTCGACTGGCAGACCGGCGAGATCATCAGCCACCACGCTACCGACCAGTACAATATCTCCGGTCTGACCTTCGATCCCACTTCCACCTTTCTTGCTGGATTCATCAGCGGTCAGGGAAGCGGTCTTTTGCAGCTCTGGAGGCTTGATCCGGCAGAGTGCTTTGTCCCACGACCAGCGGTGAAGCGGTGGCCGACCTACGAACCTGTCCAGCAGGATTACGTCTGCGGCAGTATGGCGTTGACCCTGGTCCACAGGAACTTGGACGCAGGAGTCCCTTGGTACGACATGGAGGACATTCGGGGCACAACCGCTTTCAGCCCGGATAGCCGCCTGGTCATCTTTAGCTACCATATCTGGCAGGGCTTTGAGTTGCTGGCGTATGAGGTGGTTTCAGGCGAAAGACTATGGCTCACAAGCAGCGATATTGAGAAAATCGGGCCGTTTATCTTTTCTCCTGATGGGAGCGTCTTGCTCGTTCCTGCGCAAAGCGGTGATCTGCTCGTCTATAACGCGGAGGACGGCGCGTTGATGCAGCGGCTGGCTACGGGCCTGGGCGAGCCGGTGCAGGCGCTGGCTTTTGATCACGATGGAAAAACGCTCTGGCTGGCAACCGAGGAAAAGCTGGTGCAGTTCCAGTCACAGGGATAAGGGCAAGCACTTTGTAGCGCCGTCTTCCAGACGGCGCTACAAGACTCGCGCGGGTTAAGACGAACAACAGCCTAGTCCGCGAAGGCGGACTTTGTGGCCCGCAGGCCCATAGGCGCGATCTTTAGTCGCCAGCCACCGTCGCCAGCGCGCACGTTCGTGCTTGCCACGATTCGCCAGCGGGTCGCTGGCGCTACAAGATGGGCGCGGGCAAGCTGCCCGCGCCACAAGAGCCGCTAATGGCCCAGATGCTTTTCTACTTCGTAGATGCCAAAACCGGCCAGCGCAGCGGTCAGGATGGGATGGCGCATGACCTTCCCAAAGATGCCCGGATGCTCCTGGGCGGCGTGCTGGTGCATGGCGGCCAACTGGCGCGGCGTCACTGTGTTAGGGTCCAACTGCGTGAACTGCTGCGCCATTGGGTGGTTGGATTGTTGAAACCCCTGCATATACTCTCTGGCGACGGCTGCACGCTGCTCCTGGGACATCTGCTCGTACAAGTCGTGTGGGTTCAGGTTGGTCATCGGATTTGCCATAAGAAATGTGTCTCCTTTACTTTGCTGAAATGGCGTCACCGCCTCCACACCGGCACCCAACATACCTCTCTCTTTGAACCCGCATTCTGAATGCCAGAGTTGCACTGCCCCACGCAAACACTTGAGGTGATTCGTTCCGTCTTTAGAGGTGAAGCGTCTTTTCCAGCAGCCAGAGACGCGGTGAGCAATCGGCAAGAAAGCGGGTGGCGTCGTGCAGTTTCAGCGACCACAGGTGCAGCCAATGAAGCCTGGCGAGGACGAGGAAGGATTTGAGTCCCTGGTACCCAGGCATCTCACGGCAATGTTGCGGGTAGCGGCAGCCCTGGTGGGCATGGCCGAGGCTGAAGACGCAGCGCAGGAAGCGCTGGTGCGCAGTTGGCAAGCCTGGCCCAGCCTACGCGATGTTAGCTCACTGCGTCCCTGGCTGCTGCGGATTACCGTCAACGTTTGCCGCGATTGGTGTCGCGGGCGCTTTGGTACCAGGCGCAAGCTCGTTGAGTCGCTGGGAGCAGACGGAAGCGAGGAGACGCTGGCGACGCTTCAATCCGACCCAGGGGCGAGCGACCAGATGGCCGCCCTTGATCTGCGGCAGGCCGTGAACAAGCTGGAGAGCAATTACCGCGTGGTGGTGGTTCTGCGCTATTACGCGGGCATGGATGCAACCGAAATTGGCGTTGTCCTTGGCCTGCCTGCCGCAACGGTGCGCACCCGCCTGCGCCGGGCGCTGACCTTATTACGCGAGCATTTGATTGCTTCAGAACACCTGCCCTCCTTCCGGGCGCAGGAAGGGAGAGACGCATGACCCGCGAGTCACACGATCCTACAGAGTTTGAGCCGCTGCCCCCGGAGTTGGAGGCGCTGCACTATCGCTTGCTGGCCGATGGAGCGGTCTGGCGCGATGGGCTGCCTTCCACAGAGCATCTGGAGGAGCGACTATCGCAGATACACAGCCAGGAGCGCGTTCCCCAGCCCGCGCGCGCTCGCACTGCGCGCCAGGAAGCGGTTACAACACCCTTCCCGGCTTCAACAAAAGGAGTAGTTTCTGTGTTTCCAGGACGGATAAAAACGATTACGGCGATTGTCGCCATTGCTGCGGTGGTGGCGCTGTTTGCCTTCTTGTTGCGCGGATTTGCCATCGGACACATCAATACAGGTGCGGGCGCTCCCAGCCCAACTTCCGGCCAGAGCACCCAGGTCGCGCCGGGGTACTATGACAGCTACTTTCCGGTGATTGCGCCGAGCGACCCGCAGGTTATCTATAAGGTGGCGCAGAAAGGGCAAGCCACGCCTGAGATGTTGCTGGCGCGCTCAGATGACGGCGGCCACACCTGGCAGACGTTTGCCCTGCCAGCGGGCAAGGCCAACGATCAGCTTCTTCCCTATGTCTATGTCAGCCCATTAAATGCTCACTATGTCTTCTTGCTGGTAGATACCAGGCAGAAATATGGCGACTGTACTGCTTCCCAGGCATTCGCTGGCGGCAGCAGCCCCTTGGTCGCCCATTCTGGCGGGAATCCGCTCTGTTCTGCTGATACCACCTATCTCAGCACGGATGGCGGGCAGCACTGGACACAGCCACAATTCCCGCAGACAAACACCCAAAATAGTCAGGGCTTGCTGCCAGTGCCTGGAGATACGCCGGTTCAATCCCTGTCTACCACGTCAATTCCTGACAGTGTTCAGGTCTTCCGCGCCCAAGGCAATCGCCTTTATACCTATCTGGGGGTGCATGTAGGCAGCACCGCCGCTGCGGTGGTTGCGAGAGGGCGTCTAGTTACCAGCACCGATGGCGGCCTGACCTGGAGCCTGGCCGATAACGGCTTGCCCTCCAACCTCTGCGACTACAGCCCTACGCCCACTGGTTCCACCATTTTTGCCGTTGTCGGCACATGCAGTTCAGAGGTGCAGGGCAAATGGACGTTTTGGCGCAGCGATGATGCTGGCAAGCACTGGACGCAACTCTTTCAATTAAAAAGCTCGGCAGTGCCTTATGAGGCTTTCCTGTTCATGGGCATAGTGGCCGTCCAGCCTTCAGATGGGGCGCAGCCGCTGCTCTATCTTGATCTGGCTGATACAGCGAATGGGTTTTCCCCCTCCCCAGAAACAGTATCGGTCTATGGCACCAGCGAAAGAGCCTTACTCGATGCCCCAACACAGGGATTCCCTGCCGGGCAAAATCCGGGCCGACCCCTGGGCGTGCTCAGCGATGGCTCGGTGCTCTTTGCCACCGATGACGGCTTCTACTCCTGGAAGGCTGGTGATGTCTCCTGGAAGAAGCTCGCGCCCAAGGTCAACGGCGTCCTGGCCTATGCATTCGTGGCCGCGCCGGGCGCTGATGGGAAGCAAGCGCTTGTTGTGGTGACAACAGATAATAAGATTACCCGCCTGGGGGTCTGAGTTTTTCGCAAGGTTGTTGTAAAGACAGCGAGCGGGCTGGATGGCACACTGCCATCCAGCCCGCTCGCTGTCTCTGGAAAACAGTCTGGCAACAGGCGAGCGATTAGAGAGAGGCAGGCTCAGCAAAGAACTCATCGGGGCCGCTCAGCGGGGGAGCGCCCTTGCTGCCAATGGCAGTGAACTCCATGCTGGCAAGCAGATAGTCGCGGTCAAAGGGCAGGCGCGCGAGCGCGTGCAGCGCGGCATCCAGGTCTTCAGGCGAGATCAGCCCTTGCTGGAGCAAGACACCCCGGCCCTGCTCGATCAGTTGGGCCAGATTGCCGCTCTTTTCTCCCTCTACATCCTCCTGCCCGCGCACATCATCAGCGGTCTGGCAGGAAGCTGACGCCAGTATCCGCACCGGCAGAAATCCGGCCTGGCGAAAGAGCGCAAAGAGCTTGCGTCCGATGCGCACATCGGGCCAGCCAAAGGGTCGCGCGGCACTGGCAAGCTCCAGCAGGCGTGATTCGCCCTCGTTGGGCGGATACACCGCTCGCGCGCCCCAGTCCGGCTCAATGGCAACGGCTGCTCCGCCCGGCGCGACGACGCGGTGCATCTCTCCCACTACCACCAGCGGCGCTTCCTGGTGCATCAGCACATAGCGGCAGATCGTCAGATCAAACCAGCGTGCCGGGTAGGGCAGCGCGGCGGCGTCCTGGCGCTCAAAGTGGATGGTGGGCTGGGGGCAGCGCAGGCGGGCTTCCATCAGCAGATGCGCGTCGCGGTCAATGGCCGTGATCTGCGCGTCGGGGAGCGCCTTTGCCAGCGCCGCCGTGAGGATGCCGGTGCCGCAGCCAAGCTCCAGAATGCGTGCCCTGGGCGGGAGCGAACAGTACATCAGCGCGGCGCGCACCTGTGCCCCCACGCCTGGCTGCTGCGCCGCCAGCCGCGTAGTTTCCTGGGGGTTCTGGCTGCCGAGATAGGTGCCTGCCATGCTAGCGCATCGTTTCTGTGGCGAGCCTGCCCATCAACTGGCGGGCAATCACCACGCGCTGAATCTGATTGGTGCCCTCGAAAATCTGGGTCACTTTGGCTTCGCGCATATAGCGTTCCACCGGCCAATCGTGGACATAGCCAGCCCCGCCCAGCACCTGCACCGCGTCTGTTGTTACCTGCATGGCGGTGTCGGTGGCAAAGCATTTTGCCATTGCCGCGTAGAGCGAGAGCGCCGGGTCGCCCTCGTCGGCTTTGGCGGCGGCCTGGCGGACCAACAGCCGGGCGGCCTCGATCTTCATTGCCATATCCGCCAGCATGAACTGGATGCCCTGAAAGGCGGCAATGGGCCGCCCAAACTGTTTGCGCTCCTGGGCGTAGCGCGTGGCGACCTCCAGCGCGGCGCTGGCTAAGCCGGTGGCGGAGGCGCCAATGTTGATACGCCCGCCATCCAGCGAAGACAGCGCAATCTTAAAGCCTTCGCCCTCCTGCCCCAGCCGGTTATCAACTGGTACGCGGCAATCCTCAAAGAGCAGTTCGCGTGTGGGCGAGGCATGCAGGCCCATTTTGTGCTCCAGCTTGCCAAAGCTGAAGCCGGGGGTGTCTTTTTCAATGACAAGCGCGCTGATGCCGTGCGCGGTTCCGGCGGTGGTCCTGACCATGACGACATAGACCTCGGCCACGCCCCCGCTTGTCACCCAGAGCTTGGAGCCATTGATGATGTAATGATCGCCCTCGCGCCGGGCAGTGGTGGTCATCGCGGCGGCGTCCGAGCCAGAGTTCGCCTCGCTGAGCGAGAACGCGCCCAGCAGTTCGCCAGCGGCCAGCCGCGTGACCCAGCGCTGGCGCTGCTCGTCGTTGCCAAAGCGATAGATCAGGCTCGTGACCATGTTATGCACGGAGAGCCAGACGGCAGTAGTCAGATCGGCGCGGGCCAGTTCCTCAAAGACAATCGCTCCCAGAAAGCGGCCCAGGTTCGTGCCGCCGACCTCTTCGGGTACGAGCATCCCCGCCAGGCCCAGATCAGCCATTTTGGGGAAGATTTCGCGTGGAAAATAGGCGCGTTCGGCCCACTCTTCGGCGTGGGGCGCCAGTTCGTTCTGGGCAAAGCGCCGCACCAGTTGTTGAATTTCGCGCTGCTCGTCGTTGAGCATAGACATCACTGTTTCCCCTTCTGAGGCAGAAAAACTCCCAAATACGGTATCTTCTTCTTGGGAGTATAGGAGGATTTTCACCAGCGCGTCAACGTGAGGGAGCAACCACGCATGCGCAAGATCAGCATGTTTCGCCCAGGCGCGTTGGGCGATACCATCCTGGCGTTTCCGGCGCTGGCGGCGCTGCGTCAGGCGTTTCCTGACGCGCAGATCGTTATCATTGGCAATGCGCCCGCGCTTGCCCTTGCCAAAGACGCGGGGCTGGCCGGTCTCGTCCTCTCGTTTGATCTGCCCTGGTGGGCGGAACTGTTTGCTGAGGAGGGCATCCGCTCAGAGGAAGCGCGCCGCGTGCTGGAAGGGGCTGATCTGGCCGTGTTGTGGCTGCGCGACCCAGACGGCGTGGCGTCGCGCAATCTGCGCGCCCTGGGCATCCCCAGCGTGCTTGTAGCTCCTGGGCGGCCTGCTGAAGGCCAGCGTGTCCACGCGGCTGAGTATCTCGTGTCCACGCTGGAGCCAGTTTTGGGCGCGCTCTCGTCTGAAGCCTCTGCTGGCGCCTTTCCTCTGGCCCTCTCGCCGCAGGCAGCGCGCTGGGCTGAACAGGAGTGGGGCCAACTGCATCTCACCAGCCAGCGCGTGCTGGCGCTGCATCCTGGCAGCGGCGGGCGGCGCAAGTGCTGGCCGCCGGAGCGCTACGCGGCGTTAGCCGGGCGTTTTCTGGCGCGGGGCTGGCGGGTCTTGCTGATCGCAGGGCCAGCCGATGAAGCAGCAATGGCAGAGACGCAGCGCGCGCTGCAAGCAGATAGCATCAACTTGCAAGACGGGCGCGTGCGGTATCTTGCCAATCTTGGGCTATCACACCTGGCGGCGCTGCTGGCGCGGGCCGCGCTGGTCGTGGGCAATGATTCCGGGGTGAGCCATCTGAGCGCGGTGGTGGGCGCACCAACCCTGGCGCTTTTTGGCCCCACTGACCCTGCTATCTGGGCGCCGCGTGGTCCGCGCGCGCAGGTGCTCTGGGCTGGTCAGGTGGGAGATGAGCGGGTGCAGCTTGCGGAGATGGGGGCGCTCAACGTAGAAGAGGTCTATGCTGCGGCGTGGCGGATGCTGGAGCAGGAGAGTTAGCCCAACCGTAGGAGGAAAGTACCTGGGATTTGCCGCGCCAGAGCAGCCGCTGCTAGAATGGAAGACGTTGTAAGCGAGCCAATTGTAGCGAACCTTGGGATGGGAATATGCATCTACCCCCAGATCAGCGCGAGCGCCTTGAGGAGATGTGGCAAGGCGGTAAACGGAATCGCCTCCTGATGTTAATCGGGACTGGCGCGATAGTGCTGGTGCTGTTCTGTGGCTGTTTGGGTCTGGCAGGAACAGTGATTGGAAACAGCCTGACCTCGCTTGCCTCGTCCAACAATCCTGGCGCCAAGCCCACGCTGCCAGCAGGCACCCAGGTGGCGCAGACCAACCCCACCTTTCCGGTTCCACAGCCGACAGCCTATAACACGCCGCCTGGGGGGGCGACCCCTGTAGGGTCATCTGGCACGCCCGCGCCCACCTCAACGGCCAGCCCCACTCCCAGCGTCACCGATACGCCCACTCCCTCGCCAACCGGCACTGGTGGCGGTGGCAACGGGCCAGTTACCTTTCATATCAGCCCAACCGATGGTGTTTTGACCGCTGGACAGACGAATCAAATCCTGTTGAGTGGACCCGCAGGAACTCCGGTTGCCGTTTCTATCTATTTTTCTGGAAGCACCTGTTTGAGTAAAATTGTGGTACTTGATGGCGCCGGGCAGGGAAGTCTGGGCTGCGCGATACCAGCGGGTGAAAAAGGCAATACCCTTACCCTTGATCTGAACTCTGGTGGCAAAGATCGGCAGTATCAAATTCCGGTTGTTTAATCTGAGTGCCCTGGCGTTTTAGACCAGGCGATGTTTCTCATCCTGTAGGGTAGTCGGCGAGATATGTTGAGTCAGGTTCCCTCCATTGTAAGAGGATTGCTATGCCTGCCAAACTCCGCGAGCGCATCCAGCAGTTGTGGCTGCTGAACAAACGCAACCGAATCTTGATGCTGGTTGGGACGGTGACGCTCTCTGTGGTGCTGCTGTGCGGTTGCCTGAACCTGGTGGGAACGGCAGTGGGCAACTGGCTGTTTGCGTCGGTTTCGGCAAATCCTAATGCCAGACCCACTTTCCCGGCGGGCACCGGGGTCGCCAACACCAACCCGACGTTTCCGGTGCCTCAGCCCACCGTCTATAACTTCCCGAACCAGCATGGCGGCACGCCGGTTGGCTCATCGGGGACGCCCGCGCCCACCCCAACCGCCAGCCCCACGCCCCTCTTCCAGCCCCCCGGTGATGGCAGTGTCGTCAGTTTCCGGCTTGGCCCAGACCCTCAGGCGTTCAGAGCCGGGCGAACGAATACCCTCACGCTGCAAGGCCCGCCAGGCGTGGTTGTTGGCGTCTCCTTTTTCTTTTTCGGATACAACAAGTGCTTGCAGGGGAGTGCACCCAACGACCCGGTAACGCTGGATGCCAACGGACAGGCAACCTTCTCCTGTGACCTGCCAGATACCCTCAGGGGGGCTGTTGGCGGGATTCAGTTGATGCCCAATGTGGGACCGCCCACCAATATCTTTAACATTCCGGTGAAATGAGGGCGCTTACGGGCGCGTATGTGGCTTTTTGAAGCCATGCCCCAGGACTTCAGCGGCATTGCCAATGATCAGGAAGGCGTCGGGGTCGGCTTCGGCCACCAGTTCTTTGAGCTGGCTGACCTCGCGCTGGGAGATTGCCACGAGCAGAATCTGGCGTTCTTGCCGGGTATAGCCACCCTGCCCTTCCAGCAGCGTCACCCCGCGATTGAGCTTGAAAAGAATGGCCTGGGTAATCTGGTCCGGGCGATCAGAAATAATGTGGGCCAGCCGCACATAGCCAAACCCTTCCACCACGCCATCCAGCGCCTTGGCCGAAAGATAGATGGAGATCAGCGCGTACAGCGCCAGTTGCAGATCAAAGAACAGTCCAGAGGCGACGACAATCGCGCCATCTGCCAGCAATTGCCCCAGGCCAACGCTGATGCCAGTGAAGCGGTTGGCGAGCAGGGCAATGATGTCGGTGCCGCCGGTGCTGCCGCGATAGCGATAGATCAGGCCAGCGCCCACGCCACCCAGCAGCCCACCGTAGACGGTTGCCAGCACCGGGTCGCGTGTCACTGGCTGGGCCAGCACCGCCAGCGGGTCCACCAGCACGCCCACCAGAGCGGTTGCAAAGAGCGAGCGCAGCGCAAAAGCGCTGCCCCCCAGATAGCGCCAGCCCACCATGAACAGCGGAATATTCATCAGCAGAAAGGTCAGGCCAACCGGCCAGCCCAGCTTGGCGTTCAGCAGCACCGCCACGCCGCTCAGCCCACCAGCGGCAATGCGGTTGGGGATGAGGAACCAGTCCAACGCCAGATCAAGCAGAACCACCCCTGCGGCCAGGATGAGGTAATCCAGCGCCAGCCGCGCAGCCAGCGGGAGGATGGTGCGCTGGCTTTTGAGCCAGAAGCGCTCGCCCGCAGGGGCGGGACGCCGCCGCGCCCCTGCTCTGAGGGGTGCCCCCGCTTTGGGGGGTAGCGCCGATGTCCCCGTCGGCAGGGGTGGGGGTTCTGCGTTCTCGGTAGGCATGGCGCCAGTATAGCATACGCGCTCATCTGGCTGCGGGAGTAGCGCGGTTGTTTTGTAGCGTGGGCTGCTAGCCCGCAGGGGTAGGGCTACTGGTGAAGCAGGAACGCGAGCGCCGTTTCCAGATGCCAGAGCAGCAGCGCCAACGCGATCAGGCTGATGCCCCGGTGAACCTTGCGCCAGGCGCGAATTGCCAAGAGCGCTTGCTGCTCGCGCCGCATTGCCGCCGCAACCTGCTTGCGGGCACCCCGCCGAGGGGCGCCGGAAGCATCCAGAGCGTCCAGGGCGGCGCGTGTTGCCAGGCGGGGACATATCCAATCTAGCAGGCGACCAACGACGCCGCTCGTAACAACGCCCACCAACCCGTAAAAGGTCCAGGCGCCGCTGGTTTGCTCCAGGCTGCCAGCAGTGTGCAGAAAGATGAGCAGCAGCCCCAGCAGCCCCCCAACCATATGCCAGGCGAGATACCGATGCAGCAGCCCAGGCCAGGTAAGCGCCCAGCGCTTGCGTAGGGCGTAGCCAATGCCTACCAGGAGCAGCAGCAATGTGCCAAAGGTGGCAAAGAGCAGCCCTGGAATGCTGGACGCTGCTATCTCATTTCCCTGAAGATACCAGGCATACAGCGCTATCAGCCCCAATGCCAGCGCCAGCCCAATGAGGGCGGCGCGGCGCTCAACCCTGGAAAAGAAAAGGCGCGGCGCAGGTCTTGAAGGGCGCAGCGATGACCGGGGAGCGGCGCGTTTCCTCTGAGGAGCGCCCATGCTCCCGGCGACGTGTGGAGCATATCTGCTGTGCTTATCCTGGGGTAATCGTGCCATTCGTGTTGATCTTGAGCGCCACCGCAGGGAGCGCGCGGGGGGCTGGTCCCTGGAGCACCTGGCCGCGCTGGGCTGGGTCAAAGATGGCTCCATGTGCCGGGCAGACAAGCTGATGGCTCATCTGGTCATACTCTACATAGACGCCTTTGTGGGTGCAGGCTTTTTCGTAGGCGACAAACGTGCCATCGGGGAGCCGGATTAAGAGGCTGGCCTGGCCGTCGCGTGGGTTGAGAAAGTCGCGGGCGCTGTTGCGCGCCTGCGCAGTAGAGCCAATGCTGCCATTGGCTGAGGACGGAGCCAGCGCGGCCAACTGCCGCAGCTTTTGCGCAATCCCAAAAAGGCCGATGCCGCCTGCGCCCGCGCCAATGGCGAGGCCGCCCCCGGCGATCAACCAGCCTAACAGATCACGGCGCCTGACATGTTTCCCAGGCATCCCCCGCAGGCGGGCCGCGCTCTGCTCACTCAGACGCTTCCCGGCGGGTGCATGCGTGTCCTGGCTTGCTGCCGGATACCAGGAGGGATCAGCGGCGGCTTTGCGTGCCAGAGCGCAAGTTCGACAGGCATCTTTGGCTGGTCTGCGCATCTTTGCCTCCTGAGTATTATATAGAGGTATTACGACCTGGCAGACCTGGAACGGACAGAGGAGCAGGGAGCAAACGCACTCTCTGGCGGGCTGTCCTCGTGCCCGTTCCGCTGCCTGAACGCGGGGCTATTTATCCCTGAACGTTGACCGTGAGCGCGGCGCCCTTTTCACTTTGAATCGTGAAGGTGCCAGCGACGTTAAAGGTCATCGTAGCTGACTGATTGACGGGGATCGCCACATCCACGCCCGCTTTTTGCGCATCACCCTGGTCAATATCCTGCAACTCATCGCTGCGGTTTTGGATGGTGATCGAATCGCCCTTGTGGACGTTAATGCTGGCGGGGTCAAACATATAGACATCCCCAGACATCCCCTGAGTTTCGTGGATGGCTACCGTCATGACAGGGGAATTCGAGGCGTTGGATGTGCCAGAGGCGGAAGACATCCCCGAATCACTGCCACATCCGCTCAACAGGAGGGTGAAAAGCAACGCGCACATCATCAAAAACATCATCCAACCTGCTGATTTTTTTGCCTGCATTGTTTGCTCCTTTTGCTGAGGGAAAAACAACAATGTCCTTGCGGACGGGAGCACCATATCCTCCAGAGCTTCTTGTGTAAACCCTTAAGCAGGCTCAACCAGGACCAAAGTACCGGAAAAGGGCTTGCTTCTCCGCCTGAAGTTACGCTTTACTACTTCGCTCGTTTAAACGGGGCAAACGACTAAAAAGGGAAGCGCCAGATACGCGCGTATCTGGCGCTTCCCGGAGACGTGCTCTTTGATGCGATTGCGGAAAGCTACCCGCGTTCACCAGCGGGCATGCTGCGCACCCCTGACTGGCGTGGCGCCTGGCGACCATCGGAGCCGCTGCCATAGGCGCAGTAGGGGCACACGTTCCACTTGAGTTCCAGCAAATGCTCGCAGCGCGGGCAGGGTCGGCGCAGCTTGGTGCCACAGGAAGGGCAGACCTGGAAGTCTGCCTCCACGCGATAGTGGCAGGTTGGGCAGGTTGGGCGCTCGGTCATTTCGGCCAGCAGGGATTCTTCTTCCAGTTGCCGCTCGTAGAGTTCGGCCAGGGTCTGGCGCGGGCGGAGAATCAGGTAGATAAACAGGCCGCCCACAAAGAAGAACGTGGCAAGCAGGGTCGCTGCAATTTGCAAAACTAAGTCCTGGGTGCGCGAGCGAATATCGCGCCAGGTCCAGATCACCAGACTGGCCCAGAAAATGGCAACGAACGCAAAACCAAAAGCGACAATAACTCCCAGAAGGCTCTGCAAACTGAACGCCGCCAGCACGGGAGAAGCTAGATCACTAAAGAATCCCTGATACACGGGAAACCCACCCCTTTCATGGTCGGAAGGACCAGAATCAGCAGCACAGGCCATAAGATATTGTTGTGTTTATTTATTCCTTGAATAGAACGAGGGGCAAATCATGAAAATAACAGAAGATGGCAAGGCTACTGGTTGGCTCCCTCCCCTTGTTGTTGTACAACATTTCTTCAGTAATGTCATGCTCAGTAGTACCATCCGCCTGGATAGAATGCTTTTTAGACGTTGCAAACGCGCCGGTTGTTCCATCTCCAGCAGTGGTGCAGCAAGCGCCGCTCCAGACAGCGTAGCAAAGCTGGTGCCACTAACGTGCTCCTGCTGCCTCCTGGGGAGCGCAGATCAAACATTTGGCGTACTGCTGAGTTGGTCAGCAAAGGTATTATAAGAGAAAAGTCGCGTAGTAGCAAGCGCAGAAACGAAGACCCAGCAACGAGGAGAGTTTCTATGGAGATTACGCGCTGGCATGAGGCCGCCCAGCCCGATGAAGCCCAATTACGCCAGCGGATGCTTGCGGAAGGGCTATCGCCCTCAAGCTGGTCCAATGGGCCAGACGATACCTACAGCGTCCACAGCCACAGCTATACCAAGATTCTCTATTGCGTGCGCGGGAGCATTCGCTTTACCTTGCCAGAGAGGGGAGAAGACGTTGATCTTGCGCCGGGGGATAAAATGGTTTTGCCTGCCGGAACGCGACATGGCGCGCTGGTGGGTCCGGCGGGCGTCACCTGCATAGAGGCACCGCGTTACACCCGGTAACGCGGCACCCAAAGAGCGGGGACACAAGCGCGCTTAGTGCTGGTGGGCTGCGTCGGTGTAGAGCGCCACGCGGTTGCCAGCGGGGTCGCTAAAGACGGCAAACCAGCCAACGCCAGGAATCTCGGACTTGGGAGTCAGCGTTTTTCCGCCATGCGCCTCGATCTGGGCAAGCGAGGCGTCAATGTCGTCGGTGTCAATGTAGATCAATGGCTGGCCGATTTTGGTTTCGCCCTCGCCAGCCTTGATAAAGCCACCGCCGGGGCCACCCTCAGCGGCAAACATCGTATAGTCGAAATTGGGGTCGGTTTGGGTCTTCCAACCAAAGACGGTGGCGTAGAACTGCCCGGCGGCCTTGGTGTCGTTGGCGGGCAATTCAATATGGACAATGGGATGCTTGGACACGCAGATGCTTCCTTTCCACTGGCAAAACAGAAACAACAGCTATTTGAACCTGAACACGCACCAATTATAGAGCATGTGTTCTAAAAAATCAAGAGCATTTGTTCTATGTTTTGCGCTAAATAACGGCTGAGCCGGTAAAACAGCGGAGCATCTTGTGCATCTTTGACGACAGGCTTGACAGGGTTCAGGCAACTAGGTATTCTTGTAGCAGATGTGACACTGTTTCCTTCTCCATCATTGTGCTGTTGAATGCTTCTGGTTGCGTATTTTCCTGAGTTACGAGAAAAGAGGTTTGCTGATGGGCAGACTCGATGGACGAGTCGCATTTGTGACGGGCGCGGGGCGCGGCATTGGCGCCGCCACAGCGCTGCGCATGGCCGAAGAGGGCGCTCGCGTGGCGCTGGCCGACCTGGATATGGAAGGCTGCATGCAGGTAGCGCGCGAGATTGAAAAACTGGGCACCGAAGGGCTGCCGCTTTCTTGTGATGTCTCCAACGCCGACGCGGTCCAGCAGGCCGTAGATCAGGCCGCCAAGCAGTTTGGGCGCCTGGATATTCTGGTGAACAATGCCGGTATTACCCGCGACAACCTGCTCTATAAGATGGCTGAAACCGAGTGGGATGCGGTGATGAACGTTCACCTGAAAGGCGCGTTTCTGTGTTCGCGCGCCGCCCAGAAATATATGGTAGACCAGCGCTATGGTCGCATCGTCAGCCTTTCGTCTACCTCCGCGCTGGGCAATCGCGGCCAGGCCAATTACTCCAGTGCCAAAGCTGGCTTGCAGGGCTTCACGCGCACGCTGGCTGTTGAGCTTGGCCCCTTTGGGATTACAGCCAACGCCATCGCGCCCGGCTTCATTGATACCGAAATGACCCGCGCCACTGCGCGGCGGCTGGGCATCGAGCCGGAGCAGATGATTGCCGAGGCCAGCAAACGCATTCCGGTGCGGCGCGTAGGCCAGCCCCGCGATATTGCCAATGTCATTTGCTTCCTGGCGTCCGAAGAAGCGAGCTTTGTGAATGGGCAGGTGATTTACGTGGCGGGCGGCCCAGGACGCTCAGACTAGACCAAGGAGGTGCCGCCATGCGACTTGGCGAACTGGTGGCGCGGGCAGCCGCCCGCACGCCTGAGAAAACAGCGATTATTTTCCAGCACCATAGGATTACCTATAGCCAGTTGAACGAAGGCGTCAACCGCGTCGCCAATGGCTTAGCAACGCTGGGCGTGAAAAAAGGTGATCGGGTCGCGCTCTATATGCACAATCTGCCGCAGTTTATTGAGGCGTTTTATGGCGCGCAGGTGCTGGGGGCGACGGTTATCCCCATGAATGTGATGTACAAGGCGGGCGAGATTGAGTACATCTTAAACGATGGCGGGGTGAAGGCCATCCTGACGCTGGCGCCGTTTTATCCCAACGTGCAGGCCATTCGTGATAAGGTGCGCTCGCTGGAGCACGCGATTGTGCTCAGCAATGACCCGCTGCCGGGGGCTATCCTCTGGCATGCTGCCTTTGCGAACCAGCCGCGCGAAGCCACGCCCGCCGCTGGCGATGATCAAGATGTGGCCGTCATCCTCTACACCTCCGGCACCACCGGCAAGCCCAAAGGCGCGATGCTGACGCACCACAACCTGATCGCCAATATCGAGCAGCTTGATCAGTTGGACCGGCTCAAGATCAACGACAATGATAGCGTCTGGATTGGCCTGCCGCTTTTCCATATCTACGCGCTCAGCGTGGGGGTGAACTCGGCCATCTATCACGGCGCCACGCTGGACCTGATGGAGCGCTTTGACCCGACGGCCTCGCTGGAGATGTTCCAGCGCGACAAGCCCACGATTGTGCTGGCGGCGCCGCCGATGTATATCTCCTGGGTTATCAATCCCAATGTCACCACCTTCGATCTGTCCTCCATTCGCGTTGCCTCCTCTGGCGCCTCGGCCATTCCCGTCGCCATTTTGGAGAAGTTCCACAAGCTGACCGGCGTGGAGATTCTGGAGGGCTATGGCCTGACGGAAACCGCGCCGGTTGCCACGACCAACGCGGCTGGCCCTGTGACCAAGCCCGGTTCGATTGGTCCGGCCATTCCACAGATGGAGATCAGAATCGTTGACGACAACGATCAGGAAGTGCCAGTGGGCGAAGTGGGCGAACTGGTTTGTCGCGGGCCAAATGTGATGAAGGGCTACTTCAACAAGCCGGAGGCCAACGAAGAAGCCTTCCGCAATGGATGGTTCCACACCGGCGATCTGGCAAAGGTGGATGAGGATGGCTACTACTACATCGTTGACCGCAAGAAGGATATGATTCTGGTTTCGGGCTTCAACGTCTATCCGCGCGAAGTGGAAGAGGTGCTGTATAAGCATCCCAAAATTGCCGATGCAGCGGTGGTACAGTCGCCCGATGAATATCAGGGCGAATCGGTGATGGCGTTTGTGGTGCTCAAGCAGGGCGAGACGGCCACCGAGAAAGAGATCATCGAGTATTGCCGCAGCGAGATTGCTGTCTTTAAGTGTCCGCGTCGGGTGGAGTTCCGCGCCGAATTGCCCAAGAACATGACCGGCAAGGTGCTGCGCCGCGAGCTGCGCGATGAGGCCGCGCGCATGGCGGCAGAGCGCAAGCAGGGAGGATAAGCGATGAGCATGTCGGCTGATTCCGCTTCCAATCAGGCCATTGGCAGCCTGACGCTGGGGCAACTGGCCCAGACAGCGGTGGATGATGTGCTGGCGCTGATTGATGAGGGAGAGACGCGCCTGCCCACGCCGCAAGACCTGTATTACCGCTGGGAACGCCAGCAGTGGCGCGCCCAGGACGTGGATTTTGCGGTGGATAAGGCGCAGTTTGGCGAATTCGCAACGCCCGAAACGCGCCATTTCCGGCTGGCCGGGCTGTCGGCCTTCTTTGTGGGCGAGATCAGCGTCACGGATACCTTTGCCCCGCTCTGTATTGCCATGCCCGGCGAGTCCGAGCGGCTCTTTATGGCAACGCAACTGGTAGATGAGGCGCGGCACGTCGTCTTCTTTGAGCGCTTTTTCCGCGAGGTGGTCTTGCTGCCGGGCGAGCGGCTAGAAGACCTGGCAGCGGCGGCGCGTCCGTTTGTGCGCCCGGCCACCGCCACGATGCTGCTGGAGGTCTTGCCGGAGGCTACCACGCGTGTCCAGCGCGAGCCAGAGAACCTGGAGGCGCTGGTTGAAGCTGTGACGGTGTATCATGTGCTGGTAGAAGGGGCAATGGCGCTTGCCGGGCAGCGGGGCATCCTCAACACCTATCGCCAGATGGGGATTTTGCCGGGCTTCCGCGCCGGATTCACGGCGGTGGCGCGCGATGAATCGCGGCATGTGCTTTTTGGCGTGGGCTTCCTGCGCAAGATGGCTCAGCAAGACGCGCGCTATGGGCAGATTGTGGAGGCGACAGTGCGCCGCCACGCGCCCACCGTCTGGCAGGCGCTGGGCATTCACCCCGATGCCCTGCCGATGGTGCTGGCAAACGGTGGCAACCCCCACGAAACGCAGGAGTTTGCCTTTCATTCGCTGCGCAAAAAGCTGAAAGTCATGGGGCTTTCAACCGATTTGCCAGCGGTAGCATAGGCTGGAAAGGCCAGGTCAACATGATTACAGCGCTCGTACTCATGAACATTCAGCGCGGCGAAGTTAATCGCACCGCAGAACAGCTTTTGGAGATACCAGGCGTGGCCGAGGTGTATTCGGTCACGGGCGAATATGATCTGGTGGCTGTGCTGCACCTGAAGGAATACGAAGACCTGGCCGGAGTGGTCACTGAGCGCATGATGGGCCTCAGTGGGATCACCAAAACGCATACCCTCATGGCGTTTAAGGTCTACTCCAGGGAAGACCTGGAGCAAGCCTGGGACATAGGCGTAGAATAAAGTGTTCATCGGCAGATAAGAAAATCTGCCGCAGACAAAAGCCACAGAGCAAGGGCTGCTGTTTTTGGTCTGCTCTGTGGGGGTATCCTGTGTATTTTTTGCGTGGCTAGAGTGCGTTATTTGTGAGCAGGTGCCAGGCGTAAGGTGAGTGAAGCTGCTAGAGGGCCGTAGCTCGATGGACGGGAGGCCCGGTGGCTTTTGCTCATTCGTTGCAACAGGAGAGGAGAGGTCGAAAATGGAATTGAATCTGAGCCAACTGGAACAAGACCGCGCGCGTTTAATTCGGCAGATTCAAGACTATGAAGAGGAGCGCGACAGCGCCGAGCGGGTGGCAGTGGCGCAGTTTGACGCGCATCGCGAGCAAGCCAATGATGTGCTGGCGCAACTGCGCAAGCAGCTTTCCTGGTTGGACCGCGAGATTGATCAGGTAAGAGCCTTGCAGCGCCCGGTGACAAAGGATACTATTGAAGTGGGGCATGTGGTGACGCTGCAAATTGGCGAGAGCAGCCCCGGTGATTACGTGCTGGTCAAAGATTTTGGTGGGCGTCCGGTGGGCAATGTGAAGACGCTTTCGACCCAATCGCCCATTGGCTCGGCCTTAATTGGGCGCTGTCCGGGGGAGATAGTGACGGTGGAAACGCCTGGAGGCGCGCGCAGCATCAAAATCGTGGCGATCCAGTAGCGAGGAGCATCTTGATGCCTGATATTGTTCTCGGCGGCTGGCTGGTCGCTCGCGCGCTCAAACGCGAGGGCATAGAAGTGGTATTTACGCTCAGTGGTGGGCATATTGCCCCGATTTATGATGGCTGCCTGCGCGAGGGCATCCGCGTGATGGATACCCGCCACGAGCAGGCCGCAGTGCATGCCGCCGAGGGCTGGGCCAAGGTGACGCGCAAGCCAGGCGTGGCGCTTTTGACGGCTGGGCCTGGTGTGACTGACGGAGTAACGGGCCTGGCAAACGCCTATCTTGCGAACAGCCCCATACTAGTGATCGGCGGCGCCGCGCCGGTGGGCCAGTGGGACCGGGGCGCGCTGCAAGAGATGGGGTCGCTTGATCTGGTGCGCCCCATCACGAAATGGGCGCGAACGGTGGTGGAGACGCGGCGGCTGGGTGAATATACCAGCATGGCGTTTCGCCAGGCGCTCAGCGGGAAGATGGGGCCGGTCTTTCTGGAATGCCCGATGGACGTGCTGAGCAACGTCATGACCGACGATCAGGTCGTGCCGCTGAGCGAGGGCTATCGCACCGAGAGCAAACAGCCCGGCGACCCAAAGCTGATTGAGCGTGCCGCTCTGGTGCTGCGCCAATCGCAGCGCCCGGTGATTATGGCGGGTACAGCCGTCTGGTGGTGCGACGCGGCGGCACCGCTGCGCGCCTTTGCTGAGCAAACACAGGCGCCAGTCTTTCTCAATGGCAGCGGGCGCGGCAGCCTGCCGCCAGAGCATCCGCTGTATTTCTCGCAGGCGCGGCGTATGGCGTTGGGCGAGGCCGATACCATTATTCTAGTGGGCACCCGGCTGGATTTCCGGTTGAACTTTGGCGAACCGCCGCTCATTCCGGCAGAAGCGAAGATCATCTGGCTGGACGTGGCCGCTGAGGATATTGGCGCCAATCGCGGGGCCACCGTTGGCATCCCTGGCGATGTGGGCGTGGTGATGACGCAGCTTGCCGAGGCGCTGGGCAAGCCGCTCTGCCATGATGACTGGCTCAACGCCATCCGACAGGATGAGCAAAAGAAACAGGCGGCAGATGAGGCGCTGGGCCGCTCCGATCAGACGCCTATCCACTCGATGCGTCTGGTGCGAGAGATTCGGGATTTCCTGGACCGCGACGCCATTGTGATTGGCGACGGCGGCGATATTGTCAGCTTTGGCGGCAAAGTGATTCAGATGGCCGAGCCGGGCCACTGGCTGGACCCCGGTCCGATGGGCTGCCTGGGCGTGGGCACCGGCTATGCCATTGCCGCGAAGCTGGCGCATCCCGACAAGCAGGTGCTCATCTTACATGGCGATGGCGCCTTTGGCCTGAATGGGATGGAGTTTGAGACGATGGCCCGCCATAATCTGCCGGTTGTTTCGGTGATTGGCAATGATGGGCAGTGGGGCCAGATCAAACATCCCCAGAAGGCGGCGCTGGGCCATAGCACCGCTGCCGATCTGCTGCCTAAGATTCGCTATGATCGTATGGTGGAGGCGCTGGGCGGGTATGGCGAAATGGTGGAGCGCCCGGAGGAGATTCGCCCGGCGTTGGAGCGGGCCTTTGCTTCTGGCAAGCCAGCGTGTATTAATGTGATCACCGACCCGAACGTGCTCTATGGGCGGAGCACAAATGCAGCCTATTGATTTAATTTGTTGTTCTGTGGGAGTTCGAGCGGATGGCTAAGCAGCTAGATCAGATTCGCAGTGATCTGCATTCATCCAATGCCGATCATCGGGTGGCAGCAGTTCGCCAGCTTGCTGAGCAGCGTGTCTGGGAAGCGCTGGAAGAGGTGGTGCGCTTGCTGGAGGTGGATGAGTGTGGGTTCTCCGTTGCCCAGGCGTTAACGGCGTATGGCCCAGAGATTTGCAAGCGCACGGAGCTTGAATATACGCTCTTTCACCCCAAGAAAGAAGTGTGCTATCGCGCCGCATGGGTGCTGGGCTTTTTTGGCGACCAACGCGCCGTGAAGCCTCTCATGGATTCGCTGAAAGAGCCGTTCTTTCATGATCACTTCCTGCCCATGCTTAAACGGCTGGGCGTGCCGGACCTGGAGCGACAGATGATCCGCGAGTTGTCGCGCCATCGAGAATCTACCGACCACCCCGCAGCACGCTACCGCTCTGTGACCTTTTTTCATGCCCTGACCCAGATGCAGTCTCCGGCGGCGTTGGAACTGGCCCCGCTCTTTCTGCGCGAGCAGCATGGCGCGCTGGTGCGCCAGCACGCCCAGCAATATCTCACCGTCGTGGCTCCAGACAAACGCAATCAGGCGTAGTATTTATAGCGTCGGCTTCTAGCCGACGAGGAGACTTGTAGCGTCGGCTTCTAGTCGGCAGGTGGGGCCGCTTGTAGCGCGGGCAGCCTGCCCGCCGGGGCGGGGCTGGGTGCCGTGCCCCTGCTTTGAGGGGTGGCCCACCCGCTCATGCAGCGCAGCAGAGGAGGAACCGATGGCAGCGAACCAGAACGACCCCCAGGACTCCAGCGCAGGTGGCCGCCATGTGAATATTGGCGACACGCGCCTGTTTCTTGTTGAGCGCGGCCAGGGCCACCCAGTGCTGGTGCTGCATGGCGGGCCAGGGCTGGACCACTGGGAATTTGCCGACTATCTGGACGCCCTGACCGATCAGTTCCGCCTGATTCTGGTGGATCAGCGCAGCCAGGGACGCTCGGACATGTCCCCGCCGGAAACCTGGACGCTGCCCCAGATGGCAAAAGACGTGAGTTTGCTGGCCGGGGCGCTGCATCTTTCGCGCTACACGGTGCTGGGGCATTCGTATGGGGCGTTTGTGGCGCTGCAACACGCGGTAGATTTCCCCGGCGCGGCGGCGCAGACGATTGTCTCCTCTGGCCTGCCCTCAGCAAAATATCTGGAGCAGGTTGGCAAGAACCTGGCAGCCTTTGAGCCAGTGGCGCTGCGCGAGCAGGTGACGGCCTCCTGGGAGCGCGAGAAATCTGCCCAGACGCAAGAAGACTGCGCCAGCCTGATGCACGATCAACTGCCCTTCCACTTTGGCAATCCGCTGGACCCACGTATTGCCGAGTATGAGGCGCGCACCGCCGATACTGTCTATTCGCCCCACGTGCTGCGCCATTTCGCCAACCAGGACTACGGCATGATAGAGGTGGAAGATCGGCTGGCCCAGATCACGCAGCCGCTGCTGGTGCTGGGTGGCCGCCTGGACCGCACGTGCACCGCCGAAGGCGCCAAAGCCATCGCCATTGGCGCGCCTCACGCCGAACTGGTCATCTTTGAGCACAGCGGCCATATGACGTTTGTGGAAGAAAACGCGCACTATGTGCAGGTGGTGCGGGAGTGGCTGGGGAGATGGGTATCCTAATCCCCAGCCGTTACTTCTTTCTTCGTTTCGGCGCTTTCCTCAGCCATCTCTGCATGAGCCTCATCAACTCCTTCTACAACCGCTTCCTCAGCCGCGCTCGGCGGCAATTTTGCCGAGGCTTTCTTGCCCGCCGTCACAGGTGAAGCGGCGCCTGCTTTACCAGCCTTGGGCTTGTGCTTCTCGCTGGCTTTTGGCGCTGGTGGAGGCTCCGCGTCTTCGTCCTCCTCGTCTTCTTCGGCGGCTTCTGCCTCTGCTGCCTCCTGTGAGGTCAGTTGCAGGGCCAGCATATCAAAGTCGCGCTGGACGTTGATGAAGTGCTCTTTTAGCCCGGCAAACTGCACGTGCCCATCGCGGAAGCGAATCCAGACGCGGCGATGCGGGAAGTAGAAGGTGATGCACAGGGCCAGAATCATCAGGAAGGAGATCGGCCAGATCAGCGGCGAGCCGGAATCTTTCGTCACCAGCAGCACCGTGCCGCGCTTGACCAGCTTCACGGTCAGCGTCCAGCCGTTGAGCTTGGCGGCGCTTGGGTCGCCAAGTGTAACCGCTGCCAGCACCTGTTTGCAGGAAAGCGTGCCCTGCGAAAGATCAATCAGGGGCGCGGTAGCGCCTTCTCCGGCCAGGCCGCAGAAGGTGGGGTTGCCGTTAGTATCGCTGCCGGTGACGACGACTTTCCAGCCGGTTTCCGTAAGCGTGGCGGCCACGTTCATCGTTTGCCCGATGTTGGGCAGGGGCACGTCCTGTGCGACGTTGACAGGGATGCTATCGCCGGTGTTGGGGTTCAGATCGTTCAGGTGTTCATCTAGCACCGGGCGCTGATTAAAGATGATGTTGCCCTTGTCGTCTTTGATGGTGATCCAGGCATACATGATGAACGATGCCTGGTGGAAGGTGACGCCCTGATAGGTCAGCGGGTCGTTGACGCGCACGCGATGCTGCGCAACCTGCCGCCCATCCTGAAAGAGCGTGACATCGGTGTAGAAGTCGGTGGGCTGCCCGCTCGCCGGGTCAAAGCTGGCGAAGAACTGGTCAGCGCGATACTCGATGTTGTGGGGCGTGCCTATGGGGTAGACCACACCCGATTCGCCATCTGGCAGCGGCTGTGCGTAGCTAAACCCTGCCAGGCTTTGCAGATAGTTGTAGACGGACTGGGGCAGGAGATGCTCGGCAACGCTGTTGGGGCCAAAGCCCTGCCAGCCAGTGACGACGGTTGCCAGCATCAGCCCAACCAGGCAGGCGTGAAAGACAAACGTGGAGAGCGTGGCCCAGGCGTTCTTATGCGCGTAGAGATAGGTGGTGCCGGTGGCGCTGTTTGCTTTGGTCAGCACGCGATAATGCTTCTTGCGGAAGAAGCGTTGCAGCCCCGCCAGATCATAATCGCTATAGAAATCGGTGCGCGCAAGGGCGTTCTGGTAAAAGCGATCATTGGTGCGTACCATCGGGTAGCGAAAAGCGTTCCAGATGCCCGGCGCGCGGTTCATCGTGCAGACGGTGACGTTGATCGCCAGCAGCACCATTAACAGCTTAAAGTACCAGCTAGAGAAGATGGTAAAGAATTGCAGCGTTTGAAACAGATTGGCCCAGCCATGCCCATATTTGCTGGTCATGTCCTGGGCCAGCCACAGGGCATAATCGCTGGGCGAGGAGGTAATTTCTACTGGCGCCTGAACGATGATGATGCCAATGATACAGATAGTGGTAATCAGGGCAATCAATGTAATTGCTGTCTTGACGGAGCTAAACAGCCCCCACAGCGAATTGATTGGGTGCTTGAGGAAACGCCCATAGCGATTCGTCCGATGTTTTGCTTGCGCGGCTTTGCTGGCGGCACGCCTGCGGCTGACGACTCGCGGGGCGGCATGTGTTGCGGGCATAAGAGTTATGGCTTTCTTCTGTTCCCAATAATCTTTCTGTGCAGATAGTATTATATCTGGCGGTTCTGGATGGGCGCAAGTTTAGCTGGCGACTGAAGTCGCGCCTATGGGCAGCTTCGCTGCCGGAAAACCCGCCTGCGCGGGTTAGGACGAATCCTGGTGTACTTGGGGTGGGGAGTCCGCGCAGGCGGACTTGGTGGCCGCAGGCCCCTAGCTGCGATTTTAATCGCCAGGCGAGCGAGGAAAAGCGGGTGAAAACGGTTGAGCAATTGGATGGCGCCTCTTCCAAGGCGCAGTTTCGTGTCGCCGTGTTCGGTGTGGTCATCGAAGCGGGCAGGGTGCTGCTGTGTCTGCGGCGCGATATTGGCTGGTGGAATCTGCCCGGCGGCGGGATGGAACTGGGCGAGACGGTAGACGAGGCGCTGCGGCGGGAAACCCAGGAGGAGACGGGCCTGGAAGTGGAGGTGGGGCGGCTGGTGGGTGTGTATTCCAAGCCGCAGAAGCAGGAGATTGTGCTGACCTTTCGCTGCCGCGCAATTGGCGGGGTGCTGACCGAGACTGAGGAGGTCACGGAAAGCCGCTACTTTCCGCCAGACGCGCTGCCGGAACGAACGCTGCCCAAACACGCCGAACGTATCAGCGATGCCTTTCTCGATCAGCCAGAAGCCATCATCCGCGCCCAGCGCACCAGCACCGAGGAAGATCAGCGGCGCTGAAAAGGATGCTAGACGAGCAAAGCCTCATGCTCTATAATGCAGATGAGCCAGGAGCAGCGAGACGCTTTAGCAACAATCTGGTGTGACGGCGCGGGAGAGATGCCAGGCTGCGTACAGGCGGCACCTGCCAGCCGTCACCCAAGAGAGGCGGGAATTTGGCATGGCAACAATTCTCGTAGTGGAGGATGACCCTCGGATAGCAGGGCTGTTACAGGAGATGCTCAAGCTCGAAGGCTACAGGGCCATCGTCACACATACGGGGGAAGACGCCATCCATCTCGCTTTGCGCGAGATGCTCCATCTGGTCATTCTGGACCTGATGCTGCCGAGGATGAATGGCTTTGAGGTGGTGAAGACGCTGCGCAGCCATGTAAAAACTGCGCATATTCCGGTGATTATCCTCAGTGCTCTGGATAGCACCGCCGATATTGTACGCGCGTTTGAGCATCAGGCGGATGATTATGTGAGCAAGCCATTTAAGACCGATGAACTGATGGCGCGGATTCGCACGCAACTGCGCCGTATGAAAGAAAACTTGCTGCATCCGCTGACGGGCCTGCCCGGTGGTATACAGGTGGAGCGGGCCATTGAGGGCTTGTTGCAACAGGGGGCACCCTGGAGCCTGCTGTATCTTGATCTGAATAATTTTAAAGCCTATAACGATGTCTATGGCTTTTTGAGCGGCAATCGCATGATTCAGATGTTGGCGCAGGTGTGCGTGAGGGTTGTGAAGGAGTTGGGGAATGAGGCCGATTTTATTGGGCATGTTGGCGGAGATGATTTTGTCGTGGCTACCACGCCTGATCGTGTCGAGCCGATGTGCCAGGCGCTCATACAAGCCTTTGAGCGCGAGCAGCAGGCGCTGTATAGCGAGGAAGACCTGCTCCGGGGTGCGCTCATCACGACTGACCGCCAGGGAATGCCCTGGCAGTATCCTCTGGTGGGCCTGGCAATTGGGGTGGTCACAAACCAGTATCGGCCTGTAGCCAGCATTGAGGAAGTGAGCAGGGTGGCGGCGGAGGTGAAGAAGAAGGCGAAAGAGTCCGAGGGCAGCGCGTATTTCATTGATCAGCGTGGTCGGACTTTCCAGGCGCTGCCAGAGTATCATCTGGCGCCCGCGCCCGTAGACCTGGGCTAGCGCCCCACTTGTACCACCGGTTTCCCCTCAAAGCAGGGGCACGGCAGCCGGTGAGTCGTGCCCACTTGTACCACCAAAATAGGGGGTAGGCAGGTCGCCCATTCAAGGGGCGACGGGCTGAAACGAGAGCAACAACTGCACCGAGCGCTTATTAATCACCCATTCTCCACTGCTGGGTGCTGGCGCTTTGCCCGGCGCGTAGGCGCGCACCCGCAGCGCTGCAAGATCAGGTCGTTGCAGGCCGTCCCACTCCCGTGCCAGCATTTTAAGACGTTGCAGGGCGCTCGTATTGCCATAGAGCAGCACCACGCCCAGCCCCGCGTCGTCCGGGCTGGCGGTGGCGGGGCGCAGCAAGGCGATGCCTGGGCGCTGGTTTCGGCGCGAGGGAAGCAGGGGAAACGCCTGGCCTGGCGACTCTGCTTGCAAGGGATGGGAAAGCACCCCCGCGCACCACCCCTCAAATCCCCAGATGGCCTGCCCCGACCAGACGTGAATGAGTTCTGTCTCGCCATAGCGTAGCTCAAGATACGTGAGCAGCCCGCGCGTCTCCCCGCGCAAGCGCAGATCATAAGTGGTGGGTGTGCTGCTGAGCAGATGCAGCGCGTCACGGCGCACCTGGGGCGCGGCCATGAATGGCTCGCCAAAAGCGTTCAGTTCCCAGCGATGGCCTGTCTCCTGATGGGTCATCACCCCCAGCGGGGCGATGTGCTCCACCGCCATTGCCTGGTCGCCGCGTAGGGGAATAAAAAAGGCGTAAGAGGCTGCCGCGCTTTCCAGATACTCCGCGTGTTTGACGAGCGCCAGCGAAAGCTGGCCGCGCTGGTGGCGGTGCAGTTCCAGCGGCAGGACCAGCCGCCCGCCACTAACTAACTGCTCGCACCAGGCCGGGGCGATGTCATCGCTGGCAACGGTGAGTTCAATGCGGTCAAATGGTCCCAGGTCGGGCGCCCCCAGGACGCCATCCACGCACAAGACGGTGATCTCTGGATAGCCCGCGCTGGCGAGGTTGCGACGCGCCTGCTCCACGACCTCTTGATCAATATCAATCGTGACGACGGCGCGCGAGTCGCCCACCAGTTCAGCCAGCAGCGCGGCGTTGTAGCCAGTGCCCGCGCCAACCTCCAGCACGCGCAGGCCGGGGCACAGGTCAAGCTGCTCCAACATGATCGCCATCATCGAGGGGGCCGAGGAAGAACTGAGCGGCGTGCCCTGGCCGGTGCGCTTGGTGATGATGGCTTCATCAGAGTAGATTGCTTCCAGTCCTTCGCTCCGGGCCAGTTCTGGCAAGAAGTGCTCGCGGGGCACGCGCAGAAACGCGGCCTCCACCGCCGCGCTGTGCAGGACATCACGCGCTTTCAACTGCTCCACCAGCTCGGCGCGCAGATGGTTGGAACGCTCCGCCCAGCTTTCCTGGGTGGTTGGCGGATGTTGGTCTGGTTCTTCCGGTGTTGGGCCAGCGGAACGCGGTTCTTCAGCCATAGGTGCGCCTGCAAAAGAAGATGGGTGAAAGCCTATCCCCACTGCCCGCTCCCTTTAAGATAACGGGCAGGCTTGCCCCCTGCTCAGGGGGCAAGGGCGCGAGATCTGGTCAGATGGTGCTCCCGTTGTCGGTGGGGAGCGCGGTCTTGGGTTCCAGCGTGAAGGTCATCTCGGTCTGGCCGATGCGTATCTGGTCGCCAGAGCGCATCAGGATTGGGGCGGCAATTTTGATGCCGTTGACATAGGTGCCGTTGCCGCTCTCCAGGTCGGTCAGGATAAAGGCCGTCGGTGCGCGATGAATGACGGCGTGGTGACGCGAGACGCGCAGATCATCCTTGAGGCAGATGTCACTCTCTGGCATGCGCCCGATGTTCACTTCGTCCTGCTCCAGCGGATATTCGCTGGAGGCGCCCAGAGAGACAATCACCAGCTTGCCGTTGGCGTTGGTGGGCGTCAGCACCGGGCCGGGTGGCGGCTTGTGCTGCTGAACCGGGGCCGGGGTGCTCTGCGGGGCAGGTGGGGGGCGCACCGCTGGCAGCGGCTCGGTATACCGCGAGATCGTGGGGGGCTGAATGGCCGTCGCTTCAACAGGCAGCAGTTCGCTGGGCCGGGGGAAGGCTCCGTTCATGCTGGCTGGCGGGGCAACGGTGATGTTGAGCGGCGCCGTGAAGGTGTTGGCCGCCTGCGCTCGCTCGTTGAGACGCTGAAGATTATAGGGCAACTTGGCATTGAGGCGCAGGTCATTGGCGCGTTCAAAGGCGCTCAGGAAGCGCTCGGCCATTTCGGTGCTCAGGTTAAAGCCGCGCATGGACGCATCTTTGAGCTGCTCGCGTGTTTCCGGGCTGTACACCGGGATGTCTTTGCGCTGGCGTTCCAGCCGGAAGCTGAGCATCTGGTCCAGGGCTTCCTGCACGATGAGCAGCAGTTCGCGGCGGGTGGCCTGGACCTGGAGCAGTTGCGCGGCTTCCATCCAGGCAGCCGCTGCTCTTTGCACCCCTTGAGAGGGGCTGTTGCGTTCTTGCAAACGCCGGGGGCGTTCGCGCTGTGCTACCTGCTGGATGATGGCGCTGTCATCGCAGACGGGCAGGCCAAACGCCGTAAACAGGGTGACGACCTGCTGGGCGGTGTACTTCTGGCGCAATGCGGCCAGTTCTGCCTCAGAAGGGGAGGCTGGTTCGTCTATCATGCGCGATTCTCCTTCAGAGCGCCGGGCCAGCCGGCGCCTGCCCGGACACGGCCTGGGCGCAATCAGCCCGCCAGGGCCGATATGGTTGGCAATGCTTTCTATTCTCACCTATCAGTATAGCAGATGGGGCAAGCGATGAGGAGTTGCCCACGCAACGCTGCGGGGGTGAGCCGTTTCACAATCGGCAGCGTATTTGCTCACCCTCCGGTCAGGGCTGCTTCCGATCTTTGGGGGCTGCGCCGCCACTCATGGCTGCTCCAGCGTCAGCGTCATCCCAAAGCGTGCTTCGCCAGGCAGGTGTGTTACCTCCAGCGCCGCGATGCGCGCGTTGAGGCTCTGGCCGGTGCCGGTTGGCGCGGCGCTGTCGGTCAGTGTGACGACATCCAGCAGTTGCAGCGCGGGGTTGGCTGGAACGCTGATGGTGTGCTGCTGCGCGGCGCGCTGCTCCTCCGCCAGCAAAAAGCCCGCCTTGAGCGCAGCCTGGGCAGAAGTCGTCAGCCGGGGGTCGGTATGATAGATCAGCCGTTCCTGTCCGGTCTGCGTCAGGTGCGCAAAGTCGTAGCTTTCGGCGTAAACCAGCGCGCTGGTGCTGGCCCGTCCGGTAACAAGGATATGGTTAGCGCGCAGATCATCGCTGCCAATCGAAAGCCGCTCAAGCTCCGGCTGATACGACCAGACCGAGGTATCGCTGGCGGAAAGTTCGCGGAACTGGAGCGTTTCCGTCTGGTCCAGAAAGTACGCGAGGGCATAGACGGAGCACAGTTCGTTGAGCGCCTGGCGCAGCGTGTGCCCGGCGGGGACGACAAAGCCGGGCACCACCTGGCTCAACTGGCTGGTAGCGGGCAGGCTGACCGAGAACAATCCCGCGTTGGCGGCCAGTTCCGTCAGCAGCCACGCAAGCTGCTGCCCGGCATAGCTGCGCTGCTGGCGGGCGGCGCGGTCCAGCCGCTTTGTCGCGTCGCGCGCCTGGATGAGCAGTTCGTGCTGCTCTGGGCCGCGCGCAAAGGTATAGCTATCCACATAGTACGTGCCAACGGCAATGGTGCTGGCCGCGCCGCTGGTGGGGTCGTGGTAGCCCTCCGCAAGCAGCACCGAGGTGTTGAGTCCCAGCATGGACAGCGCGTTATACTGCCCGCCCGCGTTCGAGAGCCGCAAGGTGAGCGCGCCCGCTTTGCCGCGTGCCTCGCTGCGGCGAATCTCCAGCACCTGCGCGGAAACATCCTGGTTTTGCTGCGGATTGCTCGCGCTGTAGACTGGCGCGCGCCAGGCATACGTATTGTTGAGCAGATAGTACGCGGCCCCGGCGCTGCCCGCTGGCGGCGTGGGTGCCTTGAGCCAGGTGGGGCCAAAGCCCCAGGTCTGGCTGATCAGCGTGCCATCGCTCCAGTGGACGTAATCTTTGGATTGCCGCAGCCGGGCGTAGCTGTAACTCAAGCCCGTAAACGCCCCGGAATCGCTCTCCAGGTAGCACAGGCAAAACACGCCATCAAAGATTTGCAGGCGCGGCCAGTTGCGTGCCAGCCCCAGGCTGGTCGCGCTGTCCAGCGGGGCAATCGTGCCGATGAATGCCCAGGCGCCGCCCGATGGCGTATAACTATAGCCGATGATCTGGCTGCCATCGGAAACAGCCAGGAGGAAGCGGCTGTTTGCGGAGTCCCAGGCAGCATCCAGCCCTGGGCTGGCGGGCAGCGCGCCCAGCGTCCAGGTGGCAGGCGCCGACCACGTGCCGACGGATATGCGCGAAACGGCCAGCGCGTCACCGCCAATGACATCATAGCAGTAAAACACGTCGTCTTGACCGGCGCTGCCCAGTCCGCGAATAAACGAGTTGATGGCGGCAATCGTGACTGGCCCGCTCCAGGTGGCGCCGTTGTCGGTGCTGGTCCAGACGAGCAGGTTATACGTTGGGCTGGTGCCGGACTGCGCAAAGAGCCGCAGCGTCCCGCCGTTGTCGGAGACGGTGCAGCCCGCGTCGCGCAGCAGATTGGCGCTGGAAAGCACGCTCCAGGTGCTCCATTGGCTGCTCACTCCAGGGTCGCTGATGCGCTGGACAGAGAGCGTGGCGACGAAGGCGCCGATGGGCCGATCTACATAGGCGCGAACCAGCGCGCCATCGCTGGCGACACAGGCGGCGCTTAGCCCTTCCGTGATGCCCAACGTTTGATAGCTGGCGTAATGTTGGATGGGGTCAAACAGTTGCGCGCTAATCGCTGGCGTGCGCGCCGTTGCCGCCAGCGCGTTCTGAATCGAGGTCGTGAGGGTGCGCAAAGGAAGTGCTCCTTTCAAAAATGGAAGCTGCTTGTACCACCGGCTTCCCCCCATGCGGGGGCACGGCAGCCGGTGAGAGAGAGGCAGAACAACATGCCAAAGGCGCCAGGACCACCCCGTCTTTCAGCGACGGTGATCTACTTTATTGAGCGGCTGGGCGGCGTGCTGGAGCCAGCCCCAGAGCCACCGGCACCAATCACGCTCAGAACGGTGGTAGGCATCCACCCAGTGCCAGAGCAGATTCGCCAGTTTCTGGATGATGTGCGCTGGCCGCTTACCAGGCAGGGGCACTTCCCAAACTTTCGCAGTAGGTGGGATGATTTCCCACATGGGGTGCTCTTTGTGCGCGGGGAGATTCAGGAAGCCTATGGCTGCTGTGGCACACATCCCTATGTGCAAATTGCCGAGGATGCCACGCAGTTTCTCTATTTTGTGCGCCTGGATGATCGTCGCCCCAGCAACCCACTGGTCTATCGCATAGACCACGAGGGCCAGGACCGCTTCGGCACAACCTGGCGGCTTTCAGATTTTCTGGCTGAACTGGAGCCAGAGCCAGAGGAGTAGCACTGGCGAGGAAGGATAAAGCGCAGAGCTTCATTCTCTATTATAGAACAAAAGTTCGATTTTGTCAAGCCTGGCACCCAGGCCGTTTGACTTTTTGAGCGCGCAATGTTATCGTTCCAGAAGAGGCGGCTTGTAATGGATGGGCTTGCTGGTGAGCGCAAAGCATGCGCCCACCAGTTAAGATAGAATGAATCCCCACCAGTGATCTTAAAGGACACCACGTTTCATGTCAGACCAGGAACAGGCAGCGGCAGAGCAAGGCGCCGCACCAGAACTTGATGAATCCCAGCGACAGGCGCAGCGCGAAAACGCCAAACACATCTTGCAGGAAAGCGGCGCCGCAACCATGCTGCGCACATTAAATAAAGAGCAGTTGAAAAATCGGGGCTGGTTTGAGGAGTATGATTCGGGCGTGATCTTCAAATGGGGCACCTGGTCCACCCGGCGGCACGTCTGGGTGGATATTCAGGGCGACTCCATCCGTTTTCGTCTGAATCCGCACTTGAAATGCAAAGCCGCCGTGCCCATTTGCGACGGCGAATACCACACTCTGCGCCGCGAACACTGGCAGCAGCGCGAAGTCTTGCTGGAAGAAATGGCGAAAAATTTTGCAAAGCCGGTAGCGGAGCCATCGGCAGATTAGTTGAGGAGTGCGAATGGCAGCCAAACCAAAGCTCAGTTGGGGCATCAAGACGATGCCTCAAAACACCACGTATGCAGACATCTTGCGCGTCTGGAAGGAAGCGGACGCGCTCCCTGTTTTTGAGCACGCCTGGGTGTTTGATCACTTTATGCCCATTGCGGGCGCGGACCCGTCTGGCCCGTGCCTGGAGGGGTGGACGCTGCTGGCGGCGCTGGCGGCGCAAACAGAGCGGCTGCGCGTGGGCGCAATGGTGCTGGGTAACACCTATCGTCACCCGGCGGTGCTGGCAAACATGGGCGCCACACTGGACATCATCTCGAACGGGCGGCTGGATTTTGGCATAGGCGCGGGCTGGAACGAACTGGAGCATGGTGCCTATGGCATCCCGCTCTACGCGCCGGGCGAGCGCATTGCGCGCTTTGCCGAGGCGTGCGAGGTCATCAAGCTGCTCTGGACAGAGAAAGCCCCCGATTTCAACGGCCACTATTATCAACTCAAGGGCGCCTTTTGCGAGCCGAAGCCGGTGCAGAAGCCCTATCCGCCCTTTGTAATTGGCGGCGGAGGCGAGCGCAAAACACTGCGCGTGACGGCGCAATATGCCGACATTTGGAACTATGGGGGCGGACCAGTAGAAGAGTTCCGCCACAAAAACGTTGTACTAGATGAACACTGCGCCGCGATTGGCCGCGACCCGACCAGCATCACGCGCTCGGTACAGGTACGCATCAACCCGAACGATCTGGGCGCCGCGCGTGAGACGTTCCGCGCGCTCATCCAGGCGGGCGCGACACATCTGGTGATCTATCTGACGGCGCCCTTCCCAGAAGGCATCGCCCGGCGGCTGGCCGATGAAGTGGCTGGCCCGCTTTTGGCTGAAGCATAGGGAAACCGCGCTGCCAAACGTTATGTACATGCAGCTATCTCTCGCCCATGTAGGCGTGACTTTGCAATGCCCCCTCTTATGGGGATAGCGCGGCATCGATGCCGCGCGAGGTTATTGCTAATTCAACATGCTAGATTGGGAGCACCATGAGCCGAGCAATCACCGCCGAAGATGTCTATCGCTGGAAGTGGGTTTCTGACCCCCAGATTTCGCCGGATGGCAAACAAATTGCCTATGTGGTCAAGACCGTTGACCAGGAGGCGGGCGAATATCGCCATGCCATCTGGGTTGTGCCAACGGATGGGCAAATTGGCGACGCCCACCGCTTCACCTACGGGCCAAAGAACGATCATTCGCCGCGCTGGTCACCGGATGGTGCGTGGCTGGCGTTTGTCTCTGACCGCGAGGGCGCGGGCGGCAAAGACGCCAAAGAGGACAAGGCCAAAGGCAAGGGCAAATCCCAACTCTGGAAGATTCCCGCCGATGGCGGCGAAGCGCAGCAGTTGACCTTCCTCCGCAACGGAGCCAGCCACCCCGTCTGGTCGCCCGATGGCAAAATGCTGTCCTTTATCTCCAAGACGGGTGGTGAAGAGGAGCCGGACGAGGCCGAGGGCAAGAAGAAAATGCCCAAGGCGCGCAAGATCAACCGCCTCTGGTATCGGATGGATGGCGTCGGCTGGGTCTATGAGCAACGCAAGCATATCTTCCTGGTTTCGGCGGATGGCGGCGAGCCGCGCCAGTTGACCGATGGGGACTGGGATAATGATGATGTGGCCTGGTCGCCCGATGGCAAGCAGATCGCCTTCTTCTCAGATCGCACCGAGGACCGCTGGCAATGGCCCGCTGGCGACATCTGGGTGGTGCCGGTGGCAGGCGGCGAGCCATATTGCCTGACCGATGACGGCAGGCTGGCATCAGCCGCGCCAGGCTGGTCGCCCGACGGCAAGACGATTGCCTTCCTGGGCACGCTTGAGAAAAAGAGCGGCGGCCACGTTGACTTATACACCGCCTCTGCCGAGCGCACGCCTGGCTCACCTGTGCAGTATCAGATGTTGACGCCAGATTTTGTGGGCACCTGCATGGACTGGATTGGCGACGATATGCGCGACGAGCATGGTCGCCCCGCGCCCAGGTGGTCGCCCGATGGCAGCACGCTCTACTTCCTGGCATCGCTGGCGGGCAGCAGCCACGTCTTCTCCATCCCCGCGAGCGGCGGCACGCCCAAACAACTTACCCAGGGTGAGGCGCATCTGCTGGATTTCAACATGGATAGCTCCCGCAAGGTGCTGAGCCTGGCGCTGGCCGAATATAACCATCCGGGCGACATTTTTGCGCAGCCACTGGGGACTGGCGAGCGGCGCCGACTGACCGAGGTCAACGCCGACTGGCTGGGCGACATCCACATCGCCAAACCGGAGCGCATCGAATACAAGGGCGCGCAGGGCTGGACGGTGGAGGGCTGGATACTCAAGCCGCAGGGCTTTGACCCATCCAAAAAGTACCCCATGATTCTGGAGATTCATGGCGGGCCAAACACGGCCTACGGCTATACCTTCCATCAAGAATTTCAAATGCTCGCGGGCAAGGGCTATGTCGTGCTGTATACCAATCCGCGCGGCAGCATCGGCTATGGCCGCGAATTTAGCGTGGCAGTGCGCGGCATCTGGGGCAAAGAAGACTACGAAGACATCATGCACGGCGTGGACGCGCTGCTCAAACAGGGCTATGTTGATGAAAATCAGCTTGGCGTCACGGGCGGCAGCTATGGCGGGTACATGACCAACTGGATTGTCAGCCATAATGACCGCTTTAAGGCGGCGGTGACACAGCGCAGCGTGACCAACCTGGCAACCATGTTTGGCACCTCGGACATCGGCACTGATCTCTGCGATGATAACTTCGAGGTCACGCCCTGGGACGACCCGGAGCGCTACGCCTTCCATTCGCCCATCACCTATGTCAAGAACATCACGGCGCCGCTCTTGATTTTGCATAGCGAATGGGACTTGCGCTGCCCCATTGAACAGGCCGAACAGCTTTATACAGCGCTCAAATATCTGGGGCGCGAGGTCGAGCTTGTGCGCTTTGAAGGGCAGAGTCATGGTCTTTCGCGCGGCGGCCATCCCAAACTACGCGTGGAGCGCCTGAATCTGATTGCCGGGTGGTTCGAGAAATACCTGCCCGCACAATAACGTTTTTGGAGGCTGAGCTATGGTGGATGAGGCTGATCGGCAGCACCTACCGCCTGATGATGCGGCGGAAACGGGGAATAACGCAGCAGAACAGCAGGAGCCTGACCTGGCGTCAGTGCCTCCTGCCCCTGCTGGGGAAGAGGCGGGCGACGCTGCTCAGGCTGCTGCGCAGGAGGAACTTGCGCAGAAAACAACCGAGCCTCTTCTGCCAGCCATGCAAGATGCCGATGAGAATGAGCAGACCATCCCACGTTTTTTGGTAGACCAGATCAAGAAACAGGAGGATGAGGCTGAGGCGCAGTTGGCGAAAGAGGTGCTGGGCGAGCGGGCGCTGCCTCCAGCGGAGGAAGTGGCCGAACTGCTGGAGGCGGTCACGCGTGAGGGGGTGATGAGGCTGCTTGGTGAGCGTGTGACGGCCTCCAGCCCGGCGGTCTTGCTGGAGGTCTGGCGGCACGAAGTGCTGGTGGCCCACTGGCGCGCCTTTGCCGCGCTGGATGAGTGGTCGGAGCAGATCAGCCAGGCGTGGGAGCATACCGAGCAGCAGCTTGGCGAACTCTACGAGCAACTGGCGCGCTGGCTGCCCAGCCATCCCTTTGTAGATGAGGCCATCAATCTGGCCGATGATGTCCACTCCCCGGCGCGCTGGTTCCGGCGCTATTTGCTGAAAGGGGAACGCTCGTTTAGCAAATGGTTGCAGCCGGTGGTAGAAAGCGAAGAGGTGGTGGTAGATTTGCTGGCGCTCACCCGCTACGCTACCAGCGAACTGGAACGCGCGTTGCCCTGGTATATCTTCTTGCGCTGGGTGCTGGAAACCGAGGCGCAGCCAGATCAGGCCCGGCTGGCTGAGGAGTTTGGGGGGATACGCGCGCTGGCTGAACTCATCCGCGAGGCGTTTGGCGGGCGCGATTCCCACGAAGTGCGGCTGTTGGTGCTGGCGTCGGGCGCTTCTGGCGGCGGGCGCATGGAACTGGAACTGGCGCGGCGCCTGGGCAAGGAGTGGCACCTGCACCTCCAGGGGACCGACCCGGACGCGCTTACGGTGGCGCGTTCGCTGGCGGGCGCGCAGGTGGCGTTTCGCCAATCCCAGATGCGCGGCGAACTGGCTCCCGAATCGTCGTTTAAAGTCTCCGAGGCGCGCCCCTATGATCTTTCTGCCTGGGAGCCAGGGGCGTTTGATGTGGTGGCGATGGTGGGCGGGCTGCACCATCTGCACCTGACCGAGCAGAAACGCGCGCTGGCCGAGGCGCAGCGCGTGGGCAAGCTGGTGCTCTTTCTGGAGCCGCTTTCTGGCGAGGCGGAGAAGATGGAGGAGTTTTGCAAGCCGCTGGTGCGGCAGGGCGAGCGCGAACCGGCACAGCGCGCACAGCTTTCTGCCTGGATTCGGCGCGTGCGCGGCAAAACCGATGAAGTCTCCATGCTTCACGCCACTGGCTCCCACGATGCAAAGGTGTCTTGCCTGCGCGCGCTCAGTGGCGATGAGATGCAGCGGCTGGTTGCAGCCAGCGGCGCGCAATACATTGTGCGCCCCCTGGATGAAGGCAAACAGACAGACCGCCCGCAGTGGCTCGCCATCGTCGGCAGCGCCAGCTAGTTATTGATGCTCAAATTCAACTGCCGAGCTGCCCTGGACTCTTTGCGTACCGCCTTGCCAGCGCGAAGCAGCCGGGCGTTGGAACGGTCCCTCTGCGCCTCCAGATGCACCAGCGGGAAGGGCCGGTTATAGCGCGCCTCGCTGGTCCTGGCCCACTCCTCCGAGTGCGTGGCGCGCGTCTCGTAGGCGCTGGCAAGCAGATCGCGCTTTTCCTGATCGGGCAGATCGCAGCGCAGCAGATAAGCCAGCGCAAACTCTGGCTTGCCTTTTTCGGTGTAGACCTGGGCCATTGCCATCGCATCAGCGCCGCCCTCCAGCGCCTTTTCGATCAGTTCGCGGATGGCCTCTTTCACCAGAACGCGATGCTGGTCGTTAAAGCTGGCCGCTGGCAGCATTGGGGTATCGGGCATGCTATAATTCCTTTCGGTTACTGGCCTTCTTCTTTCTGATCATACCGCAGACGCGAGAGTACATGCAACGAATGCCCGCTTGTCTTGAAAGCTTGCAAAATATGTTGATGGAGAGGGGTATGTACCAGGACTACCCACCTCTGCCCCAGGAAGGCAGAAAAGGCATCCGGCGCTGGGGCATCATCTGGGGCCTTGTGCTGGCAAGCATTACCATCACCTACCAATTGCTAAAAGACGCCCTCGAACTGGGTGGGGCGCAAAATCTGGTCTTGCTCCTGGCGTTGTTCCCCCTCTTGGGAGCTGGCCTTTTTGCCGGTCAGACGACGGGAAAGGTTGGCCCAGGCGCGCTGGCTGGCGTGCTGGCAGGCATCGTAGCAACCACCGCAGAGGTGGCCTTTACCTGCCTGTTGGTTCTCCTGGGCCTGATCCTTGGGTTTGTCGCTGATGCCTCTCCCCTTGGTTTGTCGTTGGCGGTGCTCAGCCTTTCCTCATTTCCGCTCCTGTCGTATCTCTTGCTCTTGATATTGACACTGATTGTTCGGGTCATAGCAGGACTGGGGCTTGGCGCGTTAGGCGGAATCGTTGGGAAATTGTTTTACGAGCCTGCTGAGGAACAGGCGCGGGAAGTGCCAGCAGCAATGACCCATTACACCACCGACTATTCCCCGCCCATCAGAATGTATCGCCCGCCTCCCAGCCAGCCAGATGAGCACGTGTATTATGGCGAGGGATAGGTTGCACCACCCTATTGCGCGTCTCTCCAAGAGATGATAATATCTGCACCAAGAAAACGGCTTTTGGCAATCATCTCTAAAGGAGATTTCTGATGGGACCGACAGATGCCCCGAGCCAGATGTGTCCTGCCTGCGGGGAGCTTTCCCCGGCCAGCGCGAGCTTTTGCATGCACTGCTCCCGGCCCTTCAGCCAGCAGTGTCCCTCCTGTGGACAGGATGTACCGTCAATGGCGCGCTTCTGCCCACACTGCGCGCACGCCCTGGCCGTCCCATCAGGAGCCGCTGGAGGCAGAGTTTCCGGCGCCTTGCCTGGCACAGCCGAGGCTTCCCGGCAAGCACACAAGGAAGGCGACGCGCACCTCAAAGCCGGGCGCGCAGAGCAGGCGCTTGCGGCTTTTGAGCAAGCTATCCAGCTTGACTCCTCCAACGCGCGCGCCTACAGCGGCAAGGGCGACGCGCTGAGCAAGCTGAAGCGGTATGAGGAGTCGCTGGAAGCCTTTGATCAGGCCATCGCACGCGACCCGTCCAACGCTGCCTCCTATGGCAGCAAAGGGGTGGTGCTCTTTCACCTCAAACGCTATGAAGAGGCGCTGAGCAGTTTTGACGCGGGGATTCAACGCGACCCCAACGATGCAGTAACCTACAACAACAAAGGCACAGTGCTCAGAACGCTTCAGCGCTACCAGGAAGCGTTGGCTGCTTTTAATCTGGCGATTGAGCAGGCAACCCGACTGAACACGAGCGCTGTGAGTGCCTACAATGGCAAAGGGCATGTCCTCAAGGCGCTGGGGCGCGTAGGCGAAGCTCAGGCGGCGTTTGACCAGGCCAGCCGACTCGATGCGGCTGCCAAAGGGCTTGGAGCAGGCGCAGCAGGAGCCACTCCTGCACTTGCAAGCAGGCCCGCGAGCGCGCCAGGAAGGCCGTTTGCCTCTTCAAATATCGGCCTTTCAGCGGGGAGCATCATCAGCCTGATTGGTGGGGCCTTGTGTGTGCTGGCCTTCTTTCTCCCTTTTGCTTCTTCAGGATTTGTGAGTTTCAGCCTGGCGAGCCTTTCCAGCGAATCCATCCTGGTCTGGGTTGAGCCGCTTACAGGCGCTTGTTTTATCTTTTTTGCTTTGCGGGCTGGCAGCATGGGACGCGAAGCCCACACAGTGAATATTGTGCTAGGAGTGCAGGGTGTCCTTGGCTTCCTCTACTTTTTGTCTTTAATTGGCTCTATTTCCCTACTCGCCATTGGGTTTTGGTTGGCAGGGGCTGGCTTTGTCGTTAGCCTGGTAGGTGCCATCAAAGGCCGAAGCGATCTGGCGTAGCGCTGCTCATCTTTTGGCGCCCACTCGCCTTGCTGCCCTATGCTATAATTCACCTTATGAAGTATTGGCTCTCCATTCGCTATCAGTTTTACCTCTTCCACGCGCGGGGTGAGGCGCCAGCCGCTCCCGCGTGTTGTTGTCCCACGCGCTGAAGCGGGATGCCCTCACCCGCTCATTTCTGGAGTTTCCCTGATACAATTACTGCGGCGCAGCCGTGTGGCGCCCGCAAAGATGAGAAAGTGACTCAAGAATATCAAATTCCTGAAGCGTATAGAGGGAAGAGGAGAGGAGACGATGGCAAGCTATAAAGCGGTAGCTGGCACACAAGACATCTTGCCAGAACAGCAGCCCTACTGGCGGTTTGTGGAGCAAACGGTCGAGCAGGTCATGCGGCTCTACGGCTACCAGCGCATTGAGACGCCAACGTTTGAAGAAACGGCGGTCTTTTTGCGTGGCGTGGGCGAGGGCACCGATATTGTCGAAAAAGAGATGTATTCCTTCGAGGATCGCGGCGGCGACAGCCTGACGCTGCGGCCAGAAGGCACGGCAGGCACGGTGCGGGCGTATCTGGAGCACGGGCTGTTTATGAAGCCGCAGCCAGTCAAGCTCTTTTACGTGCGTATGGAGATGTTCCGCTACGAACGCCAGCAGCGCGGGCGCTACCGCGAACATCACCAGTTTGGCTGCGAGGCGCTGGGCGAGACGGACCCGGCAGTAGACGCCGAGATTATCAGCCTGTTGATGCAGATTTACCGGGCGCTGGGGTTGCAGGGCATTGAACTGCACCTCAACAGCGTGGGGGACCGCAATTGTCGCCCGCGCTATGTGCAGGCGCTGTTGGACTACTATCGCCCGCTCTATGATGATCTCGACCCGGATTGCAAGGTGCGCTTCAGCAAAAATCCGCTGCGCCTGCTGGATTGCAAAGAGCCGCGCGACCAGCCCAAGATTGCCAACGCCCCCAAGATCGTTGATTATCTCTGCGACGAATGCGCCGCGCATTTCCACGAGGTGCGCCGTCTGCTGGATGCGGCGGGCGTGGCGTATGTGATTGACCCGCTGCTGGTGCGCGGGCTGGATTACTACACCCGCACCGCGTTTGAGGCCGTCCCCCTGGCAAGCGCCAGCCGTCGGCAAGGCGTCGTTGGCGGCGGCGGGCGCTACGATGGACTGGCCGAACTGCTCGGCGGGCGTTCAGCGCCGGGAATTGGCTTTGGCGCGGGCATGGAGCGCATCATTGAGTTTATGCAGGAGCAAAAAATTGAGGTGCCCGCCGACCCACCACCAGCCGCGTATGTCGCCTATGTTGGCGCGGCGGCCAAGGCCGAAGCAGTGCGCCTCACGGCGGAACTGCGCCAGGCAGGTATTTCGGCTTTGCTCGCATTTGGTGATCGCACACTGAAAGCGCAAATGAAGCAGGCAAATGCCAGTGGTGCGCGTTATGTGTATGTGTTGGGTGAGGAAGAACTGGCGCGTGGCGAGGTCGCCGTTCGTATGGAGAGCAGCGAGGGACGCCAGCATTTCAGCGTGAAGCGTGGCGAAGCGCTCGCCGTCGCGCAGGGCGGGAGCTATCACCCGATTATCCGCGAAGGCGGGTCAGGCGAGTAGCCTGTAACAAATGTAGCGCAGGCGAGACAAGGGAAAAGACACTGGAAACGGCCAATTGCATTAGTCGAGGGAAAGGAGCGCCGCAGATGGCGCTGCTGCCAGAAACCGATCAAGAGATGGACGCTTTTGTAGAACAGCGCAATGGTTCAATTGAGCATCTGCTTGCCAGGCGCGGCGTGGAAAACAACGGCCCGCGCGGGCCAGCCCGCCGACAGCAGGGCAAATGGCGCTGGCCGGGGGCCATTGATGTCATCTTTGAGAAAGACCCCGCCGCACGCAATATCTTTGAGGTGCTGACCTACCAGGGCTTGCACGCGATTGCTTTGCATCGCGTGGCCCACGCGCTCTATCGGGCGCACATCCCCATCTTGCCGCGCGTTATCTCCCAATTTGCGCGGCTGTGGACGGGCGGCATCGAGATTCATCCTGGGGCCAAAATCGGCAAGCGCTTCTTTATAGATCATGGCTCCGGCATTGTGATTGGGGAGACGGCGGAGATTGGCGATAATGTCATGCTTTACCATCAGGTGACGCTGGGCGCCACCGGCTGGTGGAAAAGTACGGGACCGAATCGGCGGGTGAAGCGCCACCCAACGATTGAAGATAACGTGACGATTGGCTGCGGCGCGTCAATTCTTGGGCCAGTGACTGTTGGGCGCAATAGCAAGATCGGCGCAATGGCGCTGGTGTTGGAGGATGTTCCGCCAGCGTCGGTGGTGGTGACAAAGCCAGCCGAACTGCTGGTCATCCGGGGCAAGACCCTGGAGCGCCATCAGGAGATGACGCAGGGCTGGGAACCAGAGTATCACATTTAGCAAAAACGCGCCAGAAGCCCCCATCTCGCGAGAGCAGGGGAGGAGTGGCGCGTTGCCCGCAGGCGGTACTTTGGGTCAGGAGTTGACACGCCACCTTTTGCATGGTATACTGGTGGCGTGGACAAGAAAGTAGAGCAAAAAATCAGCATTCGCTTTCCTCTGGATGTCCTGGATGCCATCCGGCAATTGGCGCGCGCTCATGAACGCTCCTTCAACGGAGAGGTGGTCTGGGCATTGCGTGAGTACGCCAAACGCCACCCCAAACCAGAGAAGAGGGACGAATTTTGAACGAAAGCAGCACCACGCGCAAAACGTACAAATACAAACTCCGCCCCACGCCGGAGCAGGCAGCATGTTTTGCCCAAACGGTGCGCTTTTGCCGTGAACTCTATAATGCTGGTTTGCAGGAACGCCGTGATGCGTGGCGCATGCAGCATGTCTCGCTGAATCGCATGGCCCAGAATGCTGAGTTGCCCGGAGTCAAAGAGGTGCGACCAGAGGGGGCAAGGATACATTCCCAGGTGTTGCAAGACGTGATGATGCGTCTTGATCGGGCTTTCAAGGCTTTTTTTGAGCGTGTCCACAATGGGGAGAAGGCAGGCTATCCGCGTTTCAAGAGCCGGAGTCGCTTTCACAGCTTCACCTATCCTCAATGGGGCAATGGAGCCACACTGGACAATGGCTTCCTCGTCTTGTCCAAAATTGGACGTGTAGCGGTGCGCTGGTCCCGTCCAATGGAAGGCACACCCAAAACGGTGACGATCACCGAAGAACCCGATGGCTGGTATGCCTGCTTCTCCTGTAAAGACGTGCCTGTTCATCCCTTGCTTCTCACGGGTCAAGAAACGGGCATTGATTTGGGCCTGGAATCCTTTGCCACTTTTGCAAATGGTGAACAGATTGTCAATCCTCGAAACTCACGCAAAGCTCAGGCGGCCATTGCGAAAGCCAATCGGCGTCTGTCTCGCAGGAAGAAATTCAGCAAGCGATGGAGGAAAGCGGCTAAGCTCCTTGCCAAAAAGTATCAGCAGGTGAAGCGACAAAGGCGCGATTTTCAGCACAAGGCGGCGCTGGTGCTGGTCCAGCAGTACGATACGATTTACTATGAAGACTTGCAGGTTGCGAACATGGCCCAGAACGGCCATCTGGCGAAGAGTATTTACGATGCTGGATGGAGTCAGTTCTGTGCCATCCTTGCTTTCAAAGCTGAGAACGCTGGGAAGCAAGTGATTGCCGTGAATCCTGCTTATACCAGTCAGGTCTGTGCCAATTGCGGCCTAATCGTCTGGAAAGGCTTATCTACCCGCTGGCATGAATGTCCAGAGTGCGGGGCGAGCCTCCATCGAGACCACAACAGCGCTCAGGCCATTCTTCGGGTTGGGCAGACCCATCGGGGAGTCACTACATGGATGCGTGACGCTGAACCGAGAAGAATCTCCGCCCTGTAGGGCTGGGGAGATGTCAATTTTTCACTATCCGCAAAGGAGAATTGGACAGATGTCTTGGGCGAAGGACGCAACGGAACTGATCGGCGGGACACCGTTGGTGCAATTAAACCGCGTCGTGGGCGATGCAAAAGCAACCGTGCTGGCAAAAATTGAAGCGTTCCAGCCGGGCTACAGCGTCAAAGACCGCATCGCGGTAAGCATGATTCGTGAGGCGGAAAAAGAAGGGCTATTAACGCCAGGCAAGAGCGTGATCGTTGAGCCAACCAGCGGCAATACCGGCATCGGCCTGGCCTGGGTTGCGGCAGCGCGCGGCTATCAGTGTATTTTGGTGATGCCCGATACGATGAGCCTGGAGCGGCGCATTGTGCTGGCGCGCTATGGCGCTAAGCTGGAACTGACGCCGGGCGCGCAGGGCATGAAGGGCACGATTGCCCGCGCCGAAGAGATTCTGGCCGAAACGCCGAATTCCTGGATGCCCGATCAGTTTAAGAATCCGGCCAACCCCAAGATTCACCGCGAAACCACCGCCGAAGAAATCTGGAAAGATACCGAGGGCCAGGTAGATATTCTGATCTCTGGCATTGGCACTGGCGGCACACTGACGGGTGTCTCCGAGGTCATCAAGCCGCGCAAGCCGTCGTTCCGCGCGGTGGCCGTTGAGCCAGCCGCTTCCCCGTTTCTGTCGGGCGGCACGCCCACTCCGCCCAACCGCATTCAGGGGCTTGGCGCGGGCTTTGCGCCCGATGTGCTGCGGCGCGAATTGATTGATGAGATTGTCACCGTCGCCAATGAGGATGCGATTACAATGGCGCGGCGCCTGGCAATGGAAGAGGGCTTGCTGGTAGGCATCAGCAGCGGCGCTGCCGCGCACGCTGCCGTCCAGGTGGCCCAGCGCTCCGAAAACGCCAAAAAGATCATCGTGGTGGTGCTGCCCGACCTGGGCGAGCGCTATGTCAGCACTGTGCTCTTTGACGACGTGCGCCAATAAACAAAGGTCTTCGAGCCAGCAGCAAGGAGGTTTGCCCTCCTGCTGCTGGCTTGCGTGTATCCCCGGCGTCCCGCCGGGTAGACAGCGCGCTTAACGCGAAAACATCTCGTAGCGGTTGGGTGCGGCCACTGCGGAAACCACGACCCGATATGAAGCCGGGTAGGTGGCAAAAGGCATCCTGCGGCGCATCTCCTCAAACGCCAGGCTCATCCGGCCTCTGGCGGCTTCATAGCTCGCCAACGACTCCCACTCAGTAAACGCGACAAACCGAAACTTTGTCGCGGGGTCCAGGCTTTCGTGAAGTTGGGTCGCAAGCATGCCTGGGGTGTGCCGCATCTGCTCGGCAATCGCGTTCCACCCCTTCAGAAACTCCTCATCCTTCCCCTCTGGTACCTCAAATGACGTGATTTCTTTAACCGTGTGCATGGCCGGTGCCCTTTCCTTGCCCAGAACAGGCTGATACATTCTATCCAAAGACGCGATGCCCTGCACAGGCCATACCAGCCAGAAGCAGAGGATGAGCCTGCCCGTAGCCCCGGCGACCCTGCCGGGCCACCAGCACTAGCAACCGCTCAACAAAATCTGGTATAATAGCCTGAGTTTGGGTGCAGTTGGCCCTGTTTTGTACCCTTACGGAGAGAAGGACGTTGATGGAACTCGATTGGTCCGCGCAATCCCCGCACATTCGCACGCTGTTCCGCCCCTGGCAGCCCGGCGATGGCTATGACGAAGCCACCATCCAAGAAGCAGAGGAGCGGCTTGGCATTCGCTTGCCAGCCACCCTGCGAAACTTTTACCTTGCCTGGGGGAAGCGCCGTGATTTGACGGCTCAACAGGATTTCCTCCGGCATCCTAACGGACTGGTGGTGCGGGCAGACACCCTCATTTTCTGGGTAGAGAATCAAGGGGCGTGCTATTGGGGGGTGCCATGTGAATCCCTGAAAGAGGATGATCCTTCAGTGGTCATCACGGAGGCTGGCTCAACTGGGTGGGAGGTGGAGTCAAAGCTGAACTGGAAACCAAGCCACCCACACCTGTCGAGCTTTCTCGATGATATGACCTATCAGCATGCCTTCCTTGGAGGAGCCATACACGGAGGCTGGGCGCCATCGAATCTTCTTTCAACTCTCCCTGCCGATCAAGTGGCCTGGTTGGAGGAACACTGGAGCAAGGCAAATGTCGGCCCAATGGTCTTTGGAGTTGAGCCAAACGCCAACTGGCATTGCCCTCCCGTCTATACCCGCGATGGTCAAGCATTCTGGTGGGGTACCTTGGCTTCACGCGAGGCGCAAGCGGTTGACGAAATCGGCAAACGGCTCCAGTTCACCTGGAAATGGCGGTGGTAATGCCGTATTTTTCTCAAGAAGGATGAAGTATGCCATCTCAAACTGAAGTGAACACCCTCCTCGCCAGCCTGATGCATACGCCAACGCGCATTGCTCAGGCAACGGCTGGATTGAACGAGGCGCAAGTGCGCCAGCCCCCCGCTGAGGGTGAGTGGTCCATGATGGACGTATTTGCGCATGTGCGCGCCACTGACGACATCATTGCCGGGCGTGTCGTGCCTGTGCTGGTACGTGATCAGCCGAAGCTGCTGGCCTACGACGAGCGCCGCTGGGCCGAAGTGACGCGCTATACCCAGGAACATTTTGAGCAGCCGCTGGAAGTCTTTGGGCTGCGCCGCGCCGAACTGGTGCACGCGCTGCGCCAGGTATCGCTGGCGGATTGGGAACGAACGGGCATCCATGAAGAACGTGGCCCGCAGTCCCTTCTGGCGATTGTCCAGCGGGTGGTTGAGCACGAGGAGGAGCACTGCGCCCAGCTAGAGGCGCTGCGCGCAGCCATAGCTGATCTGCCTGCTCTCGTTGGGCCAGAGGCCACCGTCACGCTCCGCGAGATTACGAGTGAGACGCTGGAGGCGGTGCTCAATCTGAAGGTGGCGCCGCATCAGCGGCCCTTTGTCGCCTCCAATGCCGTCTCACTGGCCCAGGCGCATTTCTACACTTTTGCCTGGTATCGCGCCATCTATGCCGATGAGACGCCCGTTGGCTTCATGATGCTGGCAGATCAGCCGGAAAAGTCCGAATATTTCCTCTGGCGGCTGATGATGGGCGCCGAGCATCAGGGCAAGGGCTATGGCCGCCGGGCGATTGAGTTGCTCGTCGAATACGTGAAGGCGCGGCCCAACGCCACCGAGCTTCTGGTCAGCTATCACCCTGGCGATGGCGGCCCGCGCGATTTTTATCACAAGCTGGGCTTTCAGGAGACGGGCAGAATAGAAGAAGGCGAAGTTGTCTTGCGGCTGCCGCTGTAGCGCGCGTATCCATTGGGACATTGGCCCAAAAATCTCTTGACAAATGGGCCACGTTTTTTCTGCTATAATGCCCACCATCTGAGCGTGGAAACACCGCACGCTCAGTATACCGCCGCAGGGCGCGATGTCACCCCGGCAATTGAACATTCACCGACAAACAAATCTCTGGGCAGAGCTAGAAGGAATTCTTGATGACGGCGCTTGTGAGCAAGGTCGTGACCCTTGAGATGTTGACTGATTGGCTGGAAGGCGAAGCTGCCTCCCAGATTTTTTGCTGCGAAGCAGAAAGAAGGATGACCCTTGTCTCACGATTGGTTTGCGGAAGAGGATACAGATTACGGCGACGAGGAAGCGGAAGCGTCTAAAGACGGCGCTTCCTATAAGCTCGCCAAGCACAACCGGGCGCGTCATCGCACCGAACAGACGCCCCAGCGTCGGGAACGCCAGCGGGAAGACTTGCCGGAGTCGCGCCCGGCGGTGAAGCGCCAGCGCCCCAACACGCCAGAGGTATTTCGCTGTCGGCATTGCCGGAACATGGTGGGATTGGTGCCCAGTGGTGGCAAGCATCGCAACCACTGCCCCTACTGCCTGCACTCCCGGCATGTGGACCTGCGCACGCTGGGAGATCGCCTTAGCCCCTGCGGGGGCACAATGGCGCCCATCGGGGCATTCACGCGCGTGAGTGGCGAATACTCCATCGTCCATCGCTGTCTCGCCTGCGGCCTAGAGCGGAGCAACCGCATTGCTGCCGATGATGACTTCGAGTTTGTCACCGCGCTGCCGGATATGACCTGGTGGACGCCGCCAGAGAAGCAAGACAGAGCAGAGGCCGAGGAAGAGAGCAGCGCGTAGGTGCTGTTTTTCTTCTAAGAATCCCTAAGAAAACTCATCGCACTCGCTGGGGCGGGGAGTCCGCGTAGGCGGACTTGGTGGCGCCCGCAGGCGCCTCTAGCTGCGATCTTTAGTCGCCAAGTGCGGGGCATTCTGGGCAGGAGGCAGAGGCAAACAAGCTTGTTTGCCTCTGCTCCCTAATTGCTGGTCTGCTATCTTACCTCCACCGTTGCAGGTACAACTTCCTCATCTGGCACAGTTTCTTTGGCTTCCTCCTCAACCGCTCCCTCGCGCAGCACCGGCAGCACGCGGCCCATCCAGCCCGGCAGCCACCAGTTCCACCTGCCCAATAAGCGCATGCTGGCGGGTACCACAACGAGCCGAATAATCGTCGCGTCCAGCGCGACGGCGATCACCGCGCCCAGGCCCATCTCTTTGATCTGGATGAAATCAGCCAGCGCAAACGCCAGAAAGACCGCGATCATGATCGAAGCGGCGGCGCTGATAATACCCGCTGTGCGCTCCAGCCCAAAGGCCACGCTCTCTTCGTTGTTGCCGGTGCGCTCGTAGCGTTCTTTGACGCGCGTCAGCAGGAAAATCTCGTAATCCGTGCTCAGCCCAAAGAGCAGGGCAAACAGCAGCAGCGGCGTCAGTTCGGTAATCTTGCCCAGCGGGTCAAAGCCCAGCACGCCCGCGCCCCAGCCCTGCTGAAAGATCAGCACCAGCACGCCATAGCTGGCGGCAATGGAGAACAGGTTCATCACGATGGCCTTGAGCGGCAAGAGCAGCGAGCGGAAAAAGAGCAGGAGGATGGCAAAAATCACCAGCATCATCCAGCCAACAAGCTGCGGAAAGCGGCTGTAGAGCAGATTGTTAAAATCCAGAAAGCCCGCCGTGTCGCCGCCCACCAGCGCCGTTGTGCCGTGTAAGCCGCTTTGCTGCGGCAGGTAGCGGCTGCGCAGGTCGCGCACCAGTTGCTCGGTGGCGTCGCTGTAGGGCGCCTGGCCGGGCACAAGGCTCAAGATGGCCGTCGAGTTGTCGCCATCCACATTAATGAAGCCCCCCACCGCCGCGCGTAGCTCCGGGTTGGCGCTGAGCATGGCGGGGGTGAGCAGGCTGGGCAGGTTGGGGAACTGGTTCAGCCAGAGCACATGCTTGACCCGGCTATCGCTGGCAAGCTGCGTAGCCAGGGCGTTCAGCGCCTGCTGGACGGCTGAATCCCAGATGCCGTTGGGCGAATTGGTATGTATCACGATAGTAATGGGTGAAAGCTCGTTATCGCCATAGCCCCGCAGCAGCGCCTCAAAGCCCTGGCGCGATTCTGAACTGGTCGGCAGCGATTCAATATCCGACTGGCGCGTGCGCAGGCTGAGCGCGGGCGCGGCCAGCGCCAGCAGCACGATCAGCGCCGGAACAAGTGCCAGCAGTGGCCTGCGCATGACGATCAGGCTCCAGCGATGCCAGAGGCTTTCGCTGGAGTGCAGATGTTCGTGGCGGCCCCGCCGCGCCCGGAAATTGGGGACGATGCGCAAGGCGTTGACGCGCGGCCCCAGCAGCGCCAGCACCACCGGCACCAGCGTCAGCGCGCCCAGAATGGCGCACAGCGCGCACAGCAGGATGCCCAGCGTAATTGAGCGCACCACCACCACATTGAGCGTGGCAAGCACAGACATGGAGGCAGCCAGCGTCAGGCCGGAGATCGTCACGGAACGCCCGGAGGTGCGCATCATCTGAATAACAGCGGTGCGCGTTTCGTGGCCTTTTGCCAGTTCCTCGCGGAAGCGGTTGAGCATCAACAACGAGAAATCAATCCCCAGCCCCAGGCCAATCATAGAGGCCACGTTGAGCGAATAGATCGAAACCTTCATCCAGAGCGCCACCAGATGCAGCAGCGCGATAGTGCTGGTGACAATGGCCGCGCCCAGCGTGACCGGCAGCGCGGCGGCCACAAAGGTGCGAAAGACAAACAGCAGCAACAGCAGCGTAATCGGGAAGGTGATCAGTTCCGCGTGGGCAACATCGGTAGCGATGGTGTTGTTGACATCCTGGTCAGCGGCGATGCCGCCAGTCAGGAATGTCTGGATGCCCACGCTGGGCGCGTGAATGATGCTGCGGATGCTTTTGAGCGCGCTTTTGGCCTGATCGTCGTTCTGGTTGAGCGTGACATCGGCATAGGTGGTGTGGCGGTCCGGGCTGACATACTGGGTGCTCTGGTCGCTAAAATAGGAGGCTACTCCGCCCACATACTGCGCCGCGCCCACCGCCTGAAGGATATTTCTGGCGCTTGTGGCATAGGCCGGGTCATCAACGGTCAACGTGGGGCTGTAAAACACAATCAGCGCGTCGTTGTTGTCCTGGCGCTGAAATTCGGTGCGTATCAGAGCGGAGGCGCGGTTGGCTTCGGTCACGTTGCCGGATGATTCGTTGCTGGTGAGGGCGTCGGCAACGCTGGCGGCGCCAACGGCGGCCAGCGCCAGCAGCGCGAGCCAGAGCACAAACATCGGCCAGCGAAAGCGCACAGCAAAGGCGCCAAGGGCGGTCAAGAGGCGGTCCATCAGTATCCTTTCAGCAGCATGGTGCTTTCGCTGCCAGAGAGTTACATGGTGAGTGTCGGCGTGCAAGCGCGAGGCGTGGTTGTATAATCTGCGCCTGCGTTCTGCCAGGGTACAGAAATTTGAGGGCAAAATACAAGAGTTTGGTTTCAGGATAGGCCGTTGGTACTGGAAAGGGCCAGAGGCTGGAGAGCGGGTGAAGCGCGCTTCGTTTGCCAGGCGAAATAGCACCACAACAGCAGCACAGCAGCAGGACGAATGCAGATGCCCGCAACATAGGTGGCGCTCATGGGTGCTGCCGTGCGCGTATCAAAGGGAAGCGGCAGGCTCGCCAGAAAACAGGCGCACAAAGCGACTAGCCAGAACCTTGACGCACCTCTCGTGCGCGAGAATGCTGAGGCTTTTGCCAGCCAGCCTTGCCAGGCAAGAAGCCAGCACAGGGGCAACAGCAGCAGGAGATAGTAAAAGATCCAATCAATGGGTTCAACCAGCAGCAGCGTGCAGATGGCCCAGGCAGTGGTGAACAGCGGGAGTTTCTGTACTGGGGTAGATAGGCGTGGGAGAGCGTTCTCCTGGCGGCGCAGCAGCCAACGCGCAGCGCGCTGGAACGCTGGATGGTACAGCAGCGCTGGCGCGTCTTGTTTCAGCAAAAAGACGCCAAACAGCGCCAGACAGACCGCTTGCGCAAAGACCACTAACAGCCCGCTGGTTGGCTCTGGCTGCCCTGGCAGCACCAGGGCGGCGGTCCCCACGATGAGCGCGTGATAGAGCGAAAGATTGACTGGCCCGGCGTTTGGTTGGCCCTGATAGGTCTGGAGGGCCAGCGCAAACGCGCGATACATCTCCAGGCCAGTAATTGGCAGGGTGAGCACCGTGAGCAAAACGAGCAAAGCGAGCGCCCCCAGCAAGAGACGATAGCGGCCTCGCCAGAGATAATAAACGAGTAGCACAGCAGGAAACAGCTTCACCAGAATTGCCAGCCCTAAACCGCATCCAGCGAGCAAAGGCCGCTCAAAGACTTCGCCATAGAGCAAGAGCGCGCACCCCAGCAAGAGGAAAGGCGTGCTCTGCCCCATTCGCAGGCCGCCGGTGATTGGCTCGCTCCAGGCCGCAGCGCAGGATAAAAAGAGGAAAACCGCCTGGGGCGAACGCAGCCAGGCCAGGTGAGACGGCGCTGTCCGAATGGTTGAGGAAAGGCAGCGGGCCAGCAGCCAGAAGCTCATCAGCAGGGTGATCTGGCAGATGAGCAGCCAGAGCAGATGCGCGGTAGGATAGGGAAGCAGTCCCAACGGAGTCAGCAGCGCAGCGGTTTGCGGCGTCCACCGAAAATCTGACGGGGCTGGCAGATGCAGCACCTGATGGCTGAAGACGGTAAGCTGTGGGACATCATACACCTGGACAGGCAGGCGATGCGCCAGCGCGTACGCCGCTTCATAGGGGCCGGTAAAATCAAAACCACGTTCCTGAAGCGGCAGGTATATGCCCCAATAGGTGTAAGCAGCCAGAGAGAGCGCTATCCCTGCTGCTGGCGCTGCCCTTCTGGTGCGCTGTCTCCAATTAGGCAACGATACACTCATTCAACAATCCCTGGCTCACTGCTCACTCCGATCTTTTCCCCACATTACCAACGAAACTGCTGAGGAGTTCGTCACAGAGGTGGCTTGCAAAGGAGCAGTGCTCATTGACACCCTGCAAAACGTGGTGCGATAATTTCTTCTATGAAGAGCCGCATTCCCATTGCATCTGCTTCCCATCCTTCGTGTAGTCGTTTCTCTGTGGGGCGCGGCAGCATTGTGCTTTGGGGGTTGCTGATGTTGCTGCTGCTCGCTGGGTGCGCCAATCCCACCTCCAATTTGTTTGCGGCGGCGCGCGTCAACGGGCACGACATCTCGCTGGAGCAGTACCTGCGCCTGGTGCAGATCAATAAAAGTTTTTGCCAGTTGAAAAGCCAGCTCACCAGCCAGATTACCGGCCCGATTGATTGGGGCGACCCGGCCCGACGCGCTGATCTGGCGGCGGTGCGCCAGCAATCGCTGGATGAACTGATTACCGCCGAATTGACCGATGAGCAGGCGGCGGCGCAGCATATCAGCGTAGACCCGGCGCAGGTTGACCAACTGCTGAGCGAGCTACAGCAGCAGGGCACCGTTCCGCCCACTGATCTGCTCCCCAGCCTGCATGCCAGCATAGATGACTATCGTCTGCTGGCGCGTCAGGCGCTCATCCAGCAAACGCTGCTGCGCCTGATGCCCCAGGTGACGACGGAAGAGGCGCATATCGCCTGGATTGCCGTAAAAACGCCCGCCATTGCCGAACAGGTGCTGACGCAGTTGCAGAATGGAGTGGGCTTTGACGTGCTGGCGCAGCAATATTCCCAGGATGCCACGCGCAGCACCAGCGGCGACGCGGGCTATTTTGTGCCGGGGCAGGCGCCGCCCGCGCTCGATCAGGTCTTTTTCCACGCTCAGCCGGGCGTGATCAATGGCCCGATTGAGGTGACGCAATCAGCAGATCAGTTGTGCGGTGGCGCTTCGTCGGGCAGCGCTGCGGCCAGCAATCAGCAGAACACCAGCGTGTATTACATCGTCAAAGTCTTGAAGCGGGACACGGTGCCCATGTTTGATGTGCCCAACGCGCCCAATAACGCGCAAAACGTGGCTTTTGCCCGCTGGCTGCGCCAATCCGCGCAGATACAGGTCTTGGTAGATTTCTAAGGAGCAGCAACGATGGAGGCTGAGTTGACCATTGTGGGGTTGGGGCCGGGGCGTTGGGAAGACCTGACGGTGGAAGCACAGCAGGTGCTGAGGGTAGGGGCGATGATGGGGCAGATCATGTATTTTCGGACGCTAGTGCATCCCACCGTTGAGGGCATCCGCTCGCGGCATCCAAAGCTGGATATACGCTCGTTTGATGCGCTGTATGAAACGAGCGATACCTGGGACGGCCTCTATAGTGAGATGGCCCGCCAACTCTGTGCAACCTGCCTGGAGAACACCGCCCTTCTCAAAGAGGTTCCCACACAAGGGGGCTATCCATCTGGGGAGGACCATCGCCTGCTTCGCGTTGTCTACGCGGTGCCGGGGCATCCGCTTGTGGGCGAACGCTCGGTGTGCGAGGTGCAGCGTCTGGCAAAGGAGCAGGGCATTCCAGTGCGCGTCGTGGCGGGCCTCTCGTTTCTGGAGCCGGTTTGCGCGGCGCTGGGTGTGGACCCGATGGACGGCTTGCAAATGCTGGACGCGACAGAATTAGCAGGCATTGGGCCGGAGCAGATCAACGCGACCATCATCCCGACGCGCCCGGCGCTGGTGGCGCAGTTGTACAGTCGTCGGCTGGCAAGCGGTGTCAAGCTGGCGCTGGGGGAACTGTACCCCGATGAATGGGAGGTGCAACTGGTGCGGGCGGCAGGTGTACCAGACGAAGAAGTCACGCGCGCGCTCAAGCTCTACGAGCTAGATCGGGGCGAGTATGCCGATCACCTCACCTGCCTCTATCTGCCGCCGCTAGACCCGCTCACGCCCCTGCGCGCGCCAGAGACGCTGCATTATATCATCAAGCGGCTGCTGGGCGAAAACGGTTGTCCCTGGGATAAGAAGCAGACGCATTACACACTCAAGCAGTATGCGCTCGAAGAAGCCTACGAAGTGGCCGACGTACTGGATGAGATCGGGCCAGACGTGCCGCTGCCCAAAGACTTTACCCCCGAATCGGCCCAGCCCGAACTGGGGCCAAAGCTGGCAAATGAGCTAGGCGACCTGCTCTTGCAGGTCTATCTGCATGCGGAGATGGGCCGCCAGGAGAGCTTTTTCTCGCTGGGTGATGTGCTGGAGGAGATCAACGCCAAGCTGATCCGGCGACATCCACACGTCTTTGGCGATGTGCAGGTGCGCGATGCCGACCACGTGCTTGCTAATTGGCAGGAGATCAAGAAGGCCGAGCGAGTTGCCAGCGGCGAGGCTACTCAGGTGGAGAGCCTGCTGCGCGGCATCCCCAACTATATGCCCGCGCTGGCCTATGCCCAGGAGCTTCAGAAGAAGGCGGAAAAGACCGGCTTTGAGTGGCCGCAGGTGGCCGATGTCGTCGCCAAAGTGACCGAAGAAGCGCGCGAACTGGGCGCGGCCATCTCCGAAGGCAATACGCAGAATACGGCAGAAGAGTTTGGCGATCTGCTCTTTTCGCTGATTGGACTGGCACGTCGGCTGCATCTGGATGCAGAAGGAACGTTGCGCGCCGCCAATCAGAAATTCCGCCGCCGCTTTGAAGCGATGGAGGCGCGCGTGCGCGAGCAGGGCCGCGCCTTTGATTCGCTCTCGCGCGAAGAATTAATCGCCCTCTGGCATGTGGTAAAACAAGACGAAGCGCATACGTGAAGGTTGCAGAGTGGGGCTTGTAGCGCGGGCAGCTTGCCCGTAAGGGTGGGGCAGGGTGTGGCTCATAAGTACGCCGTTGACGCTGCACAGGCGATGCGCGGGCAAGCTGCCCGCGCCACAAATGGCCTGGGCATAAGGGGAGGCAAGCAATGCTGCTCGCCATTGACATCAGCAATACCGGCATCAAGTTTGGGCTGTACAACGGCCACGACCTGGGGGCGCGCTGGCGCATCGCTACTGTGCGCGACAAAACCGCCGATGAGTACGCCATGCTGCTGGGCGAACTGCTGCGCCATGCCGGGCGCTCCTACAGCGAGATCACCAGCGTGATCATTTCTTGCGTCGTGCCCCCGCTGACGCCGGTTTTTCAGGAACTGGCGCGGCATTATTGCAAGCTGGAGGCCATCGTAGTCAACCATACAATGGATGTTGGCGTGGGGCTGCGCACCGATAACCCCTGGGAAACCGGCACAGACCGCATTATGAGCACCCTTGCCGCGCATCGGCTGTATGGCGGCCCGGCCATTGTCATCCAATGCGGCACCGCCACCAGCTTTGATGTCGTCTCGGCGGAGGGCGACTTTCTGGGCGGCGCGATTGCCCCTGGCATGGGCATCTCCGCCGAGGCGCTGGCGCGTGCTGCCTCGCGCCTGTATCAGGTGGAACTGACGCCCCCGCCGCACGCCATCGGGCGCAATACCATTCATTCCATGCAATCTGGCATTGTGTATGGTCATGTGGGGCTGGTGGAAGGCATGGTAGCGCGGCTGCGCGTCGAACTGCCCGGCGGAGAACATGCCAAAGTGATTGCGCATGGCGGGCTGGCCGAAATCATTGCCAGTGCCACGCCCGTGATTGATGTAGTGAATCAATTCCTCATTCTGGAGGGGCTGCGCCTGGCCTACGAGCATCTGCATAGCCGGGAATAGCAGCGGCAGCGCAGAAAAAAATCCGCCCCATGCAGCCTCTGTTCGGGATGGGAACCTGAGACTCTCCCAGCTCACGCTGAGGAGGTTCTTGGTAGCGTGCCCGCTCTTCCTGGCTCGCCTCTGGGCAGGCCAGACTCTTGCGGGACGGCGCCAAGACTTTTAGGCAGACGCGCTCCGGCACGGGGAATACCCATGCTTTGGGGCAAGACCTGCCCCGCATTCGCGCGTTGAATGATGACCTCTACTGCTGCCTGCAAGCGCGTCTCCGCACTCTCCCAAGTAGTTTGGGCAATAGAGGGTAGATAGGTCTTCAGATTCAGGTGGGCCGCCAGAAATGCCGAATACACATCCCGCTGCACTGGCCCAATGCCACAGGCGCATTGATGCCAGCGCAGCGAGAGTGGCTTCTTGCGGTAGGTGCCACAGCCGTGACAATACTGCGACAGTTTGGTGCGCCGCGTGGAGACTTCGCTCAGGATGCCGCCCGTACTTGCAACGGTGCGCTTCAACACTGCTAGAAACATCCCTGGAGCGCAAAGACCCACGCTTTTTCCATACTGCTTTTGCCAGGCTTTGTAGCTGATCTGCTCGGTAATAATGGTGTTCCCGCAGGCTACCACCTCATGCGCCAGCTTTCCATGCAGGCTTTTACGATGGGCGGTCAGTTTCCGCTCCTGCGAAGCCAGACGCCGCCTGGTCATCTGGTAGCCCTGGCTGTCATGCCATTGGAGGCGCCCCGGCTTGACGCGCCCCTTGTCGTCATAATTCTGCGGATTGTTGGCCCGCCGTTGGCGTTCCAGTTTGCGCTGCAACCGCTTCTTACGCTTGAGGTCAGGCGTTATCTCTGCGCAAAAGGTGTCCAGCCGCGCCGCTCCCTGCTGGGGCACAATGGCAATGGTAGATGGGCCAAGGTCCAGCCCAACCGTCTCCTGCCCAACGAGGTGCTTGGGCTTCTGGTAGGGCACACCCTCTAAGGCGAGTTGCGCGTAGTAGCGGTAGCCGTCCCGATCTGCTCCTTGCGCGTGAGGACTGGAGGCTTTGCGGCGAAGCAGGCGCGTGTATTTAATACGCTGCCGGAGGCCGTGACAGACCACCGGGTCATGCCAATCAATCAGGGCACTGAAGCGTTCCTTGCGCCAGACCAGCCAGCCCTGGTTGCTATCTTTGGGGGCTTGCAGCGCAAAGCGAATGCCCTGCGTCTTGCTTTTGCCTTGCAGACTCTCCAGCCCGCGCCCCTTGCTCTTGAAGCGCACTCGTCTGGCTTTGCCCACACAGACGCGATTGGCGGCGTGATACGCACGGGTAGCAAGGGTCAACGCCGTATTACTGTCTATATGGTCTGCGATCCAGGTAGTCCGAGCTTGCGTCGCAAAAACATGCAGAGCATACTCGCTAAAGCCATGTGCTTTGCGCAGCGCAAAGAATACCTCGTTGCGTGTGGGCTTCTCGGAGCGGGGATAGTGCGAGCGGTCTGCCAAAGCGGGTCAGTGCGCATATGCTGTAAGCGTTTCATGGCCTCGCACAGCAGTGCGTTGTAGAGGTGGCGTGCTGCTTCAAAGTGTCCGCGCAAATGCTTTGCCTGCTGGCTGTTCACCTGCAAGGGCAGTTCCAGCAAGAAGGTCGGTGTCGTTTTATGCACGTCGCTCGCGGGCGTCTTTGGCTTTTTCTTCACAGGCGGCTCGCAGAATGTAGAGAATTGCCCCAGCAAGGGATTGCCGGGGCTTGTGTTGCTCAATGCTGCAAGACTTGTTCTGGCCTGCCTGTGCAGGCGGAGAGATTGGCGGCGGCTTATTGTCCCACCTAGTTGCCCAGGCAGTATCGTCAGGGCTGAAGGGCTTGACGACCGTGTTCGGGATGGCTACGGGTATAGCCCCTTCGCTATAGTCACCAACCTCTCCGCACGCGCACGCATGGCGGAGAAGAAACGCATCATGCGCTCGGAAAATACTGATTTCAGGATTCGCCTGCCTATGCAGGCGGAGGGATCGGCGGCGGCTTATTGTCCCACCTAGTTGCCCAGGCAGTATCGTCAGGGCTGAAGGGCTTGACGACCGTGTTCGGGATGGCTACGGGTATAGCCCCTTCGCTATAGTCACCGGCCCCTCCGCATGCACACGCATGGCGGAGAAACCAACAGTACATCCTGTACCTGTCCATACTGTGCGAGCCATCACTCGCTAAGAGTGGAGTCGAGGGGATTCGAACCCCTGACCCCCTGCGTGCAAAGCAGGTGCTCTCCCAACTGAGCTACGACCCCGATTGATGTCTCGCCAGAGACGGACCCTGGTGGGCCTCCCTGGACTCGAACCAGGGGCCTCAGTCTTATCAGGACTGCGCTCTAACCACCTGAGCTAGAGGCCCGAAGAGCGCAAGCGCTGCGCACTCAACCTTGGTACAACTGAAGAGTGGTAAGGTCCGGCTTGGTCAGTGCCAGGACTCTCAAGGAGTCAAGACTTGTTCGACCTGGAAGTTTCCGCTTCCGAAGAAGAGGAAATGCTCCCTAGAAAGGAGGTGATCCAGCCGCACCTTCCGGTACGGCTACCTTGTTACGACTTCACCCCAGTCACCGATCCCACCCTCGACGCCTGCCTCTGCTTGCGCAGTTGGCGTGGACGGCTTCAAGTGTCACCGGCTTCCATGGTGTGACGGGCGGTGTGTACAAGACCCGGGAACGTATTCATCGTGGTGTGCTGACCCACGATTACTAGCAACTCCGACTTCACGGTGGCGGGTTGCAGCCACCGATC
>DATBGS010000019.1:0-22485 GCA_036557885.1 Ktedonobacterales bacterium
CAATGAGGCAGGCCGCCCAGAGCGGGATGGCCCGCGCTCTGCCAAGCGCGATGCCCAGCAGCACATAGCCGAGCAGGTGGCCGATGACCCAACTGAATTGAAGGAAGACAATTGCCCCTTGGGAAGTGGTGCTTTGCCACAGCGCGACGTTTGCGGTGTTGCTCCCTCCCAACTGCGCCATTGCCGCGACCAGCGCCTCTGGCACCACAAAGACGGCAAACGGCAGCGACCCCACCAGCCCAACGATTATCCCGATGGTGGACAGCCAGGGAGCGCGCCGCATCGCCAGCAGCCCCAGGCCCAGATAGCTGAGCGGGAAAAAGAACGGGGTTGCGGCGTTGAAGAAGAGGAATAACTGAATCCTGAGCGGACTCACCGCCTGGAAGTCAGCGATGATACCGCTGATGGCTGGGGGCACGCCCCCGGTGGGGTCAAAGACGAACCCCAGGAGCACCACCAACGGCCCTAAAACGATGCACCCGGCCAGGCAAGCGCGATGCAGCTTGACATAGGCGGGCGTGGCAGAGGTTGGCTGCTGGGTGGTTTTGGCATCCGAGGCTGCCATAGCGATAACTCCTTTTTTTCTTACAGCCTCATCATACACTACCTGTCAACACTTGCGCATCGTCCGATTGTACGATGTATTTTCGCCGCCCTTCAGGTATGCTAGGAAGGCTGTCTTGTCTTCTGAAGCACCTGAAGGGGGCCATTCGTGCGTCTTCCAATCAAAAGCTACGCGCGCCTGCTCGCGGCATACCTGAAGCCGCAGCGCTGGCGCGTGGCGCTCATGGCGGCGCTCCTCGTGGTGGGCACCGGCCTGCAATTCCTCAACCCACAGATTCTGCGCTACTTTATTGATACCGCGCTGGCGGGCGGCGCCTCCGCCGCGCTGCTCGCGGCAGCCATCGTTTTTGTGCTGGTGGCGCTGCTGCAACAGGGCGTGACGGTGGCGGCTACGTCGCTCACCACCAACGTTGCCTGGACCGCGACCAACCATCTGCGCACCGATCTGGTCGCGCACTGCCTGGCGCTGGATATGACCTTTCACAAGTCGCGCACCCCCGGCGAACTGATTGAGCGCATTGACGGCGATGTAGACCTGCTCTCCACGTTCTTTTCTGAATTTACCATAAAAATGCTCACCAACCTGCTCCTGCTGCTGGGCGCGCTGGTGCTCTACTTTGTCATAGATTGGCGCGTTGGCCTGACCATGACGGCGTTTGTTCTCGTGGCTGGTGTTGTGCTGGCGGTCTTGCGGCGGCGCGCTCTCCCTTACTGGCGGGAACTGCGCCAGCAGACCGCCAACTTTTATGGCTTCCTGGGCGAGCATCTGGCGGGCACCGCTGATCTGCGCGCCAACGGCGCCACCGCCTATGTGCTGCGCCGCTTCTGGGCATTGCAGCGCGCCTGGCTGCCGCCCTTTCGCAGCGCCAACCTGCTCAGCGCGGCCATGAATATGACGCGGCTGCTGCTCTTTGTCTGGGGCAGCGTGCTGGTGCTGGGCCTGGGCGTGTACCTGTGGACACGCGGCATTGTCACGGTTGGCACCGTCTACCTCATGTTCTCCTATACTGATCTGCTCTCCATGCCGCTGCAAGAGTTGCAAGATCAACTACAGAGCTTGCAGCAGGCCGAAGCCTGCATCGCTCGCGTGGAAGATTTGCTCAGTATCAAGCCCACGCTGCTTGTAGCCCCGGCGTCTCGCCGGGTTGCGGCTGAGGACGGCCCGCCAGGGTCGGCGGGGCTACGAGCAAAAACGCTTGTAGCCCCGGCCACCCCTCAAAGCAGGGGCACAGCCGTGCCGGGAAGCCCGTCGGCACCCTCTGTCGAGTTCCGCGAGGTGTCCTTTGGTTACGCGGCAGAAGAAGCGGTCTTGCAAGACATCAGCTTCCGGCTGGAGCCAGGCCGCGTCCTGGGCGTCCTGGGGCGCACCGGCAGCGGCAAAACCACGCTGGCGCGGCTGCTCTTTCGATTGTATGACCCGCAGGCGGGCGCAATCTTGCTGGGCGGCGTGCCCATCACTCAACCGGCGCTCAGCGACCTGCGCCGACAGATTGGCATGGTGACGCAGGAGGTGCAGTTGTTCCAGGCGACGGTGCGCGATAACCTCACGTTCTTTAACCATGCTCTTTCCGATAGCCAGATAGTCGCGGCGCTGGAGCAGGTGGGCTTGCTGCCCTGGTATCAGAAGCTGAGCGATGGATTGGAGACGATGTTGGGCGCGGAGGGCACGGGCCTTTCTGCTGGCGAGGCGCAGCTGCTGGCTTTTGCGCGCGTCTTCCTGACCAATCCGGGGCTGGTGATTCTGGATGAAGCCTCGTCGCGCCTGGACCCGGCCACCGAGCGGCTGCTGGAGCGGGCCATAGGCAAGCTCTTTGCCGGGCGCACCGCCATTGTGATTGCCCATCGTCTTGCGACCATCCAGCGCGCCGATGACATCCTCATTCTGGAAGATGGGCGCGTGCTGGAATATGGCCCCCGCGTGGCGCTGGCAGGCGACCCAAACTCGCGCCTGTCGCGTCTGCTGCGCGTGGGCCTGGAGGAGGTGCTGGCATGACCACCTGGGGCTTCTTCTGGGGGATGGTGCGCGTTCGTCCCTGGTCGTATCTGGTTGGCGTGCTGCGTAACAGCACCTTTTACGTGGCGCGATTGATTTTTGGCCTGGCGCTGCAAGCCTTCTTTAACGCGCTGCCCAGCCAGACGCACCTGGGCGCGCCGCTGCTCCTGCCGCTGGCGGCGCTGGCGCTGGCCGCGCTGGGACGCACGATTGTGCTCTTTCTTGGTTCGCTGGTCACGATTGTCTTTAACTTCATTTGCCAGGCACTCTTGCAGCGCAATCTGCTGGCGCGTATTCTGGAGCGCCCTGGCGCGCAGGCGCTGCCAGTGGCAACTGGCGAAGCGCTCAACCGCTTCCGCGATGATGTTGAAAGCATCTGGCCGCTCTTTGGGTCAACCGTCAATACCTTCGCCCTGTCGCTCTTTGCCTGCGCCGCGTTTGTCATCTTGCTGCGGGTGAGCGTGTCTATCACGCTGCTGGTCTTTGTGCCGCTGCTGGGCGTGGTGCTGCTGGCGCAGTGGCTCAAAAAGCGGCTGGAAGCCTATCGCAAGGTCAGCCGCGAGGCTACCGGGCGGCTGACCGGCATGCTGGGCGAAGTCTTTGGCGCGGTGCAGGCCATTCAAGTCGCGGGCGCCGAGCCGCATATCGTCACCCACTTCGAGACGCTGAACGAGCGGCGGCGCAAGGCCATGCTGCGCGAAACCATCCTCAACAGCACGGCCACAACGCTTTTTGAGAACACCATCGGTATTGGCACCGGCTTAATTTTGCTGCTGGTGGCGCTTTCAGTGCGCGGCGCGCAGCTTGGCCCCGGCGATCTGGCGCTCTTTCTCACCTATCTGCGCACCGTTTCTGAACTGGTGCAGATGTTGGGCAGCCTGATTGCCCAATACGCGCAAACGTCTGTCTCGTTTGGGCGCATGGTGGCGCTGCTGCAAGGCGCGCCCGCGCACACGCTGGTGGCCCGTCACCCGCTGTACCTTAAGGAGGGGATGCCCGCTGGTAGCCCCGACGTCCCTGGCGGGGAATGGCCCGGCACCCTAAGACAGAAGGGCACCGGGGACGCCGGGGCTACAAGGGGCCTGGACGCCCTGGCCGTGACGGGCCTCACCTATCGCTATTCTGAGAGCGGGCGCGGCATTGAGGACATCTCATTCTCGCTCAGGCGCGGCATGCTGACGGTGATTACCGGGCGCATCGGGTCGGGGAAGACGACGCTGGTGCAGGCGCTGCTGGGCCTCTTGCCCAAAGACGCGGGCGAGATGCGCTGGAACGGCGAGCTTGTGAGCGACCCGGCCATGTTCTTTGTGCCGCCGCGCAGCGCCTATACCGCGCAGACGCCGCACCTGTTTAGCGCCACGCTTAAGGAAAACATTTTGCTGGGCTTGCCAGAGCAGGAGGTTGATCTGGCAAAGGCGCTGCACCTGGCCGTGCTGGAGCAGGATGTCGCTGGCTTTGAGCAGGGCGTAGAGACGCTGATTGGCACGCGCGGCCTCAAGCTTTCCGGTGGGCAGGCGCAGCGCGCGGCTGCGGCGCGCATGTTCGCGCGCGAGCCAGAACTGCTCGTCTTTGATGATCTCTCCAGCGCGTTGGATGTGGAGACGGAACAGACGCTCTGGGAGCGGCTCTTTGCGGAGCGACAGTGCACCTATCTGGTCGTCTCGCATCGGCGGGCCGTTTTCCAGCGCGCCGATCAGATTCTGGTACTCAAGGATGGCAGGCTGGAGGCACAGGGCACGCTCTCCGCGCTGCTGGCAGCCAGCGAAGAGATGCGCCACCTGTGGCAAGGCGACCTGTAGCGCCAACGCTCGCGCTTGCCACCGAGCCTGGCGAATAAATTCGCGGCTAAGGGCCTTCGGCCTCCAAGTCGGCCTGCGCCGACTCTCCGCCCCCTTCTGGCGCAACGGTTGGCCCGAGGGGAGAGGCAGGGAACCCGCGTAGGCGGGTTTGGCGGCGGAACGCCCTTAGCCGCGAATTTATTCGCCAGGCACCGCGCCAGCCTCCACCGTTCGCACTTGCCACCATCTGTTCAGGTAGTAGGCGATTCACCAGCAGGGATGTCTGTGGTACAAGGGCTAGCTGTAGGCGACTTCGACTGGAGCGCCCAGGAAGGCGCCCAGCCGCTCGGCTTCTTCTTGAATGCTCGTCTTGGTCGCGGCATCGAGCGCCTGAAACGGCTCAATCTGCACCGCGACGCGCTGGCCGCGCTTCTCGTGCCGCCAGACGCCAGCCACGCGCCCGGCGACAAGCAAGACTGGCGAAATCCAGCCCGAAGTTCTGGAAATCTTCGCCTTGAGTGGGCCGGGGAGCAGATATTCGATATGGGGCAGCACGCCAATGGTATAGGCATCAAATCCTGGCAGCAGCCGCGCTGCTGGTGGCGGGGGAACCTCTCTGATCTGCTTGATCGTGGCGGCGAGCGCCCAGGCAGGGCGGCCCTCGATGCTGACCTCGGTGAGTTCAGCCTCCAACCGCTGGAAGGCGGCACGCACCTTGGGGGCGCTTCTCAGCCCCCACCAGTGCGCAAAATCGCTGTAGGTTGCCGGGCCATAGGTAGCGAGATAGCGCCGCACCAATATGATGAGCGCCTTCCCTGTCTCATACTCCTCCCACTTGCTGAGCCATTGGTCCGGGCGCACAAAGGTAACGTGCTGGTTTTGACTTGGCCCGAAACAGAGGTAGCCCTGATACGCCGCTGGCTTGAGCAACTCGCCCCAGCCAGAGCGCAGCGCCTTTTCCAGATGGGTGAGGCCGGTGACACGCGCCGCCTCTGCTGCCAGGTGCTCGCGGGTCAGGCAGCGCCCGTCAAGCGCAGCGCGTATGCCCTCGATAATCACTTTCGGCTCATCGGTATTGAGTTGAAAATACTTCAGCCACGCGCCCGTGATGGGCTGGCGAGTCCGCAGGGTGGCAGCGATCAGCGGAAATTCAGCGGCGGTAAACAGGTGCAGCGCGCCGCGCATGGCCCATGTTTTGATGAGCGAGCGTTGGTTCCAGAGCGCGTCCGACACGGCACCCTGCGGCATATCTTGCACCCGCGCCCACAGCGCAAGCTCCGCCGAGGAAAGCACCTGGGCCTGAATGCCGATCAACGCGCTGGCGGCCTCAAGCAGGCGCTCAGACGTTACCCGCTGCGTGAGATGCTGTTGCGAGAGCCGCCAGGCGCAGACCTGTTCCCAGGTCAGAGGAAGGGCCTTGGTGTTCATATGCTCAGTAACCTCGCTCTGCTGTTTATTCTTCGCGGCCAGGAGATGCTGTTCCTGAACCTCATCTTCTTTACTGTATCATGGAAAGAGGACAGAATTATTCCTCTTTCCTGTCATTCAACATGCTGAGAATGACAAGGCGTTGCGCATTGCGCTTTCAGAGCAGCGGTGCTATACTCAAGCGCGGTCAGTTGCCCAGCGAACAAGAAAGGAGGTGCTCTCTATGCAGAACCACCCCAGGGTTTTCAACCATTGTATGTTTCAACAATCTCAAACAAAACTACCCCAGACAGATAGGAGCACCTTCCTTGTCGAAAGAACCCGAAGTAGACCTGCGCCGCGTTGAACCATTGCCGGGGTATGAGCCGACGATTGGACGCTGGCTCTGGCTCCTTGAGGACACGCGCCACGAAACCAAAGAGGCGCTCGCGGGCCTTGCCCCCGCCGCTGTGGACCTGACCCCGATCCCGAACGACAACAGTATCGGAACCTTGCTCTATCACATCGCGCTGATTGAACTCGACTGGCTGTATACGGAGATATTGGAAGATCAGCCCTGGCCGGAGGAGTTGAAGCAGCTCTTTGCTCTGAATCACCGCGACGAGCAAGCGCATTTAAGCGTTTTTCAGGGAGCATCGCTTGAGGAGCATCTCCACCGGCTTGATGTCGCCCGCCGGTATCTCCTCGACGCTCTGCACAGCATGACACTGGAAGAGTTCCGCCGCCCGCATCCCTTTCCCGACTACACCGTGACTTCCGAGTGGGTGCTGCATCACTTGATTCAACACGAGGCGGAGCATCGTGGGCATATCCAGATGCTGCGCAGCCTGGCAGAAAAGACGTTGGACGCGCGCTAAAAAGTCATTGCGCTGCTGACATACTGTTGTCACTGGCATCGGGTAGACTCTTTACTAGAGGAAATCACGAGCCGGTGACGGCACAGCCCTCAACTTTTGAGGAAAGGAACACGCATGACAAAACTGCTCGGACCCGATTTTATCAGTCTCCAGGTACGCAATCTCTCCGCTTCGCGCGCATTCTATACAGAGGTGCTGGGCTTTACGATTGATGAGCGCTTCGACACGCCCGAAGCGGTGGTCTTTGATACCAACTCGATCCCCTTTGGGCTGAGCCAGGCGCCCGCAAACCTGGCTGAAATGTCACAGCCGGGCTGGGGTGTGACGCTCTGGATTGATTGTGATCAGGTTGATGCGCTGCACGCCAAAGTGGAGGCGGCGGGAGCCACTATTATCAAGCCCCCTTTCGATAGTCCGTTTGGGCGGGCTTTCATCTTTGCTGACCCCGATGGCTACCGGATTACGGTCAACGAAAACCCTTGGGACCGCTTTCCTTTGGGAGGGAGGCGCCAGAAGTAGAGGGGCAGCGTTTATTACCCTGAAAGGGGAAGAAACGCTGCCCTACTCCACACGCTTCCTGGCGCGTAGGTCACGGCTGGTCTAAAATCTCGTGTCCACCGATGCGCCGCCAGATGATATGCTGCTCACCCGGCAGCACCTCCTTGCCAAATTCGAACGTAGCGCGACCATCAGGTGTCCAGGTCATCTCATAGACCCCCGGCACTTTCTGGACTCGCTTGATGCACAGCCCAGTGCGAAATCCCTTGCCAGTTCTGAGGTCAGCCACTAGCTTTTTTCGCGCGGCCTGGAACTGCCGCTTCTGGTCACGAGTGAGCTGCTTCCAATCATTCCAAAAGCTAGCCAACTCCTCATGAGTCGGCAACTTCGTATTCCTCGCCTGGCTCAAGGTCCACTGGTTGGGCCTGGACCCAGGCAATATCTTCCTCATCCATGCCCAGGTGCCGCATCCACTCCTCATCGCTGTAGGAGATATGCCCTGTTGGCTTGAAGTGGTCTTGTTCGGCTTGTGTGACCAGCGCGTCCAGCAAGGTTTCTGGCTTCTGCCCTGTGGCCTGAGCCAGTCGGACCAGACGGGTATAGACATCATCAGGAATCTGTGCCATTGCGCCCTCCTGTCTTTGCTCTCTCTGCATATTAACACAAACTGATGCCTTATCCCCAGGCGCCGCCCGGCGCGCAGTTGCACAACCAAGTAGAGGAGTTCTCTGTAGTGCAAGGTCTGCTGGAAGCGTGGCAGGCAGCCACACTCCCCAACGAAAGAAGTCTGGAAAGCCCGGAATCAGGGCTTATCCTGACCGCTTGAGCGTGTATACTGGAAGCAGGACCATCTGAACACCTGCGCACAAGGGAGCACGCCATGTCGAAAGAACACCTCCTCCAGGAGTTTACAGCCGCCTATGAGCAGCTTATTCAAGCGGCAACGGAAGCAGCGGAGCGCGGCGCAAGCCGCCAGGGAGACACATGGGGGCCACGCGAGGTTGTGGCGCATCTGGCTGGTTGGGAAGTAATGGCAACTGTGCGCATTCCCGCTATTGTTGCGGGGATGCCGCCCCTGGAGTTTGAAGACCAACGGCAGAGCGCGGTCATGGCTGACGCAATCAATGCTACAATTGTGACCATGATGGGCGATCAGTCGCTGGGAGCGCTGTGCGGCCTGCTGCGTCGGGCCTACCAAAGCGATCTAGAAATTCTCAGGAAGTTGGACGACACGTTCTTTCAAGCCGGTCAATATGTCTATGGGCGCACAAAGGCCGCCATTGACCATTGCCAGGAACACATGGACACGCTTGGCCTCAACCGTCACTGAGGGCAGGCGAGGGAGTCTTACCTTTTGGGGAACTTCAAGGGCACCAGCCGTCTGATTGACTCCTTTTGGCATAGATTGTGCCTGTTTTGCTTTCAGGGTTCGCATTCTTTTATCTGACCCTGAGCAGGCTGCCCGCCTACGAGACATGTCTCACGCGAGACGTAAGCAAAGGAGAGCACAATCATGCTAAGCACTCCCCTGGTTGTAGCTGGAGTTTTAGGAGTATTCTGGTCCTGGATTGTCTGGATTGTCATTGGTGGTATTGCTGGTGCCATTGCTGATCGGCTGGTTCAGGGCGATAAACTTGGCATTCTTGGCAACATCATCGTTGGCATCATTGGAGGGCTGATAGGAGGGTTCCTCCTGGGCCTCTTTGGGGTGAATGTCAGCGGCATCTTCTGGACGTTTTTGACGGCGCTTGCCGGGGCAATCGTCCTGCTTTTGATCGTCCGTGCTTTCACACATGGGCGTGGCGTCGGTGGTGCCAGCCGTCACAATCGCGTGGCATGACCCATGTGTGGTCTGCCAGTTACCCCTCAAAGCAGGGGCAGGCGTACCGCCGGTTTGCCTGCCCCTGCTTTGAGGGGTAACTGGCAGGGCTTGAACCACCAGGTTTCACACCAGCCCCAGCCGCTGCAATTCAGCGACAAGCTGCTCTGTCGTCACAAACTGGATGGCCTGCATGCCGATAGCCTGCGCACCCAGCACATTTTCCAGCGCGTCATCAATAAAGAGCACCTCGCCGGGGTGCAGGTGGAGCAGTTCCGCCGCCAGAAGAAAGATGCGCTCCTCTGGCTTGGCGCAGCCCACCTCGCCGGAAAGCACCGCCAGATCAAGCACGTCATCCAGCCGGTAATGCCCAATGACCTTCTCGCGCCCCGAAGCCGCCAAATTACTGATGACCGCCGTTTTATAGCGTTGATGTAGCTGGCCGACCAGCCGCACCAGCGCCGCGTCCAGCCCTTCTCCCGCCCAATAGTCCAGTTGCAGTTCGCGCAACTGCGCGGCATCCAGCCCGAAATCTTGTGCCATCTGCTGCCAGACCTCGGCCTCTGGCGCGTGGCCCAGGTGCGCGTAGACTCTATCTTCGGCCAGGGTGAAGGCTTTTGCCAGGCCGCCCGGCACCATCCCAAGACGCTCCTCCCACTGCTGGCGCCCGCTCATCGTGGGCTTGCGCAGCAGCACCCCCAGCAGATCAAACAGAACGGCGCGAATGGGCGTGGTTGGCCTCTGCTGATGGTCAGGCATGGCGTGCTCCTGCGGAAAGAATCGTGATGCACAGGATAGCACAGAGGTACAGAGGTTGCACAACTGAGTCCAGAACAAATCCGCTTAAAGCAGATGAACATGCAATCTCTTGCATGATTGTCTGGCACACAACTTGCCCAGGAAATTACTGGACAAACGGCAGATGCCGGGGGTCCAGAAGCTCTCCTGCCTGGTCCCTTCAGGTGGCTCAGGAGGGCGGCCAGAGAGGGTGCTGCTTGAAGCCTGGTCTGGTCATACGTAAAAACATCTTTACACAAAGGAGTGCAACTATGCCAGAGACCAGCAATCGCGGATTTGCTTCGATGGACGACGAGAAACAGCGCGAGATCGCCAGCAAGGGCGGCCATGCTGCTCATGAGAAAGGCACCGCGCATGAGTTTACCTCCGAAGAGGCCCGTGCAGCCGGCAAAAAAGGCGGCGAGAAGGTGAAAGAGGAGCGCGGCGAGGAGTTCTACCAGCAAATAGGCCGCGAGGGTGGGGAAGCCCGCAAAGAGGAACTCGGCACCGAAGGCTATCGTGAGATGGGCCGCAAAGGGGGCGAGGCTGTGAGCAAGGACCGCGAGCATATGTCGGATATTGGCCGCGAGGGTGGCAAGCAAAGCCACAAGAATGACTAACGCGGGCCAGGGCGACGAACCCTGACCAGCCAAATAAGAGAGGGCAGAGCGCCTATCTGATAGGCGCTCTGCCCTCTCTTATTTGGCGCGGCTGAACGCGAGCAGCCGCTCGTATTCCTTACCCAGCGTGCGTAGCCATTCATAGCCCAGGATGGGCAGCACAATCAGCACCATTTTGTTGTAGCGCAGCGCGCCAGGAAGGTCGCCATGAAAGACGCGCGACGTGGCTCGGCTCATGCCGCAGCCGGGGCAGGGTTTGCCCGTCATGGCGCGAAACAGGCAGAGCGAGCGGCGCCTTTCCAGCCAGGCAGTGGGCACAAAAAAGAGCGCCAGGGGCAGCATGAGCAAAGCTCCCACTTTCCCCAGCGTTCGGAGCGGTTCCCCGATCATTGCTTCTTGACCAGGGGCCTGCCCTGGGCGTCGGTAAAGCTGCCGCTGGCGATCTGAACGATGTCAATAATCCACCATATCAGGCAACCGCCACCGGTCAGCAGTTGCGCAACGCCTGTGCCAACCTTGCCAACATAAAAACGATGGACCCCCAGTGTCCCCAGAAACACGCAGAACAGCAGGGTGAGCATCCAATCTTTCTGGTCGCCCATCATCATGGGCTGCATGGGCTGCATGGGCTGCATTTGCTGCCCATAGGGCTGCTGCCCGTAGGGCTGGCTGTACTGCTGGGGCTGCTGCCCATATTGGGGCTGAGAGCCATATTGCGGTTGGGAACCGTATTGGGGCTGCTGCCCATAGGGTTGAGAGCCATAAGGCTGCTGGGGTTGTCCGGGTTGCGACATAGAATCACTAGCTCCTCTCGTCGTTGAGTCAGGCGATGCACGCCATGCTCATAAGCCACCAGAAACTTGCTAAGCCACCACTCTTGCTGGCTGCCTGAATGAGTACGCCAGAAATGAGAACGATGGGCCGAGGCTAGGGCTATCGTATCTGCAAAAACGATTCCTGTCAAGCATATTGCTCGGCTAATTTCTACTTTAGCCCTGCGAAATCGGCAGTGTCCAGACGCCAATGGCGACAGCAAAGGCCACGCTTCCAGCAATCACAAATAGGTGGAAGACTTCATGATAGCCAAAAGTAAGTGGGAAGGGGTCGGGACGTTTGCGGGCGTAAATCACCGCGCCAACGGTGTAAAGCGCGCCGCCCAGCACCAGCAGCGCCACACCCCAGCGCATGGCCGCCCACAGCGCGGGCAGCACCAGCAGCGCTACCCAGCCCATGCCCACATACAGGCTGGCGTTGACCCAGCGCGGCAGGCGCTCATTGATGACGGCCAGGCCAATGCCGGTGAGCGCCAGTGCCCAGATCGTCACCAGAATCGCCACGCGCACCCAGCCGCCGAGCAGGGTGACGCACAGCGGGGTATAGGTGCCAGCAATCAGCACAAAGATATTGGCGTGGTCCACCGCGCGCAGCACGCGCCGCGTGCTCACGCTCCATCTGCCGATGTGATAGGTGGTGCTCACCGTGTACAGTTCGATCATGCTCAGCCCGTAGATCAGCAGCGAGAGCAGGCGCGGCACGTCGTTGCGGCTGAGCCAGCAAAACACGATGGTCAGCGCCAGCGCGCCTGCCGCCGCCAGCGCGTGCGACCAGCCGCGCATGAGCGGCTTGATGATGGTAGCGGCAGCAGGTGAGTGCTCTTCCTGGTTCAAGGTTGCATCCATCACGTTTGTATCCTTTATCGTGCGTGGGAAGTTGCTCTTTTAAGGTCTATCGCCAGACCGGATATAAGAGCGGGAAATGGGCAGGATTGTTACAGGGGCCGATCTGTCTTCCTCAAGGATACTTTACTTGCCACGCTAGCTATGCTATACATGCGTTCGACAGGGTGATCAAGCTGATCACTCAGGGCTTGTAGAATCTGGCTGAGGTGGACACACATGGAACGCATGCCCTCGCGTCTTTCCTGGTTGGCGCTGGTCCTCGTGCTGGCGACATTGCTTTCTGCTTGCGATACTACCCCGCCATATAATGGTCTACGCGGCAGCATCTATGATCGCACTGGCACGCTGCTGGCGTATTCTGTGGCCGACTCAAGCGCGTCGGGCGGCTATCGCCGCCACTACTGCATTCCGTCGCTCTCGCCAGTGATTGGCTATTTCGGCGCTTCCATAGGAAAGACCGGCATTGAGCAGGCGTTTGATGCGCAGTTATCGCGAGGGGATGATCTGTATCTGACGATTGATTGGCGTGTGCAGAACCTGCTTGATAAAGAGTACGACATCACCTACGACAACCCCGGCAACACGCTGCGCGCTCCGTTCCCCAAACTGCCCCAGGGCACAGTGGGCATGGACCCCACCGCCTATGCCCAGCGTGCGCGCTGCCCCCAGGGTCTGGCAAGCCAGTTGTATGTGCCGCCCGCCGAAACAGCCGCCCATTATCACCCTGGCTCCGCGAATGTGGAAGACCCCAAAACTGGCGAAATCCTGGGCATGCTCAGTCGGCCCTACTTTGACGCGGAAAAGCTAACCGACCCGGCAACGGGTGTCCCCTCGCTGGAACAGGCATCAGGTGATCGGCTCACGCCCCTGCTCAACCGCGCAACGGATGGCTTGTATACTCCAGGCGCAACCTTTGAGGCCGTCACGCTGGCCGCCGCGCTGGATTCGGGCAAATATCAACTAAACACCCCGTTCGGGGGCCGGAACTGCCTGGCCCCGAACTCTGAGGCGCGCAGCTATACCGTCAACTCCCTCAATTTCCGAGATATTGACCTGCTGACCTACAATCCTCCGCCCGCGTGCCCGATTAACCTGGAGCATGGCTACATCTACAGCGATAACATCATCTTTGCGCGGGTGGGCGTTGGCCTGGGCGCTGATACCTGGCTGGATTACGCCCAACGCTTCGGCGTCACCGACGCCGCCAATCCCAAGTCTTTCCCATTCGATATTCCTGCGAAAGCGAGCAGCATTCCATTCCAGGGCAATCAGGGCGTTACGGGCGACGACCATCAGGTAGACCTGGCCGCCTCCGCCTTTGGTCAAGGAGCCTTGCAGGTGACTCCGCTGACGACAGAGTTTATCACCAGCACTGTTGCCAACAATGGGCTGGCCTTGAAGCCACATCTGTTCTACAAACTCGTGCCGCAAGGCGCCAACCCCAACAATCTCCAGCCCGCAGCCCCGCAGCCCTATGGCGGCAATAACGGCCAGATCATTAGCCCGCAAACCGCCGGCCAGATTCGTCAAGCTATGCTCGGTGTGGTCACGCAAGGTTCGGCTGGGATTATTTCTGGCTCGCGGGCCAACGTGGGCGGCAAGACAGGCACCGCCCAGCTTTGCCAGAACTGTTCTCAAGAGCCGCATTCGTGGTTCACCGCGCTGGCCCCCGATGGCCCAGGCCAGACGCCGCAATATGCCATCACGGTTATGCGCGAGAACGCCGATGAGGGCTTGTTGCAGGCCAGCGTCGCGGACTGCCTCTTCCTCAGCCTGCTGCCAGGCATCGGCAACACGCCCTTGCAGAACATCCATGACGGAACTGCCTATCCGCGCTACCATTGCGCGCCATAAGTCGTCTTTAGTTTGGTGCTGGATGGCAAGAGCAGCCATGCCAGAATTCTTGCGCGGCTGGCGTTCTTTCAAGCAGCGGCATCGAGACATCTGTTCTGGGCAAGAGAGTGGACATCATAAGGAGGGCCGGGCTATGGCTGATCGCGCAGGCCAGCAACTGGGAAGCTATCGTTTAATCCGTCTCCTGGGCAGCGGCGGTTTTGCCGAGGTCTACCTGGCAGATCATATCTATCTGGGCACGCAGGCGGCGATCAAAGTGCTTTCTGCCCAGCTTGTCAGCGACCAGGAGCGCGAGCATTTTCTCACCGAGGCGCGCACGATTGCCAGGCTAACACATCCCCATATTGTGCGCGTGCTGGATTTTGGCGTGGAGGCTGATGTGCCCTACCTGGCGTTGGAGTACGCGCCGCATGGCTCGCTGCGCCAGCATATGCACCGGGGTCAGCCCCAACCGCTGGAGCGCCTGCTGCCTTACATCAAACAGATGGCCGAGGCGCTGCACCACGCGCACCAGCAAAAGCTGGTGCATCGCGATGTCAAGCCGGAAAATATCCTGCTGGGGCGAAACAACGAGGCGCTGCTTTCCGACTTTGGCCTGGCGACCATTGCCAAAACGTCCAGCCAGCACAGCGATCAGCCGCTTTCTGGCACCATCATCTACATGGCTCCCGAACAATTGCAGGGCAGGCCGCGCCCGGCCAGCGATCAATACGCGCTGGGCATCATCACCTACGAATGGTTGACGGGCGACTGGCCGTTTCAGGGGTCGTTTCTGGAGATTGCCAGCCAGCACATGTTCGCCCTCCCCATCCCGCTGCGCGAGAAAACGCCTGTGCTCTCGCCTGCCATCGAGGAAGTTGTGCTGACGGCGCTTGCCAAAGACCCGAAAGAACGCTTTGCGACCACGCTGGATTTTGCGGCGGCGCTGGAAGCCGCCTGGAAAGGCGAAGCCTGGCAGCGGCCAGCTTCCACGCCTCAGATGCCCCTGGCCGACGTAAAGGCACAGCCCGGCCAGCCTTCGCTCCCATCCGACCCTCCAGCGCAGTGGTCTGCGCCCTTGCCTCCGCTCAATCTGTCTACGGTTCCTTCTCCCGTCCAATGGAATGAGGCAACCCGCCCTTCTTTTCCGCCGCCTGCTGCGGACACCTCGAATCAACCTGCCGGGGCTTCCTCATCTGCTGGCTGGGAAGGCAGCACTATTTCAAGGCGCGCGATGCTGCTGACTGGCGCGGGCGCGCTGACGTTAATAGGAGGCGGCGCGGCGCTGCTGGCCCTGGCGCGTCGCCCGCAAAACGGCCCAATCGCCCAGGGGCTTCCCACGCCGACAAACACGGTTTCGGTGCCGACTGCCACAACGGACACGCCAACTCCAGCCACCTCTACACCCGGCGCGCTCTTTACGTTCCGGGGGCAAAGCAGCTTGATCATAGGTGTGGGGTGGTCGCCGGATGGCAAGCGCATTGCCTCTGGCGCGGGTGATAGCACGATTCAACTGTGGGACGCGCTCACCGGAAACAACGTGGTCGAATTTGGCACAGAAATCTTCTCAATGGCGCTCTCGCCGGATGGCAAACTGGTTGCCGTTGGCGACCTGAACGGCGCGGTGACGCTCTGGAATGCAGCGAACGGCAAGCTGGTGCGCCAGCACGTCGGCCAAACCTCCCAGACGCCGGGAGCCAGCAGCCCGCTCGTCCGGCAGGCAAACCCACGCTTACCCAAAGGCAGACTGAGCGGCGGCGGCGTCAATGCTGTTTGCTGGTCGCCGGATGGCAAGCGCGTCGCCTCCGGTGGGCCTGTCTCTAATGTCCAGGTCTGGGATGCAGCGACGGGAAGAACCTTGCTGACCTATCAAAAGCATACCGATGTGGTCACATCTATCGCCTGGTCGCCCGATGGTCAGCGCATCGCCTCTGGCGCTCTCAATAAAGAACTGCATGTGTGGAATGCTTCCACCGGCAAGCAACTCCAGGTCTTTAACAACCACCCTGATTCCGTCCTATCCGTTTCCTGGTCACCAGAAAGCCGCTCAATTGTTGCCGCTACTGGTCGTTTCGTCTATTTCTGGGATACGTTGCTGGGCGGCTATAACACCTTTGAGGGGCACACGGATATTGTTTCAGCGGTGGCCTGGGCGCCAAATGGAGCAAACGCGGCCTCGGCCAGCTATGACCGGACGGTGCAGGTGTGGAACCCCACCACCAGAGTGGTGTCGCTGAAGTATACCGGCCATATTGATAGGGTCTTTGCCCTGGCCTGGTCGCCAGATAGCAAGGATATTGCCTCTGGCGGGGCAGATCAGACCGTGCAGGTCTGGCAGGCATAGAACTGGTTTGACACCCCTGCCTCGTATCCGGCATAATCGTCATAGTCACACGCAAACCAGGGAACATTTCTGCTATCAACAGAGCAATGAGGAGCAGCTTTCTTTCTATGAACATCACTACTGCAACCACTTCTGTGGAAAAAGCGACGGCGGATGCCATTGTGGTTGGCATCTTTAAGGGCGGGCGCGGCGATGCCCTGGAAGGGCCAGCCGCCGAGTTAGACGCGGCGCTGGGCGGCGCGCTCACGACTATGCGCCAGGAGGGGGAGCTTTCTGGCGGGGCAAACGAGGCCACCCTCGTGCACACACTTGGCAAGCTGAGCACGCCGCGCGTGGTGCTGGTTGGCTTTGGCCCGCGCCAGGATTTCAGCTTTGAAAGCGTGCGCCGCGCCGCTGCCACTGGCTGCCGCGTCGCCCGCAAAGCCGGAGCGCGCCACGTGGCCCTGGCGCTTTCCTGGCCGGAACAGGCCATGCAAGATGTGCGCGAAGTGCAGGTCGCTGAAGCCGAAACCGAGGGCGCGTATTATGGCCTGTATGAGTTTAAGAAGTATAAGAGCGACAACGGCGACAATAACAAGCGCGTGGAGCAGGTGACGCTCCTGGGTGGAGACGATTACGCGCTGCGCGATGGCAGCGAGCGCGGGCGCATCATTGCCGACGCGGTGAACTTTTGCCGCGATCTGGGCAACGAGCCGCCCAACGTCCTGACGCCCACCGAGCTTGCCAACCGCTCCCGCGAGATGGCGGAAGCCTGCGGCCTGGAATGCGAGATTCTGGAGCGCGAGCAGATGAAGGAACTGGGCATGGGCTGTTTGCTGGGCGTGGCAAGCGGCAGCGCGCAGCCGCCCAAGTTCATCATCCTGCGCTACAAAGGCGACCCCGATGGCGCGCCTGGCCTGGCGCTGGTGGGCAAGGGCATCACCTTCGATACCGGCGGTATCTCCATCAAGCCCGCCGCTGGCATGGAAGATATGAAAATGGATATGTGCGGCGCGGCGGCGGTGATTGCCGCGATGCAGGCTATCGCGCAGCTCAAGCCCCGAATCAACGTCACGGCGCTGGCCCCCGCCACCGAAAACATGCCCGGCGGCAATGCCTATCGCCCCGGCGACATTCTGCGTGCCATGAACGGCAAGACCATCGAGATCATCAACACCGACGCCGAGGGCCGCCTGGTGCTGGCCGACGCGCTCTCCTATGCGCGGGCGCATAACCTCTCGCCCATTGTGGACGCGGCCACGCTGACCGGGGCCATTGTGATTGCGCTGGGCAGCGTGCGCGCGGGTATCTTTGCCAACGACGACGCCCTGGCTCAGCAAATTCAGCGCATTGGCGAAGAGGTTGGCGAGCGCTTCTGGCAGATGCCAATGGATGAGGATTACGACGACCTGATTAAAAGCGAAGTGGCCGATGTGCTCCAGAGCGTCAGCCGCCGCGAGGCTGGCTCCATTGGCGCGGCGCGCATCCTGGGCCGCTTTTCCGAAGGCGCGCCCTGGGCGCACCTGGACATCGCCGCCGTCAACGATTTCAGCCGCACCATGCCCTACGCCGACAAAGGCGCCAGCGGCATCCCCGTCCGCACCTTCGTGACCCTGGCCGAGCGCCTGGCCCGGCAATAGAAAAACAGAGAGCGCGGGCAGCTTGCCCGCGCTCTCTTCTCAAGTCCTGCTGATTGCTTCCGCTATCTGAGTATCAGTTATCAAGGATGTCATGACTGCCAACGCGCATCCAGATAATGTGCACATCTCCTTCCTTGGGGGATGTGCCGTACCTGAAGAGGGCGCGCCCATCATCCGCCCATGTCATCTCAAAGACACCTGGGAGCCGCTGCACTCCCTTCACCCGTAGGCTTTTGCGAAAACCCTGCCCTTCCTTCAAATCGTGAACCATCTTCTTGACAGCAGCATAAAAACGGCGCTTTTCCTCTGCGGAGAGGTGCGCTAAATCGCGCTTGAAGGTATCTTCTTGCTCATAGGTCGGCATGCTCGTATTCATCGCCTGGCTCAAGCTCCACCGGCTGAGCCTCCACCCAGGCAATGTCCTCCTCACTCATGCCGCTGGCGCGCATCATCTCTTCCAGGCTAGAGAACACTTCTGGTTGAGGTGGGCGCGCTTCCAGTTCGTTGAGCAAGGATTCTATCACATCCTCTGGGGTTTGCCCTCGTTGCTCAGCCACTGCTTGCAGACGCTGATACACGGATTCTGAAAGCGTGAGTGTTGTCATTGCGTGGGCCTCATCAGGTATATATATTCGTTGCTGCTCTGTATCTTCAATATAACATATTATGTTAATTCGATTGCAAGGGTCTTATCAGGTATTCTCCCCTCCCCTCCCCCTCCTCCAATTCGTTGTGACATTTTGGCGGAGTTTCCGACTTATTACTGAACTGGTTCACAACACCTTCAGGGAGGAAAGATGCAGCAGCACGCGCATGTTCTGCTGAACGATGCACCCGACGCCGCGCTCTACCAGCGCTTTGCCCCGGCCTTGTTTGCCTATTTCCTGAAGCAAACGGTTTCGCGTGAGGATGCCGAAGACCTGCTGCTGGAAGTCTTTCTGGCGGCGCTGGAGCAAGGGAAGCTGGCAACACTGGAGGAAGAAAAGCAGCGGGCGTGGCTGTGGGCGGTGGCCCGCAACAAAGCCGCCGACCACTTTCGTCGGCGCGGGCGCTCAACTCGTGTGGACCTGAGCCTGGTTGCGGAGTTTGCAGATATGGAGGGGATGGAACCCGAACAGATGCTGGTGCGGCAGGAGGAACTTGCGCACCTCGCAGACACCATCAGGCAGCTTCCGACTCCGCAGCAACATGTGGTGCAGCTTCGCTTTGGTCACGGGCTTTCCCACAGCGAGATAGCGATGGTGCTGCATAAACGGGAAGGAACCACCCGTATGCTGCTCTCGCGGGCGCTCAAAGCCTTGCGCAGCAGCTATCAACGCAATGAAAGGTAAGGGGAGTGCTATGTCCGAGGCCAACGCTCCACTACCACCCGAAGATACACAGACCGGGCACCCTCTCGCGCAGCCAGCAGAGGAAGCCCAGATGCTCAGCGATCTGGAGCGACTGTACCAGCCGCTCGTTGCCAGGAACGCCCGCTCACTGGAGCACGTCTGGGTACGGCTGGAACAGCACAAACAACAGCGCAGAGGTGGGACGCGGGCGTCTCGCCTGCCCCTTGCCTATCCAGGGTTACAGACAAAGGAGCAGTCTATGCAGCCGTTCTTGAGCCGTTTTTCGCAAGGAGGAGCCTGGCGCAGGGCGATGGGCACACTGGTGGCCGTCGTGGTGCTGACCCTGCTGGTTGGGAGCATGGTGGCGGTCTTTACCCTGGCGCGTGGCAAGACCGCAATTGGCCCCAGCATCACAGGGACAGGCCCAACAGCCACCAGCGCGATACTTCCAACCCCGACAGAGCGCAAACCCGCGCACGGGCTGGGCACGACGGTCTACACCTCGCCTGCCTCGTATGATGATTTTTATGCGTTTGCCTGGTCGCCAGATAGCAAGCGCATCGCCGCCAGCACGCAGAGCCAGGTCCAGATTTGGGACGCGACCACCGGCAAGCACCCGCTGACCTATACCCCAAAAGGCGGGGGAGGCAGCGTGCTGGCGCTGGCCTGGTCGCCAGATGGCACAAAGCTGGCGGTGGGCGCTGTGTCTAGCGATGGCCTGGAGATCATCAACCCGGCCACCGGAAAGGTGATTCGCACGCTCAACCCAACCACTGCCTTGCAGACCGCTGGGATGGGTCCGGAAGTGTCCACTGTCCCGCTCAGCGGAGGCTCTGGCGTCTCTGCGGCGGCGTGGTCGCCCGATGGCAAGTTTATCGCGGCGGCCTTCTTTGGGTCTGCCTATGGGAATAAAGTAGTCATCTGGAATATACAGACGGGCGCTCTGGTGACGAGCTTTACCAAACACACAGGTGAGATTTCGTCGCTGGCCTGGTCAGCCGATGGCTCCTACGTGGCATCCACCAGCTACGATCAGACGGTGCAGGTCTGGGATGCCCACAACGGGAAGGTGATCTTTAGCCACAGCGCGGATCAAGGCGGCGCGCTGGCCTGGTCGCCCACTGGCACACACCTGGTGTTTGCCACCGATATTAGCGCCTTCCAGGTCTGGGATGTCGCCACAAATACGCAGATCACCAGCTATCAGACTCAGGCCAATGCGTCAATCGCCTGGTCGCCCGATGGCAAAGCGATTGCCGTTGCCAGCAACACGGATGTGATTCTCTGGGACGCCGCGACAGGTACGCATATCTTCACCTATACCGAAACGGGCGACTATGTGCGCTCGCTGGCCTGGTCGCCCGATGGCAACTACATCGTCTCTGGCGGCAACAATGAGGCGGGCGGCAACCTCGCCAAAGTCTGGAACGCCGCGCCGCTCCCATGAAGCCTGGCTGCTGGCGGCCTCATCGTCTGAGCGCCGCCAGCAGTTCCCGCAGCCCACCCTCATAGGTGCTCTGGAAATTGACCCATTGGAGGCCGGGGAGGTCCATAGGCACGTCCTGCACGGGCCGGTAGTCCAGGGGAATAACCTGCTTTTTCTTCCTCAGCGCATACCGATACTCCATTCGCACATATTGGGACGCAGCCGCATCGTGCGAGAGGACAACAAGCACTACCTGGCAGCGGTCAATCGCCCTCTGTAGCTCATCCATCCAGTTCTGGCCCCCCTCCAGTTTGCGGCGGTCTACCCAGGTAGAGAAGCCCAGGGTTTTCAGGTCGCGCTCCAGCCGATCAACAAACGCGCTGTCGGTGCGGGAATAACTGATAAAAATGCTCACCTGCGGGGCTGATGTGGGCTGAGGCTGAGGCTGTGCCACCGGAACAGGGGGCTGCGCTGCCTGGCCTGTGGCAGGCGAAGCCTTGTGGGGAGGGGCTTGCGCTGGCTGCGTGCCAAAGCTGGCGGGAGAAATCACTGGTGGCGCTGCTGAAGGCTCCCAGGGTTTCCGCCTGCCAGGTATCAGGCGAACAATACTCAGGAGGATGACGGCCCCAACAAAAGCTGACACCAACGACCAGAGCAGGCCACCCTCAATACCGATAAGATTCAGAAGAAAGCCACCAAGAATGGAGCCAGCAATGCCGATGACAAGATCGCCAACGCAACCAAATCCTCTTCCGAGTATCCTACCTGCCAACCACCCGACAAGCCCACCAATCGCAGCCCAAATAAGCAAGCCTTCAACAGTGTTAAGTTCGAAAGTGGCTAACAACACTGGATGAACCAAAGAAGCCTCCTTGGGTAGGGTGCAGACAACGCAGACTTGCGCGTATTATAGTGCAGGGCAAGAGGCCGGTCAATAATCCTTCTACACAGGGAACGAGGAAACCACAAGAAAGAACGGAGAAAGCAACGGAAATTGCGCCCAAAGAACAAACTCCCCTCCCAAAACGCTTGACTTCCTGCCGATTGCCTGGTATAGTAGAGGAAAGATCGCTTGTAGCGCTTCCCGCCAGGGTCGGCGGGGCTACGAGCGCCTGTAGCCCCGGCCCCCGCCTGCCCTTCTGTCTTAGGGTGCCGGGGAAACTAACAACTGAATAACGAGTTGACGCGGCTGTTCGATTTGCGACAGTCCCGCGCCACAGGCACCCCGAACCATCCCGTAGGTGGAACGGGGCGTTGGCGATTTTAGCAGCTTTTGTCTGCGTCGCCAACCCCGCCTTTTGGTGACAAACGGCGGACCCCTGTGGGAACGCGGGCAGTCCTGACACGTATTTTTTGTGCAACGTGAGAAAGGAACCTGCTCCATGTCCACGACCATCACCACTCCGACGACCACCACCCCATCCACGACCACGCTGGCCGCGCCAGCACCCTCCCCCGCTCCGCTGCTCTCCCTGCATGATCTGCTCGTAGCCGTGCTCACCCTCGGCCAGGGCGAGGCCGCCCCCGCGCCCGATCTCTCGCACCTGAAGGGGCTGAAGCTGGAAGCCCTCACCGACGCCAGCCCCGCCTCCCACCTGCTCGCCACCACCTTCCTTGATCTGCTCACTCACGCCCGACAGCGCCGCCAGCAGAAGAAGCGTGCCAACGGTGGACGCCGCGCCGAGCGGGGCAACCGGCTGGACCTCTACCAACATCCCTACCCGCCAGCGTACCTGAACAGCCTGCCCAGCGGAGATGTGTGCCAGGAAGTATTCGAACGGCTGGAGCAGGCGGTGCGGCTGGCGGTGCAGGCCGGGCGTTCGTACGAGCGCCAGCGGGCTTGCTGGCGCGAACAGCATCGGGGGCTGGCGCTCTTATTGCTGCGGGTGCACGCCCTGTGTGAGCGCCTGTGCTCCCCG
>DATBGS010000020.1:0-27874 GCA_036557885.1 Ktedonobacterales bacterium
GTCCGCCTCATAGGGGTCCGTCTCATCTTCCGGCGCAAGCGGGTAGTCCCATTGCACCCCTAAGCGTTTGAACAGCGCCTCCAACTCCTGTTCCCAGTTGGACATGCGTGGTGTTCCTCCCTCGCTTCACGAGCCTTCCAGTGGGTTCTCTTCTCCTGGCCTGCCCAGTCTACCATAGCAGCCCCCTCTTGTCGAAACCTCATGTGGCTTTTGCCCTGGTCAAAACATCCAAAATAGCCAACTTTGGCAGCCTGGCTGGCACGTTGCCTTGTCATAATGACCTGCTCAAGAAAAAGAATGTTGGGCCACACAACAGTCATGTGGCCCAACATTGCTTTCCCATCCTCTCAATGATCTGTTAAACCGGTAAAGGTAAACTTCCCAGAGCGTATCGCTGGCGCCACCACTGTCGTATAATCGCGCACTTGAACACGGTGACGGCTGATCGCTTCCACTGCGCCCAGGGTTTCCAGAATGCTTTGGGTAAAGCGAAAGTTCTTCACCGGCCTGACCAACTCGCCATGTTCAATCAGGAACGTGCCATCGCGTGTCATGCCCGTAAAAAGCGTCTTCACGGGATGTACCATATTGCAATAATGAAAGCGCGTGACATACACGCCGCGCTCAATCCCTTGAAAAAGGTCTTCACGGCTGGCATCGCCAGCCGCCATGAGCAAGTTGACCGGGTAAGGGCCAAACGTATTGGGCGCGGGCAGCGCGTGCCCGGTGTTTTCCTTGCCCTCGCGGTTCGCCGTAAACGAATCATAGGGCACGGCACGCGCCACACCCCTGTCGATCATCGCCAGGCGCTGCTTGGGCACACCCTCGAAATCAAAAGCCATTGGCAGCCCATTGGGGTCAAACGCATCATCATAAATCGAAACATCTTGCGAGACAATCTGCTCCCCAAAGTGGCCGTTCATAAAGCTGCGTTCTTCCTGCACCGCCAGCGCCGACAACCCCATAAACGCCAGATACTGCAACATCTCCCCAACCGCGTAGCTATCCAGCACTACCCGATACTCACCTACCGGCAATTCAGAGGGATTCCGGCTCTTCTGCGCCTTCTCCACTGCTTCGGTTGCCATCGCGTCAAAATCAAACGAACTGGCATCCATCGAGACGCGCTGCACATACCCTGAGCCATCGGCGTCAGCCATCACCACTGCGTGAAACTCGGCCTCGGTTGAACGTTGGTGCGCAAAGACGCCCAGGGAATTCGCCACTGCCGTTTGCTGCACCAGCGTCTCAAACGCGCCCGCCGACTCGTACCCCTTCTCCCTCGCCCGGTCTACTACCACCTTCACCCCCTGCGCCCGCTCTTCTGGCCCAAAAGCCGCTGTATGCTCGTTATAGCCCTGAACCGGGGTGATTGGCTGCGGTCCTGGCAGCGACTTAAACTCCGGGTTTTCAGGCTGAACGCTGGCAATAGTCAGCGCGCGATTGACCACATCGCGCAACGACGCATCATCCAGCTTATTGGTGCTTGCCACCCCAATTCTGTTGCCCAGCACCGCCCGCACACTCACTGATCTGTTTGTCTCGGCCACATGCTGATGAATATAGTTATTGGCAAAGCGCGTCAGCGAACGATCAGTACCAAAGAACAGCACCTCTGTTTGGGTGGCCCTGGAAAAGCCCAGGATTTTTTCCACTAACACCTGGACTTCATGCTCTTCCAGCATAACTTCTCCTCCTGCTCCGCTCATATTCTTCTGATGCTCTCCTGCTCACGCCTGCCTATTCCCCCCACTTCCCCACACCCACCTGCACATTGCGAAAACGAGCCGGGGCCGCTCCATGTCCGGTGCGCATCACCTGCATTGGCTCGCCTTTACCGCAGTTGGGCGTCCCCCAGACCACCCAATCATCGCAAACCGCATCGCAGCTTCCCCAGAACTGCGGCGTAATGCCCGTGTACGTGCAATTCTTGAGCATAGCCCCCAGCTTGCCGTTCTTGATCTCCCAGCCAATCTCCGTCCCAAACTGAAAGTTCAGGCGGCGGTCATCAATACTCCAACTGCGATTGGTGCAAAGGTACAATCCATCGGCGGTATCGGCAATCAAATCTTCCAGCTTCCAGATACCGGGCACCAGGCTCACGTTGGTCATGCGTATCATCGGCAGCCGATTCCAGCTATCTGCACGCACGCAGCCATTGCTCACCAGCCCCAGGTCCGGCGCAGTATCGCGCGACATCAGGTAGCCGCTAAAGATGCCAGCCTTCACAATATCGGTGCGTTGAGCGGGCACGCCCTCGTCATCCCAGCCAAACGTCCCCAGGCCGCCCGGTGTAGTGGCGTCGGCCACAATATTCACCGCATCTGACCCGTAGCGAAAATTCGTGCCTAACTTATCGGTGGTGAGAAAACTCTTGCCGACAAAGCCCGCTTCCATCCCCAGCACGCGATCAAGTTCAATGGGATGCCCGCACGACTCGTGAATCTGAAGCGCCGTCTGCGGCCCATCCAGAATAATCGTCATGATGCCAGAGGGGCATTGCTTGGCCGTCAGCAGCTTGACCGCTTCTTCTCCAATGCGCTGCCCATGCTCCGGCAGATTCATCGCCTCCACAAACTCATAGCCCGCCGTCCCAGCCTGACGCCCAAACGAATTGGGATACGAGCGCTGCTGAATCTCGCCCTCGCCCACCGCCTCAGCCGTAATCGCCGCGCCGCTATCATAAAGCGTTTGTTCGACAATGCTACCTTCGGAACTGGCAAAGAGCTTCTGCTCGCGGCCAAATTCCATGTTGCCGGTGGCGATACTCACACCCTTCACCGAGCGCATGGCCTCATCTGCGCGCAGTAGCAAGCCCACTTTTTCTTCTAAAGGGACGGTAAACGGATCGCGTTTGAGCGGAGTGACATAGGTGCCACGCTGCGGGGGCAACGGCGAAAGGCGCGGCGGTTTGCCGCCCACCAGCGCGCTAGCCTTGGCGATGCTGACCGCCTGGGCTGCGATGTGCTGCGCCTCCTTGAGGTCCAGACGGGCGCTGCTCGCAAATCCCCAGGCTCCATTGACAATCACGCGCACATTAAAGCCGCTGTCCACGCTGCTGGAAAGCGCGTCCACCCGCCCATTTTTGACCGCAATAGACTCAACCGTACGCTCCATCACCCGCACATCCGCATAGGAAGCGCCAAGTTGCAGCGCAATATTGAGCGCAGTGTTTGCCAGGTCTTGCATCGTTTCTTTCCTTCCTGCACTAAATATCCTGAAGGGCCAACGCTACCGCCCCTTTGAGCGTCGCATCACTGCCTAAAGCCGAGGGAAGTATCTTGATGGGTTCAGTAAGTGGGCGCAGGCACAGCGGCGGCACCATCTGACGCAGCGGCTCAAAGAGCAGATCACCTGCCAGCGCAACGGCCCCTCCGACAATAATCATCCCAGGGTCCAACACATTGACCAGATTCGCAACGCTGATCGCCAGATAATGCAGCGCCTCGCCAATCACCCGCTGAGCAATAGGGTCGCCTGCGTCAGCAATCCGAAAGACCTGCTCAACGGTCATCGCTTCAGCACGCCCACCCGTCACCCGTCGAATCGCCTCCTCCGTCTCCGGGTATTCCACCGACACCCCAATCATGGTACGAACGATAGCCTGAGCCGAAGCGATGGCTTCCAGATGGCCGCGCCGCCCGCAGGGGCACAGTGGGCCATCCTCTTTGACCATCGTATGGCCTATCTCCCCAGCCATCGTAGTGGCCCCATGATATATCGCATTATTGAGCAGAATCCCTGCACCGATGCCCCGCCCCAGGCCAATATACACCAGATTGTGTTCGCCAACGCCAGCCCCAAAGGTGGCCTCGCCAATCGCTGCGGCGTTGGCGTCGTTCTCCACAATTGCTGGAATCTTACAGGCTTGCTCCAGCAGGTCTTTCAGCGGCAGGTTCTCCCATCCCTGCGCGCGAGACATCGCCCGCACCGACCCGCGCCGCGCATCTATCGGCGCGCCCACTGCCACCCCACACCGTAACACGCGCTGACCTTTCAGCCGGTCTGGAGTACACGTTTCGCTGATCATCTGTTGGAGCAATGTGACGGCCTCCTGCCCATCAGGTGGAAGATGCTGCTGCTTGCGGGTGTGATAAACGATCTGCCCATGCAAATTAGCGAGCGCAACCGATTGACGCATGCCGCTGTTGCTGATTTCCACACCCAGCACGTATCCCTGAGTTGCCATAACCGTTGGATGACCATGACTGATATGCTGCTCATGTTCTTGCCAGGTCTGGTTCATATTGACCCTCCTGTGCGAGTTCAGGGCACGGGACAACCATTCTTCACTTTCCTCACAGAAGCGGGGAAAATTCACCTACCCAAACACATACTGCATCCTGTGGGCCGAGAACATTTGCCTTGTTCTCGTCACGCGCCAGAAGGAAGGTGGGACAGCGTGCTACCGGGCGGTTTAGCTTACTCTTGAGCTAGCGATACTGCAAGTATAACATAGGTTTAAATTCCCCTGCCTGTTCTTAAGGACAGGGCACACAATGGCTTGTGGAGATCACCTCTGGAATTAAGCGGGGAAACTCTGATATAGTATGCTGTACTATGACGATCAAACCGGCAGCAACAACGCAAACTACCGCCCCTCCCTCGTCCACACGCGTCTGGACCGCGCGGGCCATACTGGGCTTTGCTCTGATCACCCTGATCTGGGGATCATTTTCTGTGGCAGCCAAAGTCGGGGTGCAAAGCGTCCCCCCGTTGCTCCTGGGAGGACTCCGTTTTACTCTGGCGGGCGCTATTCTGTTTGGCGTTTCGCTGGCGCGCCATGAGAAAATTCTGCTGCCTCGCACCCAGTTGTTGAGGGTGGTGTTGCTCTCGTTCTTAACCGTGAGCCTTTCTAATGCTGCTTTTTTCTGGGCAATTCAATATGCTCCAGCAGGCACATTAACCACCATCTGGGCTACCGCTCCCATCTTCACCACGTTATTCAACAGCGGGGCAAGCAATGAAGCACGTGGCTGGCGTCTCATCTTGAGTCTGGCAATTGGACTGGGCGGCGTGGGGCTGGTCTTTTTGGATAAGCTTGGTGTTGGCTCTGGTCTGGCAATCGCGGCTGATAGCGCCGTTCTGGTATCAGCAGCGGTCTATGGCCTGGGGATGCGCGTAGCTAAAAACGCATTGGGTGCCCTTCCCGTCCTTCAACTGAGTGCCTGGCAACTCCTGCTCGGCGGCCTCATCATTGCAACAGCGAGCGTCCTGTTTGAGCGCGGGCAGCCTGTAGATTGGACGCCGCTTAGCGTCGGTATCCTTTTCTACATGATTCTCATCACCGGCAGCCTGGCCTCAGTGCTCACCTTCTGGCTGATCAAGCGCATTGGCACCATCCGCACTACCTATAATTCATTTTTGGTTCCTGGGCTGGCGCTTTTCCTGGGGCATCTGCTGCTTGGCGAGCCAATTACGCTGCCAAAAGTGGCGGGAATGGTCCTGGTGATCGGGGGATTAGCACTCGTCGGGCGCAGTTGAGGGGTCAGCGCCATCTTGTGGGAGCGATTCTGGGGGCGATTCGCCAGCATCTTTTCGTTGGAGAGACGAATCAGAAGGAGGCGACTCAGAAGTAGACGCATCGGAAGCAGGAGGGCGAGCGACAGGCAACAGCAAGATGGGCGCAAACAGCCCTTCCTGTGCCACCAGGATGCGCTCCTGATGCCACAATTCAAGTACAGCCAGGAACGTCACGACCACCTCAAGCCGCGACTCGGCCAGCCGCAGCAGCTCCTCAAATTGCACACGCCCATGCGCAGCCAGCCCCGCCTCGATCTCAGCAATTTTATCGCTGACCCGCACCACCGGCAGAGGCAGCGGCTCTGGCTGAGCGCGCCGCCGCTCTTCCAGCACCCGGCGGAAGGCCGCAGCAAGCGCCTCTACCTCCAACCCAACCAGCTTTGGCCGCGCCCATGTCACCTGATCTGCTGGAGGGCTGATTGGCCCCGGACGAGGAAAGCTCATTAAGCCCGCCGCTTCGCGTTCGCGCAGCAGTTTGGCAATTTCCTTTGCCAGCTTGTATTCCAGCAGGTGACGGCGCAGTTCCTCGGCCTCCGCCATAGCCTCATTCGCTTCCGAAATATCTTCTTCCCTGGCTGGTTGTGGAAGCAGGCTGCGCGACTTGATAAAGAGGAGCTTGGCGCCAATTGTAATAAACTCAGCCAGACGCGCCATTGGTGGTTCTTCGTCCGGCCAGTTGCGCACATACTCAATAAATTGATCTGTTACTGCAACCAGCGAGATCGTCGTAATCTCCATCTGGCGACGCTCGATCAGATGGAGCAACAAATCTAGCGGGCCATCAAAGCTGGGCAGATGCACATGATACGGAGAAGCATCGCCAGAGCCGCGCGCATCGCCCGCCTGAGTTATCCCACCAGATTTAGCTCCATTTGCCTCTTCAAGCGTTGCCATTGTCTCGCCTATCTAGCTCTGGTCATCTACAGCATGCAGCGCCGCCGCAGGCCCCTGCGGGTCATGATGCGTACGAATGAACAGCACCACCCGCTCCGAAACACCCACTGCTGCCGCCAGATCAGCGCCAATGGCTGCGTGGTGCCAGGCAACATAAAAAGGGCGACGCCAGCGAGAAGCGGGAGAAGATGCGAGCCAGCGAAGCAGGCAAGGGGCAAGTGCGCGCAGCAGCACAATCGTTGGGCGCATCCAGAACCGAACCCGCCCATCACCTTTACCTACATCATGCAGCAGCGCCGCTGCCAGAAGATCTCGATCAACACATCCCTGTGCCTGGAGGGTGGCGCACACATTTAAACAGTGGCGCTGATCGCCTATCGTCATCGTCGCAAATAAGGCGCATGCTGGTGCCGGAAGCAGCGTTGCAATGAATGCCTGATCTTCTGGCTGCACATGTGCCGAAAGTCTGCGCCAAACCTGCGAGACGCGATAAACCGCGCGCACCCCATATCCCATCAAATTAACGGAAAAATCACCAGATAGAAAGGACTGACCACTGACGAAGAAATCGCATCCACTCCCCGGAATATCCAGTACGTCGGAGTAATGACCTGCAACTCAGCATTACCAGTAAGATTGATCAGCATAGGCAGCAAGAAAATCACCGCCAGCAGAATCAACTCCATATACGGTTCGGCACGACGAAATCCAACGGCCTGACGGCTTGGCAAGAGCGCAAAGACTATCTTATACCCATCCAGTGGATACAACGGAATCAGATGAAAGAGGCTTAGCCCAATATTCACCAGCATAAACGCAAATAAGAGCTGTTCGCCGCGCAGCGCCCACCAGGGCAGTGGCCCTGCGGCGCATTGCAACCCTTGGGCACCCTGGAGACAGGTACTGATAACTTCTGTGAAATGCGCCTGTGGAATGGCCTGGAGCGCAAAACCACAGCCAAGGCCCAACAGCAGATTGGACAGCGGCCCGGCCAGCGCTACCAGAATCATCCCAACGTTTGGCCCAAGTCGTAACTTCAGCGCGTCAAAGCGCACCGGCTTTCCCCAACCCAGGGGCAAAGCAGAAAGAAAAGCCAGGACAAGCGCCACCATCCCACCCATCGGGGCCATCTGGTTGAGTGGATTGAGGCTGAGTCTCCCATCATTGCGCGGCCCATCATCTCCCAGGAGAAGCGCCACGAGCGCGTGCGCCGACTCATGAATGCTGATACTTATCACAAAAGCGACAAAGAGCATCGCAATGAAAATGATGTTCATACGCCCCCTTGCTTATCCCTGCGTTTTGCCGCTTTTCTTATCCTTTTTTGGCTTCTTTTTCTCTTTCGGAGGCGGGTTCTTTCCAGCCATCGTTGCATAACCCCTTTCATAACAATCTGATTGAGAAGGCAATGTATCAACCATTATACCGACTCTGGTAGTCCAACGCAAGCATCATCTGAGTTCATCTCTGAGTGGGCAAATCAGCAAGGCGCTGCAATCACAGCAGCGTTCGTCAGTCAGATCAGCTTCATTTCCAGCCCCTCCGACGCCAGCGCCGTTTCTGGGAACCGAAGACGCGCCTCCTGGCAGAGACGCTCAAGGGTCGCATCATCGTGTTCAGGGTCATGATGAAACAGGAGCAACTGCTTCACCCCTGCCAAATGAGCATTGTTGGCGGCCATCTGCACCGTACTGTGCCCAAATCCTCGCTTGGAAGCCCGATAGTCTTCCTCGGTATATTGCGCGTCATGAATCAGCAGATCAGCGCCAGAAGCAAAGCGGATGAACGCCTCATCGCTCTCTGTCCCGCCTTCCAGATCAGTTGCATAAACCAGGCTGCGCCCGGCATACTCAATCCGAAATACCAGGCACCCATTGCGTGGATGCGCTGAGGTATACAAGCAATTGACCCGCAACGTTCCCTGGGGCACCTCCTGGGCATTGGCAGGCATGGCGCTGGTTTCAGCTACCCAGAGCACTGGCTCTTGCTGATCTGCATACCACTCAAGCGTGGCACCAACATCCAGGGTAGAGAACTGGCAGGCAGAAGGCACATCGCGCAGATCAACAGGAAAATAGGGCGAGGTAAAGGCGGCGTGCAAACTATGCGCAAAACTTTTTCCAGCCATACGCGGACCAGCCAGATGCAGCCTGGACCCAGCCTGGTAGAGCGGTTCAAAAAACGGCAAGCCCAAAATATGGTCGTAATGGAGATGGCTAAAGAGCAACGTTGTCGAGAGGGACGATCCGGCCAGGCGACGATTCAATGCTCGCCCAAGCGCAATCAGACCAGTGCCAGCATCAAGGATAATTTCATGCCCACCCGCCTGCACCTCCACACACGAAGTATTTCCTCCGATGCCCAACGTTGTGGTCGTCGAGACAGGATAACTTCCACGCACCCCCCAGAACCGTACAATAAACTCTTCTTGCTTTCCCGCTTCCTGCTGGTGAGGCTGCTCAGAAGCGCGTCGTCCGGGTTGGCTCTCTTCCTCTAAGTCGGTGGCCCCCATTGCTGATTGCACTCCTTTCGCCCCAGCCAATCTGATTGAACCTGATGTAACCGTCTCTCTCACTGCTCTGGCTCTACCAGCCAGGGTCTGCTCTTGCAAACAGCCCGTTGCTTGTGTTTCTCACTATAGCGCGCCCACTCATAAAAAGTCAATTTTCTTTGCCAACATCACCCCTCCCTTTTTGACAAGCTGGAGAGAGCATGCTACACTGGCTTGCAGAGTCTTGAGAGGCAAAGGGGTCTGTGGCAGGGGGGTATTACCAGTTCATTCATATCGAAAGATTCAGCTTACATATCAGGAGAAGCAGCACCAATGGCACTAAAAAGTATGAGCCGGTTGACTAACGTCTTCCTGACGCTCTTTATGCTGCTCAGCATTGGCCTTGTTTATTGGCAAGTTATCCAGCAGAAGGCGCTTACAGCCAGCACCTATAATCCGCGTCACTGTGACGTTGGCAACCAGCCTGTGCGTGGCAGCATCTTTGACCGCAATGGCGTACTTCTCGCCTATTCTGAATATGATCCGAAAGCGGCCTGTAACTATCGACGGGTCTACTGCTTCCCCTCGCTCTCGCCCATCATTGGCTACTTCAGCTATATCTACGGCGAAACAGGCATTGAAGCGGCCTATGATAACTATCTGATTGGGGACGAGGGCGCCGGACAATCCACGCTCACCAACTTCTGGGATCAGACGCTGCATCGGTCAATTTATGGGGCTGATCTCTACCTGAGCATAGACTGGCGCGTACAGAACCTGATTGATAAACAATTCGACATCACCTATGACAATCCTGGGAATACCTTGCGCCAACCTTTCCCCAAACTGCCCCAGGGCACAGTGGGTATGGACCCCACCGCGTATAAGGCCGAACGCCCGCGCTGCGATCAGAGCCTGGCAAGCCAGATTTATGTTCCACCCACTGATACCGCAGCTCACTATCATCCTGGCTCAATCATTGTCGAAGACCCCAAAACCGGGGAACTTCTGGGCATGCTCACCCGCCCATACTTTGATGCCAACAAGATTGGGGACTACACGCTCTGTCGCAAATACACCGATGGTGACAGCAAATACACCACGCTCAACTGCCCCAATGCCATCCCCAAGCCAGCAACCGTCACCAACAACAACGATGACTATGATACGCTGGGTGATGTCTATTTCCAGCAACTTTCGCGTGACCCGCGAGCGCCACTGCTCAATCGCCCCACCGATGGCCTCTACGCCCCTGGTTCAACCTTTAAGACCGTCACGCTCTCCGCAGCGCTCGACACGGGCAAATACCAATTGAGCAACCAATTTGGCGGCACTGATTGCCTGAACCCAAAATCAGATGCGCGTACCTACACCGTCAACTTCCATGAATTTGATGATATTGACCTGCTGACCTACAACCCCAAACCCTCCTGCCCTATTGATCTGGAGCATGGCTACATCTATAGCGACAATATCATCTTTGCGCGGGTAGGCGTTGGCGTTGGCGCCGACACCTGGTTGGATTACGCCAAGCGCTATGGCATCACCGATACCAACAATCCGCAGCCGTTCCCCTTTGATTTTCCGGTGAAGGCCAGCCGCGTTCCATTCCAGGGTGATCAAGGTGTCATCGGGTCAGATCATCAGGTGGACCTGGCTGCATCAGCCTTTGGTCAAGGCGCCTTGCAGGTGACTCCGCTGACGATGGAGTTTATCACCAGCACTGTTGCCAATAATGGCCTGGCGTTGAAACCGCACCTGCTCTACAAAATCGTGCCACATGGGTCTGACCCCAAAACGATCAATCCTGTGCCTCCCTCCCCATATGGCATCAACAACGGGCAGATCATCAGCCCACAAACTGCCGCCCAGATTCGCCTCTCCATGCGCGGTGTGGTACAACAAGGTTCGGCATTCACCGTTGCTGGCTCACGCAGCAATATTGGTGGCAAGACAGGTACTGCCCAGCTTGGAGGCGATTTAGAGCCGCATTCCTGGTTCATCTCCCTTGCGCCCGATGGACCAGGCCAGACCCCACAATTTGCTGTTACCGTCATGCGTGAAAACGGCGATGAAGGCTTGTTACAGGGTGGTGTTGCCGACTGTATCTATCTCAGCATGCTACCTGGTCTTGGCAACACACCCTTGCAGAACATTCATGACGGAACTTCCTACCCACGCTTCCATTGCATCCCTTGATTGTTTTCTACCACCCGTGCGACTATGACCACACCAGGAGAAACAAAACAAAACGAGATCGAAGAACAGTCGGAACCGCCACAACGGCGGTTCCGCAGCATCTACAGCGCGAGCGAGGGGCGTTTTCTGTATACCTGGCAGCGCGTTCGCCAGACGCTTCTGTTCCCGCTCGCCGTTGGCCTGGATCGGCTCAAAATCAGGCCAGATATGCTCTCCTGGTCATCGGTTATTCTGGGAGTGGGCTTCTTTCTCCTTGCCAGAAGGCGTTTTGATGTCGCCTTCTGGCTGCTGGTTGGCTCGGTGCTGCTGGATACGCTCGATGGCGTTCTGGCGCGCTACCGGCGCGCAGATTCTAACAGTGGCGCCTTCACCGATATGTTTTGCGATGAGGCTGTTGTAGCGCTCACGGTGGGGGGGTTGGTCTGGCGGGGGACAATCCACCCGGTATTGGGAGTCATCTTTGTCTATATCTACACACTCATCGTCACCTTGCTGCTGATCCAGCAATTACTTTCCATTTCCTCGCAATGGATTATCCGCCCCAGCCGCATGCTGCTATATGGCTTTGTTGGCATTTATTTTTTCTTCGGGCAAAACTGGCTGAATTGGTTGCTCATCGTCTACCTTTTGGCCCTTCCCATGCTGGGCATCAGTTACTGGCGCATCCGCAAAAGCCTCTAATCACTGCTCATTTCAGGAGGGTTTCTTGCATGCCGTATCAGATGTGGGTGAATGGTTCCCCCTTTGCTGGAACCTCCAGCCAGGTGATTGCTGTCCATAACCCGGCAACTGAAGAAGTGCTGGAGACTGTCCCAGCCGGCAACGCCCAGGATGCCGCCCGCGCAGTGGATGCTGCCGCCGCAGCCTTTAGCGAATGGAAGCGCGTTCCCGCCGGGCAGCGCGCCGAAATGCTGCATGAAATTGCGCGCAAACTCACCGAAAAGACCGAAGACCTGGCCCACCTGCTTACCCTGGAGGGCGGCAAACCTCTGGTGGAAAACCGCGACGAGATGGGCTGGTCTGCGGCGTGCTTCCGCTATTACGCGGAAATTGGCCGCAACTCGCGGGGGCGGGTCATCCCATCTGTAGAGCCTGCGCAACTGAGCATGGTCCTCAAAGAACCGTATGGCGTCGTGGCAGCCATTGTCCCCTGGAACTACCCCATCCTGCTCATGGCCTGGAAGGTTGCCCCGGCGCTCGCTGCGGGCAACACCGTCGTCATCAAACCTTCAGAAATGACCCCGCTTTCCACGCTTGCCTTTGCCGACATCTTTGATCACCTGCCTCATGGAGTCGTCAACATCGTCACTGGCTACGGCAAAGACGTGGGTGAACCATTGGTGCTTGACCCGCGCGTGCGCGTCATCGCCTTCACCGGAAGTCTGGAAACCGGGCGGCGCATTGCCCACATCGCGGCAGAGCAGATCAAAAAGCTGCACCTGGAACTGGGCGGCAAAGACGCCTTCATTGTTGCCGAGGACGCCAACCTGGATGTGGCTGTGCCAGGCGTCGCCTGGGCAGCCCTGCTCAACAGCGGGCAGGTCTGCACCTCCACCGAGCGCATCTACGTCCATGAATCTATTGCCAAAGCATTCACTGAGCGCATTGTAGACTATACGAAAAGCCTGCGCCTGGGTTCTGGACTGGACCCGGACACAGATATTGGCCCAATGGTGGGCGCCACCTATCGCGCCAAGGTCGAAACCCATGTCGAAGAAGCGCGCAGCCAGGGCGCGCATATCCTCACTGGCGGGCAACGCCCACACAACTTGTCGCGCGGCTACTTCTACGAGCCAACCGTACTGACCAACGTCAACCACAGCATGCGCATTATGCGCGAAGAAACCTTTGGCCCCACCATCCCCATCATGACCTATCGCACCTTTGATGAAGCCATCCAACTTGCCAACGACAGCCCCTTTGGCCTGGGCGCAAACCTCTATACTTACGACCCGGCCAAAGCCAAACAATACTTCGAGGAAGTCCAGGCAGGCACACTGTGGATTAATGACCCCCTCACCGATAACGACGCTGGCCCCTTTGGAGGCATGAAAATGAGCGGGATGGGCCGCGAACTGGGCGAGGAGGGGCTGGATGAGTTCCGAGAAACCAAACACGTCCATTGGGATTTTGAAGGCAGCGCCAAGCCCTGGTGGTATCCCTATAAGAAATGATCGGCAACCTCGTCTCCGCCGGTGCGAATGGCTCAGCTTTCTCCCTCCAGGGCTAGAACGCGCGTGTTATAATGGAGATGTGGGTAGCCGTCACTCAATCCAGCTTAGATGGAGCAATGCGTGGTCCAAGCCAGCGTAGAGCAACAGTTAAACCCAGAACAACTTGCCAAACTTGCGGTGGAGGTCGCCTCCGATAAAAAAGCAACCGATGTTATCTTGCTTGACATTCGCGGGGTTTCGGTCATTGCTGACTATTTTGTGATCTGCACCGGCGCAAACTCTCGGCAAATTCGCGCCATTGCCTCAGCGATAGATGAAACGCTCAGCGAGCATGGCCTTCCCGCCTTTCACCACGAAGGCGCAGCCGATAGCGGGTGGGTGCTGCTTGATTACAGTGACGTAATCGTGCATATTTTTAGCCCCAAAGAACGCGACTACTATCGTCTGGAACGGCTCTGGAGCCAGGCCAAAACAATTGTCTACCTGCAATAAGCAGTGGAGAGCAGAGCAGCATGACGGGATTATTCCGCAATCGTTTCTTTCTCGAAGGCATTGTACTTGGCGGCGTCTGTGGGATCGTGATCGGCACCATCATCGCTTTTCAGGTTGGCGATGATGGCGTTATAACCGCCCGCCGCTTCATTAATCGGCTGGTCTTCCGTCAGCCACAGCAGGTTCAGTTTGAATTGATGCTGCAATAACACATCTCCACCATCATTCCACTTGCGCCACAAGCGTGCAGCATGCTATAGTGCGCGCACAGAGGTATCTATACAGAGCCTCTACAGCAGTGGACGCAGAAAGTGATGGTGGTATTTTTATGCCTCTTATCTTTTTGTTCTTCTCCCGCTTCCTTCCCCTGCCCCGCCTTCTCCAGGCACTGCCACGTTCACAAGCAACAAGGCAACACCTTTTTGTTTTAGCAACGAGCACAATAAGCGCTTTGCTACTGAGCAGCATGGCCGGAGGAATGCTGCTCCTTTCCAACGGGCCTGCATTTTCGCCAAAAGCGCGGGCAGCAACCGCCTGCCCAGGCGGTTCGCCTACCCCAACGAGTACACCAATCCGCCTGAATGAACTGCTAACTAATCCTCAAACAGATTGGAATAAAGATGGCAAAGTAGAGAGCCGGGATCAATGGATCGAGTTGGTCAATCTGAGCAGCAGCAATTTCCAGATGCCTCTTGAAGTATGCAGCGACGCCGCTGGGGTAGTCTCGCTTCCTGCTACTGTGGTGATTCCTGGAAATGGATTTACGGTTGTTTACGGAAACCAATTCACTCCTTTCTTTCCGCTTACCCAGGGAAGTGGGCAACTGGTCCTTCTGGACGGGTCCGGCTCCTATATAGACAGTGTGAATTACTCTCCCCTTGGCCCTGACCTCTCCTACAGCCGCCACCCCGGTGCTAACGGCGGATGGGACATCACCAGTACCCCAACACCCAGCGCCCCCAATGACTTCACCACCCCTGGCAGCCCCACGCCAACGCCTACGCACACCCTCAAGCCTACCGCAACACCTCGAAATGGGAAAGGGGGAGGAGGTGGCTCAGGAGGAAATGCCACACCTACCGCCACGCCATTCCCTGCGAGGAGCGTCGTCGTCCCAAGCGGTTCTGCTCTGGCCTCCCAGCAAGATGATTCAGCCACAGATTCAGCCGGGGATACTGCCGCAAGCTCAACTTTCCCCTCCTGGCTAAAAATTGCCCTGCTTGCTGTCTTGGGGGCTGGTCTGCTGGTGGTCGTCATCTGGTACATCCGTTCCTGGAACCAGGAACCAGAAAGTGGGGGATGAGCGCAAAGCCTTCTCCTCATATACAGTTAGCTTGGTTTGTTGCCCTGTTTAACCAGGCATCCATTACTTGCCGATGTGGACAAGCATGGCTTATAATATGGCAGGCAACTATGAGCAGTATTGACTCAAAAGTTCTGTTATGCTGTTCATAAAAGCAGTACCCATACTCCTCAGATCGTCCGCACAGCAACGTGGCTCCTGGCACGCTGGAGCGCGCGACGCATCAACAAGAGAGACAGGAGCCAGGCATGAGCAACAGGAAAGAATCCGATACCGAAGCACTTGACGCCTACTCGCGCGCCGTCACCAACGCCGCCGAACGCATTGGTCCCGCCGTCGTGCGTATAGATACTGATCGTGGGCGCCCGCGCCTGCGCGGCTGGCCGCCTCGCCCCGAAGGGGGCGGTGGACTCGGCTCAGGGGTGATCTTCGCTTCAGACGGGCAGATTCTCACCAACGCCCATGTAGTTGAGGGCGCGCACCATATCCAGGTCACGCTGGCCGATGGGCGCAAATTTACTGCTGGAATGGTAGGCATGGAGCCAGACAAAGACCTGGCGGTTCTGCGCATTGGCGCCCAGAATCTTCCACTGGCAGAACTCGGACACGGCACCTTGAAGGTGGGGCAGTTGGTAATCGCCATTGGGAATCCCTACGGACTGGGTTGGACCGTTACCGCCGGTGTGGTCAGCGCATTGGACCGCGAACTGCCCACTCCTGGCGGCCACAAACTGAAAAAACTGATCCAGAGCGATACCTCAATCAATCCCGGCAACTCCGGTGGTCCCCTGGTAGACGGACAGAGCCGCGTCGTTGGCATTACCACCGCGATGGTCCCCTATGGACAGGGCCTTGGCTTTTCCATCTCGTTGGAAACCATCTATGATTTTCTGGGGCGAGTACGCAGAACCCGCGAACAGCCTCAAGGGATGACGATTGGCGTAGGGGGGATGAAAACCGAGATTGACGAGCGCCAGCGTACCAACCTCCAACTCGCTCAGCGCACCGGCATGCTCATCATGGAACTGCGCCCTGAAGGTCCAGCCGCCCAGGGAGGGTTACACATCCTCGACATCATCATTGCTGCCGATAACGAAACCGTCCTGGAACCACGCGATCTACAGCGCATTGTTGCTCGCCACCGCCGAGGAGAAACAATCACCCTCTCGTTTCTGCGTGAACAGAAAATCCGCCGCGTGACGCTCAAACTGTGATCGGTGATCTATAATCGGTGATCGGTGTTACGCGCCCTCTCGCTTCTCGGCAAGCCAGAGAGGAAATGAGAAGAACACAGGAGCCGGAGCAGCACATGCTCCGGCTCCTGTCAGCTTGAAAAATCGAAAGAACGGGTCAAGCGGGCGCACGATGCCCCATCTAATCTCCTGTTGTCGGTGCTATCCCAGCCGTGCCATTAGTTGCTGGGCTGGCCGCGCTCCCCCGCAGACGACCTACCACACTGGAAATGACAGCGCCAGAACCAGCCAGCATCGTCAAGGCAATGGCTGTCACCCACGCGCTCACCAGCGCGTGCTCCGCTCCCAGATCTGCGTAGGGGATGCCATTAGGCAGCGTGGCATCCTGAATGATGGTAAACCAGGAATGGATGCAGAGCAACAGGAAAAAACCCAGGGTGAAGAAGCTCAGCATACCCCAGAAACTCCGGCCCGCCCAGAGCGCGTTAAAGATCTCAAAAATGGACCCCAGCAGCACAAAGAGCAATCCGGCCAGATACATGGGAACTCCAGCGATGAGCAGCCGCCCCTGCACCCCACTTCCATATTCCAGGCTAAACTGGATACCGCTGACGACCAGCAACGCCATCCCTAGCAGCACAATCCACAGCGAGAACTTTTTGAGGCTCTCCAGCGTAATTCGCCGCGCCAGTAAGACCAGTTGCAACCCTCCTAAGCCTCCTACCACCAGGAACGACCAGAAGGCATCATGCAGTTGATTTGGCCCAGGGAAATAGTTGATCCCCAGTGCCTCCGTCTCAAAGAACTCCTGAAGGGAAAAGAAGGCAAACCCGGCCAGGTAGACCAGAATCACCGTACCCAGAATCAACCACTGCCCCGCGCAGCCAAGCTGCATGGGTGCCACCGACGCATACTCATGGCGCGTGGAGTACGTCCAGATGAGCGCCAGGAGCAGCACGCCTGTCCCAATAAAGAGCGCAACGCGCATCTGATCATCCGTGTGAATGACCACTGCCGCAAATGCGCACAGCAGGAAGCTCACCACTGTGCTTAAAATGACTGCCGGGCGATTCTTCCTCCAGAAGTAAATCGCCATCAGGCCAAACACGAAGAACTGCCCGTTGGCAATCGTGGCAATGATATAGCCCGTGTATTGCGTATAGGTGCAGGAGCCGGGAATATCATCTTTCACGCTGCAAACCGTCAAGAAATTGGTGGCGTCCCACCCATGTATCCAGTCAACCAACGGATACGCGAACAGGAAGAGAATCAAGAAGATCACAACGAGCGGCACCAGCCCCATGACCACCACCAGATAGGTGGCAGGCATATAGCGCCGACGCTCGGCAATCATTACTGGCAAGAACCAGATCTGAATAGCCGCAAACGCCAGCATCAGCGCAATCCCCAGCATGACGTTGCCAACGAGCAGCGCCGCATCATGTCCCAAGCCAAGGATGTTGTCGCCCTGGAAAGTATACAGACCAATATAGACCGCCATCAAGAGGGCTGAAATGATTGCCGCGCCCCACGTCAAAAAGTCGCGGCCTGCGCCGTTCAGCCCATTGTGATAGCCCCGCAGGGCCAGCCAGGCATACACAAAGATGCCAAAGCCGGTGCCCATCACGATCATGCTGATGGCCGTCAGGTCAATACTCTGCGGCTGCAACCATTTTGCGCCAAGCAGTGTGCCGCCGCTCCCCGCTGGGAAGTCGGTCCCATCAGGCAAGCGATCAGGCAAATACTGGTGGCCGGAGGTATACACAAAGAGCATGCCCGCCAGCCCCAGCACAAAGAGGACTGCTCCCAAAATCGCCACGACAGCCGGAGAAATGACCGGCTTGGGGTCAAACAGGAACAACACCACCATCAACAAAACGCTGAGGCCAAGGGAAACCAGCGCCAGATCAAGCATACCTTGCTCCAGATGAGCCAGGCGAGCGCTGGTGAAAACCGTAAAGATATAACCAGGGAGCTGACTGGTCAAAATCATTGCTACAAAGAAGAGGCCAGCCGCCAGAACAATAGCGCGCACCCAGGACATCCGTTGCTCTGGCTGCTCCCGTGTTCGTACTTGTTGCATAAACTACAATCCCTTTCCATCTGGCGGCTAGGGCACTACCGTAATTTGCCCCACCATAGGCGGGTGCAAAGAGCAGTAGTATTGGAACGTTCCAGGCGTAGTAAAGGTGAACGTTATGGTGCTAGCAGCCCCCTGGTCGTTCCCTGCTAGAAGCTTGTTTGGATCACCAAACTTGCCGTCTGGCGAGCCTTGCCCACTTACCACTGTGTGGAACTGGTTGGAGATATTCACCCAGGTCACAGTGGTACCAGCTTTGATCTTCACATTGGTAAGCTCAAAGCCCCAACCTGACGGGTTATCTGTGGTGTTGATGATGTTGATCGTCACCTTATTTGAGGCGGTCAGATCTTTCTCTGCGCCATAGTTGGCCGCGCTGCCCTTGTACTTATTGTACTGGTCAATCTGTGCCTGGGTAGTCAGTTCACCAAAGACGTAATCGAAGCCGTTATGGGTGTCGCTGATATGATTGTTCTTCAGATACGTCTTATCCGTGGAACGAATCAGCGCCACCAGATAGCTGATGTCATCGGCAGTGAGCGGCCCGCCATACAGATCGCTCCAGGCAGGCATCTGAAGCCCCTGCGACCCCAGATCGCTCAGATTGGTTGTCTTCGGCACGCCAGCCGAAATGATGCGGGTCAGATCATCATCGGTCAGCTTGGCAATGTTCGCGCTGCCATTTAGTTGAGGGCCAACCAGCCCCTGACCAGTCGAGCCATGACACTGCAAGCAATAGGTGCCATAGAGCGCCGCGCCGCGATGCAGCGTCAACTCATAGGCATCTGCTTGCGAGTTCGCCTGGCTGCTATTTTGCGCCAGCCAGAAGAGAGGGATAAACAAGGCCAGGAGAACCACCCCCAGCAATGAGGCATAACCCGTCTTCTGGACGTTATTTAAACGCCCAAAGAAGATATAGAGGAGCGCCAGGGTTAAGATGACAGCGGCGATGAGGCCAGCAGCCACACCCCACGAAATCACCTCCGCGACGGCAAGCACCACCATCACCACGACAGTCGCGGCAATGATAGCCAGAGCCAGCAACCCCGCACTACGACGACTTCTCTCCATCATACCGTTTTTCCTTAATTTCTGGCCTTTACGCGCTACACTCAGTCCCATTGGTTGAGATCAACCGCGTCTGAGTATCAGGGCGCTGCACAGCGCTATTGATTTTTCCGGTATCAACAACCACCGTACCGGCATCAGTAAACGTGACCACAAAGCGATCAAGGCTGCGTGGCGCCGGACCATCAATATATTCGCCATCCACGTTATAGTGCGAACCGTGACAGGGGCATTTAAAACTGTGGCAATCGTCGCGGAATGGGACGCGGCACCCCAGATGGACACACTTTTGATACAAAGCCACCCAATACGTGCCGTCGGCGTCCTTTACCCAGGACTCCGCGTCAAGCTGATTCGTGAGCGCTGACCCACCCAGCACAAAGGACGTATCTGCAATCAAATGCACAATATACGCCTTGGCCTTAGCGACATAAAAGAGGCCCTTGGAGTCCTGCACTGCTTCATGAAAGGCCGATGCCGGGAACTGACTCTTTGGGCCAATGTCAATTGGCGAGCCAAATTGCCCGGCCAGGTTGGGGTAAAACATCGCCAGCGAACCAGCAATCGCCTCAGCCCCCACCAGCCCCAGTACACCGCCCACCGCCCGACGCAGTACCTGCCGACGCGACAGGCCACGCCGCGCCTGCTCAGCCGCCTCTGCGCCGCCGCCGGTCATCACCTCATACTCTTGAGGCAGCACCGGCTTTTTTGGAGATTCTATACTCATAGGTACTCAGACCTCCACAGACTAGAGATCGAAATACAGTCCCTGCCAGGGCCAGGTCCAGAGCCATCCTGGGCCTCGGAAGAAGCTGCCCATCAAGGTGATAATGGCGTAAAAGACCGCAAAAATGGAAAACAGAGTGATTGAGAGCTTTCGATCTGCAAACGCCCGGCTGGGATTGCGGTCAACGTAGGGGATGGCCGCCAGCCCTACCAGCGTCAGCCCCGGAATCAACACACCGGCAATGGTCGGCGGGAAGTAGTGCAGCAATTCCTGCAACCCCAGGAAATACCAGGGCGCCTTGGCCGGATTTGGCGTAAAGTTCGGATCGGCATGCGCACGCAGCGGCGCATTGATTTGCAGCGACAGAATCGTCAGCACCGCCGTCATAAACACCGCCGCCATAAACTCGCGCACCAGCAGATGCGGCCAAACAAACACCGAATCTTCCAGTTGCTTCTCAATGCGCGTCACCGCTTCTTGCTTGACAACGGCCAGCGTGCGATAGCGCTTCTGCTGAATCTGTTTAATGGGCGGCTCTTGAACGGTTGCCATAGTTTGAATCCTCCCAGAAACTGCAAAGGATCAAGACATCATTTCCGGGCCGAATAGACCCTGCTTTAAGAAACTGCACAGCGCATTTCATGCCAGCGCCTCCTCAAAGCAGGGCTGCTCCGGCTGAGCGCCTCGCGTCCTATCGGAGCGACGCTTCCAACGCTGGCTCCGGCTCCTCGGAGCTTTCTACCTCACGCCGCGATGGCGGTGGAGGCCCAGCCGCCCCACCATCCTTACGGATGCGCCAGAAGTGAACGGCCATCATGATCGCAGCAATCAACGGGAACGCAATCACATGGATGACATAGAAACGCAGCAGACCATTCTGGCCCACATCCACTCCACCGATGAGAGCGGTATGCGCCTGCGTGCCAATGAATGGTGCATAGTTTGCCAGGTTCGTGCCCACCGTCACAGCCCAGTAGGCAATCTGGTCCCAAGGCAGCAGATAGCCAGAGAAGCTCAGGAACAGCGTCAGGAAAAAGAGCGTGACGCCCACAACCCAGTTAAACTCGCGCGGGGGCTTATAGGCGCCATGATAAAAGACGCGGATCATATGCAGCGTTACGGAGATCACCATCAGGTGCGCAGCCCAGCGGTGCATATTGCGCACAAATAAGCCAAAATTCACAATGGTATTGAGCTGCTGGATGTTTTTATAGGCGTCTTGCGTGGAAGGCACATAGTAGAACATCAAAAAGACGCCAGTGATGGTTAAGACCAGAAAGAGGAAGAAGGATATTCCACCAAGACACCAGGTATACGTCACCCGCATAGCCTGACGGCTCACCTTCACTGGGTGCAAATGGAGAAACACATTTCCCATCATCACCAGTGATTGGTTCAGCGGGGTATCAGGATACCCATGACGGAACACCGACCGCCATAGCTGACTCTCCATCACTTTCGTGGAGACGGTATCCAGCAAGCCGCGATTTGTCGCGCTCACATTGCCTCCTTGGATAAGCTGAATTGCCTCGCAGATACCTCACCACCTGCTGATGTGTTCTGAAGTCTTCTGGCGAGAGCATCAGTCGTGTGGTGCCCTATTATATCAAAACACGTGGCGAGGGTGCAATGCGGGAAACGTAGCGCAAAGGTTGGGACAAAGCAACAAAACAGCGAAAAAACGCCTTGAAGATACCTTTGGTCACTATCCTCCCGCATAAGAGTGTACCCAACCCATTCATCTGAACCATCAGGTAGATACCTGATTTTTTCTTCAGGTATCTACCTGATGAAAGACCAAACCCGCCCCCATCAGCCCGCATCGCGTCCATTTGACAACCCTCCTGAAGGACGATACAATTCCAATTGACAAGCGGCACAAAGGCAGGCGGCCAGAATCATCCCGTATCCGTGCACTGCATGTGATGGTAATGCTTATCCACCAGATACATCCAACCCACAGATTCCAAGAAACACGGTTTATCATGCAAACAAGCAAATTCTCCCAGGCACACGCTCTCGTATCTCAGGCTCCCAATACATCCCCCCAGAAAGGGCTACTGGCGCTGCCTGTCATGCTCAAGGTGCTCCTGGCAAATAGTATGGTCGTCCTGGTGGGCGCGACCCTGGGCACCTATCTGGCAACGCGCATTCAGCAGCCTCATGGCACCGCCATTCTGGTGAGCTTTGTTGCTACCGGCTGGCTGGTCAGCGTCCTGATCAACTTTGTCTTGCTGAAGATCGCCTTTCACCCGCTCACACAACTGCGCGAAACTATGCAGCGCGTGCAGGCTGGCAACACCGACCTGCGCGCCCCGCTCACCGGCCAGGACCCCGAAGCCGATCAGCTTGCTAACGCCTTCAATGTCATGTTGGAGACACTGGCCGATTCCTCGCGCACCCGCGCCGCCCAGATTTTGACGGCCCAGGAGCAGGAGCGCAAGCGCATTGCGCGGGAACTGCATGATGAAACGAGCCAGGTACTCACCTCTCTCTTGATTAGCCTGAAAGTCCTGGAGGAAACCATCACCAGCGAAGAAGCCCGTCAGCGCGTGGAAGACACGCGCTCACTGGTCCACCAGACCCTGCGCGCCATTCGCAACCTTAGCATTGATCTGCGACCAAGCGCCCTGGATGATCTTGGGCTGCTTCCGGCGCTGCGCTGGTACATCAAAGAATATCAGCAAAAATGCAAGATAGAAGTTGAGTTCACCACCACCAACATCAAAGAGCGCTTCCCTTCCGAGATCGAAACCGCGCTCTATCGCATCGTGCAGGAGGCGCTTACCAACACCGCGAAATATGCCAGAGCCACCAAAGTGCTGGTCAGCATTGCCGAAGAGGATGGCACTGTACGCGCCTCCATCAGCGACAACGGCACAGGCTTCGACGCCCAGACAGTGCTCAAAATGCCCTGGCAAGAGCGCGGGCTTGGACTGGCTGGCATGCACGAGCGGTCAAGCCTGTTGGATGGCACCTTGCTTATCTCCACCGAGCCAGGCAAAGGAACCACCATTGAGGTTGCCCTGCCACTCAAGCAGCCTTTGCCTGGGCAAGTACCCAGGCGTATCGAGCTCGTTTCGGAAAGCCTGGAGGGTCGTTAGCCGCCGGAGAACACGCGACGACCCGTGTATACAGCACGCGAAGAAAATAAAAAGCAGCAGAAGAAACGGACTGGACGCTTATGCTCTCAGATAAAGAACTCGTACCTTTGCAGGAAGGTTCGCGCGATGCGCACGAGACAAAGACAAAAATTCGCGTCTTGCTCGCAGATGACCACACCATTTTGCGCCAGGGTCTCAAAATGCTGCTGAACGCCCAGGCGGATATGGAGGTGATAGGCGAAGCCAGCGACGGCCACCAGGCCATTTACGAAGCCAATCGTCTGCAACCAGACATTGTACTGATGGATATCACCATGCCCGATATGAACGGCATTGCCGCCACACGGCAGGTCCGGCGGCAGCGGCCTGACATCCGCGTCCTGGTGTTAACCATGCACGAAAACGAGGAATACCTCTTTCAAGCACTGCGCGCTGGGGCCTCTGGCTACATCTTGAAGGAAGCGGCTGACACTGAACTCATTACGGCCATTCGCGCCGTGCAGTCCGGGCGTTTTTATCTCTCCCCCTCGGCGCAAAGCATGATGGTGGGCGATTACCTGCAACGGGTGCGTACCGGAGAAGAAAAAGACAGCTACAGCGGGTTGACCGAACGCGAGCGCGAGATCCTGAAGTTAGTTGCCGAGGGGCTGACCAACAACCAGATTGCCGAGCGGCTTTTCATCAGCCCCAAAACCGTTGATACCCACCGCACCCACATTATGGACAAACTCAACCTGCACAGCCGCGCCGAACTGGTCAAGTATGCGATGCGGCGCGGGCTGCTGGAAGACTGAGATCAAGCTCCAGCCTCAAGCAGGCCATCAGGGCGCGTGCTTCCCGTTGCCTGACTCCTCATCATCAAGCTCAATCTCAAACTCGTCGTCATCTTCGTCGTCAAAGAAATCATCGCTGTAGAACCCCACATCCCGGCCAACATACACGCTCACCAGAAAATCCTCGCGCGGCACATCCGCCGAAAGCACGAGTTCCTCGTCAATTTGCTCAATCAGCTTGGCAATATCTGATTCCTCCAGTTCGCGCTCCAGGATCAGCGTCCCATGCACGGTTGTGGAAGTAAAGTGAATATCTACCGAGCCAAGCCGGTTACTCCCCTGAGTAATGTAATACCCTTCGGAATAAGGGGTGCGAAATTGTCGTTCAAAGTGTACGTCTTCCATCCCCGGTCACACGCAGCCCTTGAGGGCCAGGCCGCGTTCTCCTTTCTCAGTGTAGCGCCACATGTGCTGGCTTGCGCTTGTATTCATCTGCCCGGCGCTGCTTCTTCAGGCATACAACCATATCATTTAACTCGCCATAAAACAGCCCAATGTAGTCTATCATATTGTACCCTCCGCCTCGTTTCTGGGCTGACGCGAAAAACTGCTTATTAAGTTCCTGGGCAGAATCATCAGAGAACTCTTCCACTACCTGTGATAACTGTGATGTCGGTTGCCTGGGAATCCAGCCTGATGATACACTTCTCTTAAGAAGAGAAACGTCCTCTCTTTGGCTGCGTGGTTATCCATCCCCTGGAGGCACCAGTGAGTACACCCATTCGGATTCTTGCAGTTGATGTAGGTACCGGCACACAAGACATCCTGCTCTTTGAAAGCGACAAAACCATTGAAAACTGCTTCCAGTTAATCATGCCCTCGCCCACCGTCATCATGGCAGAGCGCATCAAACGCGCCACCGCGCAGGGCCAGACGCTGGTGCTGACTGGCCGCACAATGGGTGGCGGCCCGTGCGGCTGGGCAGCACGCGATCATGCCCTGGCCGGGCATCCCACCTTTGCTACCCCCGCTGCCGGGCGCACCCTGGATGATGACCTGAGCATCGTAGAGCAAATGGGGATACGCATCGTGAAGGAGCAGGAAGCGCAGACCCTGGCGCAACAGCCCAACACGCTCCACCTGGAGTTTCAAGATTTTCACGGAGCTGCCCTCTCCACAGCGCTCCAGGCATTTGATGTTGATCTCGCGGTAGATGGGCTGGCAATTGCCGCCTTTGATCACGGCGCCGCGCCACCGGGAGTCAGTGACCGCACCTTCCGCTTCAACTATATCGCGGAGACAGTGCGCAGCCGCCCCGAACCAGCCGCCTTTGCCTATCAACGCGACAGGCTCCCACCAGACCTCACCCGCCTGGAGGCTATCGCCCAGAGTGCAGCCGCTTCCCAGCCGCTTTTGGCAGCACCTTCTGCCTCCACAGCCTCGACAGCCTCCCAGAAGGCTCTGCCACTTTTATTGATGGATACCGGTTCAGCAGCCGTCCTTGGAGCGCTCGATGACCCCGCCGTTGGCAAGGAGCGCGAGGTTGTGCTGGTTAATGTAGGCAACTTCCATACCCTGGCCTTCCACCTCATCGAAGGCAAAATCGCGGGGTTGTTTGAGCATCATACTGGCCTGCTTGACCAGGCCACACTGGAGCATCTTTTGAGGAAACTGGTGCAGAGAACTCTCACCAACCAGGAAGTCTTCGAGCAAAACGGGCATGGTGCGCTGTTGCTCACCTCACAGACCAACTCGCCTTCCGCTGCGCACGCCTTCCCATTCCTGGCGGTCACAGGGCCGCGCCGCGAACTCCTCCGGGGTTCATCCTTGCATCCGTATGAAGCTGTCCCACATGGGGATATGATGCTGGCCGGGTGCTTTGGCCTGCTGCGCGCCTTTGCTGATCACTATCCTGCCTTTGCTGAAGCCATCACCGCTGCCCTGGATGCGTAGGCGCCTTGACCGCATACAATACTCTGGGCAGGTCTTGCCTGCTTCTAAACGTTGCGTAAGAAGCCAGACAAACCCTGCCCAGATGTGCGCCTGGCTTATGCCAGACCAGCACCATCGAGAAGCGGCGAACGAAACCTACGCCATTGCCCCGCGCCTGCGGCTGGCAGCGCCGCCTTTGCGACCGGCTGCGCGAGCCTCATCGCTGGTCCATTCATGGGCAGTTCCCTGCACATGTGCTGCGCGACCACCCTTACTGGCAATCTCGCGCTGCTTCTCCGGGTTCATGGAAGCGAACCCACGCCCCCGACCTTTCCGATCAGTTACCATTGCGACCCTCCTCTAAGGTTCAAATTGAAATTGCGCTTTCTTGGTTCCGCTGGATGGCCCAAGCCTGGCACGTTATCTCGTTTGTCGGCCCCCCGTTCCCTCATAGCCTCCCTGCCTATCAGCACGCCCTCGCACAACGATGTGAGGCGTGTCCTGAGTAAAATGGACCAACGAATACGTCCTGGAAAGCCTCAGACCCCCATCGGAGCACAGATGACTTACAAGATTCATGCCACCATCTGGCACAGATTTTTGTCACCAATGCAAGAACACAAGCCTTCTCCAGGAAAACCTCCAACGCGAGAGAGGATAAGGGAAGCCCGACAGTAGTATTGTAGCAAACCGTTGAGCTTTTTCACACCCTCTGCCCGCTTCACTGGCCTGCAATAGTACCAATGGGGGGTAGAAAGGGCCGATTTGTCACATTTCTCGTGCTCAAGCGATGTCTTGAGGGGGCTATTTTATCGAGCTACAAATCAGCGAACTGCTGCCCGTGAACCGAGAAGGCGCAACGCGCGCGGGGAAACTACGCCTGCTTCCCTGTTCGGCCAGAAAGCCTGGCAGCAAAAGACAATAAGGCATCGCAACAAAAAGGCCGTCAATTTAAGAAGGGTTACCATGATCTTTGGGAGGTTGGATGGAGGGGGGAAGCTGATGGAGTACCTGAAACCGGGAGAGCTTTTCTTTGATGACCATGATCTGAGAGTGGACTGCCTGGCGGGATTGCTGAAGTTCTCTGGCTATATCCGAAGGACGTTTCCCCGCGAGGAGTAATCGGCAGATATGTTCCTGCTTTTCTGTCAGGTCCACTGCCGGAGTTTCCAACGCCAGCCCGGCCATATCTTCCAAATCGCCATATTTTCTACGCCTGTACTCATTCAGATCTGTTGGTGAAAAGAGCCAGCGATCAACAATGCGCACCCCACGAATATGCCCCGATTCAACCAGATGCATAAAATGCCAGTAACTCAGGCGCAACTGCTTGGCAGCCTCTCGCGTGGTAAGCATGCCACTAAGTTGTTTCAGGCTGGTGGAGTGAAGTTCATCACGACGAATTGCCATCGCCTGCCCCCTTTTCAGAGTTGCATGGCACCTGAATAGCCCCGGTATTCCTGGCAGCACCATCAGGCGTCGTAGCGCGTCCGATCAGCGTCAGTATAGCATAGAGGGCGGTGGGGTACAAGCAAGATAGGTGCTGGAGCTAGAAGTCGCCTTTTTCTGTGGTGCTGATTGCTGGCAGCGAACTCGTCACCCCCAGGCCCGGCTTAATCAACATTTCCAATGCGTCTGCGGGAAACCCCATGCGCACAGCCAGACGCGCCCGGCGCTGGGCCTCCTCCAGATAGCCTAACCGATAGAGCACCACACTCATCAGCCCCTGAGCCTCAGCGCTTTCTGCATTTAACAACACCGTTGCCCGGCAATATTCCTCCGCCTGCTCCCACTGCTCAGATTCAGCAAAGATTAAACCCAGATTGTAATGGGCGCCAAAATGCTTTGGTGCCTGCTTCAACACCAGTTGATACAGCGCGATGGCATCCTGCGGGCGGTTTTGTTCGTGAACCTGTGTAGC
>DATBGS010000021.1:0-19111 GCA_036557885.1 Ktedonobacterales bacterium
TTGTTGTATTTGATCACGCGCCCTTCCAGGCTCGTTGTGGTCCCCTCATCTTCGGCCCAGGTCGTGCCTGGCAACACGACATCAGCCAGTTCCGCCGTTTCCGAGAAGAAGAAGTCGCTAACGACCAGGAAATCCAGCCCGCGCAAGGCGCGCTCAACGGTGTGTTGATCGGGGAGCGAAACCATCAAGTTCGAGCACTGCACGTAGCAGGCGCGAATCTCCTGGCGCAGCATCGCCGGAATCATCAGAGTCGCCGGGTAGCCCGCACGCGGGAGGTCTTTTTCATCAATACCCCAGATTGAGCAGATATAGGCGCGATCTTCGGGGTGCTCAATCTCCCGGCAGCCGGGCAATTGGGACGCCTTCTGGCCCATCTCGCGCCCGCCCTGGCCGTTGCCCTGGCCGGTGAGCGTGCCATAGCCCGCGCCTGGCCGCCCAAAGTTGCCCGTTGCCAGCGCCAGATTTGCGGCAGCCACACCGTTATCTACCCCTTTGCTCTGATGCTCCAGACCGCGCGCGGTGTAGATCAGCGCAGCTTTGGCGCGCCCATAGGTCAGCGCCGCCTCAACAATGGCCTCCGGGCGCAAGCCGCAAACCTTTGCCACGCGCTCCGGCGGATACTGCTCCACCAGCGCCTTCGTCTCTTCCCAGCCCGTCGTGCGCTCGCGGATAAAATCCTCGTCAACCAGCCCGGCCTTGAGGACCACATGCAGCATGCCATTGAGCAAGGCGGAATCGGTCCCCGAACGCAGCGGCAGAAAGATGTCTGCGGTGCGCGCGATGGGCGTCTGACGCGGGTCAGCGACAATGAGCTTGCAGCCGCGATCACGCGCCTGCCAGAGATAGCTCGTCACGATGGGAAAACACTCGCCGACATTGGCGCCAATCACAAAGATGCACTCGGCATGCAGCATGTCGCTGATCGGATTGGCAGCGCGGTCAATGCCAAGCGAGCGCTCGTTCGCGCCTGTTGCCGAAGACATGCACAGCCGCCCGTTGTAATCGCAATGGCGCGTCCCCAGCGCCACGCGCGCAAACTTGCCCGTCACATAGCATTTTTCATTGGTCATTGAAGAGCCGCTGTAGACGGCTACGGCATCCCTGCCATGCTCAGCTTGAATTGCTGTGAAACGCTGGGTGATCGTATCGAGCGCCTCGTCCCACGTTGCGCGCTCCAGCGGACTGTTTTTGCCGCCTCGTCGCATCAGGGGATAAAGCAGGCGGTCAGGGTGGTTTACTGTTTGATAGGCGGTTGCCCCTTTGGGGCAAAGCATGCCGTGATTCAGCGGAAAATCTTCGCGCGGCTCGACGCCTACGACTTTCTCACCCGCGACCTTCAGGTACATGCCACACTGCACGCCGCAGTAGCAGCAGTGGGTGGGCACATAGCGATTCACCTGCTCCTCAGAATCCCAGCGAGCCGGTCCCTGCTCACCTGGATAAAAATCAAAGGTATCAACTGGCCGACGACGAAAGAGATGTTTATCAACACTCATCGTGTTCCTCTACACTTTCAGGCAGCGTTTTATAGTGATTGGCAGCACCTCATAAAAACTGATTACCGCCCCGGCCAAGCGCCGCGAGATTGGCCTGCCCGCGCATCACTCGTTTGCATTCCGGGCACAAGTCCTGCCACCAGGTGCCGCTGGTAGCCACCGCTCTGGCTTCCTCTGGCTCGCCCGATGGGACAGCTTCTGCCGACCCTGGCTGCATCCTATAATTTTCCCCCACGTCATAGAGCGTCTTCTTGAGATCGGCAATAAAGCGGGCCGGGGCAAACTCCTCGCCGCAGCGCACACAGCGCTGCATCGCGGTGCCCTCGCCAGTGCGCCAGTAAAGCTCAATGCCAACGGTGGCCGGGCGCTCGATCAGGTGGAAAAATTTGCCAAACGGCAGCGAAATCAGCCAGAGCACTACCACTGCCTCATGGGTCAGCGAAAGAAACCAGTAATAGGCGCCATCCAGCCAGGCGCTGTCCGCAGTGAGCGCCAGGCCGGTAATGACAATCGCCAGCAGCAGCACCAGCGGCGCCAGATCAAAGCGAAAGCGCTGGACGGCAATCAGCGCCAGATCATGAAAACGGCGATGAAAAGCCAGCACCAGCCCCACAAGCAGCAAGAGCGCGGTAAAGTCCAGCGCGTGAATGACGAGAAAGCCAAAGATGGAATCAACCGGGAACTCAAAGAGCGAGAAGCCAAAAAACCAGAGATTATACTGGGCATCCGGCGTCTGCGTGAAGCGCAGCCAACCAAACGTCAGCGGAAAGGTAATCAGGCAAGACAGGATCACGCCCCAGAAGATGCACTGATGCGTCAGCCAGCGATACCATCCACGCTTGCGGATAAACTGTTGCGACAGGAGATCCGTGATGATCGCTTTGGGGATCAGCGCGGTGTAGCGGCGGAAATTGGCATAGGAGAGAAACAACTGCCAGCTTCGTCGCCAGTAGCGTCCGGTCGGCGGACGTGCCAGCCAGAAGGTGTATTTATACGTTATCGCAGCGGTGGCAAAGATCGTCGCCACCGCGTAGCCAATGAGCGCGGCATCAAACCAGTGAAAGCCCCGCGAGCCAATGATAATCAGGCCCGTCAGCAGCGCCGCCGCCACAACGCCGAGCAGAATCGAGCGAGCGCGCAGACTCATAGAGGGATCACCTTTCTCCATAACAGCAATGCAGCATTTAGAAGAGAAAAGCTCAGGTTGGCTTTTTCCATCATAACAAGACATAGTAATTATACGCAGGAGAAGCGCCAATCACCAGCAGAAAAATGCCCTGTTTTGCGCCAGGGAACAGCGACTTTTGTCGCAGACGTTTGCCACACCGGAGGAAATTGCGCCTTACTGGAGCATTGCGCGCGTTTATGGTTCGGGTTCGGGGCCATACTGCCCGCTGGTGAGCATATCCGTTCCCGACCACATGCGCTCGAAGATGGCGACTGCTTCCGCTTGCGAGACGAGGTTCGGCTGGCAGCGGTCCTTGATGAGATAGGGGACGAAGCGCATGCCGGCCAGCGTAGTGCCGCGCCAGTACAGATGCAGCATACACCCCTGAAGCGTCTCGCGGGACCAATCCTGGTCAAAGACGAAGTTGCCCAGGCAGTAGATGATCAGCCGTCCTTTGTACGATTCGATGGCCTGCACCCAATGCGGGTGCGAGCCAAGCACCATATCTGCGCCTGAGTCAATAGCCAGGCGTGCTGCCTGCTGCTGAGTGGTCGTCGGGTCTTTGGTATACTCAATGCCCCAGTGGAAGAACGGGATCACCAGGTCTGCTTGCTGACGGGCGGCGGCAATCTCCTGGGGAAGGGTCGTCAGGTCTACGGGCGTGACCCCTGGCGAGTTCGCGTGGGCGTAGGGGCCGCCAGGAGGAATCTCGTTGTAGCCCAGCAGCGCGATTCGCGTACCCTCCACGGTCTGGATGGCAGGCTGGCGTGCCTCCGCCAGATTTTTGCCGCCGCCGCAGGTTGTGATCTGAGATTCGTGGAGCGTGTTGAGCATGTCCACAAACGCATTCACGCCAGCATTATCGGCATGATTGTTGGCGACTGAGACGGTCTGAATGCCAGCGTAGACCAGCCCTTCCACAGCACGCTTGGATGTGACGAATGTGAATGTGAGGGGGTCTGTTGGGGGCGACACCAGGTCCGTGATGGTGCATTCGAGGTTGGCGACCCGCCAGTCGGCACGCATGAATTCATCGCGCACCTTGCGGAAGGGGTAGAGGTAGTCATGGTACGCCACCATCTTGTTGTTGACCCCGCGCCCCAGGATAATATCGCCAGCCACGAGCATATCGAACGTGGCAGTGGTCGCAGCCAGTGCTGGCGCAAGGCGTACCGCAAGATCATGCACATCCAGCCCACGCTGCACCAACTTGTTCAACGCCCCGATGCGCAAGGTCAGGGGGGCAAAGGGGGCTTGTGTCACATCACCGTGTGTGGGATAGAGGTCGTCAATGCCGAGGTTGCGCACACTCCAGTCCGCCAGTTCGAGGGGAGCCAGCGCCACGCTTCCGGCCTGGGCACGCACCGCGCTCAGTAATGCGTCAGCGCTGGCTAGAGGCTGCGCGTTGCTGGCTGGTGGCACGCCCGGCGGCAAGGTCAGCCCCTGGAGCGCGAGGAGGTGGACCGGCAAGCTGTAGGGCGCCCCGATCTCGCTCCAATCTGTGACGCTTCCGCTCAGCAGCCCCTGCGCCTGGTCAGCGGTGACGCTGTCAACAGGCACACGCAGATGGGTAATGATGGTGATCGGGCTGGAGCCGATGGAGGCGCCGGTGTAGCCTGGGGGCAGGTCGCCAAATGTGAGAATGAGATCGGGTGGGGGAGTGAGCGAAGGCGCGAACGTCATGTCCGGGAGGCTGTCTTCTGCGCTGATGCGCTGGATGATGGTGGCGCCCAGGGCAGGCGGGACGGTCCCATCACTGTAAAGCGTGCCTGTGCGCCCAAGCGCGAACGGCGGCCTGGGTGTGGCAGTGGGTTGCGGTGCTATGACCTGTGAGCAGCCTGCAAGCGTGGTGGCCGCCACCGTCACCAGCAATTCTCGGCGGGTCAGTCGCATTGCCTCGGAGTTTCGTTGTGTCCCCTGGTCTGAGTCTTTGCGCATCAGCCACCTCCAGACAGCAATCCAACTCAAAGAAAACGGCCTCAAGTCGCTTCTTGAGGCTGTTCTTCAGGGAATGGGTGCCGAGGGAGGGACTTGAACCCTCATGAGGTTGCCCTCAACGGTTTTTGAGACCGTCGCGTCTGCCGATTCCGCCACCCCGGCTCGTTCCTTCATAGTACACCATCCCTGGCGTAAAGTCAAGTGTATCAGGCGGGCAACTGGTAGGGGAGGTATTCCAACCCTTTGCCAACTTCTCAAAGGCACGAAAATCGCTGTTGCACGTCATCAGCCGTTTGAAGTGCATCGCTGATGCTGATATACTGATAGTCACGCACGCCTCACAGCACCACAGGGATTCTTGTATCCCTTGCCAGGCTGTTGATGGCCCTTCCCCAGGCGTTAGATAAGGAGCAAGCACAGATATGAAAGTCTATAAGGCGGAACAGATACGCAATGTTGCCCTTATTTCTCATGGCGGCTCAGGCAAAACCTCCCTGGTGGATGTTGCACTCTACGATACTGGCGCCGTTACCAGGGTCGGCAGGGTAGATGAAGGTAGCTCCATTTCTGATCATGATCCTGATGAAGTCAAACGCCGTATGTCTATCAATCTGACGGTCATCCCTGTAGAATGGCGCGATACCAAGATTAATTTTCTTGATACCCCTGGCTATGCCGATTTTGTCGGTGAGGTAAAAGCGGGCCTGCGCGTGGCCGATTCTGCTCTGGTCGTGGTTACGGCAGAAAAAGGCGTCGAGGTTGGCACCGAGCTTGTCTGGAAATACGCCGACGAACTCAAGCTGCCGCGTATGGTCTTTGTCAACAAGCTGGACCGCGAAAATACCAGCTTTGAGCGCGCCCTCGAATCGCTCCAGAACCAGTTCGGCAAAAAAGTTGTGGCGCTCCAACTGCCGATTGGCGAACAGGCTGGCTTTAAAGGCGTCATCAATTTAGTATCCCGAAAAGCCTATACCTTTGATGGCAATAAAGTGCAAGAAGGGCCTATCCCTGCTGACCTGGAGGCGCAGGTCACGCGCTACCGCGAGCAGTTGATTGAATCCGCCGTCGAGAGCGATGACGATCTGATGAGCAAATATCTGGAGGGCGAGGAGCTTTCCCAGGCCGAAGTTGAAAGCGCCGTCAAAGCCGGAACCTCCTCCGGCGGATTGGTGCCCGTCCTCTGCGGCTCAACAGCTAAAAACATCGGCATTCAGACGGTGCTAGATGCCATCATCGAGTTTTTGCCAGGCGCCGCCAGCGCCAAAACTGCTGCTGAGGCCAATGGCAATCTGGCCGCTTTTGTCTATAAGACCACCGCTGACCCCACACGCGGCCTGATCACCTTCTTCCGCGTCTACGGCGGCTCGCTGAAATCCGATTCGCACGTCTGGAACGCGCGCACCTCTACCGATGAACGTATCGGCCAGTTGCTGCTGGTGCGCGGCAAGATGCAAGAAAACGCAACTGAGGTTGCCGCAGGCGATATTGGCGCGGTCGTCAAGCTCTCGAATACCCATACCAACGACACCCTGAGCACCAAAGACAAACCTCTCACTCTGACGCCGATTGCCTTCCCGCCGCCCGCGTATACCGCAGCCATTGCCCCCAAAACGAAAAGCGACCTGGATAAGATGGGCACGGCGCTCAGCCGCGTGGCCGAAGAAGACCCCACCATCCATATCACCCGCGACCAGCAAACTGCCGAAACGCTCATCTCCGGCATGGGCGAGTCGCATATTGACATCACCATTGAGCGCATGCAGCGCAAGTTTGGCGTTGAGGTCGAAAAGCACGACCAGCGCGTCCCCTATCGCGAAACCATCCGCAAACACGCGCGGGCGCAGGGCCGCCACAAACGCCAAAGCGGTGGGCATGGGCAGTTTGGCGATGTCTGGTTGGAGATTGATCCACTGCCCTCTGGGGGCGCAGAAGAATTTGAGTTTGCCAACAAAATCGTGGGCGGCGTCGTCCCCAAAGAATATGTGCCCGGCGTAGAAAAAGGCGTGCGCGAGGCCCTGCGTCAGGGATTTATTGCAGGCTACCCGATGGTCCACGTCAGGGTGGCGCTGGTGGATGGCAGCTATCACTCAGTAGACTCTTCTGCTCAAGCATTTGAAGTGGCCGCATCGTTGGGCATGAAAAACGCGGTACCCCAGGCCAACCCAACCCTGCTGGAGCCAATCATGACCGTGACCATCCAGGTGCCTGAAGGCAACATGGGTGATGTGATGAGCGACCTGACCACAAAACGCGCGCGCATTCTGGGCATGGAGCCAGCAGGCAGTGGTATGCAGCAGATCACAGCGACTGCGCCAATGGCTGAGATGCTGCACTATGCCACCGATCTACGTTCCATCACCCAGGGGCGCGGGGTCTTCAGCATGGAATTCAGCCAGTACGAAGAGGTGCCAGCAGCCATTCAGCAGCAAATTATTGCCAACGCCAAAAAACCTGGCGAGGAGAGTGGCTCATAAGCGTCAAAGCATTCAATCTTTAACAAAGGATACAGAAGATGGGTACGCCGTAGAAAATACCGAGCACCCATACGGCGTGTCTTCTATCTGCTGAAGGGAGTACAGCACTGATGGCGGAATATACCTCGACATTGCGCGTGCGTATGAGCGCCCACGATGCCCATTATGGCGGCAACCTGGTCAACGGTGCGCGCACGCTGGCGCTCTTTGGCGATGTCGCCACCGATCTTGCTATCCAATGCGATGGCGATGAGGGCCTGCTGGCAGGCTATGAGCGCATTGAATTGTTGGCTCCTGTGTATGCCGGTGATTTTATCGAGGCGACAGGCCGCATTGTGCGTATGGGGCGCACCTCACGCACGATTGAATTTGAGGCGCGTAAATACATCCAACCGCGCCCGGACATCAGCGACTCCGCTGCTGATGTCCTGCCCACGCCCATTGTGGTTGCCCGCGCCACCGGCACCACCGTTGTGCGCAAAGAGCATCAACGCATTCCGCACGATAGGGAGGAGAGCTAGGGGGAGCGCCAGACAGGGCATCAGGCGGAGCGCTGAGAGCAGAACTGCCGCGCGAACGCCTGAAAATTCATCACTTCCATCACTTCCATCACTTCCATCGCATCCAAAAACACAAGAGCCGAGGCTGTCGCCTCGGCTTTGATTTGCGAGCAAAAAAGGAACGTTCCAGGCGGAGGAGGTGGGATTCGAACCCACGGTGCTCATCACACACGCGATTTCCAGTCGCGCCCACTAGGCCACTATGGGACTCCTCCAGAAGGTGAAGCAGAGCATATGCTGGCGGAGAGGGTGGGATTCGAACCCACGAGGCTTGCGCCTACCGCTTTTCGAGAGCGGCACCATCAACCACTCGGACACCTCTCCTGATGTGGTACCCGTCCAGTATACCATAAGCAATCGCTGGTGGCAAGAGGAAAATGCCACGTAGCTAGCTCAGCACCGGCAGCGGCTCCTCAGAGAACTTGCCAATGGCGCGGAACTTCTCATGCCGCTGGCGCACCAGTTCATCCTGGTCCAGCTTGCTCAGTTCGTCCAGGTGTTTGCAGATGGCTGCTTTGAGCGCCCTGGCCGCTGCTTCATGATCTCGATGCGCACCACCTAGCGGCTCAGGCACAAGCTCATCCACCAATCCCAATTGATACAGTTCGCGCGCATTGACCTTCATCGCCTCGGCTGCCTGAGGCGCGTAGACCGTATCGCGCCACAGGATCGAAGCCGCCGCTTCTGGTGCGGCGACGGTATAGATGGCAAACTCCAGCATCAACAGCCGATTCGCCACTCCCAATGCCAGCGCTCCACCGCTGCCCCCCTCACCAATCACCGCAGCCACAACGGGCACACGCAGTTGCGACATCACCAGCAAGTTTTCGGCAATCGCCTGAGATTGCCCGCGCTCCTCCGAACTCAAGTCTGGCGAAGCGCCAGCCGTATCAATCAGCGTCACAATGGGCATGCCAAACTTTTGCGCCTGCTGCATCATCCGCAGCGCCTTGCGATAGCCCTCCGGGTGCGGCATGCCAAAGGAACACTCCAGCTTCTCTTTGGTATCGCGCCCCTTTTGATTACCAATCAGCATCACCGTGCGCCCATCCAACTGCACCAGCCCTCCCTGGATAGCCCGATCATCCCCAAAGCGGCGATCTCCGCGTAGCTCAAAATAATCATCGCAGATGAGTTTGATATAATCCAGCATGTAGGGACGATCTCGATGGCGCGCCACCTGTACACTCTGCCAGGAGGTCAGTTTGCTATACAAGCCGGCGGTTTTTTTGTGCAGTTCCGCCTTCATGGATGCAATTTGCTCGCGCTCTTCCGGCTTGAGCCGTTCTCCTTTGCTCTCCAACTTCTGTATTTTTCGATCAAGCTCGGCAAGGGGCTTCTCAAACTCCAGATCGTAAGCCATGCACACGCCTCCACAATGGCAGAGTTATTCTTAGGAAACCTGGCTACCTACCTGCGTACAGGCGCAGAATACGGGCAAGAGTTGGGCGCAACAAGCGTCGTGGTACTACCTGATCAAGCATACCATGCGCCAGCACAAATTCAGCCGTGTTGGTATCTGAAGGCAGGCGCATGTGCATAAATTGCTCAATCACACGCGGTCCGGCAAAGCCAATCAGCGCTCCTGGCTCAGCCAGAATCACATCCCCAAGAAAGGCAAAGCTGGCCGAAATGCCGCCTGTCGTGGGGTCGGTCAAGAGCGAGATATAGGGCACACGCGCCTCGCCTAGCCGCGCCAGCATCGAGGACGTCTTTGCCATTTGCAGCAGCGAGAACAAGCCTTCGTGCATCCGCGCGCCGCCAGAAGCCGAAACAATCAGCAGCGCGCTCCGATCTGCCAGCGCGCGCTCCATTGTCCGCGTCAGCTTCTCGCCCACCACCGATGCCATGCTGCCCCCGATAAATTCAAAGGCCAGCACCGCCAGGGCTAAAGGATTCCCTTCAATGGTAGCCGTCCCAACAATAACTGCTTCATTGATGCCAGTTTCCTTCCGCGCCTCTTTCAGTTTTTCCTCGTAACGCACCTCTTTCATTTTGCCATCATGGGAGGGCGAGAGGTAGACAAAGTGCAGCGGATCAACCGAGAGCAGGTGCGCATCCAACTCCTGGAAACTACCCTCATCCACCAGGAATTCAATGCGCTCCCTGGCAGAAAGGCGAAAATGATAGCCACAGCGCAGACAGACCTTCAGATTTTTGCGCCATTCCTTCCCAACGAGCAACTCGCGGCATTTGGGGCACTTTTCCGCCAGTTTGCCTGGCAGCGATTGTCCCACCGCTGGTGAAAGGTCATCCGTACCCTGTCTCAGCATCCCGTCAGAAAGCGAAAGATCGGCTCTATCTCTTGAAATGGCGCACGCTCCGTTTCTCCAACCCAACCAGTAGTTTCCCAGTATTGTACACGTTCCTGAACCCTGTGGTACTTTTGCGCAGACCTACGCCCAACACGCCTGCGCGGGCGCAAATATCTGCCACACAGCATACATGGCCTGTCAAGCGGGGGGGCCGCCAGGGAAGAACTGCACTGGCGATACCTTCCAGGCGTCACCGTTTCTTCGTCGCCATATTCTCTAGGCGCTGTCTGAGGCAAACAGCGCCCGCACAAACGCCTCCGGGTCGAAAGGCGCCAGGTCGCCAAGGCGCTCGCCCGTGCCGATAAACTTGATCGGCACCCCCAATTCTTCCGAGATCGAAAAGACAATGCCCCCGCGCGCTGTCCCATCCAGCTTGGTCAGTACCAGGCCCGTCAAGCCAATATCTTCCACAAACTTTTTGGCCTGAAGCAGCGCGTTCTGCCCGGTGGTAGCATCCACCACGAGCAGTACCTCATGAGGTGCTTGCGCATCTTTCCTGCCAAGTACCTTGGTAATCTTTTTTAGCTCCTCCATCAGATTAAATTTCGTCTGGAGGCGGCCCGCAGTATCAATGATCAGCACATCGCAGTGCCGATTTTCAGCAGCATCCACCGCGTCAAAGACCACCGCGCCGGGGTCAGCGCCGTGCTGGTGACTCACCACCGGCACATTCACACGCTCGCCCCAAATCTTGAGTTGTTCCGTTGCCGCCGCCCGAAACGTATCGCCAGCGGCCAGCAGCACCCGATGGCCCTGCTTCTTGAGCAGCGCCGTTAATTTGGCAATCGTGGTCGTCTTGCCCACGCCATTGACGCCAATCACCAGAATTACCGTCAGGCGGCCCGGCTCGACAAAGCGCAGCGGCGCAGCATCGCCAAGCAAAATAAGCAGTTCTTCTTCCAGCGCATCGCGCACATCTCGCGCATCTTTCAGCCCGGCGTAGGCCACGCGCTCTTTCAGCGTCGCAATCAGCCGCTCCGTCACCGTCACGCCAACATCGGCAGTAATCAGCGTTTCTTCCAGATCATCCCAGAGCTGATCGTCAATTTTGCCGCGCTGAAATGCCTCGCTGACCTGCCCAAACATCTGACGGGTGCGCGTCAGACTCTTGGCAAAAGGATTGCGGAAGAGCCGAAAGCCACCCTTCTCCTGCTCCTCTTCTTCGGCCTCCATCTCGTCCTCCCACGCCTCTTTTGTCTGAGACTTGGGGGCGACAGCAGACGTTGCTGGGGGAGCAGGAGGAACAATGGGGGGTACTGCCGGTGTCACAGGGGCGGGCCTGGTTTGCGCGACTGGCGGCGCCGGAACCGCTGGCCTGGGTTGCACAGGCGGTGCTACCGGGGGTGCCGACTGAGGTGTTTTCGATTGAACAGGCGGTGAAACAGCCGGAGATACAGAAGCGGCGGGATTGGACGGGGCCGGGGGCTGTGGAGCAGGTGGCTTCTCTTTTTGCTCTGGCTGTGCCTCTTGCTCCTGCCCAGCCGATTCATCAGAAGATTTATGCCGAAAAAGTCCTTGCCGGAAGCGATTGATCACCGTGTCGCCTGCCATCCTTTCACCAGATGCACCACGAGAAGGCCCCTTTGTGGAGAGATAAAGAAAATGAAGACAGAGAATCAGCCTCCGGCCCGCATCCTACATTACCGGAGGCAGAAACTACCGCGTATTAGCGGTTACTGCGATAGTTGTGCAAGGAACCATCGCTGATTGGCTCGTTGATGATGATGTCACCATTACGGATTTTGATGTTGTACAAGCAGCCTGGATTCGTGCAAACCCATGCCTTGTACTCGATCGAAGCCCCCTGGCTCCCAAAATCAGAGAGCGGCACTAAGTCGCCCTCACCGCACTTACGGCAACGAGGAAAAATTAATTCCATAGCCGTTCGCCTCCTTCCTGCTCAAGGATTCTTCAATCGCGCGCACTGCCCGCCAACCAACCCTGGCAGCCGGGCGTAGGGGAGGGGAGGGAGAGCCAAACGTAGCCCGCCACCGCTTCGTCCACACCCCATGCGTCACACAGTAAACCAAAGCTACTATATCACAAAACTTGCATCTTGTGCATCTTTTGTGCTTCTGCAAGCCCCACCTCTCGAAGCATGACCACACAGCGCATATCAGCCTTCATTTCACCGGGCCATGAGATAGAATGCCAGCAACGCTTGCCCTGGTCCCATCGCTGCTTCTCTGCGGCGTTAGACAAGGCAGCAATCATTGTAAATAGGAGCATCCATATATGCCTGAAATACTTCATCCCGATCTTCTCTGGCACGAGGGACGTTTCCAGCCAGATCATTGCCTGCTCATAGAAAACGGCAGCATCCAGCAGATCGGCTCATCCGCTGATGTGCTGGCAGCCTCCCCCCGTGCCCAGCACACACGCTTAGCGCAGCAAGCCCTTGTGCCTGGCACCATCAACGCGCATAACCACTCGTTTCAATCACTGGTGCGCGGCTTTGGCGATGATCTGCCTTTCTTCCAGTGGCGCGACCAGGGCATTTATCGCTATTCGCTCAACCTTGATGAAGAAGGCGTTTATACCGGCGCGCTGCTGGCCTTTGGCGAGATGCTGCGCTACGGCGTGACCACTGTGGTTGATTTCTTTTATCTGCATCACGAAAGCAACGCCCATGATCTGGCGATCATGCGCGCCGCCCAGGATGTGGGTATTCGCCTTGTGCTGGCGCGCTGCCTCTATAGCTGGGAAACCGGCCCCCGCCCGTACCGCGAGAGCCTGGAGGATGCTGTAGCGCGCACCCGTGAACTAGCCCACCTCGCCCGCGAGCGCGACGATGGGCGCAGCCTCATCACCATTCATCCCGCGCCCCACAGCCCACACGCTGCCTCGCCAGAGATGATCGTTGCCGGGCATCGGCTGGCCGTTGAACTGGATACGCCATTTCATATTCATGTCTCCGAAGGGCAATACGAAGTGGAGATGATCCAGAAAGAGTACGGCTTGACGCCTATCCGCTGGCTGGATGCGCTGGGGGTGCTGGATGACCGCGCCATTCTCGTGCATGCGGTCTGGGCCACGCCAGAAGAGATTGCCTTGATGGGCGAGCGGCGCGTCCACCTGGCCTATAACCCGGCCAGCAACATGTTTCTGGGCGATGGCATCACCAATATCCCCGCAATGGTGGCCGCAGGAGTGCGCGTGGCGCTGGGCAGCGATGGCGGATGCAGCAACAACCGCACCAGCGTCTTTGATGAGATGCGCACCTGCGCGCTGCTCCAGAAAGTGAATCGGCTGGATGGAGCCACCCTGAGCGCCGAGGAGGTCTTTGGCATGGGCACCGCCAACGGTGGCAGCGCCCTGCGCCTGCCGATTGGCGAGCTTGCGCCGGGGAAACGCGCCGATCTGGTGGCGCTGGATATGACCGATATTTCGCTCCAGCCGCCCAATCGCCTGATCAAAAATATCGTGTATGCTATGTCACCCCAGGCCATCACGGGTGTCTGGGTGGACGGCGAGGCGCGTCTACGCGACGGCGAACTAACGGGCAACGTGACGCTGCGCGAGATTGGGCAGCGCGTGCGGGCGCTGACCGCGCAGTGGTAGCTGCCTGGAGCATCCGGCCTCCAGACCATACACATCTGCCATACCCATCTTGTGAGGCAATCTGCTGCAAAGTTTAAGGCTGAAAAGTTTTCGTTTGAGCCTGAAATATTTGGGAAGGAACACGACAGCATGACAGACCAGAAGCGCCGCCTGGCGCTCAATACCGAGCGCATCCAGGCCAGGATTGATGCCCTGGCACGCCTGACCATGCCAGACCGCCCCTATACCCGGCGTTCTTTTACTCCGCTGTATCAGCAGGGGCGCGAACTGGTGGCAGACTGGATGCGTGAGGCAGGCTTAAGCGTGGCAATGGACAGCGCCGCTAATCTGAGCGGCTTGCGTGCAGGAAGCGTGTCCGGTCTGCGCCCCATTGCCATTGGGTCACATACCGATACAGTTCCGGGTGGCGGGCGCTTTGATGGCATTATAGGCGTCGTCGCCGCCCTTGAGATTGCGCGCTGCCTGCACGAGCAAAACATCCGCTTGCGCCACCCGCTGGAAGTCTTTGATTACCTGGCCGAAGAACCCAGCGAATTTGGCCTCTCCACCATCGGCAGCCGCGCTATGGCCGGGGCGCTGACGCCGGAGCATCTTCAGTTGAGCGACCCAACCGGGCGCACCCTGGCCGAAGGCATCGCCCAGATGGGCGGCGACTCGACACGCCTGCACGCAGCCCAACGCGCGCCGGGAGCTTTTGCTCTCTCCCTGGAACTGCATATCGAACAGGGGCCAACCCTGGAGGCGGCAGGCATCCCCATCGGGGTTGTCACCGGGCTGGTGGGCATCCATCGCGCCGAGATTGTGCTGGAGGGCCAGGCCAACCACGCGGGCACCACGCCCATGCACCTGCGCCACGATGCGCTGGCTGGCGCCGCCGAGATCATCCTGGCGCTGGAATCGCTCTGCCGCGCCACGACTGGCCGGGGTGTCGGAACCATCGGCAGCATCAGCGCTTCCCCCAATGCCAGCAACGTCATCGCTGGCACTGTCGAACTGGTTGCCGAATGGCGCAGCATAGACCCTGTGCTGCTGGCAGAACTGGCGCGACACATCGAAACGAGCATCCGTGAGATTGCCACCCGGCGCGGCTTGACCGCGCGCTTTGACCCGCTTTCAGACACCGAGCCAATTCAAGTGCCTGCCAACGTGCAGCAACTGCTTCAGGAAACCTGCCAGATGCTGGGGCTTCAGACACTCAGCCTGCCCAGCGGCGCGGGGCACGATACCAACCACATCGCGCTGCTGGCCCCTGCCGGAATGGTCTTTATCCCCAGTCGTGGCGGGCGCAGCCATTGCCCGGAGGAATGGTCGGAGATCGAGGCCATTGTCCAGGGGATACAAGTGCTGGGAGAAGCGCTGCTGGCATTCGATGGCACTCACTAAACCTGCGCTCAATCAGCGCTTATCATCAGCGCCTAATATTGCGCGGGGTCGCTGCTGGAGCGTGGGGTAGGAACCTGCACCCAGACCTTCCCCTCCTGCACCTGCACATTCATTCTGGGAAGCGAGCGTATATAGTTTTTGCTCTGATCTGCAACCTTGCCATAGCGCGTGAAGGCGCCATCGTGACAGGGGCAATGCAGCATGCGGTCATTGCTGTTCCAGGCCACAATGCAGCCCATATGGGTGCAGGCAGCAGACATAGCGATCCACTCTGGCTCTGGCTCGCCGTCGTCCTGATCGTTTACCTCATCGTTGCGAAAAACATAGCCAACGATAGTGTCGGTGCGGAACTGACGCATCTGACCAGGGACAATCTCGGCAACGTCAGCCACAGGCAGCCAATCCTTGCCAAGACCAACCAGGGGCGTATCTTGCCAGGCTGAAGATGTCTGTGCCGAGGCAATTTTCTGCTCAACAACGCCGCCAAGCACCGCTCCGGCAGCCAGCCCGGCAGCGGCAGAAAGACCAGAGGTCAGAAGCGAGCGGCGCGAAACCTGCTTTCCTCTGGGAGCTGGTAGCAAAGCGCGGAGCCAGCGCCGCCGTCCGCTGATTTCCTGTTCAAGCTGTGCAGAAAGACGCGCGGCAAATTCAGGAGTAGGTTCAGCAGCCCCAGGCGAGGCTGCGCGAAAAAACGCGGCCATCCGATAGGCTTTGGCCTGGCCGGGCGTCATGCGGCGCGGCCTGCGGGGGCGCTTTTCCTGTTGCAAACGCTCCAGGTGGCGCTCAAACTCCAGGTAATATTCTACCCGCTCTGCTTCGTGTTCGTTCTCAGTGCCGCTCATGTCTGTTTCTTCCCAGCCGTCACGAGTCCCCATTGCGCTCGCTCACCTCTGCTGCCTTCTTCAGCGCGCGAAACTGCAATACCTTTACATTCGCCTCGCTGAGCCTCATCTGTTCAGCCGTTTCTTTGATCGAGAGGTTGAGCAGAAAACGGCAGATCAAAACTTCCCGATAGTGGGGAGGTAACAACTCCAATATCGCCTGCACGCGCCCTTCCAGATGTGCGGAGGTCAACCCTACCCGCTCCTCAGCAGGCGCCTCCCAGCCTTGCTCTAAAATTGCCTCCAGCGAGGTTGCTCGCACCTTGTAGAAAGCGCGCCAGTAATCGGCAATAGTCGTTCGGGCCACCTGATACAACCAGCTTTGGATACTCTGCTCCCCACGCTGGCTGTCCAGCCCGCGCACCGCTTTCAGAAAAACCTGCGAAGTTAAATCTTCAGCTTCTTCACGATTGCCCACTTTGCTGTAAATGAAGCGATAAATGACCCCCAGGTTTTCCTGATAGAGTGTGCGGAATGCCTGGGCATCCCCCCCCGAAGATGCCTTGCTCGTGGCGCTGTTCCGCCCGGTGTACTCTCCTGTGCTCCCGCGCTTTCCTACAGCACGTTCAGCGACGTTCATATTGCGCCGTCGCACTGCAAAAGGCCCCCTTAATGAGCGTCAGGCGCATTGCATTGATGGTCCCTGCCATTGAGCTGCGCTGGCTCGAAATAGCTTTCCTATGGGCTACTACGATCACAGGTTACGAACCATCCGCAAGTTCCCTGGCAAAGCTGCTCAAGCCACAGCGTCTGTAGCGCCCTCCGGCCACCTGCCTCATATGGTACACTTTTTGAGAAGACATGGGAAGGAAGGATAACACCATTCCACATATGGAAGAACGCCATGCACAGTTCCCAGACAGGCTGGAACAGCTTTTTGCGCGCCAGGCCGAACTCTCGGACTATTACCGCAGCGTGCGCTCCCAGGGTTTTTATAGCCAGGAGCCGCTCAGCCGCTGCACCACCTGGACACGCGCCATCATCCACGAATGTTGCGAGCTAGACAACGAACTCAACTGGAAGCCCTGGAAAAACCCTGGTGATCTGGAGGCCAACCGCGACAACCGGCTCATGGAGATGGCCGACATTCTGCACTTTCTGCTGCAACTGGCCCTGGATCAAGGCTTCAGTGCCGATGATCTCTACCAGGCGTACCTCAAGAAAAACGCCGAGAATCGCTCGCGGCAAGCCTCCCATCCGGCATATAAAGCAGGAGAATAAGAACCCTGGATGTCGCTTAAACAGAAAAACGCCATTGCCGCGACTGACAGCACCTTTACCCTGGCGGATGGCTACTGGTCGGGCAAATGCCTGATCTGCGGCGGCTGGCTGCGCTTTCACGCCTCAGACGGCTTTGGGGTCAACATTGAGCATATCCTTCCTCGCAGCCTGGGCGGGACCAATGACTTGCTCAATCTTGGCCTGACCCATCCTCAGTGCAATGGGGAAAAAGGACGACGCTGGGACATGAAGCGCCGCCATCGTCACAAAGTAGACCAGTACCGCTCGCTCGTTGAGCGGTTGCTTGCAGAGCGCCAGCAACGCTGGCGGGAACCGACGGACGCGCAACCGGACACCTAGCTGACGAAATCGAGGGGTGCTACTTTACTCATCAGCCTGCCATCCTAAAACTCCCCACCCTTCTACCTCTGCCCGGTTGTTCTGTGTGTTTCTCTTCTCATATTCATAACTCCCCTCTTGCTTTTCTGGCACGCCCTGTGCAATACAGTTTGGCACAAGTGCTATTTGCCTTCACGCCGGTCCTTCACCCAGCACGCTAGGAGCGGCCTGCTATATCGTTTCCAGGAGGGGATCATGATACCTCAAGACAGTTCTCTATCTGCAAACAGCATCCCTGCGCCGCTACGCAGCTTCACCCGCAAAGAAGCGGAGCGCCTTTCTGAACTCCGTCAACGGTTCCATCTGCCGGGAGAACATTTCGAGCGCGTCATTGACGAGCGACGGCTGGAGTTTGCGCGCTGGTTGGTAGAGCATCAGCGGCTCGGCGAGTGCTAAAAGCAATCAGTGTTGCACTATTCTTAGCCAGGAAAACAAGAATGGTGGGAATAGTCAGCCCGCGAAAACTGGCAGGCGCCTTATCGGCGCCTGCCAGTTTTCGCGGGCTGAACAGAAGGGAAACCGCTTACTCATCCGGGAGCAATCGCTCAAACACCTCGTTACCCAGCAATCGCCCACGCTCGCTTAAACGTATCCGTCCATCCACGCGCTCCAGCAGCCCAGCAGCTTCTAATGGGGCCAGCCGTGTCCCAAAGAGCGTATCAAAAGCAATCCCGTAGCGCCGCGCAAACAAAGGCAGCGAGATCCCCTCATTGAGCCGCAGCCCCAGCATCGCTGTCTCAGCCATCTCTAGCTCTGGGCTGATACTTTCTGACTGCACCTCAGCACAGCCATCGCGCTGCTTCACCTGCTCAAGATACGCGCGCACCGCCAGCGCAGTAGAGAACCGCCGTCCCCCAAAGCACGAGTGCGCACCCGCCCCAACCCCCAGGTAGGGCAGATTGCGCCAGTACGTCAGGTTATGCAGGCAGGCTTTACCAGGTCTGGCCCAATTCGAGATTTCATAGTGTTCATAGCCAGCCTGGGCCAAACGCTGCTGCGCCAGCACATACATCTCCGCGCTCAAATCCTCATCGGCCACTTGCACGCGCCCCTCCGCCACCCAGCGATGCAGCGGCGTACCCTCTTCGACAATCAATGAATAGAGCGAGAGATGGTCTGGCCCCAACTCCAGGGCACGCTCAAGCGTGTGCGCCCATTGGTCCAGCGTCTGGCCCGGCAAGCCAAAGATGAAATCCAGATTGATATTGCCAAAACCAGCGCGACGTGCCATCTGGAACGCCCCCTCAATCTCTTCTGGACTGTGGATGCGCCCCATCCAGCGCAGCAAACCCGCGTCAAAACTTTGCGCGCCCATGCTCAGCCGATTGATGCCTGCTTCCAGAAAGCTTTCCAGATGCCCTTGATCAAGCGTGCCGGGATTGGCCTCCAGGGTGATTTCCGCTTTGGTCTGCACAGCAAACGCCTGGCGCGCTCCTACCAGGATGCGTTTTATTTGCTCTGCTGATAGCAGGCTGGGCGTGCCACCACCAAAAAAGATCGTGCGGCTGGGCCAGGGGCGATCAGTGGGTGCGCCAGCATTGCCGGAGCGCTGCGCTAGCGCGCCTGCATACTCTATCTCGCGCAACAGCCCCTGAACATAGGGTTCGCGCCAGGTCAGCAGGCCCGCATACGAATTAAAGTCACAGTAGTGGCACTTTGTCTGGCAAAAAGGGATATGGATATAGAGGGAGAGCGTGGCAAGCCGTGCCATCTCA
>DATBGS010000022.1:0-13283 GCA_036557885.1 Ktedonobacterales bacterium
CCGCTCGCTCAGCAGACGCGCCACGCTCTGGCATTCCTGCGACTCGGTGATGAGCAGCGGGCTGACCCACTCCTGCACCGCTTCGAGCGATACCCTTGGCCCAAATACTTCTGCCCAGATGACGCGCAACTGCCAACGCAGGCAGGAGGCGGCAAACCACCAACCTCCACGCCGCGAGAGATGCCAGTACAGGCGCAGCGCCGTGTCCATCGCGCCGATCAGCGCGTGTCGGCATTCCTCCCAGCGCGGGACGCTGCCCCGCGCCGCCTGGCGCCGCTGCTCGTGGGGCGAATCTTTGCGCCAGTAGGCTAATTGCGCCGCCCGCGCCAGCCGCAGCGCCAGGCGCAGTTCCTCGCCCATTTGTGCGCAGACCTCTGCCAGCGGAACCGGCTCCAGCACGCACCATTCCACCACCCTCGGCGGGCGGTGCAGATCGGCCACGCGAAAGTGGTTCGGGCGTGCCCAGCCGCCTGCCGAAGGGCGATGCTGCTGGGAGCGCGCCTGCATGGTCAGCACCAAGCCGGTGAACGTCCGCGCCAGGATGGTGTCGGCCAGGTCCGGGATGCCCAGCAGCGAGTGCGAGAAATTGGGCTGCTTGGTGGGCTGGACCAGGGTCGGGTCGGGCGCGGCCAGGGTGAGAAAGTTGGTGAGGAACTCGCTGGCTGAAGAGAACGGAGTCGGGTTGGACTGGTCGAGAGTCAACATGGCACATACTCCTTCACCGGCAGGATGCCGGTGGTACAAGTGGGCAGACGCAGAGCGAGCGCCAACAAGCAACGACCACCTCTGGTTTCCTTTGCGCGCCCCCGGCGCGGCGGTGCCCCTGCTTTGAGGGGTGGCCGGGGCTACAAGCGCGTGGTCCCAAGAGGTGGTCGTGAGTATGCGAAATATCTCATTGCCTTCGCTCCTGGGTTATGTCCGGTTGTGAGGGAGCGCATAGTTGGGTACTTAATACCTGGCTATGCTGGCCGTTTCCTTTTCGAGGCTCGTCCTTTCAACGATCAATCTTCGCCAGTAAGTATAACAAAGCGAGCGCTAAAAGTCAAGCCCGGTTGTAGCGCCCGCCAGGGTCGGCGGGGCTACAGGCTCGTAACCCCGGCCACCCTCAAAGCAGGGGCACCGCCGCGCCGGGCCTTACCCCGCCAGGGTCGGCGGGGCTACGGGCGGTCTGCTCGTAGCCCCGGCCACCCCTCAAAGCGGGGGCGCAGCCGCGCCGGGGAACCGACGGGAGGAATGCAGGATGAACGAGAGCGACCATGTTGACCCTCTTCTGCTCCAAGACGAAAGTACCACGCTGCGCCGACGCTTTCTTCCTCATCTGGAGCGCGTCGGCGCCATCTACTTTGTGACATTCCGCCTGACTGATGCGCTTCCTGAGCAGGTGCTGGCAGATTTTCGGGCAGAGCGCGAGGCGCTGCTGGCAAAAGCGCGAGCAAGCAGATGGCTTACCGAGAAGGAGCAAGCGCGGCTGGATATGCTCGTCTCACGGCGGGTACAACAGTATCTCGATGCAGGCAAAGGGGCATGTCACCTGGCACATCCACAGCTAGCAGGCACCCTGGCTGAGACGATGCGGCGCTTTGATGGCGCAAAGTATCGGCTCCTGGCGTAGTGCATCATGCCCAATCATGTGCATACAGTGATCCAGCCTTTGCCTCCAGCCGGGTTGCCTGGCATTCTTCACACTTGGAAGTCATTTACTGCCAATTATGCCCAGAAATTTCTGGGCGTGCATGGGTCATTATGGCAACGAGAATATTACGATCATCTCATCCGTGATGAGCAGGCGCTTTGGCGGATTATTACCTATGTGGTGCAAAATCCGCTGAAAGCGAACCTTCCCGATTGGCCCTGGGTTGGAATGAATATCCCAGAGGAAGAACGCTTGTAGCCCCGCCGACCCTGGCGGGCCGTTGCCCGGCGCGGCGGTGCCCCTGCTTTGAGGGGTGGCCGGGGCTACGAGCAGAACGCTCGTAGCCCCGCCGACCCTGGCGGGCCGTTCCCCGGCACGGCGGTGCCCCTGCTTTGAGGGGTGGCCGGGGCTACAAGCACGTAGCCCCGGCCACCGTGCCGGAGTTATGAGCCATTACAGATCGGTCAGAGGGCGTGCCTGGCGCATGGCGCGGTTGAGTGTGGCCGCGATAGCCAGCAGCACAAACCCACCCTCAAAAATGAGAATCGTCGCCAGCACTCCCACCTGCTGCAAGAGGAAGCCCATGAGCGCGATGCTCACCGCCTCGCAGGTATAGAAGACCAGGCGCAGGACGCCGTTCACCCGCCCGCGCAGGGCATCGGGGATGAGCGCCACCCGATAGCTCAACTGCACCACGTCGTAGGTTTCATCCACCACCCAGAACGCGGCCAGAATCGCCCCAAGCGCGACCACGGAGGGCGCAATGGCAAAGAGCGGCCAGAGCAGCGCGTACACCCAGAACGCGCTCACCAGCACCTGGCCCAGCCGGAAGCGCTTGTGCGCCTGCCCGCCCAGCACGGCGCCCAGCATGGCGCCAATCCCGCTGATGCCAAACATCAGCCCGATGGCGGCGGGCGTGGCGTGCTGGCGCTGCGCAATCACGATCATCAGCAGCGAAGCGCCGGAGAGGGCAAGGATCAGCCCGCCATGCAGCAGGACCAGCGCCCGCGCCACCGGCTCGCGCCAGAGCCAGACGACGCCTTCCCACATTTCGGCGCGCAGGCTGTGTGGCTCGCGCTGGCGCTCCTCCTGGAACGGCAGGCGAATCCAAAAGAGCGAGATCACCGAAGCAGCATACGAGATGGCATCGGCCAGGAACGGCAGCGCCTTGGTGATGCCAAAGAACGTGCCGCTCAGCGTCGGGCCAACCAGCGTCACGATGCCTTGCGTGACTTCTTCCTGCGCGGTGGCGGCAGGCAGTTGCTCTTTGGCAACGACATTTGGCAGCGCCGCCGTGTTCGCCAGGCCAAAGAAGACTGAGAGTGCCCCTTCGATGACCGCAACGAGATAGATTTGCGCTAATGTGAGATGGTTCAGCGCCAGCGCCAGCGGAATGCTGCCCAGCGCCAGCGCGCGCGCCGCGTCGCATACAATCATCGCGCGCTTGCGATTCCAGCGATCAACCAGCGCTCCGGCGGGCAGCCCCAGCAGCAGATAGGCCAGCGCGCGCAGCGCCCCGCCAATGCCCGCCTGCGCGGGCGACTGGGTGATGAAGAGAATGAGCAGCGGGAACGCCAGTTCCGAGGCGCTGCTGCCCAGCGATGAAACGGCCTGGCCGCCCCAAAGCAGCAGGTAATCACGATTGAACCAGAGCGGGGTAGGGCGCGTTGCCGCCTGCTCCTCTGGCACTTCTTCTTGAATGGAGGTCATGCACATCCACTTTCGTTCTTACACGGACAGGCACATCTGCCTGCGAATATACATCGGAGAAAGGGCGTGTATGCCCGACGCCAGAGGTCGGAACCGCTTGGAGGGAAGACGACGCGAAGAACTGAGCACCGCCCAATACGAAGAAAGAAGTAACGCTCACACCCGGCAAACGCAGCCGGTGAGCGATAAAAAATCAGGCAGCGCTTTGTTCCGCCGCGTAAGCACCAGCGCCAGGCTTACACGGCCAGGGAAGGAAGTGGCGTGCCCGCGCCAGCGACGCAATGGGTCAGGGGGTCTACCCGCTGACAAGATGGAAGGGTAGTGGGTTGCATACCGCATATTTTAGCACGAAAGCTGGGCGCGTGGCAAGGGGGAAGCAGAGCAGGTGTCTGGCGCGGGCTGCCCCCTCAAAGCAGGGGCACGGCGGCAGCCCGCGCCAGTAGGCCGCATTACAAAGCAGATAGTTGATCCCAGCCCAGGTTTTCGGCCTGAGCAGCGGAGATGCTGAGCATGACTTGATTGCCCAGCATGCTGAGGGCGTTCATGGGAACGGTGAGGTCGCGCTGCATCGGGCGATTCACCAGAATGCCCCGCTCGTTGACGGCCTTCACCTGACCCACAGGCACGCCATTGATGTCAACAACAGGCATGCCAACGCGCATGGCTGTGCTGCCCGGCATCTGGTTGGTGTCGGGCACTGGAGCATAGCTCGGCACCTGCGGATAGGTCGGCATGACCGGCTGGCCGGTATCCGTTGGCGCCGGGGTTGGATTGCCTCCCTGGTCTTCATAGGGTGTTGGCGCGGCCTGGTCTGGCGGAACATAGTCTGAGACTGGAGGGTTGGCTGGCATCACGGGCTGACCATTGTCAAGCACCTCCCCCTCGATGATCATCACCTCTACTACGTCTTCATCGTCTGTTGCCATCTCTCCTCGCACCTCTGCATCATTGGGAATGATCGGGCTGGCCTGGGGCGCGCCTGTTTCATTGATGCCCTGTGACTCAGCATCGGTGGGGATGATGGGCGGGACATTGGGTGAAGGCGTGTCACGCGGGATGATAGAGTCTTCGGTGTTCTCATCAGTCATGAACCGCTCGTCTTCATTGTCGGGCGTGGCATAGATGTTTTCCATTCGTTCTACCTCTTTCTTTGGGCGAGTAGCATTGAAATAGCCTACAGTGCCATCTCACAGCATTCTGCTAGAGAGAGATGCAACATCCATGCCTATTTGCCCGTTCAATGTTGCCTACATCGTTGCTTTGCGCACCGAGCGCGTGACCCAGTACAGCGCCAGCAGCGCCAGGACGCCAAAAATGAGAAAGCCTTGCAGCACCGCGACATCGCTCAGGCTGCCGCCCACCAGCGCCCGCGCCGCGCTCACCGCGTAGGCAAAGGGGTTGGCTTTAGCGATTTTTTGCAGGATGTCCGGCGCAAAGGTGAGCGGCAGCATAATTCCAGACAGCAGCAGCAGCGGCAGCGCCACCAGATTGACGGCGGCGGCCAGCGACCCCTCATCTTTGAGCAGCAGCGCCACCGCGTAGGAGCACGAGGACATCATCAAGCCGCCCACCAGCAGCAGGACCACCAGCAGCACCAGGCCCGCCGCGTCGGGCCGGAAGCCCAGCAGCAGCCCCAGACCCAGCAGCAGGAGCGTCTGCGCCAGCAGGTTGAGCAGGCTGACCGAAATCATGCCGATCATCATTGCCAGTCGGCTCACCGGCGTGACGCGCAGGCGCTCAATGACGCCTTCGCGCAGTTGCCCGATGACGGTAAAGCCCGAAAACCCGGTGCCAAAGATTGCCATCATCATCATCAGGCCCGGCGTAAAGACGTTGTACGCGCCGCCGCTGGGAAAGCCCGGCACGCCCACCAGATTCTTGAGCAGCGGGGCAAACAGCAGCATATAGCAGATGGGCTGGAACAACCCAAAACCCACCCAGGCTGGCTCGCGCAGCATGACGCGCAGCGCGGAGCCAAAGATCAGCCAGCTATCGCGGACGATTTTAATCATGGGTGCTTTCCTCTCTTTCTCAGGCGAATAATGAAGTTTTACCAGTTATGTAGGACACGAGAGCTGGCGGTTAAAACCGCGCCTAAAGGCGGCCAGAGGCCGCCGCAAAACCCGCCTTCGCGGGTTAGGACGAACCCAGTCCGCGCAGGCGGACTTCGTGGCCCGCAGGCCCTTAGCCGCGAATTTATTCGCCAGGCATCGGACGCTGCAACGAACGTCCATCGGTTATGCGCCTTGTTCTTCGCGCAGCGAGCGCCCGGTCAGGCGCAGAAACACATCTTCCAGGGTTGGGCGGGCCAGCGTGACGGTGCGAATGCTGGCGCCGTTCTGGTCCAGCAGCCGCAAGACTTCCGGCAGCACTTCTTCGCCGCGTTCCACATACAGTTGCATGCCAGCGTCGGTTTCCTGAAGCTCGCGCAGGAACGACTGCGCGTGCAGCGCCTCTTTCACCCGCGCCTCTGCACCGTTGAGCGAGCGCAGGCCCAGCGAGATAATATCGCCTGCAATTTGCTGCTTGAGGGCGTTGGGGCTATCCTCGCCTACGATCTTGCCGTTATCAATGATTGCCAGCCGATCACAGAGGATGTCGGCCTCATCCATGTAGTGCGAAGTCAGGAAGATCGTCATGCCTTCGGCGCGCAGGCTGCGTACCTCGTCCCAGATGCGGGCGCGGCTTTGTGGGTCCAGGCCAGTGGTGGGTTCGTCCAGAATGAGCAGGCGCGGCTTGTGCATCATGCCCATCGCAATGTCCAGGCGGCGGCGCTGCCCGCCAGAATACGTCTTCACCAGGCGATCAGCAAATGCGCTCAAGTCCAGGCGGGAAATCAGTTCTGCGGCCCGCGCCAGCGCGTCGGCTTTGCTCATGCCATACAGCCGCCCTTGCAGGACCAGATTCTCTCGTCCGGTTTCCCTTGGCTCCGCGCCTCCCTTCTGCCCCACATAGCCAATCTGCGTGCGCACCTGCTTTGACTCGCGCCGCAGATCATAGCCGCAGACGGTGGCCTGCCCATCAGTGGGGTCCAGCAGGGTTGCCAACACGCGCATCGTGGTGGTTTTGCCCGCGCCGTTTGGCCCCAGGAAGCCAAAGATTTCGCCTTCGCGCACCGTCAGGTCCACGCCGCGCACCGCTTCAACGGTCTTGCCGCGCGACTTGAACGTTTTGGCGAGCTTGCGGGTTTCGATCATTTCCATGAAAGTTGCTCCTTTGCTTAATATGCGTGCCTGTTAAACTCGCTCTGCCCTTTCTTGCCCATCAGAGAGCATAGCGTGTGGGCAGCGAGTGAGCATCACCCGCTGCGGGTGATTTTTCGGGTGATTGAGAGCGCGCTTTGCCTCCTCCTGAAATATACGTGTGTGTATGTATGTAAAAGGCGCAAAAAAATTTACGCCCTCCCTGGCGCAGCAATCCCGCGCAGAAAAACATCCACCAATGCCGGGGCGCTTTCCGCGAGCGAAAACGCTTGTTGATCGGTGAGCCAGTTGATCATCAAACCGGAGATATAGCCCAGGTAGGCGCGGGCAGCAATCACCGGGTCAAGATCAGCGCGCACCTCGCCAGCCGCAAGCGCCTGGCGCATGTGCCCGGCCAGCTCTGCTTCCAGCGCGCGCATGCCCTGGCGCTTCTTTTCCATACCCTCCTCCAGTTCTGGCAAATAGCCGGTTTTAAAGATCGTCAATTCCTGCACTGCGCGGAACGTCTCATCCTCCTCTGTGTGGCGCAGCAACTGCACCATAATCCGGCGCGTGACCTCCAGAAATGTCCCTCCTTCGGCTACCGCTTGTTGAATCAGCACATCCAAGTCTGCCGAAACCTCCTCCGACAGCGTGTTAAAGAGGTCTGCCTTGTTCTTGAAGTGCCAGTAAATGGCCCCGCGTGATACCCCTGCTTCCTCTGCCACATCCTCCAGGCGCGTTGCCGCGAATCCTTTCTGGCTGAAGACCTTCAGCGCAGCCCCCAGCAAATTCTGGCGCGTTTCTTCTGCTGCCTCTTTGGTTCTGCGCATCGCCTTTTGCCTCCCCAATAAATATACTAACATGAATGTATGTTTTCGTCAAGGGTAACAAGGAGCAAATTTTCTTGCCGCACAAAATCGCGCTTGTGTCACTATCTGGCCCTCAGTTTCGCTCTTATTAAGAGAGCTTCTTCTAGCACCTGATTTCTACCTACCCTGTCAGGAGGTTCGTAATGGAAGACGACCCACGCGTGTTTCGTGTCTCTGGCCCGCTGCCCCCGCTTGAGAAATTGCCAGCCCCTGTTCCCGCGAATCCTCCAGTCTCCATACCCAGGACCAGGAAGCAATTCCTGTCCAGGACCGGGAAGCAATACCTGTGGGGACTGGTGGCGGGGTTGCTCCCCGTACTGGTTTTCCTGGCAGGATTGGCAAGCAGGATGATTTTTTTAGTCAGCTTAGCAAGTGGTGCTTTTATTCTCAACCTGACGTTTGGAGTGGGGCTGGCGTTAAGTCGGGCAAAGCGTTGGTATGGTTTGGGCTTGCTGACAGTGTGTTTTATTGCTCTGCTGCTGCTTTGCCATTTGCCTTGATCATCTCCTCTACCCTAAAGCATCATTCGCTCGCCAGCGTCAGCCGCTCTCTCTTACAAAGCCTGATTCATACAGGAGGTTCGTAATGGAAGACGACCCGCGCACCTTTCGCGTCTCTGGCCCGCTGCCCCCGCTTGAGGAGTTGCCTTCTGCTCTTGCGCCTCTTCCGCAGAATCCTCCAGCCTCCATACCCAACGCCAGAAAGCAATTCCTGTGGGGACTGGTGCCAGGGATGTTTCCTTTGTTATTGGCTTTTGTAGGGGCAAGTAGTGGTGATTTTTTCTTTGGGTTAGCAGCTCTTGATTTGTTTATTAATATCATTTTGGGAGCGGGGCTGGCTTCTATTCGGGCAAATCGGTGGTCTGGTTTTGTCCTTCTTATAGGCTCTCTTCGGGTGAATCGGTGGTTTGGCTTTGGCCTTCTTATAGGCTCTCTTCTCTGTGTGCCGACGTTTTGCGTGTTGGCACTGGCTCTTGACCTCTAAGATGGCTCGCCCGCCATCGTCAGCCGCTCATAGAGAAAGCGCAGCGTGATCTTGTAAAAGCTGCGGAACTCCCAATCCCTATAAGCTGCTGGAATGGGCGTCTGCAACGTCGTTTCCAGCGAAAGCTTTTCCTCTACCGCTGCCTCCGCAATCTGGCGCAGATCAGCCAGATAGCGGCGCACGCGCCCGGCATCCGCCAGCGTGCCCACCGGCCCATGCCCCGGCACCGCTTTGCGAATCTCCAGCGTTTCCACGCGCTGCAAAATGCGGTCCCACTCCGCATCGTCCCCGCCGCGCAGCCAGGGATGCGACCCAACGAACAACAGATCAGCCAGAAACGCCACGCCGTCATCGGGCAGCCACAAAAACGAATCGCTCTGCGAATGCCCGCCGCCATAGGTGAGCAGTTCCGCGCGGCGCCGCGTGCCATAGAAGCTGTGGCGCTGCTCAAAGGTGACGTTGGGCAGGCGCAGCTCCAGCGTGGGCAGGGCCGCCGCGTATTCGCGGTTGGCGCTCAGCCAATCCGTCCAGCGGCGGCGCCCGGCGTCATCTTCGGCCTGCGCTGCCTTGTCTTCCAGGCTTTTCAGGTAGTCGCCAATCGTCTCGCGGTCCTTGGTGATTTCTCTGGCGCCGTACTTTCTCATCAACCCGCGTGTATAGCCGGTTGCCAGGATGCGCACCTCCGGCCCAAAGACCATGTTGCCGTTCACATGGTCGCCGTGCCAGTGGCTATTGATGACGGTAGAGATAGGCCGCCCGGTAAGCTGTTCTGCCGCGCTGCGCAGGTCAAGCGCCGCCTGGGGAAGCTGTGTCGTATCAAAGAGCAGGGTTTGATCGCCCAGATCAAGAATGCCCGCGTTGCCAATCGCCCCGCCAGCGGCGGTGACAATGGCGGCGTAGATGCCCTCGGCCACCTCTTCAAACTGAAAAAAGCGGGAAGTGGGCAGCCGGGTCTGTGGCATGGTCATGAAACGTCATCACCTCGGAGATGTGCTTGGGAGAGAGGCCAGAATACAGATCATTCTCTCTTAAAGATAGCGCGTCAGTCAAGCGAAAAAGGCCGCATGGCCCTGGCAAGCATGGGATAGCTCAGTTGGCATTAAAGATGCTCAAATGGCTTGTGAATCCAGGCGCTATTTCTTAGAAGGGAGAACTTTCTACTATGATGAATCCCTCGCCTGATCAAGTTCCCGCTGTGGAGGAGATTCCTCACGGTGTGCAGGTATATACGACTGATGGCGAAAAAGTTGGGCATGTGACCGTCTCGGCGCTGCGCGATGACTATTTTGTGGTCTTACGGGGCAGACTCTTCACTCGTGAACTTTTTCTGCCGCGCAGTGCCATCCAGAGCATAGACCTGAAAGGGGTGACATTAACGCTTTCGAAAGCGGAATTGGACGATGAAAAGTGGCGACATCCGCCCGGCGAGAGCGAGCGTGGCAAGCCGGCGGAGCCAGGCAGCCCGACCCTCCTCCCCACGCCGGGAGTGGTCCCTCCGCAGCAAGGGGTTATTTTGCTGCCACCGGTTGAGCCAGAGGCTCCGCTGGTGAGCTTGTAGCGCTCCACTCACCGGCGCGGTGGCCGGTGCTACAAGCGGGCTGCCGCTGTTCACTTATCGGTTTAGGCAGGCATTCCAGGTGAATCACTTTTAGAAGGAGGCAAACCATGCCACAACAACCACCAGTCCAGGGCACCATGACCCTGAAAGAGAGTTTGGAAGTCGTTGCCCGCCTGGGAGAGGGATATATTCTGGAAGGCGCGGGCGACGAGTTGACCGCGAACGAGTTGCTCAAATGGCTTGGCTCGTTCCAGCCGCAATCGCTCCCCATGCCCGTTCAGCTTGTCTTGCCAGATGGACACAACGCGGGAGTCATCAACGAAATTGGCCCGCAGGGTGAGGTGCGCGCCGATGTGCCGCTGTATCGCATTGAGCCACGCATCTTGCGGATGCCCCACGCTGAAAGCGCCTGGCAGATGCAAGCCGACGCCTGACAAGCGCGGCGCCCGTTATTGACGCTTGCTGGTGGGCGGCGCTGTAAACTCGACGATGGCTCCCACAATCAGCCCGACCACCAGCCCGATCAATGCCCCCAGCAGGCCAAAGAAGCCTGCTACAAACACATTCGCTAAAGCCGCGCCGATGGCTTGCCCCAGCGTATTACCCGCCGAGGTTGAAGGGCTAGACGGGGTAATGGGATGTTGGAGGAGATAAATCACCGCGATAGTCAGCGCAAGTGCCCCAACACCAAGGGCGCCAATAACGCCCTTGGTGAGCGTTCTGACGGTTCGCACAACACCAAGCAGTATACGCTGGTTTGCAGCCCTGGCGCGGTCCTCCATCAAGCCAAACAAGAAGACCACTGCTGCGCCAACTGGTATCCCCAACAGGAGCGAAAGCGATACATCGTTGTGGGTCCATGCTGATGCCACAAACGCGCCGATAGCCCCGCCAAAGAGCACACGCGCAATGCGCATGAAAAGCTGCGCCTGGCGCTGGTGCTCTTGCCGCGCGGTTTCATCAAACTTTTCGACCACAACCCCCAATGCTCCTCCTACCAGCGCCCCCAGCACGGCCAGCGGAACCGAATTGCTGCTGATAGAGAAGACCCCAAAGCCAGCGACACCGGCTCCTGCCAGCGCGCGCAGCGTACCCACCACCCGCACGGCCACGCGCCGTTTGCGGCTTTGCTGCGCTGGTTGGCGAGGAGGTGACACGATAGGCTCAGGTTTGGGCGTTGGCTTATCCACAGGTGGCAGGATCACTGAGCCAGATTCCAGCCTGGGCAGATCAAACAACACTCCATCGGGGGTACGCAGATACAGAACCGGCGTGCCCCACTCCAGCGTGTGGGCCAGGCTGAGGCTGATGGCGGTGCGCGCCTCGCTGATGGCTTCATCCACCGGCCTGCCTTCCGCCAGCACCTCGTAGAATGTGCGCGTCAATTCGATGGCCGCCTCGTCGCTAATCTCTTCTTGCATCGCCAGCACCGCCGGAAGCCCGCGCCGTGCCAGCGTTGCCGCCGTGCTGGAAAACAGATCGCGCTGGCTGCCCCGCGCCCCTTCGCAGGCGTTCAGCACCGCCAGCCGCAGCGGGAGATGGCTTGCCAGCAGCCGCCCCACCTCGTTTGCCCGCAAGAGATGCGTTTTGCCGTCTTCGCCGGTCAGGGCCAGCAAGCCCTCATCGCCTCTGGGGTCGTAGCCGCCGTGTCCGATAAAGTGAAAGATATGCCAGGGGCCGCCGCGCATCTCGCGTTGCAGATCGCGCCAGGTCTGCCCGCTCATCCACTTCAGCCGCACCAGCCCGCGCGCCTCCAGCCGTTGCAGCGCCGTTTGCAGCCGCCCCTGTTCGCGTGCTACATCCAGCGTGTCTTGATCGCTGGGGTTGGCAATCATGCCCAGGATGCGCAGCGGCGGCTGGACCGGAAACGGCTGGACAGAGACGGGCGTTTCCAGGGCGCGCACAATGGGCGTGTTGCGCGAGAGGCAGACAAATTCGCCCTGGCGCGTGTCGTAGAGATATTCCCAGGGGAGCACCGCCAGTTCTGGGGCCAGAATGCGCAGCCGCAGGCGCAGCCCTCGCCCGCGCTGGCTGGCCTGGAGCAAACTGGCGTCGTAGCGTCGGCCAATGTCGCCCGCCAGCAGCGCCCCAAACAAGCGCTGCCCAAACTGCTGCACGGTTTGCTCGTGTGGCGCGGGCACGCGCCGCCGCACATTGCTGGAGCGCAGCACCGCCAGTTGCACTTCTTTGAGCCAGCCTTCCAGGGCGTCAGGCGTGAAGGGAAAGGTCAGCGTGCCGCGCGCCTGGCCTACCGGCGATTGCAGCAGCGCCAGGGAATAGGTTTGCCCGATGCCAGGGCTAATCTCCAGATCAAAATCCAGATATTCCATGCTGAGGGCTTGTATTTGCTGGCTCTCTGTGTTACAATCAGGTTGATAACTTCATAACAGCAAGCGCTCTTGCCCTATAAAGGCAGAGCGCGCTCTAAACTAAGGAGAGCGATATGTACGCCACACCCCAGTCTAAGTCAATCACATCACCTTTTGTACCATTTCTGGCGGTCCCCCGTAAGCGCGGCGACGAAGCCTGCGCCAACCTCTCTCCCAGGGCGTTCAAGGTCTGGTACCACATTACGCGCATGACGTGCGGCTGGCACCGGGAAGAAGCGGCCATCTCCTACAGCGAGTTTAAGCGCGCCTGCGGCATCAAGGCCAGCACCACGATTAGCGCGGCCATCAAGGAACTGGTGAGCAAGGGCTATGTCCAGGTGGTCAAGGACGCCAGCGCGGGCGGGTGGCATCTCGCCTCCATCTATTCTCTGGTGATCGTTTCGGCTGAAACGCCTCCGGCAGCCCCTCCGCCTCCGCCTTCACAGCCAGCGTGGAGACAGGAAGCTCCCGCGCAGGAGCGCGGAAACACGCCGCCAGCGCCTACGAGCGCGCGGGCTGTTGCTGGTGTTGTTCCTCCCGCCCCGCCTCCGCGCCAGCCCGCTCCCCAGGCGGCGCCCATCCAGGCGAAGGAACCCTGGAGAGCGCCTGAGCGCAGCACATTTCCTGGCAGCAACGCGCCGCCTGCTGCTTGTGAGGAAACAGCGGTAGAGACTCTGGAGGTGACGAAGAAAGAAGTAACTGAAGAGGAGTCTGCCTCGCGCAGCCCGCTTGAGGAGTTGCAGCGCCAGCTTGCCGAATTGACCAGGCAAGCCTGTGATGCCTATTATTTGATGAGCGGCGGCACCTATGGCACCGAAGAATACGAAGCACGCAAGCAGCGGCTGAAACTCATTCGCGTAGATCAGCAGCGGGTGCGCGCGTTGATGCACCATCTGGAGGGATAGCCCTGGCGCCCCCAAAACACGGCCCGGCACGGCGGTGCCCCTGCTTTTAGGGGTGGCCGGGGCGACAGGC
>DATBGS010000023.1:0-5590 GCA_036557885.1 Ktedonobacterales bacterium
ATTGGCCTGGAAGGGGCTGGCGCTACGTCAGGCTCCGGCTCCGGTTCTGCACCTTGACAAACGGCGGCCAATGCGATAGACTGGAGGTAATCTCAAAAGATGTTCTTCCCGCATGGCGGGAAGCGATCTGGCAAAGACGAACGGCAAGAAGAGTACGCGGGTTGTGGACTGAGAGAGAAGGGCGCCCCTGGGTGTAAGGCGCTCGCGGCCTGGCCCGCCGAACGTGGCTTGCATGTCTGACGTGCTGAAATTGCGCGATCTGGTTGGCCCATTGGCCGCCAGATTGTAGCACATAAGCCGTCGCGGGAAGCGCCCGTTAGCGCGCACAAGAGGCAGCGAGCAGCGCTCCTGCGAAACAAGGTGGTACCACGAATTGTGCCCTTTTCCTCGTCCTTGCGCGATGGGGAAAGGGCATTTTTGCTGACGCCACGAAGGAGCACAGTCACATGGCAATTGAACCAAAGAAGAAGCTGGCGGACCTGCCGAAAGCCTACGACCCGCAGACCGTCGAGCAGCGCCTGTACCGCTTTTGGGAAGAGGGCGGCTATTTTATCCCCAAGATTGACCCGAATAAGCGGCCCTTTACGATTTCTATGCCGCCGCCCAACGTGACGGGCGCGCTGCACACCGGACACGCCATCACCGCAACCGTCGAAGACATCATGATTCGCTATCATCGTATGAAGGGCGAGCCGACGCTCTGGCTGCCCGGCGAAGATCACGCGGGGATTGCGACCCAGGCCGTTGTCGAAAAGCAGCTTGCCAAAGAGGGCACTGATCGGCACAAGCTGGGGCGCGAAAAGTTTGTGGAGCGGACGTGGGAGTGGGTCCGGCAGTATAAGCACCGCATTCAGGACCAGCACCGGCGCCTGGGCGTCTCCGCCGACTGGACACGCGAGCGCTTCACCCTGGATGATGGCCTGTCCAGGGCGGTGCGCGAGGTCTTTGTCCGGCTGTATGAGGAGGGGCTGGCCTATCGCGGCGAGCGCATTATCAACTGGTGCCCGCGCTGCATGAGCGCTATCTCTGACCTGGAGGTTGAGATTGAAGACACTCCAGCCAAGCTGTACTATGTCCGCTATGCGCTGGAGCCAATCGCGGGCGAGGCGGAGACGCAGTACATCACCGTTGCCACCACGCGGCCAGAGACGATTCTGGGCGATACGGCGGTGGCCGTCAATCCACGCGATGAGCGGTATAAGCATTTGATCGGGCGCACGGCGCTGCTGCCCATTCTAAACCGGCCTATCCCGATTATTGGCGATGATGCCATTGAGACGGGCTTTGGGACAGGCGCCATGAAGGTCACGCCGTTCCACGACCCAACCGACTTTGAGATTGGCAATCGGCACAATCTGCCGCGCATCCAGGCGATTGACTTTGACGCCACGATGACGGCGGAGGCTGGCCCCTATGCCGGACAGGACCGCTACGAGTGCCGCAAAAATCTGCTGGCCGATCTGGAAAAAGCAGGGCTGCTGGTCAAGGCCGAGGAGTATACGATTCCGCTGGGGCACTGTCAGCGCTGCGGCACCGTCATTGAGCCGCTGGTTTCCAGGCAGTGGTTTGTCAAGATGGCGCCGCTGGCGACGCCCGCGCTCAACGCAGTGCGCTATGGGCTGATCAAGATTGTGCCGGAGCGCTTCACCAAGACGTATACCGACTGGCTGGAGAATATCCGCGATTGGAACATCTCGCGCCAGCTCTGGTGGGGGCATCGCATCCCCGTCTGGTACTGCGACAATGGGCATATGACGGCCTCGCGCGAAGACCCAACCGCCTGCGCCACCTGCGGCAGCACGCAAATTGAGCAAGACCCGGATGTGCTGGACACCTGGTTTAGCTCGTGGCTGTGGCCGTTTAGCACGCTGGGCTGGCCGGATGACACGCCTGACCTGCGCTACTTCTACCCCACCTCCGTCATGGAGACGGGCTACGACATCATTTTCTTTTGGGTGGCGCGCATGGTCATGTCAGGCATTCACTTCATGGGCACCATTCCGTTCCATACGATCTATCTGCATGGGCTGGTGCGCGATGAGCAGGGCCGCAAGATGAGCAAGTCGCTGGGCAACGTGGTTGACCCGCTGGAGATCATGGACAAATACGGCACCGACGCGCTGCGCTTTACCCTGGCAACCAGCAGCACGCCGGGCAACGATATGAAGCTGGTCAATGATCGCATCATCGGCAACCGCAACTTTGCCAATAAAATCTGGAACGCGGCGCGCTTTGTCCTGGCGCAGACGGATGGCATTGGCGGCGGCATTCCGGCGCTGGAGGAGACGACGCCAAAGACGCTGGCTGACCGCTGGATTGTCAGCCGGGCGCACGGGCTGATTGCCAGCGTCACGCAGTTGATGGAGGAGTATCAGTTTGGCGAGGCGGGCCGCCAGATCTATGATTTCTTCTGGTCGGACTACTGCGACTGGTATGTGGAGATTGCTAAAGTGCAGATGCAGGGCGACGAGGCCAGGGAGAGCACCGCTGGCATTCTGCGGGCGGTGCTGGACCTGAGCATGCGCCTGCTGCATCCCTTTATGCCCTATGTCAGCGAGGAGGTCTGGCAGCATCTCTACGAGGGCGAGGAAGCGCGCCCGGCTGCCGCGCTGATTGTGGCGCCCTGGCCGCAGGCTGATCTGGCCGAGCGCAACCTGAGCGCCGAAGCGGAGTTTGCCCGGCTGCAAGACATCATTACGCGCATCCGCGACGCGCGCAAGCAGATGGAGGTTGAGGCCAGCAAGCGCATCCCGGTGATTGTGGCGGCGCATGGGCACGCGGCGTCTTTGCGCGCTCAGGCGCCCTTGATTGAGTTCCTGGCACGCACTGAGCCACCACGCATCGAGGAGCAGCTCAGCGCCGCGCCAGAGCAGGCGATTGCGCTGATTGCGGATGGCGTGGAGGTCTATCTGCCGCTGGCGGGGATGATTGATCTGGCGCAGGAACTGGCCCGGCTAGACGCCGAGATTGTGTCAGCGCGAGGCGACATCGAGCGCAGCGCAAAGATGCTGGAGAATGAGCAGTTCACCAGCCGCGCCAAGCCGGAGATTGTGCAGAAAGAGCGCGAGAAACTTGCCAGCCACCAGGAAAAGCTGGCAAAGCTGCAAGAGCGCCGCCGCGAGTTGGGCGGATAGCCGCTTGCATAGAGCGAAAAGCGTCGCGCAGGACCAAACGGCCCTGCGCGGCCCTGTTTGCTCAACAAATGGACGAGAGAGGCCGGGAACGAGGCTCACATAGGACTTTTTGCCAGCTTCCCTTTTCATCTGCTTGTTACTCTGCTATGATGCTGAGAGAGGGAATGGCATCGCCAGTTTTCGGGCTGGCTGATGGTTGAAGCTTGCTTTATTCTGGCATTAAGACGGCAGGCGGTGAGAGCCGCAAGCGTCTGCTGATGGCATGGTTTCTGCTTGCATCTATCACTGGTCTTTTTCTCGCTTTATTCTCCTGCGTCCGAAAGGAGCGTTGTTGTGAGTAGTCGCCTCAAATCCTGGCTTATCATAGGCGCGATTTTGTTTCTTCTGATCGCTGTAGCACTGACCGTCCTGTTTAGCATATGGGGCATCTGGCCGGAGGTACGTGATTTCTCTCTGGTGATTCTGGCTTTCTTGACCTTTGTGGCGCTGGGCTTTCTTTCCTGGGCCGCCTTTGTGATGATCAGCCTGGCTGTGCAGATCAAGAAAGAGATCACGCCTGTGCTGGATTCGCTGCGCGAAACCACCGACACCGTGCGCGAGACGACCAAGGTCGCCAGCGACCTTACCATTACACCGGGCGTGAAAGCAGCGAGCGCTCTGCTGGGCGCGGCACAGGTGGCAGGCATCTTCTTTGGCATCGGGCGGGCACGCAAGCGGGCGGAAAAGCGGGCGCTGCGCCGCCGCGAACTGGCAAAGTGAGGTGAACTCCATGATCTTTGCTGAGGTTGGTTGGCTGGAAGCGGCGGGACAGGCCGCTGGCGTCGTGCTCATCATTGAATTGATGCTGCTGATCTTGCTCACGACCGTGCTGGTGGCGGGCACCGCGTATGTGCTGTATTATATACATAACAAGGTGATCCCGCTGCTTACCCGCCTGGCGCCAGCGATGGAACAACGCTTGCAGGCAACGGACCGCACTAGCGTCAAAGTCGCTGAGCGCGTGATTGACCTGCACGCCCGCACCGAAGCGGTCAAAGCAACGGTGCGCACGCTGGTGGGCAGAAACGGGCATCAGCAACTCCCTCCAGGTCGGGAGATACCGCGTCTGGAAGGTCCGACCCAGAACGGAGAACAGCGCTTGCCTGGGCCACAAGATGGGCAGCGGCGTCTGGCAAATCCGAATGAGGGCAGATAACGAAGGCTCTAGCATCTAGCGCCCCCTGAAGAGGGGGCAAACATGGCGGCATGACACAACAACACACGCAGGCGGTGCGCTCGTATCTCCGCCAGTTTGGGCGGATGAACCGGAATGCCCGCCTGTATTTATATAGCAATATCCTGAGTTCCATCACGGTTGGCATCTTCACGCTCCTTTACAACCTCTATCTGGTTTCGCTGGGCTATCAGGCTGATTTCATCGGGTGGCTGCTCGCCATTGGCGTGGCAGGTGGCGCCGTTGGCATTGCCGCCTCCAGCCCCATCCTGGGGCGCATTGGGGCCAAAGCCGCGCTGTTCTGGTCAAGCGTGGTGGCGGGCGCGATGGGCGCGCTTCAGCTCATCTATCCAGCAGCGGCCTGCCTGCTCATCACCAGCTTTCTAGCCGGCATTGCCGGCGGGCTATATCTCATCATAGGCGCGCCGCTGCTGGCCGAAGGCAGCACCGAAAGTTCGCGTGGGCATATCTTTAGCCTGAACGCCGCGCTGGCGCTGGTGACAACCGTGATTGGGCAGGCGTTGGGCGGCTCGCTGCCCACGCTGGCAAGTCTGCCTGCTGTTGTGCATTCGCCAATTTATCAGGCTATACAGCCCGCGCTGGTGGCGGGGGCCAAAGCCCAAAGCTACGAGCTAGCCCTGCTGCTGGCCGGGCTGATTGCCGCTCCCTCTTTCCTGCCGATCATCTTGATGGACCCAACCCCGCCAGCACAGCGCGAAGGTACGCGCCAGATGGGGAGCTGGCTGACGCGCCAGGCAACAGGCAGCAAGATGAGGCGGGCGCTGCTTTTGCGCAGCACGCTGAGCACAGCATGGGCGAAGGGGCGCAAGGCGCTGCGCGGCCCGATTGGGCAGCTTGCGGTAGTGGAAGGATTGATTGGGCTGGGCGCGGGCCTGTTCATCCCCTATTTTAACCTGTACTTTGTGCAGCATCTGGGCGTCAGCACTGATCTGTACGGGCTGATCACGGCTGGCTCAACGCTGCTGATGGCGCTCACCACGCTGGCCGGACCATACTTTGCCGCCAAACTGGGGAAGGTGCGCGGCACTGTGATCGCGCATCTGGCCTCGCTGCCGTTTCTCTTTACATTGGGGCTGACCCGCGCCCTGCCGCTGGTGCTGCTGGCCTATCTGGTACGCTGGAGCCTGATGAACATGGCCGAGCCGGTGCTGCTCAGCTTCTTTATGAGCATTGTGCCCCAGGAGCAGCGCGCCACCGCCAACAGCGCCTATACGCTGAGCTT
>DATBGS010000024.1:0-150568 GCA_036557885.1 Ktedonobacterales bacterium
CCCCCCCCCGCCTCTTGCCTATGGGGGAAGGCTACTGGCCTTTCTTGTGCTTTTTCTCTTTGTGCTGCTTCATCATGGTGCGCGCTGCTACTTCTTCAGCGCGTTTTCCATAGCGGCCTGACTTTTCAGCATCTTCTTTAATATGCTCGTACTGGCGCTGCTCTTTCTCGCCAACTCCTCGCAGGTGTTTTTCTTCTGGCACTTTCGTTGCCTCCTTCGTTGGCTTGTGCTCTTATTTCCTAGTTCCATCTCTGATTTTAGGGGCGCACGTCTCGTGCCAGAATCTCTGGCGCGTCTGGAATAATTCCTGCGAGCCTTCTTGCGCTGGTTTTCACACCACAGCGTACAAGGACCGCTTGTTCAAAGGGAGGGACTTTCATGGCCCAGCAATTTACCGAGGGCGAAGGCAAACAGCCGCATCATACACATTCGGCGCAAACCCATACACACGACCATTACCACGTCTCGCATCATCACCAGAGTGGAATAGGTGGCGAATGGGAACATCGGACGTTTTGGCATACCCACGAGCACAACCACAACGACCTGACCCACAGCCACGATTACAAGCGTGCTGAAGAAGACCAGCAGCACGCCAAAGAAGCGCACGTTCACGACCACGCGGAGCCAGCGCACTCTCCGCATTAGCAGGTGAGCAGTGGTGCTTGTAGCGCCAGCCTCCGTGCTGGCGACAGTTCGCCGCCAGGGACGGCGGCGCTACAAGCAGGGAGATATGCTACGGCGTCACACGAGCCAGGTCGCGCGGGAACGTGGTTGCCAGACGGATGTTGGGTATGCCCGTCAACTGCATCAGCAGCCGTTCCAGGCCGATAGCAAAGCCACCATGCGGCGGCATGCCAAAGCGAAACGCCTCCAGATAGGTTACGAAGGGTTCCACCGGCAAACGCGCTCGCTCCAGCGCCGCCAGATAGTCGGCGTAGCGATGGAGCCGCTGCCCGCCTGTCACCAACTCTGTTCCCCGGAAGATCAGGTCAAAGGAGTTGGAAAACTCTGGCCGCGCCGGGTCCGGGTGGGTATAGAATGGACGCTTGCGCATCGGGTAGCCAGTGACAAACAGAAAGTCGCTGTTATACTCTTCGCGTGCCCACTCGCCCAGCCAGCGCTCGTCTTGCGGGGCCAGGTCTGGCTCGCCGCGCACGTCCGTTCCATAACGGCGATAGATCAACTCCTGGGCATCGCTAAAATGGATGCGCGGGATTTCGCGCGGCACCGTTGGCAACTGGACATTCAGCAGCGCCAGTTCGCTGCTGTAGTGCTCCTGAAGCTCCGCAAAGATGCCTGCCAGCACGTCGCGCAGCAGCGCCATCACGGTCAGGTGGCTTTCGATGTAGCCAAACTCCACGTCCAGGCTGACATATTCGCTGATATGGCGCGTGGTTTCGCTTGGCTCGGCGCGGAACACCGGCCCAACCTCATAGACCCGCTCAAAGACGCCTACCATGATCTGCTTGTAAAACTGCGGGCTTTGCGCCAGATACGCCGGGCGCCCAAAGTAGTCCAGCTTGAAGACGTTGGCGCCGCTCTCGGTGGCTGCCGCGACGATCTTGGGCGTCTGGATTTCCGTGAAGCCGCGTGCATTCAGCGTGGCCCGAAAGCCTGCCATCGCCCCCGCGCTCAGGCGCAGCATGGCACGCCTCGTCGGGTGGCGATTCGCAACCACCGCGTGGTCAAGAATGGTCGTGATATTGGCTTTGAGGGTGGGCTTGTTCAGCGCCACATGCGGCGGCTCGTTGACGGGCGCGATGATCTCAATGGAAAGATCGTGCAGCTCAACGCCGCCTGGCGCCTGCTCTGTGGCGAAGGCTTTGCCCTCAACGGTCAGCACTGTCTCTGTGGTGGCTTCGCCAGCAGCCAACAGCCCCAATTCTTCATCCGTTTCCGCAACCGCCTGGATGATGCCCCAGCCATCGCGGATGACCAGAAAGTTCAGCGTGCCCAGACGTCGGAACGAATGCAGCCAGCCTTGAACTCGCACGCGCTCACCAATGTGCGAGCGTACTTCAATCGTGGGAATGCGTTGCATCTCTCTATCTCCCTTTTCTTTTAGGTTACACCGGCCTGCCTGACGAGCAAGGGAAGCGCGTCCTGGCAGGCCAAACAAGGTGCTAAACGCCTTCCCACAGATCGTTGTCGTGCATTGGTTTTCGCTCCATTGCGCTTGCACACAACAAAAAGCCCTCATCCAAGGAGGACGAGGGCGTGCAAGCCTGTTCTCGTGGTACCACCACCATTTGCCCCGGTGCTGGGGCCTCACCCGGTTCACCGCGTTGTAAACCGTCGCGCGCTAACGGGCGCACCCGAAACCAGCTAGTAGAGGATTCGTTCGCCGGTTGGCTCTGGGGTGTCGTTCGGAGAGATCAGCGGCAATGCTTGCAGCCTGGGCATTGCTCTCTGGACGCCAAAAGGTTCTCGTAGATGTCCCCATCAAAGCCGATACTCTTGTTATCTGCAATGTATCACATACAGCAGCAGGCGTCAAGCGAATTGGCTCTGTGCGGGCTGCCGTGCCCCTGCTTTGAGGGGGCAGCCCGCGCTACAGGCAAAAAACCAGGGAACGCGAGGCAGTGCGGGCGTGGAAACACAGCCTTTTGTCCCCTGGTTCTGTTTTCGGTTCTCAATGTGGATGCTGATCGTATGGCCCTGCTGGTGTCCCCAGCGCCGAGCAAGACAGGCGTTTCTCCCCGATTTCTCGTCTGAGCGGCAGTTCATTGCCACGACACATGACGACAGGTTGTCACTCGCGCCTGGTTACATCCAGGCAGCCGGCCCTTTGAGTGGCTTCCGCATTAGCCCCCTCGTGACCGCCCCGCGCGACATCCGCGCATCCACCCCGTTGTGGCGCCAGATGTCTCTCCCCACCACCACACCGTTCGGCTAAAAACTCTCTGGGGTCGCGGCACAGGCGTGAACCTCTCCCCTGGCCTCTTCACGCTTCCCATTTCAACGCGCTATGCCCATCCCAGGTGCTTGCACTCCATGAAACGCTGTACGAATTTCAAGACTACATGAACGACCTACAAAACACTGCCAGGTTCACTACGCCCAATCATCAAAGGAGAGTGGGCGCGACGCTTCGTGGTACTCTTCGGGAATCTGCCAGGACGCTTCTCCCCAGGAAGCGCGATTCTTCGCAATCGTGGGGAAGACCGCGCGGGCAACCTCCTCGTGTACGGTAATGATGTCGCCATCCGACGCCAGCACTACAATGGCTTGCTCGCCTGGGAGATGCACCAGCATCTCGCGGGCGCCCGGCTGACCACCCACCGCTTTTTCGTGGATGAGGCGGGCCACCTGCGAAGCCTCCCACAAGAGCGGAGAAGCCTGCAAGGGCTGGCCGGTGCGCCCATGATAGCGGTGGAGCAGGACACGCGCCTCGCGGTTTGGCCCAAAGGCTACCACCTGATGCGCGACAATCGTCACCGGCTCGCGTGCCGCCGGAGCCGGGGCTTCGGCTGGCGTTTCCGCTGCCTCCTCTGTTTCGGCTTCGGCCTCCATCTCGGCTTCTTCAGCAGCTACAGGAGCTTCCTCGGCTGGGGCTTCTTCGGCGGCCTCCACCTCAACTTCAACCTCGGCTTCTTCGGCGGCCTCCGCCTCGGCCTCAGCTTCTTGCTGCTCTGCTGCTTCCTGGGCAGCTTCGGCAGCCGCGATGGCCTCGGCCACCACAGAGGCTTCCTCTACCTCAGCAGCAGGTTCCGCCTCAGCTACAGCAGCTTCTTCTGCGGCTGGTTCCTCGGCTTCCGCAGCAACTGGCGCTTCAGTTGCCTCTTCCTCAGCAGCAGCTTCGGCAACAGGAACTTCCTCCTCAGCTTCCGAGGCTTCCGCCTCAGTCACCTCTTCTTCGGCTGGGGCTTCCGCCTCCATTGCGGCAACCGGAGCTTCCTCTTCCGCTTCAGCAACAGGGACTTCTACCGCCTCTTCGGTTGTTTCTGCTGTTTCCTCAGCAGTTGATGCTTCTTCAGCAACAGGAGCTTCCGCTTCTGCTGCCGGGGCTTCTTCGGCAGCGGGGGCTTCTGCCGCCTCTGCTACCGCTGGAGTTTCTTCGGCTGCTTCTACAGCTTCGGCTTCGGCTTCGACGGCAGGGGCTTCCTCGCTCGCCTCAGTCACAGGCGCTTCTGCCTCCGCTTCGGCGGCTGCCTCCTCAGCCTCCAGAGGTGCCTCGACTTCTTCCGCTGCTGCTTCAGCAGCCGGGGCTTCTTCCACCATCTCAGCTACTGGAGCCTCTTCGGATGCTTCGACCGCTTCTTCAGCTACAGGCACTTCTGCCTCCGCTTCGGCGGCAGGGGCTTCTTCCGCCATTGCAGCCACCGCAGCTTCTTCAGTTGCTTCTGCCGTCGCCACTTCTTCAGCGGGTGTCTCCTCTGCGGCTGCCGCCTCTTCCACTTCCGCAGCCGGGGCTTCTTCGGCGGCTTCGGCTGTTGGAGCCTCAGCAGCTTCTTCGGCTACAGGCGCTTCGGATGCTTCCTCTGCGGCCTCAGCAGAGGCTGCTTCTTCGGCAGCCGGTGCCTCAGCTTCTCCCACTGCGGCTGGCTCCTCTTCAGCAGCCGGGGCTTCCTCGCCAGCGGCCTCTACCGCTGGTTCGGCTTCTGCGGCGGCCTCGGCAGGCGCCTCTTCCTCGGCTGCTTCCTCAGCAGCTTCTGCCACCTCCGCTGGAGCCACCTCACCAGCCAGTTCCACCAGTGTTTCTGACTGAGATTCTTCACTCACAACGACAACATTTGCTTCTGCTTCATCCGTCGCTTCCTGGACTTCAGCGCCAGAGTCGTCTGAGGCTTCTGCTGTCTCACCATCATCTATTTCACGCTGCTCAGTATGCTCATGCGTCCCCTCCACCTCCGCTCCGGCTTGCGCCACCGGTTCGGTCTCCTCCGGCAGCACGGCCACCTCAACCACTTGCCCCTCTGGATTCTCCTGCGCATCCATTTCAGGATTCTCGCTACCCATTGCCGTGTCCCTTTCCTGCATAGCAGGCAACAGTTTCATCAAAGTTAGTTGAAGCTGCCACGCTCAAGGCACCGCATGGTCCTTTTCCACGCCCAGACCGAGCGCTACCCCCTGGTTCCTTCCCAAGCTCGCGTATCTGCTTCGGGGCGCATCTTATCAGAGGTTTAAAGCAAGCACAATGGGGTAAATTGGCGGCTCCAATGCGCCCATTCAGTGACGACATATAAAGCACCGTCAATATTACGTTTTCACGCCATGCAGTGGCATTTTTGCAGGCTATCTCTTACAATACATGGGTACAAGCTAACTTTTGTGAAGTATTCAAGAAAGAGCACATCATGCCAGAGTATAAGTACCTGGGACATTCAGCCCACCGCGTAGACGCGCCAGCCAAGCTGACCGGGGAAACCCGCTATACGGCTGATCTGCCGGTTGAAGGGCTGCTGCATGCCCGTCCAGTCCTCAGTCCCTACGCCCACGCGCGCATTCGCGGCATTGATAAGAGTGCGGCGCTGGCAGTTCCGGGCGTGGTCGCAGTGTTGACCGCAGCAGACCTGCCCCTGAAATACGACAAAGGGACCGAATCCTCGCGTCACCGTTCGCCGCTGGCGCGTGACTATACCCTCTTTCGCGGTCAGATCGTGGCGATGGTGCTGGCAACCGATCCGGCAGTTGCCCAGGACGCCACAGATCTCGTGAACATAGACTACGAGCCACTGACACCAGTGGTTGACCCGGTTGAGGCGATGAAGCCCGGCGCACCTTCGGTGCATCCCAACGTTTCCCACGATGCTGCCGAAGCCGAGGCAGGCATGCACGCAGCCGTCGCGCAGTCTGAAGAGACGGAGGCGGAAAAAGAGGAGCTTTCCGTCAATGTTTCCTCGCACCCACACTTCAAGCGCGGCGATGTAGAGCAAGGCTTCCGCGAGGCAGATGTTGTGCTGGAGCAAACCTATCGCACCAGCATGGTGCACCAGAGCTACATCGAGCCGCAAACAGTGGCGGCGTCTGTTGACCCTCTGGGCCAGATTACCGTCTGGGCCAGTACGCAGGCGATGTTCTACGCGCGCTCAGAAGTCGCGGAATCGCTGGGCATTCCAGAGCATCAGGTGCGCGTGGTCGCCATGCCCGTTGGCGGCGGCTTCGGCGGCAAGTTCCTGCTTTTTGAGCCGCTGATCGCTGCGATGGCCGTTGCCGTGAAGCGCCCGGTCCTGCTCAGCTTTACCCGCAGCGATGATTTTCTTTCTGGCAACCCGGCGCCGCAAAGCATCATTACCATGAAAGTCGGCGCAAAGCGCGATGGCACGCTGACCGCTCTGCAAACAAAGGCTATTTTTGACAGCGGCGCCTACCCTGGCGCCCCGGCGGGAATTGCTGCCATTATGATTGGCGCGTACTATCGCTGCGCCAACCTGGACCTGCGCGGCTACGAGGTGCTGACGCACAAGCCCGGCGTGGGCGCGTATCGCGCCCCTGGTGCGCCGCAAGCGACTTTCGCCATTGATTCGCATATGGACGCGCTGGCGCAGCAGTTGGGGCTGGACCCGCTGGAGTTCCGCATTCGCAACGCCATCGTCACAGGCGACAAACGCCCCGATGGCGTGCCCTTCCCGGCCATTGGCATGCGCGACTGTCTGGAAAAACTCCGCGAGCAGCCGCTCTGGAAAAACCGCAAGCCAGGCGAAACCGACGCGCAGGGCCGCAAGATTGGCGTGGGCGTGGCGGCTGGCGGCTGGCCCGGTGGCCTGGAGCCTGCGTCGGCGGCCTGCCGGATGGACCGCGACGGGACCATGACGCTGGTGGTTGGCTCGGTTGATCTGACGGGCACAGATACCGTGCTAACACTGATTGCGGCGGAGATTCTCAACCAACCGCCTGAAACCATTCGCATTGTGCATGGCGACACCGACAGCGCGCCATATATGGGCGCTTCTGGCGGCAGCAAGGTCACGTACACGATTGGCGCGGCGGTCAGGAAGGCGGCAGAGGACGTGCGCCGTCAGATTCTGGATATTGCCGCTGATCAATTGGAGGCCGCCGCTGGCGACCTGGAACTGGTGCCTGGGCGGGTGCAGGTGAAGGGGCTGGGGTCCAAAGGCATTGCCTTAAAGGACATTTCCGAGCGCAGCCAGGGCTGGGGCGCGCGCTTCGAGCCGGTCTATGGACGCGGCGCGGTGGCGCTGCCATCAAGCTCACCGATGTTTACGGCGCATCTGGCGCGCGTGGCAGTTGACCCCGAAACCGGGGAGACAAGCGTGCTGGATTATGTCGCGGTGCAGGATGTCGGCTTTGCGCTGAACCCGGCTGAGGTGGAAGGGCAGATGATGGGCGGCATTCTCCAGGGCATGGGCTGGGCGCTGTATGAGCAGATGGTCTATGACGACCAGGGCCAACTGCTGAACAGCAGCTTCATGGAATATGCCATCCCAGGCGCGAGAATGGCGCCGCCAACCATTAGCGCCGAGTTCGTCGAAGTACCCTCGGAGCATGGTCCCTTTGGGGCCAAGGGCGTTGGCGAGCCGCCGGTGATTCCAGGCGGGGCCGTCATCGCCAATGCCGTTGCCAACGCCATTGGCGTGCGCATGACACAGCTTCCGGTCACACCAGAGCGCGTGTTCCAGGCGCTGCACAACGGAAATGGCAAGGTCAATTAGGGGGTCTGGAAAGGCCAGAGGTCAGTTCGATGGAAAGGGCAAAAAAGTATAGCATCCATGACCTAAAAACCGGCCAGGTTGTTGCCCGCATTGGCGCAGATGGCATGCTCTCTGACGAGGGTGATCCCCAAGCCATAGCGCAGTTGAGGAAGCTCTTGCAGCAGGAACTCATCGTGCGAGAGAGGCAGTTCAGATTCGAGGCCGAAGACGAAGACGAGGGGTATGAGCTATTCCCCGAAGGGGGCATGTGCTACTTTGGGCTAATCACTCTTCGTCCTGGTGACCCAGAATATCTTGCTGCCTTTCTCTCCTGTCTGCCCTCCATCAGCACTTACGAGGCACGCGCAGTTCGGGAGTAGCTGCTTGCTGGCTGCTATGCGTGCTCGCAAGCTAGTGCTTAGATGATCTTGCCTGGGTTGAGCAGGCCATCCGGGTCAAAGAGCGATTTCAGGCGCCGCATCCATTCAAGCGCGGCGCCATGTTCTTCTGCCATATATGGGCGCTTGACCAGGCCGATGCCATGCTCACCAGAAGCAGTGCCACCCAACTCCAGCGCTCGCTTGACCAGTTTCCCTGAGAAGGCGTGCGCTTGTTCGTAGCCTTCCGGCTTGGTTGCCACCAGCGTGTGGAAGTTGCCATCACCCACATGCCCCACAATGCTGCCCTCCAATCCCATCTCTCCCAGAATTTCCTGGGTATACGCGATGAGATCAGGCGTTTTTGACAGCGGCACAGCGGTATCGGTAATCACGTATATCTGATTCGGGAAGGCGTTGACCAGCGCCCAATAGATGTGGTGCCGCGCTTCCCACTGCGCCGCCTGCTCATCTCGCGTGCGTGCCACGTTGATGTCGGTTGCGCCCGCCTCGCGTGCCAGTTCCTCCACCAGCCGCACCTCTTCCTCAATGGAAGCAGCGGTAGAAGAGTGGAACTCCAGAAAGAGCGCCGGGCGCTCGGCATAGTCGCGCTTGCGATAGCGGTTGATGCTGCGCATCCCAAGCTCATCCACCAGTTCCATGCGCGCAACTGGCAGGGCGCTTGCCATCACGCTGTACGCAGCCTGCGCCGCCTCAATCACCGAGGGGAAGAAGACGCGCAGCGTATGCACATGTTCGGGGATGGGATGCAGTCGCACCGTTACCTCGGTGATCACCCCAAGCGTGCCCGACGAGCCGACAAACAGGTCTTTCAGGTCGTAGCCGCTGCTGGTCTTGCGCACAGGCCGCCCCAGGCGCAGCACCTCGCCGTTCGCAAGCACCACCTCCAGCGCAAGCGTGTTCTGACGCATGCCGCCGTAGCGCACCGTTGTCGTGCCGCTGGCGTTGGTCGCCGCCATGCCACCAAGCGAGGCATCGGCGCCTGGGTCCACTGGAAAGAAGAGGCCGGTATAGCGCAAGGCGGTGTTGAGCGCAGTGCGCGTGATGCCTGGCTGAACGACGGCCAGGAAGTTTTCCGGCTGGATGCTCACCACTTGATTCATGCGCGAGACATCCAGGCTCAGGACGGGCATATCGCGGGCAACAGGAACAAGCGCTCCCTCCAGGCTGGTGCCAGCGCCAAAGGGGATCAGCGGCACCTGCTGTTCGCGGCACCACGCCAGCGCCGCCTGCACGTCGGCAACACTCTCTGCATAGGCCACAGCCAGCGGTGGGCGCACCTCTGGGAAGTTTTCGTCGCGTCCGTGCGACTCAAGCACGGACTGGCTTACGCTTACTTTTTGTTCGCCTAATGTGGCCTGGAGTTGGTCAAGTGCAATTGCCATCGTTGCCCCTCCTGTGGTAAAGAACTTTCCTCGTTATCTTACCACCACGCGCTGACGGTTGAAGCCGCGCCTTTTCGCGTTGACACCCCATCCGAAATGCCCTATGCTTCAGGTGCCTCTTAGCGGGCACTCATCCTCATTTTTCTGAAGTGGAGATACATTTCTATGGCCTCCGTCACTGTAGAGACTCCGCAACTGCGGCGTGTCCTGGGATTTCGGACGGTGCTTTCCACCAGCACCGGCCTGGCCTACGCAGCGATCAGCTTTCTGGGCTGCATTTTGGTCGCAACAGCCCTGGTTGGCGATGGCGCGTGGCTGGCGATTTTGATTGCGGGCGGGCTGGCGCTGCTGGCGGCCACCTGCTTTGCCGAACTCAACGCGCTCTATCCCTCGGCAGCCGCCATCCGGCTGTTTATGAAAGAAGCGATCAACGAGAAAACCTCGCTGATCGTCGCCTTTGGCTACTTGCTGACGATTGTGGCGGTGGTCGCCGCCGATAGCTATATCGTTGGCAGCGCCGTGACTTACGCGCTCAACCTTCCGGGCTACGCCACGCTGTTCTTGATTCTGATCATCCTCGCGCTGACCACGTTCGCCAATTTGCGCGGCATCCGCATTGCCGGGCTGCTTCAGGACATCACCACCTACGCGCTGCTCATCTCGGCTATCCTCATTTCCTTCATTGGGCTGGCAAATCACGGCTTCCAGTTTCACACGCTGCTCTCCGGGCTGGATAATCCAGGCGGACTCTTTAACGCGGTGGCAACGGGCGTGTTTGTCTTTTCGGCCTTTGAGTGGGTGACGCCGCTTTCGGAAGAAATCTCCGACATCAAGCTGATTCCACGCGGAATGTATCTGGCTCTGGGTGTCCTGTTTGTTTCGTATGCTCTCTTCACCCTGGCCTGCACCAACCTGCTCAGCGTGCAGGTGCATGGAGTCTGGCAACTGCCCGTCAGCGTAACTGACCCAGCGCAACTGACCGCTTCTGTTCCGCAAATGCTCATGGCGAAAGAAGCAATGGGGGCGGTAGGAACGTGGTGGATGCTCTTTGCCACGTTGCTTACAGGCGTGATGACGTTTAACGGCGGCTTTGCCACCGCCTCGCGCTTTCTCTATGCAGCGGCACGCGAAGGCACGCTGCCTCCGGTCTTCGCCAAAATCAACCGCTTCATCGTGCCCTGGGTGGCAATTGTCGCGCTTTCCTCTGCTTCGGCGCTGCTGGCTGTCGTCATCTTCCTCACCAAGCAGTTTCAGGTGTTGATTCTGGTGGGCGCGGCGCTGGAGGCCATGATTTACGCGGTGGCGGGCATCTGTGTCATTCAATTGCGCCGACGCAAGCCCCAGGCCGAGCGCAGTTTTAAGAGTCCGCTGGGTTGGACGATACCGCTGCTCACCATCTTGATCTTTGGCGTGCTCTTTTTTGGGGCGCTCTTTCCGCCAGCCAACCAGTTGCCGGGGGTACCCTCCGCCCTGGTTTCTGTCATCGTCCCCGCGATTATGGTGCTGATCTTCGTGCTGACGGCCATCTATGTCTTTACGTATGTACCGCGCCTCCAGGCTCGGTTGGCTGCTGAGCGTGCAACAGTCAGGAGACGGCGCCCGCAAAGGGCCGCACAGGAAGAACCCTCAGCACAGGAATAAAGGTGTGGATACCTTGAAGAAAGAAGAAAGAAAAATAGATGTCGTTGTGGTGGGCGCAGGGCTGGCTGGACTGACAGCAGCGCGCAAGCTCCACGCGGCAGGCGTGGATGTGCTGGTGGTGGAGGCGCGAGATCGAGTGGGCGGGCGCACGCATACTATCCAGGCGCATGATGGGACACCAATTGATGTGGGCGGGCAATGGATTGGGCCGGGGCAGGACCGGCTGGCGGCGCTGGCGACAGAGCTAGATGCAAAAACGTTCCTCACCTATGATACCGGCAATAACATCGAGTTCTATAATGCCGAGCCTTCGGTGTATTCCGGCGCGCTCCCGATGGGCGATCTGGAAGCCACAATGGAAATTGTGGAGCGCATGCTGAACCTGAGCATGATGGCGCAAGAGGTGCCGCTGGAGGCGCCCTGGACGGCGCCCCAGGCAGCAGCCTGGGACGCGCAAACGGTGGCAACCTGGATGGAACAAAACATCATCTCGCCGCGTGCCCAGGCGCTGATTGATTTAGCAGTGCGCTCGCTCTTTTGCGTGGAGCCGCGCGAACTGTCGCTGCTGCATTTCTTGTTTTATATCCATTCGGCAGGCAACCTGAACGCGCTGATAGGCGTGACGGGCGGCGCTCAGGAAAGCCGCTTCTACGAGGGTGCGCAAAGCATCTCAAACAAGATGGCGGCAGCGCTGGGCGAGCGGGTGCTTCTAAATACGCCTATTCACTCGGTTATTCAAGAGAATAGTTCTGTGCGCGTGGCTGCTGATGCGTTGGAGGTGACAGCCAAACGCGCAATTCTGGCGATTCCGCCAGTGCTGGCCGGGCGGCTGCGCTATCAGCCCGGCATGCCAGCCCTGCGCGACCATCTGACGCAGCGCATGCCAATGGGTACCGTCTTCAAAATCCAATGCCTCTACCCCGCTCCGTTCTGGCGCGATGAGGGGCTATCCGGGCAGGTCACAAACAACGACGGTATGGTTAGCATCACGTTTGATAATTCCCCGGCCAGCGGCACGCCAGGCGTGCTGCTTGGTTTTGTGGAGGGCGAAGCGGCGCGCATCTGGGGCGAGCGTGACGCGAGCGAGCGACAGCACGCAGCGCTGTACTGCCTCGCCGGATATTTTGGCGAACAGGCGGCGCATCCAACCGAGTATATCGAAAAATATTGGGCAACCGAAGAATATTCACGCGGCTGCTATGCTGGGACGATGCCGCCGGGCGTCTGGACCTCCTTTGGCCGGGCGCTGCGCGAGCCGGTGGGCCGGGTGCATTGGGCCGGAACAGAAACGGCCACCGTCTGGAATGGCTATATGGACGGCGCGGTGCAATCGGGCGAACGCGCAGCCGCAGAAGTCTTAGAAGCCCTCAGTTGAGAGGAATTATATGGCTACGAAAGAAGAATTAAGGGAAGCGGTTGACGATTATATTCAGCAGGCACAAAAAAGCGCGGCGGTACAGCGCTCGCTGAAGAGTTGGAAGTGCCTGGTGTATTTCGAGGCAGTTGATATTGGTTATGGCTTTATGATGGATATTCGTGATGGCACGACCACTGTCACCGATGGCCTCCAGGGGACGCCCGACCTCATCGTGCGGGGCAGCAGCGAAGACCTGACCAATATTTTCTGGTGCGACGAGAACCCGGCCAGCACCTATATGCAAGGCGCGGTCAAGATGCAGGGGTCGCAGGAAGACACGATGAAGCTGGATGCAATGGCGCTGATGATCTATCTGGAAGTGAAGAAAGCCGGGAAATAGCGCGTGGCGCCCCCGCTTTGGGGGCGCCATTGGGACCGGAAAGATGCCGGTGGTACAAGTTTGCGATGTGCGCTAGCGATTTGCGGGCTGCTCCACAGGTTCCTGCGGGGGCACCAGCAGATAGCTCAAGGACAACCCCACAACGCCCGCCATGACGACAGAACCCAGCCAGAGGTGGATGGACCAATAAACGGGACCAGTGAGCATCGCCGTCAGGAAGACGGCCAGATACAGAATTGCTGGCACCGCAAAGGCAAACGCCCGCAAGCCCGCGCGGTCTGTCGTTGGCTGCAAGACCCAGAGCAGCCCATCGGCAATCATTCCAGCAAGCACCGCCCCAGGAATCAGTTGATACTGGTTGCCCAGCACACTCAGCCCAACCGCATACAAGCTAAAGAGCAGCGTCATGCTGCCCAGCGGCAGCCGCCAGCGGCGTACAGGCAAGAGGATAAAACCCATCAACACACCAGCCTGGAGCAGAATATTTGCCGCGCCAAAGGATTTGTCAGAGTTCCCTACCAGTTCAGTAATCGTCCAGAGATGTGTAAACGCATGGGCAAACTCGGTGAAGAAGGTAAAAATCATCAGGGTACTGATCAAGGAAAGCACCAGCGGCAATAACGTTCTCCAGCCCTGCTGCTCTTGCGCGATGACGCGCCGCCACGTGGCACGCATTGGGCCAGTGACGATGAGCACGCCTGTCGTGGCAAGCGCCAGATGCGACGGGCTGAGCAGCGGCTCTATGCCCACCTCAAAGCCAAAGAGCGTATGCCACACCAGATCAGCCGCGCCAGCAGCAACAAAAAGCGGCGTGGCAATCAGCGAAAGGCCATAGCCGGACGGAATCGCCTGGCTCCAGGCATAGCCCCGCGTGTGATTTCTGTAGAGTGCCACCCACAACATAATCGCGGTAATAAAAAACATTGAATACATCACGCCATGCCAGGGCGTAAAGAAGCTCTTATCTACTTTGCCATGTCCATGCGCCCAGCCATCCAGATAGAGGCCGCTCACCAACAGGATTGCCAGCACACCCATCAGCCGATCAAAACGCACACTGTTCCCAATCAGGGGCAGTTTTTGTGCTAGAGGCTCAGCCATCGCCCCGCGCGTTACCGAAATAGATGCCATTGCTCTGTCCTTTCTTAAAAGCCTTGTTCCTTGCGCTGCTACAACTATAGCGCAGAGCGAGCAGATTGAAAGGTGCAAACCAGCCTATCTTTGGGGCATATCTTGAGGAGCAGCCTCGATGAAAGCGGCAGGGCGTATAGCCAGAGGTCATGTGACTTCTGGCTGCCACACATTCGTACTTGTGGCACTTTGCGCCAGCCAGTGCTCTCTGGTAGGCTTATTACAAAGAACAGGTGGGTGATACGTCTCCTGCCTGACGGAAGCACTCTGGAGAGGCACATGTCGCAACAGCAAACGTTGAGCAGCACGCTTGAGCGCCTGCATCAAAGACAGCACTGGACGGTCTGGCTGATTGCCAAGCCCTTTGATCTGGTCTTCACGCCGCTCTATCTCGCGGTTCCTTTCCTCTATATCTATTTTTCTGCGTACTGCGGATGTGGTTTTTCCTGGCAGAGAGTATTGGAAATGAGCGGCGCAATCCTTGTCTTGCTCTATATAGAGCGAGCAGAATATTGGCGGTATCGGGAAGCTACCCCAAGAAATATTGCTGTGTTCCTGCTCCTGGTGCGCGTCCTCTTGATAGAGGTCGTGGCGGAGCTTGATCATTTTGTGTATTCGCCTTTCCTCTATCTAGTGATTCCCTTCACTGCCTCGCTCTACTTTGGCAGCCTGGTGAGCTATGGGCTGGCTGGACTGGCCTGGGTCACGTACATTACCAAGGAAACGCTGTATAACTCTATCTGGTTTCATCAGGCAAACGACGTACATGATATGATCATCTACTCGCTTGGGCTGCTCTTTGCCATCACGATGGCAAACACAGTCAACAAAGAGAGAGCGAGTCGTGCCCGCGCCGAGCGACTCCTTGCCGAACTGGAAGTGACACATGAGCAATTGAAAGCCTCCGCCGAGCAAGCAACAGAACTGGCAACCACCAAAGAGCGCAACCGGCTGGCGCGTGATATTCATGATAGCCTGGGGCATTACTTGACGGTGATTAATGTGCAGCTAGAAAAAGCGCTGGCCTTTCGCAGCAAAAAGCCAGAGGACGCTGACCAGGCGGTGGGCACGTCAAAGCAGCTTGCCAGCGAAGCCTTGCAGGAGATTCGCCGCTCTGTTGGCGCTTTGCGCGCGCAGGAGGATGGCTTTTCCTTGCAACATTCGCTCCGCGAACTGATTGAGCGCATGCAGAGCAGCCACCTGAGCATCACGCTTACAATGGAAGGGCAAGAAGAAGATTTTTCCAGGCGGGCGCTGATCGCGCTTTACCGGGCGGCCCAGGAGGGGCTGACCAACATCCAAAAGCACGCCCATGCCAGCCAGATCACAGTAGCCCTGCATCTGGAGAACCAGCAAGCAACGCTGCGCGTGTGCGATAATGGCCGAGGATTTGACACAGCCATGCTGCTCCAACTTCAGCCGGGGCGCGAAGGTCGCTACGGATTGCAGGGGGTGCAGGAGCGCTTAGAGCAGGTGCAGGGGAGCTTGCAGGTGGAAAGTATGCCGGGCAGCGGGACGTGCCTGGCGGCCAGCGTGCCCGCGCTGGCGCCGCTGATGCTGCCGGATGCCTCCGAAAATGGAATGCTGCAACGTCAACGGCCAGAGCAAGCAGGGGAACATGTATGACAGAGGGCAAGGCAAGCCAGACCTCAACGGTGCGCGTGCTCGTGGCAGATGATCAGCAGCTTATGCGTGATGGCATTGCTTCACTGCTCAGCATTCAGGATGGCATTGAGGTGGTGGGCACAGCAGCCAACGGCCAGGAGGCGATTGAGCAGGCGCTCGCTTTGCAGCCAGATGTTGTGCTGATGGATGTGCGTATGCCGGTGCTAGATGGCGTGGCGGCCACCGCGCAGATACTTCGTCAGCTTCCCGAATGCCAGGTGTTGATGCTGACCACGTTTGATGATGATGAATATGTGATCGAGGCATTGCGTGCCGGGGCCAGCGGCTATCTGCTCAAAGATATTCCGGCTCAGCATCTCGCCCAGGCGATTCAAGCGGTGCATCGGCATATTTACCAGCTTGACCCATCCGTCGCCCGCAGAGTTGTGGCGTCGCTGGCCGGACAAGCCAGCGCAGATTCACGCCAGCCCGCCTCCTTCCAGGCAACCAGCAATACAGCAGCCAGCACAATAAAGCCTGGGCTGCTTACCGAGCGCGAAATTGAGGTGCTGCGCTTGATTGCTCAGGGCGCGACCAACCGCGAAATTGCCGAGCGACTGGTAATCAGCGAGGGCACCGTCAAGAACCATATTTCCAATATCCTGGGTCGGCTTGGGCTGCGTGATCGCACGCAGGCCGCCATCTATGCCCGCGAGCGGGGCTGGGTCTGATACTTTCAGCAGTGTATGTTGAAAATCAAGGAGCGATGATGTCAAACTGGTGCCAGGTGCTTTGTTCCACCGGAGCTTTTACCCGCGTTCCGCACATTACCGACCATCGGTTAATCTTGCAGTATGGGCCAGGATTGCCAGCAGATGGCCTGGAGGTCATGTTCCATCTGCAATGGTACGCGCAGATTGAGCGCGTTGCTGATGACCTCCTCTCCACCGGCCTGAAGTTTCCAGCCGTTCACGCCGAGAAAAGCACCGGCGCGGCAATGGGCAGCGCCGATGCCAGCCAGCGTGCTATTGGGCTGGAGCGGCTAAAAGCAAATTGCCAGTTTGCGCAACGAATTGGCGCTGGGCTGGTGGTGATGCACCTGTGGGGCATGCCTGAATCTGATACGCATATCGAACGCAATCTGGCAATCCTTGGCGATTGCCTGAGCATCGCCGAGGACGCCGGGGTCGCGCTGGCGGTGGAAACCATCCCCTGCATTCAGGCGAAACCGCTCACCCACATCCGGCGGGTGATGGAACAAGACGCGCGCAGCATGATCGCGCTGGACACTGAGTTTCTGGCACAGCACCAACAACTGGACGAGGCAGTGGCGGCAGCGTGGCTCTGGCAGGGCGGGCGCGTGCGCCATGTCCATATCAAGGATTACGACGGCCAATCCGCCACAGCCGACGGCTACCGGCGCTATCTGCATCCAGGCGAGGGAAAGATTGATTTCGCTCGCTTCTTTCGCAGCTTGCAAAATCATGGCTTTACCGGGTCAATCAGCCTGGAAGCGTCGGTGGTGAACCAGGATAACTCAATTGATCTGGAGAAGCTGAAGAAAAGCGTGGAAACGCTTAAAGCGTTGGTGGGATAAAAAAGCTCAGGGGAGAAGGCGTGGGCGTCTTACAAGATGCCCACGCCTTCTCCCCTGCAAGATTGCGAGCAACCGCTATTTCGTTGCAGAGCTGCGGCTTTTTGCGCGCTGTGGGAACACCACCTTGCCGCCCTCTTGCCAGCATTGAGAATCTGGCGTGGGCAGGTGCTCACAACGAACCCAATCGCCAGCGTCTTTGAGTACCTTACCCCGCAGACATTTGGCGTATTGAATCTTATCGTTCACGGCAGGATCATCGGGGTCAATATCAGCCGTGACAATCTTTGGGAAGAAGAAACGACACCAGGCCACTCTTTTTGCCTCCACATGATCGAGGATTAATCCTTGTTGCCCATCCTATCACACCCAACAGTTGTTGTGCCAGTGCTTATCTCACTGAAAAAGGGGCGGCGCAACCTGCTGCGCCCAGATGGAAAAGTAATAGACCTGGCCGGAGAGAAAAACCAGACCCACCAGAATGAGCGCGACGCCGCTGATCATCGTCACCACGCGCCCATAGCGGCGTGCCCAGCCCAGCGCGTGCAAGCCGCTCGCCCAGCCAACACCCACCAGCAGAAACGGCAGCGCGAAGCCCAGCGCGTAGAATGCCAGCAGCACGCTCCCGCGTGCCAGGCTTGCCGAAGCGCCCGCGTAGAGCAAAATCGAGCCAAGCACCGGCCCAATGCAGGGCGTCCAGCCAGCGGCAAAAGCCACCCCCAACGCCAGCGGCGTCAGCACGCCAAGGCGCTGCCCCTGAGGGTGGAGCTTGCGCTCTCGATACAACAGGTGCATCAGGCCAGTCGGTAACAGGTTCAGCAGAAACGCGCCCATCAAAATCATGAACGCGCCCGCAATCGCCTCCAGCACCAGGCGATACGCGCTCAGCAGAGCGCCAAACCAGGCAGCAACAAAGCCCAGCGCGATAAAAGCGATGGAGAAGCCCAGCACAAAAAGCAGGCTCACGCGCACAGCGGGCCGCGCCAGCCAGCGCCGCTGTTGGGTTGGCTGTTGTTCTGCTGCTGTCGTCGTCACGCCAGAGAGATAGGTGATATAGCCAGGGATGATGGGCGCGACACAGGGCGAAAAAAAAGAGGCTGCCCCAGCCAGAAACGCTATCAGCGCCGCTTCCCATCCCAATTGACCAACAATGGGCACCTGATCTGCTCCTTATTTCAAGAGTTGTTGAATCTCGTTTTCAAGGGTTTGGGCATCAACCTGGCCCAGAATCTTGCGCACTACCGTCCCCGAACGGTCAATAAAAATGGTCGTGGGGACATTGCTCACGCCATAGTTGACGCTGATGGACCCGGAAGCATCTGGCCCAGACGGATACGTCACGCCGTATTGCTGCAAGAAGTGCCGCGCGTCCGTCGCGGTATCTTGATAGTCAATCCCAAGAAAGGCAATGCCGTCGTGTTGGTGCTGCTGCCAGGCCGCTTGAAAGGCGGGCACCTCTGTTTTGCATGGCTCGCACCACGACGCCCAGATATTTATCACCACCGGCTTACCCTTCAACGAAGCAAGCTCGATGCTTGGCTGCGCGGGCGTATTCCAGGTGGTCAGGGTGAAATCTGGCGCGGGATGACCCACCAGCGGGGCAATGGCGGTGCCGCTGATGATATGGTTCGCAGCGGTCAGACGATTCACCAGCACCACGACCAGCACAATGTTCAGCGCTGTAAAGAAGATCAGCGTCGCAAGGGTGCGCTTTGTCAGGCGGCGTTTTGTTTTCTCTTGTACGTTGTTGGCTGGTATCTGCACAGTCTTTATGACTCCAAAACCCCAGACGCCTCACCAGGGCGCGTGCCTGGCTCGAAGCCCCACAGCAGCAGCGCGGCAAATGCCACCACGATGCCCAGCCCAACCACGACGGGATTCACCAGCAGCCCGGACACAGCCAGGGCCAGGCCAGCCGCCAGCACCAGCGGCCAGATACTCTGCGCGGGCACAGGCATCTCTTCGGGCGCTTCCAGCAGCCGCGCCGCAGCAGGCTGAGCAACCTCTTGTGGCTGCGCGGCCAGCAAGGTTTCCACTTCACCCAACAAGCGCCGCGCGTCAAATGGCTTCACCAGGCACACGGCCCGGTCTACATTTGCCATCTGCACGCTTTTTCCGGCAGCCTGCCCCTGTAGAGGGGAACAGTCCCAGGTCAAAATGACCACTGGCGGGGAAGCGGGCTGGTGGTCTGCCTTGACGCGCTCCAACAGCGACCAATCGCTGGCTACGCCCCCGTCAACATCTACAATTAAGAGGGCAGGATTGCGCTCCAGCAGCGTTTGCGCCTGTTTTGTGGAAGCGGCCTCAAGCACCTCTACCCCTTGTTGCCGCAGCCCAAGGGAAATCACCCGCCGAAGCGCAGCATCGGCTTCAACCAGCAGCACGCTTCGTTTTTGCTCTGTGGACATCGGTGCTGTCCTCTCATTCCGCCACAGGGAGGCACCAGACTGGCATGGTTCTACGCTTTACGTCTTTGATTCACTATAGGACGGCTGCCTTGCAGCGCCACTAACAATTCGCCAGGAGTCCTTACAATTGCCAGAACATCTGCCCCACCCTGGCGGGCTAGCCCCTCAAAGCAGGGGCACAGCAGCCCGCGCTACAGGCTTAGGGTCGTGCCAGCTTATAGCCAACACCGGGGACAGTCAGGATATAGCGCGGCTGGGCTGGGTTGGGTTCAATCTTGCGGCGCACCCGGCGGATATAGACCCAGATAAAATCCATCTCGCGGCTGTAGCCTGGCCCCCAGACTTTCTCCAGCAGCATCTCGTGCGTCAGCACCATGCCCGCGTGCTGCGCCAGCACTGTAAGCATCTTGTATTCTGTCCGGCTCAATTGCACATCGCGCCCCTCCAGGCGCACCTGACGCTGGGCAAAATCAATCGTCAAATCGCCACAGGCAAACAGCGCGCTCTGAGTACCTCGTTCGCTGGCCTGCTCGCGCTGGCGCAGCGCCACGCGCACACGCGCCAGCAGGACTTCGATGCCAAACGGCTTGGCGAGGAAATCCATTGCCCCCATATCCAGCGCGCGCACGCAGACCGCCTCATCGTTCTGGCTGCTCAGCGCAATCACCGGCACCGAAGAAAACTCGCGCAGCCGCTCCAGCACCACAAAGCCATCCATATCCGGCAGGCGCAGGCCCAACAAGAGCAGATCAGGCTCCTCGCGCTCGATCAGTTGGAGCGCCTGCGCGCCCGTCGAGGCAGAAAGAGTGCGATAGCGCTGCGCCTCGCAGTTGGAGCGCAGATAGCGCACCATGCGGGCGTCATCATCTACGATGAGAACCACCTTGCGATCACCTGGGCGACTGGCGCGGGCTGGTTCTGTTGAAACGGGGAGCGCTCCGCTGATGGAGCGTGCCGAGGCAGGCGCCAACGCTGCTTGCGTGCAGGTGAGCGGCAAGAGCAGATGAATGGTTGTGCCCTGCCCCAGGCCAGGAGATTCGGCCCAGATGCGCCCGCCATGCGCCTGCACAATCGCTCTGGCAAGCGCCAGGCCCATGCCGCGCCCGGCTGGTATTTCGCTGCCATCCTGCACGCGATAAAAGCGATCAAAAATGCGCTCCTGCTGTTCTTCGGTCAGGCCGCGCCCCTGATCGCTCACCGTGATATGAATCTCGCCGTCTGCCGCTTCCGCCGCAATCAGCACCTCGCCGCCAGCAGAATACAGCAGCGCGTTCTCCAAAAGCGCGGCAAACACCTGCTCCAGTCGGCTCTGGTCGGCAATCAGCGTGGGCAGATCATCGGGCAGTTTCAGCGCCAACTGATGCTGCGGGGTGCGCGCCTGCCACTGCGCGACCAGCGGCTCCAGCATCTCGCGCAGGTGGATGGAGGCCGGGTTCATGGGCAGCATGCCAGTATCCAGCCGCCAGACATCCAGCAGAACATTCACCAGTTCATGCAGGCGATCCACCTGCTCGTCAATCAACTGGAGCATTTCGCGCTGCGTGGCCGCGTCCCAGCGCTGTGAGTTTGCCAGCAGCGTTGTGGCCGAGCCTTTGATGACGGCCAGGGGCGTTTTCAGTTCATGCGCTGCCAGGGCCAGCGCCTCGGCGCGTGTCTTTTCAGAGGAGCGCTCCAGCGTCACATCATCCAGCAGCATGCCCCAGCCCAGCAGATCATCTGGCCCGGTGTGCACCGGGAAGCTGCGCACCCGCAGCCAGCGCACAACGGCATGGGTCAGCGCCAGATCGGTCACAACTTCGTTCGGGCTGGCCCACAAGCGCTCTAGCTCGCCATTCGCCAGATCAGGGTCAGCCGCCAACGAGATAAGCTGTTGATGGACATCACGAGCGGAGCGCTTAACCAGCGTTCCCGCGCCCAGATCAAGCAAAAGCTCGGCGCGGCTGTTGGCATACGCCACCCGCTCCTGCCGATCAAGCAGCACAAAACCACAGGAAAGGTTATTGGTGAGGCTGGCAAGGATGTCCCGCTCATAGGCGAGCGGGGCAATCATCGAGTCTCGCTCAGAGGAAGGCGGATACGCGACAGAAAAGACTTGTTGCTGGCCCTCGTCCTTCCCACCACCGCTATTTCCCGCTCTCCTGCCCCCGGAAGCGGCGTGCATAACAGGCTCCTGAAGAGAAATCTATCAGAAATGCTTTTTATTCAATCCAGAGCTTCTTTGACCCATGCTCCAAAAAAGAGAAGAGATGAGCATTTCAAAGCGCACTAGGATTGTAGCATCTGGGCAGGATGAGCAACAAGGACTAGCGACGATGGGCTACCCACGCAAAGGCGCCGCGCCAGACGCCCAGAAATACCAGATTGGCAATCAAGGTCACAATGGCAAAGCTCACGGGAGGGATTTCGCTCTTAAAAATCCCACGCAGCAGCAAGCCCACCGGCCACGCGCAGACCCAGGCCAGGGCGGTGCGCAGCAGCATCCTTCGCACGCCTGACGTGTTGGCGCGGCGATAGACCCCAAAGAACGGCGCGACAATATACCAGCCCAGCGCAAAGGGCGCGGCTGTTTGCGCAACCAGAAAGAACGCTGCCAGGCCCGCCGCTTCGTCGTGGCTGGCTCGGCCAACCGCTGCAAAGATCAGAAACGAGCACGCATCGCCAACCACCAGCGCCGCCGGACGCGCGGCTTTTGCTGCCAGGCTCTGGCGAGCCGGTACAGCGCCTTCAGTCACTTCAATATCACGCACAGAGGCCATGTGTGGCTCCTCTCGTTAGTTTTCAAGAAAGGTGATTATTAGAAAACGACACACGGCAAGAAAGCGTATGCTTTCTTGCCGTGTGTCAAAGCCTGTCTGAATCACAAGAGATGTTCGCCTTATTTGAAAAGTTCAGCCAGAATCACAATGATTGCCAGATGGAAGAACATCACCCCAAGAAAGCCCCAAAAGAGCACCGCCGTCCAGATGCGGTCACTCCGCTCGCCAGTGTAGCGTCTGGCGCGCGGCCAGCGTTCTGCGGCCACCAACCCCGTTGCCACGCGCACCCGAAGCGGGCTGCGCAAGGGAGAACGCGCAAGCTGGGCTTGCACAGCGTCATGGCAGGCTTTACAGAGCGTCCACGTGTGTTGCGGCTCTGGAGCCTCAGCAGGCTCCTTCAGCAGCAGGGCACCGTTCCAGATGCGGCGGTAGCAAATGGAGCAGCGCACAGGCAGCACGACGCTGCTTGATCTCACGCTTCCAGCGATGGCTTCGGCAGCCGTTGGGTTTGTGCTGCTTGGAAGGTCTTTGTCCATCTGTTTCCTGCCTTCTCGAAGCAAGAGGGCTTGCTGTGAGGCGAGCCGGGGCATTGCTGCCCCGGAACACCATCCCTTTTTGGTAAGAGCGTGCATTTAGTGGGCCAGACCACCTGGCGCTGGCCTCAACAGATAGACAGGCGCGCGGCTGCTACTTGAGGAACTCTGGTAGCAGGTAGACCAGGCTAAAGACAAAAATCCAAACCACGTCAACGAAGTGCCAGTACATCTCAGCGGCCAGCAGCGAAAAGTGCTTCTTTTGGGTAAAGCCACCGCGCAGCCCTTTGAAGAATTGGACCAGCAGGAAGATCACGCCACCAGTGACGTGCGCCCCGTGAAAGCCGGTGAGGGTAAAGAAGGTGGACCCCACCAGGCCGTTAGAAGGGGTATTCCCTTCGGCAAACAGGCTCCCATATTCTACCCCCTGGAACATGAGGAAAATCGCGCCCAGGACGATGGTTGCCAGGATATACCAGGGCACCTGTTTCAGCTTCCCCTGATTCATCGCTCGACGGGCGAAGATCATAGGAAAGCTGCTGGAAAGCAGGATAACGGTGTTGATCGCTGGGAGAATGTTCCCTTGCGAAACCAATTCAAGCGGGATATTCCCTGGTGGCGGCCAGTGCGGTTGCCGCACTAGCAGATAGAGATAGGCGGCAATCAGGTTCGCAAAGAGCAGCGCTTCGGAGGCGATAAAGAAGACCATGCCCCACCAGGCCAGCGGTCTCCCTTCGCTAACTGCTTCCTCGTGAACCTCTGCGTGCTCCTTAGCTACAGCACTCATCTACATATCCTCTATTCTGCTGGTGCTTCCTGATGGCGCTCCAATCCCCAACCAAACCCCCAGCCAATCCCAGCAATAAAGGAGATCAAGACGCCAATGAAAAAAAACGTAATATCAATGATCAGCCCGGTCAAGGCAATGCTCAAGCCCAATGCCAGAAACAACGGCCAATAACTAGGGCCGGGCAGGTGGATATGTTCTTCTTCCTCATGGTGGCGTTCAACAATCCCCTGGGTATCACCCACCACCACATCGGGATCAGTTTTACTTACATGCTGAGTCTGTTCAGTTGACACAGCGTACCTCCTGCGATCTGAAGAACTGGGAACGATGCGTCCCCGTTGAGGATGGGAGTATCCCACCCTCAATGATGAGCGCTTTTCCAGTCCGGGTTATCAGGATGCTTGAAATCGTAGAACGGACGTCGGCTCCGCACTGTCGGTATCTTCTTAAAGTTATACACCGCCGGAGGGGATGTTGTCATCCATTCTAGGGTAAAGGCATCCCAGGGGTCATCTCCCGCAGTGGCCGGGCCACGAATGCTCATAAAGAAATTGACGATGAAGATCAGCACCCCAACGGCGATGGTAAAGGCACCAATCGTGGCGAGCAGGTTCAGGCCGTCCCAGGCTGGATTCGACGCATACGTGTAGATACGGCGGGGCATCCCAAACAAGCCAAGCAAGTGCATGGGGAAGAAAGCCAGATTTAGGCCAACGATGAGGAACCAGAACTGAATCTTGCCCAGCCGCTCATTCAAGAGCTTGCCAGTCCACTTGGGGAACCAGTAGAAAATGGCCGCAAAGATCGCCAGCGCCGCGCCGCCAAAGAGCACATAGTGAATGTGCGAGACGACAAAGTAGCTATCTGTGACCTGATAGTCAAACGGCACAATCGCCAGGGCCGCACCGTTCAGGCCGCCGATCAGGAACATCGCCACAAAGCCAATGGCAAAGTACATCGCCACCGTCATATTCAGCTTGCCGCCGTAGACGGTGCCCAGCCAGTTAAAGATTTTCACGGCTGTGGGGATAGCGATGAGCGTCGTGGTCGTGGCAAAGAAGGACTGCGCTGTCACCGGCAAGCCCACCGCGAACATATGGTGCGCCCAGACGGTGAAACTGAGGAAGCCAATCGCCACGCCAGACCACGCTACAAAGGTATAGCCAAAGAGCGGCTTGCGCGAGAAGACGGGCAAGACCTCGGAGGCAATGCCAAAGGCGGGCAAAATCAGCACGTATACCTCTGGATGCCCAAACGACCAGAAGAGGTGCTGCCAGAGCAGCGGGTCGCCGCCAAACGCAGCCTGATAAAAGTGCGTTCCCAGGTGGCGATCAAAGAAGAGGATGGCGCTGGCGGCGGTGAGGCTCGGCAGCGCAAAAAGCAACAGGAACGATGTCACCATCGTCATCCAGGCCAGAATGGGCATGCGGTTGATGGTCATGCCCGGCGCGCGCAGCCGCAGAATCGTCACCACAAAGTTCAGCGAGCCGAGGATGGACGACAGGCCCAGCAACTGAATGCCCAGAATCCAGAAGTCCATATTCTGGCCTGGTGAACACAGCGCGCCAGGTCGCCCGCAGTTGATTGCCTCGGTGAGCGGCGCGTAGCTGAACCAGCCCGCGTTTGGGGCGCCGCCAGCGAAAAAGCTGACGCTTAGAAAGATACCGGCAAACAGGACCAGCCAGTAGCCCAACGCATTCAAACGCGGAAACGCCATATCCCGCGCGCCAATCATCAAGGGCACGACAAAGTTGCCCAGTCCGGTGAAGAACGGCATCACAAAAAGGAAGATCATCGTGGTGCCGTGCATCGTGAACATCTGGTTATACAGGTCTGGACTAAGCACCACATTATCCGGCACAGCAAGCTGCGTGCGGATTAACAGGGCTTCGATGCCGCCAACGAGAAAGAAGAAGAATCCCGTCAGCATATACATGATACCGATGCGTTTATGATCGGTTGTCGTGAGCCAGACCCCGATTTTGCTAGCACTCAAGCGCTCAGGCGAGAATGCGCGTTCAGGGATGGCTACGCCTTGAACAGCCATGCCTCATTCTCCTTGCTATGTGTTTCTCTCGAAGCGAGACATCTGAAGCTACTGCAAACTTTCCAGATAGGCCACCAACGCCTGCACCTCATCAGGAGACAGGCCCAGGTTGGGCATATCGTTCCCAGGTTTCCATTGCTGCGGATCCGTCAGCCACTTTGTCAGATCATCCTGGTTGTTGTTCAGCACGCCGCCAGCAATCAGGTCACGGCTGCCAAAATGGGTCAGGTTTGGACCCACGACACCAAGCGCCTTGATATTGCCATAGGTCGAGCCATAGACCGAGTGGCACGAGATACAGGCATTGTTGCCTGCGAAGGTCTTGCAGAAGAAGTAATACTTGCCTTGCAGCGCCAGCGTCGCGTCATTCCCAGGCCAGCCCTGGTCGCAGGTAAGCGCAGGGGTGTTGGTATCCGGGTCATGGGCTGGCTTCTGCTGCGCAGTAACCCAGGCCGTGTAGTCGGTCATCGCCATTGACTGCGCTTCAAAGCGCATGTGCGCGTGCTGATCGCCGCAAAACTCAGCGCACGCTCCTGGGAACGTGCCTGCGGTATCAGCCTGGAACCACATATGGTTATCGTGTCCAGGAACCACGTCCGTCTTGCCGGTCAGCTTGGGTATCCAAAAGCTGTGAATGACGTTGGTGGAAACCAAATTCAAATGCACCACCGTTCCGGTTGGCACCACCAACTGATCAGCCGTCACAATGGTGGGCGTCGGCGCATTTTGCACCGCTTGCCCGTTCAGCGCGTTCACATCAACCTGGGCATCACCAGCGGACTCAAAGTAGCGGAACTCCCACCACCATTGATGCCCAACCACGTTCACAAATGTTTGCGCCTTGTTGGCTGGCTCCTGAATCCCCACGAGGGTATAGATCGTGTAGCCCAGCACCAGAAAGAGCACCAGCGAGGGCACAATCGTCCACGCAATTTCCAGCCGGGTGTTGCCGTGAATCTGGCGCGGCTCCGGGGAATTGGGCCTGGCACGAAAACGCACCACGCTGTAAATCAGCACGCCTTCCACAGCTACAAACACAACCGTAGCCACAATAAAGATGAACCAGAACAGATCAGACTGCTTGAGCGCCACTGGCCCTTGCGGGTCAATGATTGAAGAATCACCGCCGCAGCCTGCAAGAAAGAGCACGCCTAAGACCACAATGGCCGGAATTGACCAGCCGATGAGCTTAGCGCGGCTTAACTTACGAGGTGAGAATATCCGCACGTCCTGGGAGCCTCCTCGTCTATTAAAAAGATGGTCTATGCGTGCTGCCCCGGCTTGCTGCCTATCTCATGTGTAGACGCCGCTCGCAGGGACAGACTTCCCCTCTTATGTAGGGGGTATTCTAGTGCAGAGTGCTAACATTTGGCTTGCAGCGCGAACAGAACCCCTTACAAAGCCCTGAACAGCATAGCATGGCGCGGCAGAGATTGCGTTCTCCTGATCTTTGCTGCTATAGTGCAGAGAACAGAACATTCTATCTCCTCTCGCTACACAACACTGAGGTGTCAGCCATCATGCAAGGAAAAATCATCGTTACCCTACTTGTAGGGGCGTTTCCTTATCTCATCTTCCCGCTGTATGTTGTCTACTTCTTGAGCACCCGCCTGCCTGAGCCATACAAATTCTTCTTTTCCGATTATTCGCCCGTGATCATCTCCGTCTGGTACGCGCTGCCATTCATTGGCATCGGCCTTTACTGGTATCTCAAAAAGCGCCGCAATAAGGCACAGGCAGAAGGGAAGGCGTCATAAGGGCGAGAGCGGCTGCTCAGCCATCTGCGCCTGCGCCTGCTCTGCTGCCAGGCGCGCGTCCTCCAGCGCCTCGCGCTCCTGCTGCTTGCGCTCCTGCTCATTAAACCAGAAGTAAAAGGCGATGCTCATCACGATGAGATAGACCAGATTCCCCGGAATCCACATAATCAGCGAGCCAAGCATCTGATCATCCGCCACCGAAAGACCAAAGAGGCGCGGCGCCGTGAAGTAGGGCGCATACACCGGGCTGCCGGATGTGAAGAACAGCAGCGCACCCAGCCCCACCATCACCTGGCAGTTCGCAAACAGATAGAGCACCTGGCTCATATTGGGCAGATGGGGGAACTCTTCAGGCAGCGGGCCAAAGATCGGCCACCAGTTCAGCACCGCCGTCCCCATAAAGATCAGGTGCTCCAGAATATGCACAGTTTCGTTACGCAGGGTGAGATCATAGAGCACCGGCAGATGCCAGAGCGCAAAGCTGCCATTAAAGAGCAAGAATGCCACCGGCGGCCTGGTAAGAAAGCGCAGCGTTTTCTTGATCACTGGCGGCTGAATCAGCGGGCGCAGCAGCCAATCTGGGGTGCCAAGCAACCACAAAGGCGGCGCCACCGCTGTAATCAAGAGATGCTGTACCATATGCGCGCTAAAGAGATATTTATCGCCAATTTCATCCAGCGGAGAGGCCAGTGCCAGAAACATCACCAGCGTGCCTGCCAGGAACGCGCCCGTCTTGCGGCTCGATACCTCATCGGCCAGCCGATAGCGGCGCCGCAAGGGGCCAACGCTATAGAGGTAAAAGCCAATCAGCAAAGCGGTGCCCAGCCAGATACTCGGATTCAGGTTCCAATCGGCAAGCAGATCTATTTCCAGCGCGTTCAACGCCGCTTCCTCTCCAGCAGCAAGCCATGACAGGGTGAGACGTAAAAACTATACGTCGTCTTTTTTGGAGGTGCAACTCTCGCGCGGCTTGTCGCGCCTGCTCTTACCAGATGTTCAGGTATTTGTAAGGTTGAGGAGACAGCGCTGCAAGGCGAGTGTCAGGGTCATGCGCGACAATCCAGCGTGTTGTAATGTTGGTTTCAAAAGGATACTTTCATGCCCCAATTGAGCTTTTTCAGCCGGGTGACACTGGCTCATATCGCCCGCCTGGGTTGGATTACTGTCGGATTTGTCTACGCGCTGGTGGTCATTGGTGGCATTGTGCGCATCACCGACTCTGGGCTGGGCTGCCCCGATTGGCCCACCTGTCACGGAAGCCTGATTCCACCGCTTGAACTGCACACCGACATCGAATATTCGCATCGGCTCACTGCCTCCATCGTCAGCACGCTGACGGTGGTGTTGGCGCTTGCTATCTTCCTTTGGGCACGCCAGCGCCGCTACCTCATCCCAACCGTACTGGCGGTGGTACTGCTCATCGTCCAGATTGCGCTGGGCGCAGTGACGGTGCTCTATGAACTGCCTCAGACAATTGTTACGGCGCATCTGGGCACCGCGCTGGCCTTCTTTGCCATGATCATCATCATCGCTGGCGTGCTGGGCAAGAAGCAGGCCGTTGCCGGAACCTATCGCAGCGCCAAAAAATTTGCGCGGGTAGCCCTGACGGGCACCATCCTGACGTATGGCTTGCTGCTGAGCGGCTCCAATGTGCGCGGCACCGGAGCGACGCTCGTCTGCCCTGGCTGGCCGACCTGCGGGCGCACCGACATCCCAGATTCCGCCGTGCCATACGTCTTTGTCAATCTGTTCCATCGCTCAGTTGCCACGATTGTTGGCTTCTTCCTGATTGGCGTCATCCTCTACGCCTGGCGCCGGCGCCGCGAAGCCCCCAGGCAGGCGCGGCTGGCAATCGTTGCGGGTGTCCTGTTTGTGATTCAGGCCGGAGTGGGCGCGGCCCTGGTTCTGCTGGGGTCAGCCAACGACATCAATGCCTTCGGGTTCTCGCAGGGCTTCCACCTGGCCTTTGGCACTGCCGTCTGGGGCTGTCTGGTGGGCTTGACGGTGCTGGCCTACCGCGACCTGCCAGCCAAAGAGCAGGAAGCGCCACCCGCCGAGACCGAAACGCCAGAGCGCGAGTGGGTGCGCGGGCCAGTCAGTGAGGGCCAGCTAGCAAAAGAAACCGCCAAAGAAAGCGGTGCCCTGAAAATGCGCATCAACGCCTATACGAATCTGCTCAAGCCGCATGTCACCGTCCTGCTGTTGGGCGTGACGCTGGCGGCAATGGCAATCGCCCAGCGCGGGTTTCCGCCGCTGGGCCTGGTGCTGGCAACGCTCTTTGGCGGCGCGTGCGCGGCGGGCAGCGCCAACGCTATCAACTGCTACTTTGACCGCGACATTGACCAATTGATGCACCGCACCAGCCGCAGGTCGCTGCCCGCTGGCCGCGTGCCGCCCTCCCACGCGCTGATGTTCGGGTTGGTTCTGGCTGTGCTCTCGTTTGCTTCGCTGATACTCTTTGTCAATCTGCTCAGCGCGCTGCTGGCGCTGTCTGGCATCCTGTTCTACGTCTTTGTCTACACGCTCTGGCTCAAGCGCACCTCCACGCAAAACATCGTCATTGGCGGCGCGGCAGGCGCTATTCCGCCGCTGGTGGGCTGGGCCGCCGTCACCAATTCGGTGGGCCTCCCAGCTATCTGGCTCTTTGCCATCATCTTTTACTGGACGCCGCCGCACTTCTGGGCGCTGGCCCTGCTCATCAAGAACGACTACGCCCGCGCCCACATCCCCATGCTGCCCGTCGTGGCTGGGGAGAAAGAAACCAAGCGGCAGATTTTGCTGTATACCCTGCTGCTGCTGGCCGTAACGCTGATTCTCTTTGCGACCCAGGCAATGGGCGTGCTCTATCTGGTTTCGGCGCTCGCGTTGGGCGCGGGGTTTTTGTACATCGCCATTCGTGTCCTGCGCGATGAAACGAAACGCTGGGCACGCACTCTCTTCTGGTATTCCAACTGCTACCTGGCCTTGATCTTCGCCGTGATGGTGATAGATCGGGTCATCGCCTAAAGGGAAGGGAACCCATGAACTGGCGCCTTGCATCCCGTCTGGCTGTTGTCGTTTCGGCCATCCTCGTTGCCATCCTGATCTTTGTCATCACCCAGGCAAAGTCAGCTCCTACCCTGCAAGGCACCGACCTGGGCAGTGTAGCTGCCCCTGACTTTCGCCTTACAGACCAGTTTGGCAATCCGGTTTCGCTCTCGCAGTTTCGCGGGCATCCGGTAGTGCTCACTTTCCTCTACACACACTGCCCGGACACCTGCCCGCTGATTGCTGATAAGCTGCATCTGACGCTCAACAAGCTGGGCAGCGATGCAAGCAAGGTTGACGTGCTGGCCGTCAGCACCGACCCAGAGGGGGATGATATGGCCGCTGCCTATCAGTTCTCCGTCACGCATCACATGCTCAACCAGTGGCACTTCTTGATCGGGACCGCAGCGCAACTCCAGCCCGTCTGGTCGTCGTACCATGTCTTTGCCTCCGCACCCACCCCAACGGCCACCGGCGCGACGGTAGATCACACCGTCGCCATTTATGTGCTGGATAAGAGCGGGCACGAGCGCGTCTTTCTTGCAGAAGACTTTGACCCCGGCGTGCTGGCAAACGACTTGCGCATCTTGCTTTCGGAGTAAACAGCCTGCACAGAGAGCGAAATGCTCACCGGCACCCTAAGACAAAGGGCAGGCGGAGGCCGGTGCTACAGGCAGTTGGAGAGCGGTGCTTGCCGTGCCCCTGCTTTGAGGGGTAGCACCGGCCTCCGCCTGCCCTTTGTCTTAGGGTGCCGGTAAATGATGGGGGCGTTTTAGCCAGTCACAGTCACAACAAAATCACCCATTGTGGTCGGGTGGATACTGCAACTGACATCATAGGTTCCTGGGGTATTCCAGGGTGGAGTTGTCCAGCTAGCGCCGGTATTGATCATATGGCCCTGCGCGCCAAAGTCTGGTGCGCCCGCTTCCGGTTGCGTAAAATCACCATTCTTGCCGATGCCCAGAATATGTGGCGAACCCGACGGGTCACTCTTGAAGGTGATCGTCTCGCCCTTTTTGATCGTGATGGAATTGCTGTTAAACTGGGTAGACCCCAGCGTCACTTCATTGCTGTTCCCGCCAGTGCTGCCAGTGTTGCTGCCACCCCCACAGGCCGCCAGGAGCGAGAGCGCTAATGCAAACAAAGCCACAAGAGCTAACTTCTTCACAAAGCTCAACCTTTCAATTCAAAGCTAGAGAGCTTGCTGGCCCAGCCATCGGGCCTACATGAAAAACGCCTCACGAATACCGCGAGCATACGTACAGGCATTCGCCTGTTTCTGTCTCAACCAGGGCAAACTCGCAGCTTGCAAGACCCGTTCCGCCAGCCGCGCTGTTTCTTGCGGGCCATCATAAGTTGATACGAGCAATCGTTACGGACCAATCGCTCACTCATCCACCGGATGCAAAATATGATCAATGCTCATCCAGAACGATTTGGAGTGACGAAAGAAAAGCAGCGGAAAGAGCACCGACAACACCACCCCAAACACAATCAGCAAGAAAAGCGAAATCCAGGGCTGAAGCGCCAGAGGAATCGCCGCTGCCGTCAGCAGCAACTCGGCAGTCACCAGATTCACCGCCACCGCGCCAGTAAAATAGCCCTCTTCGCGTTCAAACTGAAAGCCGCAGACCGGGCAGCGTTCGTACATTTTGAACCAATGGCGAAAGAGCTTACCCTGCCCGCAGACCGGGCACACCAGGCGCAGCCCACGCCAAAAGAGCACCAGTATATCGTGGAGCATCAACGCCCCTCCTTTCCGAAGGCGGCATAGACCATTCTTCTTGATTATATCTCCAAGCGCGGGAAACCTTGCGGACAGAAGGATTCAACAGGGCGCCGTTTCTGGAGCAAAGCAATCATTCAGGCAATACCCCTCTTCGGCTAGGTATGTTGACTTTGAGATGGCTCCTCACTATAATCTCCACGTTATGTTTGCAGGTTGCTTACCCCAAAACGATCTTGATGACTACTTAATGGCAAGCAAGAGCGCCTGGCAACACCTCTGAAACAACCACGCTCTGCTGCTATGGCCTTGTAAGTGCTTGTTTTTGTGGATGATGGATGGTAAGCTATCTCAGTTATTACGTGGTTGAGCGAAGGAGTGCAATATGTCGTACTCACGTGGACCCCAACGCGACCCCTCATCAAGAACCTCCCTGGGGCCATCCTCTCTAGGCCGCTCCACTCCTCTTCCATCGGCTATGCGCGGGGAGAACGGAGCATACAGGCGCGAGGAAGAGGGACAGCAGGGAAATCGGTTTATGGCGCAGCAGAGCGGCCAGCAGCCGATGTTTCCTGTCGCTTCCCCCTCCAATGGCATGATGGCCGAGGAAACCCCACAAAAGCCCACAAACCGCTTTGCGGTGATGATGGGTGTGTTCTTTGTAGCGTTCCTGGCCTACCTCCTCTTTCTCAAATCTCAAGGCGACACGCTTCCAAAAAGCCTGCGCGGTATCAGTGATGCGTTTGTGTTTTTTGGCTCAGCCGCCTGCACCATCGCCTGTTTCCAGACCTCGCGCAAGCTGCGCCTGATGCACACCTCAAGTGCTGCTATTATGGCAAGAAGGTCAGCCAATGGCTGGCTTTTCCTGGCGCTCGCAGCGCTGGTGTATACCATCGGCCAGGGCATCTGGACTGGCTTTGAGTTTAACTACGACGTTATCCCTTTTCCCAGCTTCTACGATCCTTTCTATCTGCTGGTCTATCCATTTAGCTGGATAGGCATTGGGTTGCTCGTCCCTCGAAGCGGCTCGGCTGCGGGACGCGCACGGCTCCTGCTGGATGCCGCTATTGTGGTCGCCTGTACGCTGGCAATCTTCTGGTACTTCATCCTGGGTCCGACCATTGCAACGCTGGGTGATACCGCTATCTTAAAGTTTGTTTCCCTGGCCTACCCGATTGGCGACCTCTCGCTGGCAGTTGCTGCGGCGCTGCTGCTGTTTGGTCCCTCCGGCACCTATGCTATGGCGAAACCACTCGGACGGCTGGCTATTGGAGTCACCTGGCTGGCCTTCACCGATGCGCTCTATGCCTATGGCCAGCTTCAGTACACCTATCACACCGGCTTAATTCAGGATATTGGCTGGCCGATGAGCTGGCTGTTTATTGGTTTTGCTGCCCTGGCCTATCCTGCCAGCCTGAGTCTTGCCGCGAGCGAGCGGCTACCCGAAACCCTCTCTGCGCGCCGATCTCGCTTGAACTCTTATGGCACGTCGCTGCGCGCGACAACCCCTATGGCGCTCACGCTGATTACCTTCGCCATTCTGGGATACGCGGCGGTCACACAGAATATTGCCTCATTCAACCAGGTTATCATTGTCTCTGCGCTGCTCTTTGTCTTGCCAATCACACGGCAATTGCTCACCTTGATTGACAATACCGCCCTGAATGAGCGCTTACGTGTGGCTCTCGGTCAATCGCAGCAAGCCTTCCAGCAAAGTCAGCAAGAATTGATGCGCACCTCTGAGCGCGCCCAGCAATACGAAGAACTGCGCGTGGGCATCGAGGATATTCAGGCGGTGCACGCGCAGCTAGCAAAAGGCGAACTGCGCGCGCGGGCAAGGGTGGAAGGCCCGCTGACTCCGGTGGCGCAAAGCTTGAATCTGCTGATTGACCGGCTCCAACGCTGGGCACAGTTCGAACAAACCAACAAAGTCATGGAGAGCGAAGCCAACGCTATCCGCGAAGCCCTGGAAAAACTGAGCGAAGGGCGCACTGCCAACTTCCCCGCTTCGCGCAGCACCCTCTCAACCGGCGCCGCGCTGGTTTCTATCGTTCGGCATCAGCGCAATCTGGTGCAGCGCTTTGGGCGGCTCCGCGATGCCGTTGGTACCGTCGGCACGCGCTGGAAGTCTGCAAAAGATACCGCGCACGATGCTCAAAAGCTGCTGGCACCTGGCAACGCCACTCCAGAAAATATCCTGGCTGCACGCGACGCCCTCTTCCAGGTGGAACAGAAGCTGGATAGCAACCTGTCGGTCCTTCAGGAACTCTGGCTGCAAACGAAGCAGTATGAGCAAGCAACGACTGGGGAGATGGAATACAGCCAGCAAACAAGCTAAAGAGGCGCATTCTTCACCCGAAACAAGCTAGCAATTTGGCAGTGTGATTGAAGAAAGGGTAGCAAGTAAGGGGAAGCAAGCATGAGTGTCTGCCTGAACCCACAGGGCCGCCACCCAGCACCAGAGGCATTACCACAGCGTTTCTTTTGCGCGGTGCCTGGGTGCGGCTACCTTCTGGAAGGGGCGCGCATCGGGAAGTATCGCATTAGTGGCTTCTTTAGTCAGGGGCCAGCCTCGACACTCTATCTTGCTTCCAAAAGGGAAGGGGAAATAGCTGCTCCCCGCGTGATCATCAAAGTGCTGCACCCTCCCATCATCCAACAGCTTACACTCCTTGACAAAGCCATCAATCAACTACTCGCGCTCAATCATCCGCAAGTTCACCGCCTTGAGGGTCTGGGCCTGCTTGGTCAAACTGGCCCCCTGTATATCGCTTCTCCTTTTCAGGAACAGGGGTCACTCGCCAGACTGCTTAGCCAGTTTCAAAGACTCTCAGGCCAGGCCACTGCTGCTATTGTGCGCCAGATCGCTGAAGCACTCCACAGCGCGCACGAGGTTGGAATCGTACATGGTCGGCTCAAGCCAGAGAATTGCCTGCTGGCTGGCCCGGCTACGGTACAAGTGACCGACTTTTATAACCAACTGCTGGTAGAAGCAGAGCCGTCCTTTTCCCCGCTCTATATGGCGCCAGAACAAGCCTATGACCGCCTGGGGCCTGCCTCCGACCAATATGCCCTGGCTGCGCTGGCGTTCCATCTGTTGACGGGTCAGGCGCCTTTCACCGGCCCAAATCGTCGCACCATCATCGCTCAGCATATCCAAAACGACCCGCCGCTGATCAATTCCTTCCGTCTGGAGCTACCGCGTCAGGTGGATGCCACCATCCGACGCGCAATGAGCAAGCGCCCCAACGAGAGATTTTCATCCATTCTCGCCTTCGCGGTTGCATTTCAATCAGCACTGGAGAGCCGACCAGGAGCAACAGGCCCACTCAACCCATTGGACGAGATGGCGCTTCGGCCTATCTCCCGGCCAACCCAACTCCCTGCGGTCATTCCAGAACCACCCCCACCAGTCTCCCGCATCCCAAGCGGCGCCATCCCTTTAAGCATGCTCCCAGGGCACACCGCCGATATAGCCGTATTGAATTGGGCGCCAGATGGAATGCGCCTGGCTTCTGCTGGAGCAGACCAGAGTATTTTTCTCTGGAGCGTGCGGCAGAAGGTAGCCGCTATGCTCGCCAGATACGAGACACGTCAAAGCGAGATTCTGGCGTTCTGCTGGGCACCGGACGGCAAATTTTTCGCTACCTCAGCAAACGACGCGACGATTACGCTCTGGGAGGCGCCCGACATCGGAAGGCCAGCCCTGGGAGATGATGCGGGCAAGATACAAAAAGCCTGGTGGGGACACGATGGCAGTGTCGCTGCGCTGGATTGGTCAGCGGATAGCACCCGCATCGCTTCCGGTGGAAGCGACAGAACAGTGCGCCTGTGGGATAAAACCGGCAAAGCGCTGGCAGGATGGCAGGCGCATGGGCGTGGCGGGGTAACATCGCTCGCCTGGTCAGCAGACAGTCAGATGCTCGCTTCAGGCGGGGGAGATCGGCAGATTCAAGTCTGGGACCCCACGAATGGTTCACCCATCTGCATCTGCAACGGCCACAATGATGAGGTGCGCCACCTGGCCTGGAGTCCAGACGGGAACATGCTGGCATCGGCGGCAGGGAAAAAAGATATGCGTGTCTTGCTCTGGAATCCACATACTGGTCAACAAATCGGTCAATTCAACGGCCATACACGCCAGATTATCGGCATGTTCTGGGCGCAAGACGGAACCTGGCTGGCAACTGCCGGGGCTGATCGGCGTATCCGGTTCTGGAACACGCAGCGGGAGCAGCTTGGGCAGCAAGTCTGCCGCCCGATTGAGATAGACGGCACACCCCTCTGGATGGCTGGGGCGCCCAGCACTGGCCTGGTGGCACTGAGCCTGGATACCATGTCTATCATGATACTCCAGCTTACCTGGCGCTAAATTTCCTCTTTTGATATGATGAGACGCACCGAACGACAAGCCCCTGAGTGCGTTGCACATCCTATCAAAACGAAAGGGTATTGCTATGACTTCCCAACAAACACCTCCTCAAGATACGCATGCCGAACTGCGCGAGCGCATTGCCGTTGCGCGCGGCAAGCGACCTGGAGATACCGTCTTTCGCAACGGAAAGGTCGTGAATGTCTTCTCCCACGAAGTCTATGAGGCCGATGTTGTGATCTCTGCCGGGCGCGTCGCGGGCATCGCCGCGCCTGGCACCTACCATGCCGCCCAGGAAATTGACGTAGGCGGGCATCACCTCGTCCCTGGATTGATTGAGGCGCATACGCACATCGAGGACGCGCTGCTCGTCCCCGGCGAGTTTGCCCGCGCGCTGGCCCCGCATGGCACCACCACCTGCGTCAGCGACCCGCACGAGATTGCCAATGTCTCTGGCGTGCCCGGCCTGCACTGGATGCTCGCGGCAGCCGAAGGCATCCCCCTGCGCATGATGTTTACCCTGCCATCCTGCATCCCCGCCAGCCCCTATGAGAGCGCGGGCGCCAAACTGGAGGCTTCCGACCTGCTCTCCATCGCCCGCGACCCGCGCATTGCCTCGGTTGGCGAGGTCATGAACTTCCCCGGTGTGCTGGAGGGCGATCAGGTGCTGTTGGATATGATTGGCCTGGGGCAGCCAGGGCGCGCCACTCCGCGCGGCCTGCCGGTGGATGGGCACGGCCCGGAACTGCGCGGCCTGGACCTCTGCGGCTACGTGGCGGCAGGTGTGCAGGCCGACCATGAATCTGTCGCAACAGAAGAAGGGCTGGAGAAAGTGCGCCTGGGCATGTGGCTCTGGGTGCGCGAAGGCTCCACGCGCAACATGGATGCGCTTCTTCCAGTGATTTTGCAGCACCTGCCAGAGCGCTCCGGCTTTGTGGCCGATGACCGCACGCCGGGCGACCTGCTCCACGAAGGCGACCTGGATTATGTCATTCGCCAGGCAGTGGAACGCGACCTGGACCCCATCCAGGCCATCAAGATGACCAGCCTGCACCCGGCGCAATATTTCCGCTTCCCTGATCGCGGCGCCCTTGCCCCCGGCTATCTCGCTGATCTGCTGGTCGTCCCCAACCTGAAAGACTTCCGTCCGCGCCAGGTCTACGTCGGCGGAAAACTGGTTGCCGAAAACGGCCAGGCGCTCTTTAGCTCGCGCCCGCTGCCAACCAACTGGATCAAAGCTGTAGATAATACCGTGCGTCTGCATAACTTCAGCGTCGAAAAACTGCGCCTGCCAGGGCACAGCGGCTCAGCGCGGGTAATTGGTCTGGTTCCCGACCAAATTGTCACCGATGACCGGCCAATGGAGGTCCAGGCCAAAGATGGCTTCTTGCAGGCCGATCCCTCGCGTGATCTGCTCAAGGTTGCCGTTGTCGAACGCTATGGGCGCGGGCGCGTTGGGGTTGGCCTGCTGCATGGTCTGGGGCTGCGCTCCGGGGCAATGGCCTCTTCAGTGGCCCACGACGCGCATAACATCGTCGTGGTTGGCTCCAACGATGAGGATATGGCCCTGGCCGTCAACGAAATCCAGCGGCTTCAGGGCGGACTGATCATCACCGAGAACGGCGCCGTCGTTGAGCAGTTGCCGCTGCCGCTTGGCGGCATCATGTCGCCGCTGCCCGCCGCAGAGGTTGCCCAGGCGCTAGATCGCCTGGATAGGCAGGTTGCGCAGATGGGCGTGGAGATTGCCCACCCCTTTGGCTTCCTCTCGTTCCTGGCGCTGAGCGTGGTCCCTACGCTCAAAATCACCGATCTTGGCGTGTTGGATGTCAACGCCTGGCAAATTGTCTCAGTGCAATAGCTTGCAGCGCCTCATACCGCTGACCAGCAAACAGGGGCGAGTCGCTTGTAGCCCCGGCCTCCGTGCCGGGGATCGCTGCCCGGCACGGAGGCCGGGGCTACCCCTCAAAGCAGGGGCACAGCAAGGCTTACACCCCTGGGAAAAAGCAGGCCGCCAGATGAGCGCCTTCTTTCTTTTCCAGCGGCGGCACCTGCTCTCTGCAAACCTGCTGTGCTTTCCAGCAGCGCGGGTGGAACGTGCAGCCCTTTGGCGGATTCACCGGGCTGGGCACATCCCCCTCCAGAATGATGCGCTGGCGCTGCGCCTCCACTTCAGGGTTGGGCACAGGAATAGCCGAAAGCAACGCCTGGGTATAGGGGTGCAGCGGCTGCTCATAGAGTTGGTTGCGCTCCGCCACCTCCACCACGCGCCCCAGATACATCACTGCCACGCGGTCACTAATATGCTTCACCACAGAAAGGTTGTGGGCAATAAAGAGATAGGTCAGCCCAAAGCGCTCCTGCAAATCTTCCAGCAGGTTGAGCACCTGCGCCTGAATAGAGACATCCAAAGCGCTCACTGGCTCGTCGCAAACCACAAAAGCCGGATTGAGCGCCAGCGCACGCGCAATGCCGATGCGCTGCCGCTGGCCGCCGCTAAATTCGTGCGGAAAGCGATTAACATATTTCGGGTTTAGCCCCACCACTTCTAGCAGTTCCTCAACGCGCTGCCTGGCTTCCTCTTTCGAGTAATGCTTGAAATTCTCCAGCGGCTCAGCAATGATCTCGCCGACAGTAAAGCGCGGGTCCAGCGAGCCAAAGGGGTCTTGAAAGATCATCTGCATATTGGCACGCTGCTGACGAATCTGCGCGGGGTTCAGTCTCGTCAATTCCTGGCCTTTAAAGCGCACGGTGCCAGCCGTTGGCTTAATCAACTGCAAAATTGCGCGCCCGGTGGTAGATTTGCCGCAGCCGCTTTCGCCAACCAGCCCCAGCGTTTCCCCACGCAGAACAACCAGATCAACCCCATCCACCGCCTTGACATGGGCAACTGTGCGCCCCAGCAGACCCCCATGCACAGGAAAATACACCTTGAGGTCTTTCACCTCCAGCAGCGTCTGGTCGTCTGTGAGCGTAGCTTCTTGTTCCATCTGGTCATCCTCCTAAAATGGATAGAAACAGGCGGCGCGTTGGGTTTCGCCAACGGCTTCCAGATTGGGGCGTTCAATCAGGCAGCGGGACTGCACCTTCGCGCAGCGCGGCGCAAAGGGACAGCCCGGAGGCAGATTCACCAGATCAGGCGGCTGGCCTTTAATGGGAATCAAACGCTCTTGCTTCCCCTCATCCAACCGGGGAATTGAGTGCAAAAGCGCCTTCGTATAGGGATGGGCAGGATTGCTGAACAGCTTGCTTGTAGGCGCCTCTTCCACCACGCGCCCGGCATACATCACCGACACGCGCTGGCACATCCCCGCCACCACGCCCAGATCATGCGTAATCAACATGACCGACGTTCCAAACTCCCGGCTGAGTCCCCTCATCAGGTCAAGGATTTGCGCCTGGATAGTCACATCCAGCGCCGTTGTTGGCTCATCCGCAATCAACAATTGCGGATTGCAGGCCAGCGCAATCGCAATCATCACCCGCTGGCGCATCCCACCACTAAACTCATGCGGGTAACTGCTGACGCGCCGCCTGGCATCGGGAATCCGCACCTTTTGCATCATCTCGATTGTGCGGTCTTTTGCTTCTTTTGTAGAGATTTTTAGATGGGTCTTGATCGTTTCGGTGATTTGGAAGCCCACCGTGAAAACTGGATTCAGCGAGGTCATCGGGTCTTGAAAGATCATGGAGATTTTGCCGCCGCGCAGCGCGTGCAACTCTTCATCATCCATATCAAGGATGTCATCGCCCCGAAAAAGTATCTTGCTGTCCTCGTCAATTTTGGCAGGCGGCGTAGCCACCAGACGCATAATCGAAAGCGCCGTCACACTTTTGCCGGAGCCGCTTTCGCCCACAATGCCTAGCGTCTCGCCCTCATTGATGCTCAGTCCCACTCCATCCACCGCTTTGACGACGCCGCTGCGGGTGTGGAAATGGGTTTTAAGGTCTTGAACCTCTAACAAACTCTGCATGAATCGCTTTCCTCCTCACTCGCAGCGCGTTTAATTCTTGGTGCGCGGGTCAAAGGCATCGCGCAACCCATCACCTACAAAGGAAAATGCCAGCACCAGCAGCACCAACCCAACAATCGGCCAGAGTATTTCATAGGGGAATGCCTGAAGGTACACAGAATACTGAGCAATCATCAGACCCAGGCTGGAACCTGGCGGCTGAGTGCCAAGGCCAAGCAAGCTCAGAACCCCTTCGTTGACCACTGTCCCAGCCATATCAAGTGTAGCGGCGATAATGATTAAGCTCGTAACATTCGGGAGAATATGGCGCAGGATAATCTTCATGCTCCCCGTCCCGGTGGTGCGCGCGGCTTCTATGTATTGTTGTTCTTTCAATTGCAGCGTCTGGGCGCGCACAAAGCGAGCCATTTGCGGCCACACGGTAAAACCCAATACCAGAGCAACCAGCACCAATCGGCCATAGGGCGCAAATGAATTGCCAAACACCTTGGTCACAAATTCCTGCATCGGCTCCCCAAAGATGGCTGTGACGAGGATAGCGAAGAGCAGCCCAGGAAATGCGAACATCAAGTCGGTAAAACGTGAGAGGATCATATCCAGAAATCCGCCAAAATAGCCCGCCAGAATACCAAACACGACGCCAAGGACGACATCTTGAATCTCAACTGCCAGCACAACCAACAGCGAAATCTGCCAGCCTTTCAGCAAGCGCGCGAGAAGATCCTGGCCGCTGTCATCCGTCCCCAGCCAGTGCAAACTGCTGGGATATTGATGCAGGCGTGCTGCGTCCTGGTAATCGGGGCTGTGGTATTGAGTAGAGGGAACATGGAGCACAAAACCAGGGGCAACCTCATTATCAAGCGTCACGCCGAGGTGCTGGTAAAGTGGGGGGAACACCAGAGCTAGAAAGAACACCACAATCAACGTGATCAGCGAAATCATCGCGCGTTTATCGCGCCGAAAGCGCTGAAGCGATTCACGAAATGGCGAAACAGTTGGCGGTGCCGTGCCGACTTGCTCTAGCTCGGCGGGCGCTTCAAGTTCTAGCTCAAAGAGGCTAGCACCTATTGATGTCTTAATCTCTTGTTCGGAACTCTTCTGAATGTCCATCAGCGCAGCCTCCCTGTTGAAGCAATCGCACTAAATAGCCAGGCAATCAATCAGCTAATCCGAATGCGGGGATCAACGACGCTGTAGAGAATATCTGTGACGAAATTCATAACCACAACAGCCAGGGCAAGCAGTAAGACGGTGGCCTGCACAATCGGCCAGTCGCGGGTGGAGATGGAATTGACGGAGATAAACCCAATGCCCGGCACCGCCATTACCGTCTCGACCACAAAAGCGCCCGTCACAATAAACGCCAGCGATGGGCCAATGACAGTGAGCAAGGGAAGCATCGCATTACGCAGCGCGTGTATATAGACTACCACACGCTCTTGCAGACCCTTCGAGCGCGCGGTACGCACATAATCCTGGCTGAGCACCTCAAGCATCACCGTTCGAGTCAGGCGAGCGAAGTACCCCATACCAGCAGCAGCCAGGATAACCACAGGCATGATCTTATATTCCGGTCCACCCTCCCAGCCAGAGGTGGGGAGCGGCGGGCCGTCCAGATTAAACCTTTGCACAAAGAAGATCATCAAAAGCTGATACAGTGGAATCAAGACAAAGGTTGGCAGCGCAAACATAAAGAGCATGGTCCCCATGCTCGTTGTATCAATCCAGGTATTGCGCCGGAGCGCGGCGATGATGCCAACCGGAATGCCAACCAGCAATTGCAGGGCAAATGCCATTAACCCAAGCTGCACCGAAACAAGCAGCGATGGCGCAATCACATCGGTGACACGCCGACCCAGCGACTCGTAGGAAAGGCCAAAGTCACCACGCAGCGCGTGGGTAATGAAGTTCCAGTATTGCTGATACCAGGGCAGGTCAAGCCCGAAGGTATGGGCAAGTTTGGCATGCTGCTCAGGAGTGTTGTGCAGGCCAAGCAAAGTAGTGATGGGATCACCCGGAGCAAAATACCCCATGATGAAGGTGATAAATGTGACCCCCAAAAGCACAAAGATCAGGCCAATAATGCGTTTGATGAAAAACTGGAGCATGGTAGAACCCTTCCTTCCTCCAGAAAGACAAGGGAAACGCTCAGAATGCGACCCGAATAACCAACACGTAAGAGAGGATAGGAACGCTGGAGAGGTGCTCCCCTCCAGCATCCATCGGCGCAATACTGATCGTTGCCAGGCGGGCAGAAGCTCGCCTGGCTCCTACATCAATGCTGCAAAATCTGAACATCCGGCCAGGAAATGTCAGGGGTCAACCCCTGGGCATCCTGCACAAAGCCACTCACCCACTTCTGGAAAACGTAGATGTTCTTGCCCTGGGAGAAAGGAATCCAGGCAACATTCTGAACAGCCAGTTCCTCAGCCTGGTTGTAGTCCGCGAGGCGCTTCTTCGCATCCAGCGACGCATCAGCCTCAGCAGCCAGGCTATCTACCTGCGAGTTGCTGAAGTTCATCGTGTTGTTGGCATTGGTCGTCGTGACCAGATCAATCCAGTCCTGCGCGTCGGGGTAGTCAGCGATCCAGCCAAGCAGGTAGAACTGAATCGGGAAAATCCCAGCAGCGTTTTTGCTGGTGATGTCGCTGATGAGCTGTCCGAAGTCCACCGCATTCAGGTTGATATGGACACCCAGATAGGTCTGGTAGTCCTGCTGCAACTTCGTGGCAACCTTATCGTTATCCGTCGTCTTCGGATACTCCAGGGTCACGGCTGGCATCGTGCTGACGTCAGGATAGACCGATGTCAGCTTGGCTTTCGCATCCTGGGGGTTAAAGGGCAGACCCGTGAATTTCGAATTGAATGATGGGTCGCCATCCGGCACGATGTGATCTGAAGGGAGCACTGTTTGCTGGAGAATCTGGTTGGCGATGCTGTTGCGGTCGGTGGCTTCCGCGAATGCCTGGCGCACCGCTACATTATCGAAGGGGGCCACTTTGCTGTTGGGGGCCACGTAGCCAATGGACAAAGCCGGACCCTCGAAAAACTCGCTGGGGCCAAGATTCTTAGCAATCGTGTAATCAGCAGAGGGCGGCAAATTGTCAACATCCGCTTCTTTGGCCTGGAAGCTGTTCCACGCCGTGTTTTGATCAGCCACCATCGGCATGTCCACTTCGGTCAAAGTGGGCTTTTTGCCGTACCAGTTGGGGTTCTGCACAAAGGTGAGTTTCACCTTGTGCTGCCAATCCTGGAGGATGAAGGGGCCGGTGCCCACAAAGTGTCCATCCCACCAGTTATCGCCAAACTGATCTACCACCTTCTTGTCAACCGGGAAGCTCACCGGATAGGTCAGCGCCGCCAGGAACCAGAGGGCAGGCTGCGTAATGTTGATCTTGAGCGTGTTGTCATCAACAACTACCAGGCCCTCGTCAGCACCAATCATTGTTGGGATGGTGCCAGCAGCACGCTCATTGCCGCCCTTGATGAGGAACAGGTAGTAGGTTGGCGTGTATGACTTGCCGCTTTGCTTAGGATCAAACGCGCGGTCAATGCTGTAGGCAAAATCCTGAGCAGTCAGCGGGTCGCCGTTGGAGAATTTGAGGTTGGGGCGGAGGTGAAAGGTGTACGTCAGACCATCAGAGGAGACTTCCCAGTTCTGAGCCAGGTCTGGCACAACCTTGAGCGTCTTGGGATCGAGCGTCACCAGGCCAGCATCAATGAGATCAAGCGCGTAGGCGGAGTTTACATCCTGGATCAACGCGGGGTCAATGTTGTGCGGGTCTTGCGTCCCAATGTTGGGATAAATCAACACCTGGTCTTTGGCAAGCGTGGGGCCACCAGTATTCGCCTTACCACATCCCACGAGAACAAGAGCGACCAGCCCAAGGAAAACAAAAAATTGCGAGGTGAGAATCTTTTTTTTCCGCATGTCCTGTATCCCTCCAAAATGTAGTGCTTGGCTCGCGTACTGGCGAGCATGGGGAGTGTTGCATGGCAACAGAGTTTGCTGAGGATGCAAGGAATGTTTGGCAAGGGTATTCTTCACACCAACAGTCGCGTACCCTTGACTTACTAGCTGCCTCCTTTCTTTGTGAGCGCGAAACATCCATGCTTTGGAATCCCCACTATTATCCAAGATGACGCAAGACCCCTTGCAGCGAGAAAAACTGGGGGATGCTCTTAAAGAATACTACGCTCTCTCGTAACGGTTACTCACAACCAGCCAGAATTAGAACAAAAGAGCAAGCCAGCGCATCATGCCTGGCCCACCTGCTGGCGAATAAAGTTCAGCACCACCCGATCAATCTTTGGTCCCTCCACCCAGCGGTCCTCCACGTTTTCGCGCATGCTGTAGGTGTTGAGCGCCGCGCGGGTAGTTTCGTCATAGACCCCGGTGATGGCGCCCGTATAATCTCCGCTTTTTGTCAGCAGCTTTTGCAACTCGCTGGCAATGGCTTCATCAATCGGCAGGATGTCGTTGGGGTCTGTCTTGAAAAGATAGAGCTTGTGCATTTCCAGAATGCGCGCCAGTTCCTCTATCGGCCTGGGGTGCTCGTCCACACGCAGATCAATAAAGCGATCATTAAAACCGGCATAGCCGCCCTTTTCGCGCACCACCAGCAGCGCCGCAGATTGCTGGCCCCGGCTATCGCCACCAGCCGCCTGCCCCGCCGCCAGCGCCGCCACCAGCCGGTCCCACAGCCCACCCGTCGTCGCCTCAAACGCGCGCGCCATCGCCTGCACTGTTGCCTCGCTCACCAGAATATTGCCCTGGCAGGTATAGTTGGGGCCGGTGATGCCCCCGCACCAGGCAAAACACTCGCTGCCGGTGTAGGTCGCGGCGCGGCCTTTGGCATCCACAATACCCGCCTGGCGCAGAGCGCGATGCTCATCCGCGCCAGTCAGCGCAGCCATGACCTCATCCGGCGATTTGCCCTGCGCCAGCAGGTCTAACCCATCGGGGCCATAGGTGGTATTGGCCCAGGATTGCGTGGCAATGGCGCCAACCCCGGCCCTGGCCCAGGGCACCACCGCGCCCACCGCCAGAAACTTCGACTCCACCGCAACACCAAGATCACCAGTAGCCGGGTCGCAGGCGACAATCGAAAACGTGGAGACAAACCGCTCAGAACGCGCCGGAACGTGTGGGGACAGAGAAAACGCATGCTGAGGAAGAGATGGCATGATTGCAAACTTCTCCTAACATGAGTAAGAAGATGGGGTAAATCAAGATACCTTGATCTTGATGAGTAGTATAGCCGGTTCTGCGGAAATTGACCAGTCTTTACTGATGATGAACCCGCGACACCTGCAAGCGCTGGTGCTACAAGCTGCCAGCACCAAACGTCTGAAAGTTGCCGGAACAATGGGAGGCGTGTATACTTAGGCACACAAGAGACTGCCTAGAGGAGTTTGTTCTTCATGCCATCTAAGAAATCATCCAGGGGCAATCCTAAACCCAAAGCCAGACCTGGAGCAGCAGTTAATAAAACAACCGGCTCATCTGAAGCCGCCACAACCAAACCCAAAACGGTCCCCGCCAGCATCCCGCCGAAAGAACGGCAGCCGACTCAGCAGCAGCTAGAGCGCATGGCACGGGCGCGGCGCAAGCAGCAACAGCGAAACTTTGGGACGGTTGTGGCTGTTTTGGTGATCGTTGGGTTAATTGGTGGCTTTATCTATTTCATCACCAGACCACCAGCTTCATCTACAGCCAACAACCCGAAAGCGACGGTCAGCGCGATTCCCACCGCGCCACAAGTGCCCCCACCCGTTACTGGCACGCCTGTGACGCTGCCCGATGGCCTCCAGTATATTGATATTTCTGTTCCCCAGGAAGGAACCTCTACCCCAGCCACAACCGTCACACCAGGCGCAACCACGACCACAACCGTCACACCCGGCACAACCACCACGCCCGCGCCAACAGCCACACCGATTCCCATTGCCAAAAATGGAGATATGGTGCAGGTCTACTATACTGGCTGGCTCCAGGCCAACGATGTTGAATTTGATAGCTCCTATGACCACTCACCCCTGCAACCACTCCCCGTCACGCTGGGATCAGGCGGCACGATCAAAGGCTTTGAGGAGGGTATCGTTGGGATGAAAGTTGGCGGCAAGCGCCGCCTGATTATCCCTCCTGCTTTGGGCTATGGGGATCAAGCGCAAGGCCCCATTCCGGCTAACTCAACCCTGATTTTCGATATTGAACTGGTCAGTGTCCAATCGGGAAGCTAAACCATGACCTATCGCTCCATCTTTCGGGAAGGTCTGTTTGACGGGCAGGTAATGATTGTCACTGGAGGCGGCACCGGCATTGGCCGCTGCATCGCGCATGAACTGGCAAGCCTGGGCGCAGCCGTCGTGCTCTGTTCGCGCAAGTTCGCCAAACTGGAGCCAACCCGCGACGAGATTCTGGCCGCCGGGGGCAAGGCGCTGGCGATGGCCTGCGACATTCGCAACCTGGAACAGATCGAAGCCTTAATCACAACGGTGATGGAGCAGTATGGCCGGATTGATGGGCTGGTGAACAACGGCGGCGGCCAGTACATCAGCCCGGCGGAGGCCATTCGTCCCAGCGGGTGGCACGCCGTCCTTGAAACCAACCTGACGGGCGTTTTTCAGATCACCAAGGCCGTCATGCTCGCTTCGATGCAACAACATGGTGGTGCCATCGTCAATATCCTCATGGATAATTGGGATGGCTTCCCCGGCATGGCCCACAGCGCGGCTGCGCGGGCGGGCGTGGAAAATCTGACGAAAACGCTCGCCCTCGAATGGGCGCCGTATCATATCCGCATCAACAGCGTGGCCCCTGGCGTCATCAAATCCAGCGGCCTCGCCAACTACGACCCGTCCATCCTCACCAACCTGGAAAGCTACATTCCGGCACGACGCCTGGGCAGCGAGAGCGAAGTAGCCTCCGCCGTGACGTTTTTGCTTTCGCCCGGCGCCAGCTATATCACGGGCGCCACGCTGCGCGTGGATGGCGCCGGGTCGCTCTGGCGCTCAAACTACGAGATACTAGACCATACCCCCGCGCCGCCCTACAGTGGCTTTGAGGAGTAAGCAGTGAGCGTCATCCGTTCGCAGATTGATACGCACAGCGCCGAATATCAGGAAAACCACGACGCCTGGCAGCGGCTGGTGGACGAACTGCGCGAGCGGCTGGCAAAGGTGCGCGAGGGCGGCGGAGAGAAATACGTCAAGCGGCACCGCGAGCGCGGCAAGCTGCTGGTGCGCGAGCGGCTAGAACTGCTGCTGGACCCCGGCACACCGTTTCTGGAACTCAGCCCGCTGGCGGCATGGGGCATGTACAACGACGAATCGCCCGCTGGCTCGCAGGTGACGGGCATTGGCATGGTTAGCGGCGTCGAGTGCATGATCGGCGGCAACGACCCAACCGTCAAGGGTGGCACCAGCTACCCTATGACGGTCAAAAAAGGGCTGCGGGCGCAAGCCATTGCGATGGAAAATCGCCTGCCCAGCATCCATCTCGTCGAGTCGGGCGGCGCCAACCTGATCTATCAGGCGGAAATGTTTGCTGAAGTGGGCGGGCGCACGTTTGCGAACCTGGCGAAAATGTCCGCGATGGGCCTACCGCAAATCTCGCTGGTCTTTGGCAACTCCACTGCTGGCGGCGCGTATGTGCCTGGCCTTTCCGATTACACCGTGATGATTCGCAAGAAGTCCAAGGTCTTTCTGGGCGGGCCGCCGCTGGTGAAGATGGCAACCGGCGAAGAGGCCAACGATGAAGAGCTGGGCGGCGCGGAGATGCACACGCGCGTCTCTGGTCTGGGTGACTATCTGGCTGAAGACGACGCCGACGCCATTCGCCTGGGCCGCGAGATCGTTTCGCGGCTCAACTGGAAGAAAGCGATCAACGCCAGGCTGGAGCCGCCCGAAGACCCGCTCTACGACCCAGACGAACTCCTGGGCATTGTGCCCACAGATACGCGCAAGCCTTATAACGTGCGCGAAGTGATTGCCCGGCTGGTGGATGGTTCGCGCTTCACCGAGTACAAGCGCGACTACGGCCCAACCCTGGTCGTCGGGCACGCCCACATCAACGGCTTTCCGGTGGGCATTATCGCCAACAACGGCATCCTCTTCTCCGAATCTGCCAACAAAGCCGCCACGTTTATTCAGCTTTGCAACCAGACACGCACGCCGCTGATCTATCTGCAAAACACCACTGGCTATATTGTCGGCACCAGATATGAGCAAGATGGCATCGTCAAGCATGGCTCCAAGATGGTCAATGCTGTTGCCACGTCCACTGTCCCACAGTTCACAGTGATTATTGGTGGCTCATTTGGTGCGGGCAACTACGGCATGTGTGGCCGCGCCTATGACCCGCGCCTGCTCTTTACCTGGCCCAACAGCCGCATCTCTGTGATGGGCGCGGAGCAGGCTGCTGGCGTGTTGACAATTGTGCAGGAAGAAGCCGCCCGCGCCAGAGGCATTGAACCTAACCGCGAGCAGCTTGAGATGCAGCGCAAGATGGTCATGGCAAGGTTCGAGGAAGAAGCCTCTCCCTACTACGCCACCGCGCGCATCTGGGACGACGGTCTGATTGACCCCCGCGAAACGCGCATGGCGCTCTCCATCGGCCTTTCGATGTGCTACAACCGCGATTTTGTTTCTGAGGACGCGCCCAGGTATGGTGTCTTTCGGATGTGATTCTATGGTCCTTGTACCACCGGCTTCTAGCCGGTGCCCCTTTGGGGGTGAATGCCAGCACACAACAGGAGGGTTCCCGCATGTACTACAGCCCCATGTACTTCACCGAAGAACACGAAATGTTCCGTCAGTCGGTTCGCACCTTTATCGAGCGGGAAATCAACCCGCACGTCGAAGAGTGGGAGGAGGCAGGCATCTTTCCGGCCCATGATCTGTTTAAGAAGATGGGCGACCTGGGCTTCCTGGGCCTGACCTATCCTGAAGAGTATGGCGGCTCCAACCTGGATTACTGGTACACCACCGTCTGGGCCGAGGAACTGGCGCGCATCCCCTGCGGCGGCGTGCCGATGGGCATCGTGGTGCATACCGACATGTGCACGCCCGCGCTGGCGCAGCATGGCTCGCACGAACTCAAAAAGCGCTTTCTGGAACCGGCCATTCGCGGCGAGATTGTCGGCGCCATTGGCGTCAGTGAGCCAGATGCAGGCTCAGACGTGGCCTCCATTCGCACCCGCGCCGAAAAAGACGGCGACGACTACATCATCAACGGCACCAAGCTCTTTATTACCAACGGCACCCAGGCCGACTTTATCTGCCTGCTGACACGCACCAGCAACGACCCCGGCTATCGCGGCATGTCGCTGATTATCGTGCCCACCAGCACGCCCGGCTTCAGCGTGGGGCGCAAGCTCAAGAAGCTGGGCAATTTCTCCAGCGATACCGCCGAACTCGTCTTTGACAACGTGCGCGTGCCCCAATGTAACCGCATCGGGCCAGAGGGCATGGGCTTCATTCTCCAGATGCAGCAATTCCAGAAAGAGCGCCTGATTGCAAACATCATGGCGCACAGCTCCACTGAGCGCGTGGTGCGCGACACCATCGCCTATACCCAGCAGCGCAAAACCTTTGGCCGCCCGCTCATTGAGAACCAGTGGATTCACTTCCGCCTGGTGGAACTGCTCACCGAGATCGAGGCGCTGCGCCAGTTAAACTACCACGCGGTGCGTATGATGGTTTCCGGCCAGGATGTGACCCGCGAAGCCTCAATGGGCAAACTGAAAGCTGGCCGCCTCTCGCGTGAAGTCGCGGATACCTGTCTGCAATTTTACGGCGGCATGGGCTACATGGAAGAGACGCCCATCTCGCGCACCTTCCGTGATAGCCGTCTCATGTCCATTGGTGGCGGCGCCGATGAAATCATGATCGGCATCATCGCCAAACTTGAGAACATGATCCCCAAGAAAGCGTAGTCATTCGGCTGGCGGTTGAAACCGCGCCTATGGGCCGCTGGCGCGGCCACCCCAAGGCAAAGGGGCACGGCAAAACCCGCCTGCGCGGGTTAAGACGAGCACTGGCGCAAGTGGGGCTGGGAGTCCGCGCAGGCGGATTTTGTGGCGGAACGCCTACAGCCGCGATTTTAATCGCCAGGCTACGAAAGGAGGGCGCGCTATGCTGCGCATTGGCTCGGCGCAAGGCTTTTATGGCGATGATGTCCTGAAAGCCCTGCCCATGATCAAGGGCGGCCATGTGGATGTGGTCTGCTTTGAGGCGCTGGCCGAACTCACGCTGGCAATCCTGCAAAAAGACCGGCTGAAAGACCCGGCGCGCGGCTTCACCTGGGACATCCCCATCATTGCCGAAAAAATCCTGCCAGCCGCGTATGCGAAGCACATCCCGCTGATCACCAGCGGCGGCGGCCTCAACCCCACCGGCGCGGCAGACGTAGTACACGCCAAAGCCAAACAGCTAGGCTTACATGGCCTGAAGATCGCCACTGTCACAGGCGATGATCTGCTGCCCCGATTGTCCGAACTCATCGCGCAGGGCGAAACGCTGGCGAATATCGAAACGGGCGAACCGCTCTCGCTGGATGGCCCGCCCATCGTCACGGCCAGCGCCTACCTGGGCGCGTTCCCTATTGTGGAGGCGCTGCGAGCAGGTGCGGATATTGTGATCACCGGGCGCGTGGCTGACCCCTGCCTCTACCTTGCGCCGATGATTCATCGCTACGGCTGGCACGCGGACGACTGGAGCCGGCTGGCCTCCGGCATCGTGGCCGGGCACCTGCTGGAATGCACCGGGCAGGTCGTGGGCGGCAACAGCCTGGCGCTGGTGGATGAAATGGAGCCGGAGGCGCTGGCGCATCTGGGCTATCCCATCGCAGAAGTGGAAGAGGACGGCACGTTCGTCCTCACCAAAGTGCCCAACACGCCGGGGCGCGTCTCAGTTGAAACCGCCAAAGAGCAACTGCTCTACGAGATTCACGACCCACGCAGCTACATCACCCCCGATGTGATCGCCAACTTCACCACGCTCAAACTTACACCTGATGGTCCGGACCGCGTGCGCGTGACGGGCGTCACCGGCAAACCCAAAACCGACTCGCTCAAGGTCAACGTGGGCCGCTTTGAGGGCTACAGCCGCGAACTGATCTTCACGATTGGCTGGCCCAAAGCGCGCCGCAAAGCCGAGCAACTGGCCGGCATGGTGCAGGCGGCCTGGAAGGGCCTGCCGCTGGAGCGCTGCGAGATTGATTATCTCGGCGTGAACAGCCTCTACGGAGCCATCGGCCAGCTTCCCGATGACCCGCTGGAGCTGGCGGTGCGCGTCAGCGCCATCGCCAAAGACCCCAACACGCTCAAGCAAGCCGTTCGACGCATGATGGCGCTGGGGCTGAGTGGACCCGCTGGCATGTCGGTTTCCGGGCTAACCGTTGGCGCAGAGCCGCGCCCGCTGCTGGGCCTCTGGCCCGCGCTCATCAGCCGTGATACAGTGCAGCATCATGTAGAACTTTGCGAGGTGGAATGATGAGCCAACAGCATCGCCCGGTGCGCCGCCTCTACGATCTTGCCTACGGGCGCTCTGGCGACAAGGGCAACATCTGCAACGTCAGCGTGATTGCTCGCTCGCCAGAAGCCTACCGCGAACTCAAAGCAAAGCTGACGCCAGAGCGCGTCAAAGCGCACCTGGGGCCGCTGGTCAAGGGCAAGGTTGAACGCTTCGACCTGGACAATATCGAGGCGTTTAACTTTGTGCTGCACGAGGCGCTGGACGGCGGCGGCACGCGCTCGCTACGCCTTGACGCCCTGGGCAAATCAATGGCGGGCGCATTACTCTATATGGAGCTTGATTGATGGAATACGAAACGCTGGCGATTGCCTGCGCCGGGTCGGTGGCAACGGTCACGCTCAACCGGCCCGACGCCCGCAACGCCATGAGCCATCAAATGGTGGCGGATATGCTGCACTTCTTTCAGAGCATCCGCAACAATCGCAGCATTCGCGTCGTCGTCATTCGCGCCGCTGGCAAAACCTTCTGCGCGGGCGGCGACATCCGCGACCTGAGCACGCCGCGTTCAGCAGAAGAGGAAAAAGAAGCTATCTCCCGGCTGGATACGATGCTGCGCGCCGTCAATCGCGCCCCGCAGGTCGTCATCGAGCGCGTGCATGGCGCGGTGATGGGCGGCGGCATCGGGCTAGTCTGCGTCTCGGATATTGCCATTGCCAGCGCGTCTGCCCGCTTTGCCCTGCCAGAAGTGCGCCTGGGGATCGTGCCCTCGCTGATCTCGCCATTTGTCATAGAGCGCCTTGGCCTTACTCAGACCCGCCGCTGGATGCTCACCGGCACCACGTTTGATGGAAAAGCAGCGCAAGCCGTTGGCCTGGTCCACGAAGTCTGCGAAGAGGCCGAACTAGACGAGCGCGTGGCTGCCATCACGCATGAGGTGCTGCAATGTTCGCCAAACGCGCTGGCCGAATGCAAAAAGCTGCTCTTTGAGGTGATGGAAAACCAAGAATCTCTGACCTATCGCGTTGAACTCCTGAATCGCCTGCGCCGCAGCGAAGAGGGCCAGGAAGGGATGCTGGCCTTCTTGCAGAAGCGCCCGGCACGTTGGGTGCCTGAATCATGACCATCATCCGTAAAGTTCTCGTCGCCAATCGCGGCGAAATCGCCTGCCGCATCACGCGCACCTGCCACAGCATGGGCATTGCCACCGTTGCCGTCTATTCCACGATTGACCAGGGGGCGCGGCATGTGCAGGAGGCCGATGAAGCCATCCACATTGGCGACAATCCGGCCACCGCTTCCTATCTCAACATTCCGGCAATTGTTGAAGCGGCGCGACGCAGCAGGGCTGATGCCATCCACCCTGGCTATGGTTTTCTGGCGGAAAACGCCGATCTTGCCACAGCTTGCGAGGACACCGGGTTTATCTTTATTGGCCCCACGCCCAAAGCCATCAAAGCGATGGGCAACAAGCGCGAGGCCAAGCTGCTGATGCAGGCAGCAGGCGTGCCCGTCGTTTCAGGCTACCAGAGCGAAGACCAGAGCGACACAACGCTCATTGAAGCGGCGGGCAAGATCGGTTATCCCATCATGGTCAAGGCGGCGGCAGGCGGCGGGGGCAAGGGCATGCGCGTTGTGACTGAGCCAGGAGCGCTCCCAGACGCGCTGGCTGCTGCCCGGCGCGAATCGCTCAGCGCCTTTGGCGATGATTCGCTGCTGCTGGAGCGCGTCATTGCGCCCGCCCGCCATATCGAATTTCAGATAATTGGCGACCAGCACGGCAGCATCATCCACCTGGGCGAGCGCGAATGCACCATCCAGCGCCGCCACCAGAAGATCATCGAAGAAACTCCCTCTACTGCCCTGAATCCAGAACTGCGCGAGCGCATGGGCCAGGCCGCCGTCACCGTTGGGCGCACCATCGGCTATACGAATGCCGGTACAGTTGAATTTATTCTGGACGAGGCGGGCAACTTCTACTTCCTCGAAGTGAACACCCGCCTTCAGGTAGAGCATCCCGTCACCGAATACGTCACCGGCCTTGATCTGGTGCGCTGGCAGATTCAGGTGGCCGAAGGCCGCCCGCTGCCGCTCAGCCAGGATGTACTGCGCTTCAGCGGCCACGCCATCGAGTGCCGCGTCTATGCTGAAGACCCGGACAACGGGTTCCTGCCCGCCACCGGCGACATCCTGCTCTGGCGTGCGCCGGAGGGCGACGGCGTACGCGTGGACGCGGGCGTGCAATCTGGCGGCGTCGTCTCGATCTATTACGACCCCATGATTGCCAAGATCATCGCGCATGGCGCAGACCGCGCCGAGGCGCTGCGCCGCATGGACCGCGCCCTCAGCCAGACAACCCTGATGGGCGTGCGCAACAATATCGCCTTTCTGCGCCGCGTCCTCTTCCATCCAGAACATGTCGCGGGCCGCCTCAGCACCAGCTTCATTGAGCAGCATCTCTCTGGTGAACCATTCATCGCCGCCGTTTCGCCGCCCGCGCTGATCGCCGCCTCGCTCGCGCACTATCTGGTAGGAGCCAGCGCGCACGGCCACTGGCGCAACAATACCAACTTCCCCATCACCTACCGCTTCAAAGGCGAGGGCAATCAGGAGCTTGAATGTCGGCTCTTGCCGTGCAGGGATGGCAGCTTTCAGAGCGTTACAACCATAGCAGGAAGCGAAACCAGCCAGCAGGTCGAAGTGGTAGACTATCACGCTCCTGATCTGCGCTTCTCGCTGGCTGGGCACATCCAGAGCGCCGTCGTTGTGGCCGCGCCGCAGCATCGCTTCTGGGTGCAGGTGGACAGCGCAACCTCGGTGCTGACCTGGCTTTCGCCGCTGCCAGAACCGGACGAGCGCCGCGAAGGACATGGCTCATTGCGCGCGCCCATGCCCGGCACGGTTCGCGCTGTATTGGCCGAGCCAGGCCAGACTGTACGCAAGGGCGAAGTCCTGATGCTGCTGGAGGCCATGAAGATGGAGCATTCCATCCGCGCGCCCTACGACGGCACCGTCACCAGCGTTGCCCATCAGCGCGGCGACATGGTGCAGGCCGACGCGGTGCTGCTGGAGATAGAAGCGACGAAGAAAGAAGAAAGTGATGGATAAATCCTACTGGCAAGCCATCGTAGATGCTGAATACGCTGTGCCCGCCAATCGCTCGGTTGCCGAACTCACACCCGAACTACTCTCCATGCTCGGTTCCAGCGACCCGCACCTGCGTGACAAATACGCCTATCCCATCCTGGCTATCTGGCTCAGCAAGGGGCTGTATAATCTGCAAGAAACGCGGGCAATGACTCTGCAACTGCTCTCCAACCTGAGCATGGGCCTTGGCGAGCAAGGCACCGATACGGTCTTTTTGCGCGCCTTCTCTGCTCTGATGCTGGCCGAAGTTGTCCATCAAGATAACAAACGCTCGTTCTTAAACGAGAGTGATGTGCGGCACATTCTGGAGCAGGCGTTGGCGTACTATCCCGCCGAGCGCGACCTGCGCGGCTATCTGCCTGGCCCAGGCTGGGCGCATGCTGTCGCGCATGGCGCCGATCTACTCTGGGTGCTCTCCGCCAGCCGCTACCTGGAGGCTGCCGATCTTGAGCGCGTGCTGGATGCGCTCGCCAGCAAAATTGCGCCGCCTGCTGCCCATGTCTACCTCTTCAACGAAGACCAGCGTATGGTACGCGCAACGCTTGGCGTCTTGCGGCGCGACCTGCTCTCGACTGACTACTTCAAGGGCTGGCTCGAACTGCTGACCAATCACGAAGGCCATAGGGTTAGCATCGAAAAGTTCCTTGATGGCGAGCCGCCCATGATCGCTTCTGAGGTCAACGTCAGCCTGCTGCACAACACTCGCCAGTTTCTCTCCGCCCTCTATCTGCACCTCACCACCGACGAAGACCCTCCCGCTAACTCAGGTGATCTGGCATTGTTGGTGCTGGAATCCCTCAAGCCAATGAATACCTGGTAACTTTTCCTGGAGCATCGGTCAAGAAGTGATGTATTCGTCCCAGTCCGCGCAGGCGGGCTTCGTGGCGGAACGCCTCTAGCCGCGATTTTAATCGCCAGGCTGAGGGAAATTCAGTGCCTTTCCTCTTGACTGAGCCATACAGAAGCCCTTATAATTTAATTTGCTTATTTAATTATCTCCCAATCCATTTTTAAGGGAGCGTTTCAGCACAGGGGACAGAAGCACAGAGATGATCCATGCTCCCCTTGACTCTGCCGTTACGTCATCGTTTATCATGCTTCAGTTGGGAGGGGAAGCGTATGCACAGTGTTGAGGGCGCCGATCCCACGACGCAAAAACTGATGCGGGCGCTCATTCAGTTTCGCCAGGCATCCTGGCACGAGCGCATGGTTGCCGGATGCACGCCCAGCGAAATCCGCGTCCTATTTTGCATCAAAAGAGCCGTGAAGCCCGACGCCTCGCAACTCAAAGTCTCGGAGATTAGCAAGCTGCTGCACGTCACGCCGCCAACCGTCACGCAAACCATCAAAAGCCTGGAAGCGAGCGGATTAATTGAACGCACCAGCGACCCATCAGACCGTCGTGTGGTTGGTATTACCCTCACCATGAAAGGCGATCTGGTCATTGTGCAAGCCGCAGATGTGTTTGCAAGCTCTTTACATGGACTCATGGAATATCTGGGCGAGGAACAAAGCCATCAGCTTGCAGAACTCTTAACCAAAGTCGTGCGCTATTACCGCGAGAAAGCCGCCTGGACGGATGACCAATGGCTAACATAAAAGCGTGCAGCAGAGAAAATTCCCTACCATTCCTGTTGACTTTTCAGCAAAAATACGATATATCTTTACTGACACGATATATCTTGATATAACGCAAGTGCGCCTCACGAAAGGAGAGGGACAGCGGTGATACGGTTATTCCGCTTTCTAAAACCCTACCGTATGCAAGTGGTAGCGGTGACGGTGCTGGTCTTCCTGCAATCCCTGGCAAACCTCTATCTGCCAACGCTCATGGCAGACATTGTGAACAAGGGCATTGTGACGGGAGACACTGACTACATCTGGCGTGTGGGCGGCTATATGCTGCTGGTGACGGTTGGCGGCACCATCTGCGCCATTATCGGCATCTACTTTTCCGCCAGAGTCGCCACCGGCTTTGGGCGCATCGTCCGGGCCAAAATCTTTACGCGGGTGCAAAGTTTCTCGCTGCACGAGTTTGATACCGTCAGCACCGCGTCGCTTATCACCCGCACCACCAACGACACCACCCAGGTGCAGATGGTGTTGGTCATCATCCTCAACATGATGATCAGCGCGCCCATGACCATGATTGGCGGCATCATCCTGGCAATCAACCAGGATGCCACGCTCTCCTGGATTTTCGTGGTGATCATTCCTATCCTGGTCGGCGCGATCTTGCTGATCATGCGCGCGGCGCTTCCTCTCTTCCGCGTCATTCAGATCAAGCTGGATAAGATCAACCTGATTCTGGATGAATTGCTGACAGGCGTGCGCGTCATTCGCGCCTTTGACCGCAACAACTACGAAACGCGGCGCTTTGACGAGGCCAACGTAGACCTGACCCAAATCTCCATTAAGGTCAACCAGATTGTTGCCATTCTCTTCCCTACGATGATGCTGGTGCTGAATATGTCCAGCGTGGCGATTCTCTGGTTTGGCGCTATCCGCATTGATAACGGACAGATGGACGTAGGTGCGCTGTTCGCGTTCCTGCAATATGCCATACAAATCCTCTTCTCGGTGCTGATGGTTTCGATGCTGTTCATCATGCTGCCACGCGCAGCGGCCTCCGCCACGCGCATCAACGAAGTGCTGGCAATCGAGCCGGAAATCAAGGATGCTGAGAACGTCAGGCGGGCCGAGGAACAGCGCGGCTACGTCGAGTTTCAAGATGTCACCTTCAGCTATCCCGGCGCGGAAGAGCCAGCCATCTCCAACATCTCGTTTAGCGCCCGGCCTGGGCAGGTGACGGCGATTATTGGCGGCACAGGTTCGGGCAAATCCACGCTGGTCAACCTGATTCCGCGCTTCTACGACATTGACAGCGGCGCGGTCCTGGTGGATGGAGAGGATGTGCGCGAGATGGCGCAGGAGCACCTGCGCGCTAAGATCGGCTACGTGCCCCAGAAAGCTGTCCTCTTCTCCGGCACGATTGATGGAAACATTCGCTATGGCAAGCAAGAGGCATCCGAGGATGATATACAGCACGCGCTGGATGTGGCCCAGGCCAGCGAATTTGTGAATGAGATGAAAGAGGGCATCTACTCGGTGATTGCGCAGGGCGGCACCAACGTCTCTGGCGGCCAGAAGCAGCGCCTCTCGATTGCCCGCGCTCTGGTGAGGCAGCCCGAAATCTACATCTTTGATGACACCTTTGGCGCGCTGGACTTTAAGACCGACGCCCGGCTGCGGGCCGCGCTGAAAAGCGAAACCAGAGAGGCCACCGTGCTCATCGTGGCGCAGCGCGTCAGCACCGTGATGGATGCCGACCAGATTATTGTGCTGGATGAGGGGCGCGTCGCTGGCATCGGCACGCATCGGGAACTGATGAAGACCAGCGATGTCTATCGTGAAATCGTCTCCTCGCAGCTTTCTTTGGAGGAAATTGCATGAGCGCAGCACGCAATGGGACGCAGCCCGGCGGCGCTGGGGGTCCGGGCAGGCCAGGCATGGGACCGGGCGGCGGCAGGGGCTTTGGCCCGATGGGTGGCTTTGGCATGCCGGTGCAAAAGCCCAAAAACTTCAAAGTCACCTTCCGGCGGTTTATTAGCTACTTCTTGCCATACAAATATCGCTTGCTCATTATCTTTGTGGCGGCGGTCATCGGTACGGTCTTTAACATCATTGGCCCAAAGATTCTGGGTCTGGCAACCACCAGGCTGTTCGAGGGCTTGCTGGCGAAATATCAGGCGTTCCTCCGGCATCAGCCCGCGCCTGGCATTGATTTCACGTACATCAGGAATATCTTGCTGCTCCTGATTGGGCTGTATGTTGTCAGCGCGTTGTTCCAGTATATGCAGCAGTACATCATGGCGAGCGTGGCGCAAAAAACTGTCTATACCATGCGCAAACAGGTGGATGAGAAGCTGACGCGCCTGCCGCTGAAATACTTTGACGGACGCACGCATGGCGAGATCATGAGCCGCGCCGTCAACGATATGGACAACATCAGCACGACCTTGCAGCAAAGCCTGACGCAGTTCATTACGTCGCTGGTGACGGTGGTGGGCGTGATCGTGATGATGCTGACTATCAGCCCTTTGCTCTCGCTGGTGGTGATCGTCACCCTTCCGCTCAGCCTCTTTGCTACAGTGGGTGTGGCAAAACGCTCGCAGCGCTACTTCGCCGGGCAGCAGCGGGCGCTGGGGCGGCTCAACGGACATGTGGAGGAGATGTACACCGGCCACCGCATCGTCAAAGCCTTTGGGCAAGAGCAGGAATCCATCGCCACCTTCAACGATCTGAACGACAAGCTCTATGAGCAGGGCTGGCGGGCGCAGTTTATGTCTGGCATCATCATGCCGCTGATGATGTTTATCGGCAACCTGGGCTATGTCTTTGTGGCGGTAGTTGGCGGCATCATGGTCACGAACAATGGCATTTCCATTGGCGACGTGCAGGCGTTCATCCAGTATGCCCGCCAGTTCACCATGCCGATTGCCCAGCTTGCCAACATTGCCAACGTCATCCAGTCTACGATTGCCTCCGCCGAGCGCATCTTTGAACTGCTGGATGAAGAAGAGGAAGTGGCTGAGGCTGAAACTGCCAAGGTCATTGAGCATCCCGATGGCGCCGTCAAGTTTGCGCAGGTCGCCTTCAGCTACAGCGACGACACGCCGCTGATTGAAGACATGAACATTGATGTCAAACCCGGCCAGACCATCGCCATTGTTGGCCCCACCGGAGCAGGCAAAACCACGCTGGTCAACCTGCTCATGCGCTTCTACGAACTCAAGAGCGGGGCAATTCTGGTGGATGGCATTGACATCACCGAGATCAAGCGCGGCAACCTGCGCCGCATGTTCGGCATGGTCTTGCAGGATACCTGGCTCTTTAATGGTACCATTCGCGCCAATATCGCCTATGGGCGCGAAGGCGCGACGGAAGCGGAGATCGTGCAGGCGGCAAAGGCGGCGCACGCTGACCACTTCATCCGCACGCTGCCAGAGGGCTACGACACCGTTCTGAACCAGGAAGCGACCAACATCTCGCAAGGGCAAAAGCAGTTGCTGACCATTGCCCGCGCAGTGCTGGCCGACCCGGAAATCTTGATTCTGGACGAGGCCACCAGCAGCGTTGATACGCGCACGGAGATTGCCATTCAGAAGGCGATGGGCGAACTGATGAATGGACGCACCAACTTTGTGATTGCCCACCGGCTCTCCACCATTCGGGACGCCGACCTGATTCTGGTGATGGATCACGGCGCCATCGTGGAAAAGGGCACGCATCAGGAGTTGCTGGCCGCCAACGGCTTCTACGCCGACCTGTACAACAGCCAGTTTGCCGCCTACGCTGCCCAGGCCGAAGCGGTCTAATCACATCCCACGTAGCAGCCTGTAGCCCCGCCAGGGTCGGCGGGGCTACGAGCTTGTAGCCCCGCCGACCCTGGCGGGGCATTCCCGACTTTCTTCTTTCTTCGTATTTGGAGAGCTAAGAAGATGAATCTGGTTTTTATTTATGGTCCTCCGGGCGTTGGTAAACTTACGGTGGCACAAGAACTTGCCAAGATAACAGGTTACAAGCTGTTTCATAACCACCTGACAGTAGATTTAGCTTATTCAGTCTTTGATTTTGGGACAAAACCGTTTGTGGAACTCAGGGAAAAAATATGGATGATGGTTTTTCAAACGGTAAAGGAAGAAGGAGTCAGCGGGGTTATCTTTACTTTTGCGCCGGAAGGGAGTGTTCCTGATCATTTCATTCCCGACCTAATAAAGCTGATTGAGGATGATCAAAATAAAATTCATTTTGTTGAGTTGACGTGCCGCCCTGAAGAATTAAGAACACGGATTGTGAACCCCTCAAGGAGCAAGTATGCGAAAGGCATGTCTTCAGAGCACATAGAGAAATACTATCAAAGAGATCACCTGATACCAGCATCGGTACATGCAAGAAAATTTACCCTTGACAACACGCAGTTATCCCCTCATGAAACAGCAATCAGGATTGCTAAACAGTATTCATTGCCAGGTGGCTAACCTGGATACCACCACGATAAGGACGCGCTGATCTTCTCCCCACGGGACGTTACGAAGAAAGAAGAAAGTGGCTCTTGCGCGTGGCCCATCCGAGCCGTATACTCTTCCCAACCATTTCAATACGTTTCAATACCCTCTACGGGTCGTGGAGTGCCTGCAAGAGCACCAGGAGCAGTGTAGCACGAAAGAAGGGAGCTTTTCACAATGGGCATGCGCAACGACGGTTCCTCGTATTGGGAGGCGCAATCCGAAGGGTTTGAACTGCTCAACACCACCATTGGCGACCTGCTGGATGATCGCGCCGCGCGCTATCCAGATCAGGAAGCGCTGGTCTACTCGGCCTATCCTGAGTTTGGCCCGCTGCTGAACATCCGCTGGACCTATCGGGAATATCGGGACCGCGCCAACCAGCTTGCCAAAGGCTTGATGGCGCTGGGGCTGCAAAAGGGCGAGCATATCGCGGTCTGGGCCGTCAACTTCCCAGACTGGATTCTGCTGGAGATGGCCGCTGCCAAGGCCGGGCTGGTGCTGGCAACCGCCAACCCCACCTATCGCGGCTCGGAACTGGAGTATGTGCTGCGCCAGGGCGATATTGCCGCGCTTTTCTTCCAGGCCAAAGTGCGCGACCACGATTGCGTTGCCACCGTCCGCGAGCGCGTTAGCCCCGGCGTGGGCGCGGGCGCTGTCATCAGCGAGGCCCTGCCTAAACTCCGTTATGCCTTCCTGATCGGCCCACCGCCTGCCGAATCGTCCTGGCAGCCCACGCCCATGCGCGAGTTGATGACGCTGGGCGCGCATATCAGCGACGAGGAACTGAAGGCACGCCAGGCGCAGGTGAAGCCATCCGACCCCGCGCAGTTGCAATACACCTCTGGCACGACTGGCTTCCCCAAGGGTGCGCTGTTGTCGCATTACAGCATCCTCAACAACGCCGCAGTGGTCGCGCATCGTCTGGGCACCAGCCCCGGCCACCGCTTCTGCACCGGCATGCCCATGTTCCATACCGGCGGGTGCGTGCTGGGCGTGCTCTCCGCGCTGTATGCTGGCGGGGCGTTGCTGCCGCTGCTGGCGTTCGATCCGGTGAAGGCGCTGGACACCATCGCCAACGAGCAGTGCATCCAGTTTGGCGGCGTGCCCACCATGCTGATTGCTATGCTGCAACATCCCCACAGCAAAGAGGTGGACCTGAGCCACCTCCAGAAGGTCTTTAGCGGCGGCTCGCCCGTTCCGGTGGCGCTCATGGAGCAGGTCAGCGCGGCCTGGGGCGCGAATGTGGGCATTGTCTTTGGGCAGACGGAAGCCAGCCCAACCATCACCCAGACCTTTAACGACGACTCGTTTGAACTCAAATCGGCCACTGTTGGCAAGCCGCTGCCCCACACCGATGTGAAGATCATCAACCCACAGGCAGGCGAGGCTGTGCCCTGCGGCGAGCGCGGCGAACTGTGCTGCCGGGGCTATCTGGTGATGCAGGGCTATTACAACATGCCGGAGAAAACGGCAGAAGCGATTGACCAAGAGGGCTGGCTGCATACCGGCGACCTCGCTACCATGAGCAAAGACGGGTACGTCAATATCGTTGGGCGGCTCAAGGATATGGTCATTCGCGGCGGCGAAAACCTCTTCCCCACCGAGATCGAGGAGTTTCTCATTCGCCACCCCAAGGTGGCCGACGTGCAGGTGCTGGGCGTACCCGACGCCTTCTTTGGCGAGGAACTGCTGGCCGTCGTTATGCCCAAAGCGGGCGAAACCATCACCGAGGAAGAACTGCGCGAGTTCTGCAAGGGCAAGATCAGCTATCAGAAAATCCCGCGCTACTTCAAGTTCGTTACGTCCTACCCCATGACGGCCAGCGGCAAGGTGCAAAAGTTTGTGCTGCGCGAGCAGGCCGTCAAGGAGCTTGGGCTGGAGGCAACAGCAAAGACCAAAACCGCGTAGCCAAGGACTTTCTTCTTTCTTCGTAATTGCTTTCCGGTACGCAAGAAGGAGGAGAACGAACCCAGAGCAAACCACATGTAGCTGTCTACACGCATAGGCGCTAATTACGAAGAAAGAAGAAAGTGGGCTGAGAGAGCACCCTACAAGGTTCCCCATGCCGAAATATGCTCTGGCGTAATCCGTACTACTGGCTGCTGCTCAATCGCCATTGCCCGATACTGTGGGTATTTGGCTCGCAGTAGGCCAATCGCCGCCGCGTGCTCCTCTGTTCCAGGCTGGACGAGCGCCGCCTGCCCACGTATCTGCACATACGCCAGGCGGCTCCAATCTTCTGAGTAATCGTCAATCACCAGCCCCACACGCGGATTCGCCAGCAGGTTGCGAATCCGCTTCAGGCTTGTGGGCGGCACATGTTTCGGCTTCTCATCCAGGGCCGAATAGATCACCTGCCCATCAAACGCATAGCAAAAGGGCACGACAAACGCCTGGCCGTGTTCATCCACTGTTGCCAGCCGCGCCACGCGATGCGACTGAAGAAACGCTCGTTCTTGCTCAGTTAATTCGCGCACGCGCCACGCTCCTCAAACAAGATCGGCAAACTGCCGGACAAAGACCCCATACATCTTCTGCTGAGACGGCGAGTCATAGATCGAAAAGAGCACATGGCGGAAGTAGCCGCTGTACTGCCCCTCTGGGCGCAGATACTCATAGAAAATAGCGGCTACAGTGTTGGGATCGTTCCTGAACACGCCACAGCCCCAGGCGCCCAACACAAGGGCATTGCACTGTTGAGAAGCAGCCAGGGCCAGGATTTTGCTGGCGCGTTCGGTGAGCACCGGCACGATGGACTGGCGGCGACTGGCTGGCTCGTTTTGCCGCACAGCCCCGGCATTGGGCGCGGGGCTGGTGATGAAATCCACGACATAGGGCTGCGCCAACCAATGGCCCGCATCATCGCGGAACACCGGGCAGGCGGGGCTGTAAATCATTCGATCAGAATAGAGACAGGTATCCTGGGCGCGATGGAAGGCATAAAAGTCCGGGCATTGGCGCAGACTGAAATAGAGCGCCGAACTGCGGGCCAGGCTCTCTTCCTGCGCCTGCGCTCCGCCCAAGAAGCCGCCGCCAGGGTTCTTAGCAGAAGCAAAGTTCAACACGCCAATGCGTTGATACTGCTGGCTGGCAACCAATCGGGCGCATCCCTGGAGCGTCGTCTCATTCGCAACCTCGAACGTCGTTGCGTGCTCGCTGCCCGGCTGTGCCAGCACTTGCTTGCGGAGACGTGACAGGTCATCAGGGTCATAGCACTCGGTGCCATTGATGCACGTGGCAAGGAGCGCGGAGAGATTGACATTGCTGCCATCAGGGGCGGTGTATTGGCCTTGTTCCAGGGCAGCCACCATTCCCAGAGCGATAGCTTTCGCATCCATAGCTTGTTTTCTCCTTCAGTAAGACCCCGGCACGGTGGCCGGGGCTACAAGCAATGCTTCTGCTCGTAGCCCCGGCCACCCCTCAAAGCAGGGGCACCGCTGTGCCGGGCTATAATTGTTTCCGACGCTGGTGAAAGATTTCGTAGAGCATCACGCCTGTTGCCACCGCCACGTTGAGCGAATCTGGGCTGCCCACCATCGGAATCCGCACCAGATGGTCGCACAACGCCTGGAGGTCGGGCGGCAGCCCTTTACGCTCATCGCCCATCAGCAGCACCAACGGCGCGCGATAGCGCACTGCGCGATACTCTGCCACGCCTGCTGGCGATGTGCCAACCAACTGCACGCGATAGCGCTGCTTCCAGCGCACAAACTCTGCAACGCTGGTACGCACAAAGCGCTGGGCAAACAGCGACCCCATTGTCGCCCGCACACACGACGGCTCGTAGGGGTCAACGTTTTCGCCGAGCAAGAGCAGCCCAGCGCCGCCCACTGCATCGGACGTGCGCAAGATAGTGCCCAGGTTGCCAGGCGAATGCACCGTCTCAAGAGCAATCCAGCATAATTCATCCTTTGGCCGCACCCCGGCCAGCGGCTCCCACTGCTGATGCACCACCGCGCCAATACCCTGCGAATCCGCGATTTGGTCAAGCAGCCGCATCACCTCCGGCGTCACTTCCAGAATGGGCGTGCTGATGCGGCGCTGCTGGCGCACTACTTTTTGGGCCGTCGCGTGTGTCAGCAATTTTGGGCAGACGACCAGCGCCTCTACAGGCACGCGATGCTTGATAGCCTGCACCACAGCGCGGATGCCTTCAACATACAACAAATGCGTTTGGTCGCGGACCTGGCGTGTGCGCAGGCGATGAATTGAGGAGATAGCGGGGTGAGCGGGCTGGGTGATCAGCGGCAGATCATTGGGGAAAGTGAGCGACGAGAGGGCGTGCCGTTCTGCTACGCTGCTGCCCGCCTGAGTTGGAGTTGATTCGAGAAGCGCGTGTTTGTCAAATGATTCCATCCTTTCTTTTCCAGAGCAGTTGAGCTTTGTTGCCCTGCTCCTGGCAACACTCCTGAGCATCTCCAAGAGAAGATTGCCCACAAAAACAACAAGCTATTCCTGGCTTTAGTATAGCACGCTCAAGCAAGGCGTTTTTAGAACATTATTTCCACTTTAGCAATGGGTAAAAAGAATTTCTTAGTAGTGGGTTGAGGGCCAGCAAACCAGTCCCAGAGCGGCGCCAGGCTCTTGATGGAGTGCCCGTTATGTGGTAAAATAGTACATAGGTTCTAGTATTTGATCGCCTTTCCTCTCAACCACACAGGCGGGCAGCAGCCCGATGAAGTGGAGGTTTTTCCCATGTTTCAATTTACGCAATCGGTGATGTTTGTCCCTGAAGATGGCTCATCTCCGACCCCAATCACACCCGCAGCCATCGCTAATGCAGATATAGCCGCAGTGCTGTTTAATATCGCAACCATTTTGGAGATGCAGCAGGGCAATCCCTATCGCATTACCGCCTACAAAAACGCCGCGCGGGTGCTGATGGTGCTTCAGATACCTGTTGCCGAAATCATTGCCAGGGGCCAGCCTTTGGAATGGCCGGGGCTGGGCAAGCGCTTGCAGCGCAAGATCACCGAACTGGTCACGACTGGGCGTATGACCTTTTATGATGATCTCTGCGAAGCCTCGCTGCCAGAGGACGTGCGCAGCCTGATGACTGTACCACGTGTTGGCCCCAAGACGGCGCTGCGCCTGGCAAACTCGCTGGACATCCACAGCGTGGCCGCGCTCTACGAAGCTGCTCACGCGCACAAACTCAGCAAGCATCATGGCTTTGGGTCACGCAGCGAGCGCCGCCTGGAAGAAAACGCCCTCGCCGTTCTGACCCCAGGACACGCGGCGTAATCAGCGCCTGTAGCCCCGTCAGGGTCGGCGGGGTATTGCCCGGCACAGTGGCCGGGGCTACAGGCACCAGTGACTATCCCCAAAAATCATCTATAGACAGGAGTTAAAGCGTGCCTGCACACCCGCGATCAGCACCGCCAGCAACCGAGTCCGAAGAGCAGGAAGAGGTGCTTTCCGACGATCTTTTTGATGTGCTTGATGAAGCTGAGGATGAGGAAGAATCCGTCTCGCTTGTAGCCCCGGCGTCCCTGCCGGGCCAGCATTCCCCGGCAGGGACGCCGGAGCTACAGGCAGAATTGCTCCCCTCAGCCGAGGAGCGCGCCCCGTATCTGCTGGAAAACGCGCCGCATCTGGACCTGACGCCGCGCTCGTATCAGCACGAGGCGGTGGCCGCCTGGCTGCGCTCCGGTGGGCGCGGGATAGTCGTGCTGCCTACAGGCGCGGGTAAAACCATTGTCGCTTACGACACCATCGCGCAGCTAGGCGTCAGCACGCTGGTAGTCGTGCCTACCATCGAACTCTTGCGCCAATGGCGGGCGGGTATCAGCAAGCACCTTCAGCTTCCAGAAAAGCAGGTGGGCGCGATTGGCGGCGGCGAGCGCGCCACCGGCCCTATCACCGTCATCACCTACGACTCTGCCGCCATGAAGCACCGCAACCTCAAGGGCTTTGGCTTGCTCGTCTTTGACGAGGTGCATCACCTCCCCGCCGAAAGCTATCGCGCGATTGTTCACAAGGCTGGGTCGCCCTGGCGTCTGGGGCTGAGCGCCACGCTGGAACGTGCCGATGGCCGCCACCAGGAACTGGTTGATCTGATTGGCCCCGTCGTTTATCAGCGCCACCCGGAAGAACTCTCCGCCCAGAAGCATATCGCCGCCTACAAAGAGCGCCGCATCTATGTGGACCTTTCGCCAGAGGAGGAACTGCGCTACGAGGGCTTGATGGCCGAATGGCGCTGGTACATCGCCACGCGCGCCGCCCAGTTTGGGCATGGCCCTGGCATGTTTGCCGCGCTGATTCGACGCGCCGGATTCGACGCCGAGGCGCGCCGCGCCCTGCACGCGCACCATGAAGCGCGTCTGGTCGCCATGAACGCCGAAGCCAAGCTCGCCAGCATCGAGAACTTGCTGCGCCTGCACGCGAAGGATAAGGTGATCGTATTTTCGGAATATGTGGGCATGGTGGACCGCATTAGCCGCCAGCTTTTCCTGCCTGCCATCACCTACCGCACACCGCCAGCCGAGCGCCGGGCTATTCTGGAAGGCTTTCGCTCTGGCGAAATTACCAAACTGGTGACAGGCCGCGTGCTCAATGAAGGCGTGGATGTCCCCGACGCCAACGTCGCTATTGTCGCCAGCGGTAGTTCTTCTATGCGCGAATACGTGCAGCGGTTGGGGCGTGTCCTGCGCCCCAAGCCATCTGAAGCGCACCTCTATGAGTTGATTTCGCGGCGCACCACCGAGCGCAACTCTGCGCGTCGGCGCCGCCCGCCGCGCAAAACCACCGTAGAAACGGACGGATCGGGCGCAAGCCCATCCTAGCTAGAAACGGCATTATCATGCTCAAGCTCACCGATCTGCGCAAGACCACCCGCCGCGCCAGTTCTGGCGGGCGCACGCTTCACCCGCATTTTCTGCGTGACCGCAGCCTGGCCCCGCGCATTGAGAAAGCCATCGCCTATCTGGAGACGATGCTGGGCCGCACCCGCCAGGAGCTTGATCAGGAGGTGCTGGTGCAGCTTTTTGGCGATCACAAGCTGGCCCGCTGCCTTGTGGCCTGTCTTGCCGCATCCTACCGCCATCGCAGCCGCACCTTTTCCGAACTGCTGCCTGCTGCCCAGGTGAAGGCGCTGGAGCAGGCAGGAATCGCCAATCCCAGCGATTTGCGCCTCTACCTGTTTCGTCGGGCAAACGTCATGCTCCCCGGCTTTGTGGGCGGGATGGAGCGCGCGCCGTTTCTGGCTGGCGCCGGGGCAGAACTGGGGCTGGAAATTGCGCAGATTGAAGAGTTGCTGATACTGGATAGCCCGGAACACGCGATTATGGCCCGCACCGGCCCAATTCCCACCGCAGGCGACGTGATCGCTCGCTTTAATTACAACGTCATGGCCGCCATTCTCGCCAATGCGCCCAGCGTCCATCTCACGCTGACCAAAGTGCCCCGCGACGGCGTGACCATCCGCGAACTTTGCGCGCTGGCCGATGTGCGCGCAGAACTGGACGGGCGCGAACTCACCCTCTATGGACAGCAAGACGCTCTGGACACCTGGACGCGACACGGCGCCAAGCTGGTGCGCCTGCTGGTGATGCTGCTTGCGTCCGGCCTGCCGGTGCGCTCTGGGGAAGCGGTGGTTGCCGCGCCAACTGGCGATGTCTGGCATTTCCGGCTTACCGCTGAAAACCTGGCTTATCTGGGTTTGCCGGAATCAGAAGCCTGCGCCGTCTTCACGCTGGATACGCTTCTGGAATGCTGGCGTGCTCAAGACGCGCTCATGGCTGACTATGCTTCTACTCGCCGCTCCGGTTCAGGCGAAGGCTGGACGCTGCGCCGAGCCACCGAGCCGCTGGCGCTGGATGGCGCAATCATTCCCGCGTTATTTACTGCCTCGCGCGGCATCGAACGCGCCGCGCTGGTTTCCATGCCTCAGACTGATTCTGGCTTCTCTCGTCTGGCAGAGGTTGCTAGCCGTCTCCCGCTTATTGCCCTGGAGGTTGGCAGCCACCTGGCAGAGCAACTGCGTGCCCCTGCTCCAGTCGGCCTACTTGTCTTGACCTACACTAAACGGGGCGATTTGGCCCGGCTTCCGGCGCTGCTCGGTCAGGCAGTGGGTGAGGCAGAAGAGCGGCATTCTGCCAGGCGGCTTGAAGCCATGTTTGAGGAGGCGCACGAGTCTGGTGTGCTGACCGACGAGCAGATTGCTGAGCATCTGCCCTGCGACATAGAAGACGTGGCTGTCGTGCTTGCCCGCCCAGAGGCAAGCGTGCTTGCCAAAGATTACAACATGCACTACGTTGAGGGCTTTGGCCTGTGCAGCGCCCATGTTCTGATGCGCGCCCGTGCCGTTGTGCGCGATGTTATCCACCTGCGCAATCACGCCGATGGCGCGGTGCAAACTATGCGCGTGCTGGGGCGGCGGCTTCGCGAAGTCACCGGCGCAAGCGAGGGAATTGAGTGCCTGATTGCGTATTTTGGCGCGGCGTGATAGTCTGCACGCATGGAAACGACCAGTAGATGCCCGGAATGTGGCGCAGTCTGGCAAGATGGTCTGACCTGCCAGGATCATTTTCATCACATGCTGGCCTGGGAAGCTGAATACCCAGACAAAACCCTGGCGGTGCATCATCTGCTGGTGCTTTGTTATCACCTGCAACACCCGCATTTGTATTCTCCTGAAGGACTCCAGGGCGCGAAGAAGATTTTGTTTGCCTTTGTGGAAGAAGGGGTCACGCCCCAGGAAATGCGTCGTCGGCAGCGGGCTGTCGTAGATTCCGGCAAACGCACCTGGAAGATTACTGGCACGCCCACATCCTACGGCGCGTATGCCCATCCGATTCAATGGCCCATCACCGTCGTGGATGTGGCAGCAGGCGGCGTAGAGGATTATCTGGGGAACGCGCAAGCGTGGGCGCGTTCTATATGTGAAGCACTCAAAAAGTGCCCTTAATGGACTGAGATACAAGGTCAAGACTCGCCAGGCCCGGAGGATGCGGCGCGTGTTTCTGCGCCGCGCACAGAATATGGACAACATCACGAATAACACGCCAGAGCAGGTATCATCATCGTCAGCAGCCGGGCGGGCGGACGAACGTCCCCACACGATCCCAGCCCTGAAAGAGTGGTCGCCTGGCAGCGAGGCATATACGTTTCGCTCGCAGGCGCGCATTCTCCTCGCTGCCGCATCGTCGCAGCAGGTGGAGATGGTTGGCGATGTTCTGGCAGATGATATTGAGCACCTCACCGGGCTGCGCCTGCCTGTGCTTGCTGCCAGCGACACACAACCAGGCGACATCGTGCTCCAGCTTGACCCCGACGAGGAGACGCCGGGCGCTGAGGGCTACACGCTCTCCATCGCTCCAACTTGCATCATCCGCGCGCGAACCGGGCAGGGCCTCTTCAACGGCACACGCACGCTGTTGCAATTGCTGCGTCAGGGGACGACCCTGCGAGGAGGAGTCGCGCGCGATTGGCCGGATTATCCTGAGCGCAGCCTGATGGTGGATATGGGGCGCAAATATTTTTCGGCGCGCTGGCTGGAAAACCATATCCGCGAGCTAGCCTACCTCAAGTACAACTTTTTCCATTTCCATCTTTCTGACAATGATGGGTTTCGCCTGGAGAGCGAGCGCCACCCTGAGATAGTCTCGCCTGACCATTACACCAAAGAGCAGATGCGCGCGTTGATTGAACTGGCCCGGCACTACCATATCACGATTGTGCCAGAGATTGAAATGCCCGGTCATATGGATACGATTCTGGCAGCGCACCCAGATTTACAACTCGTCAGCGTGACGGGGCGACGCCGACCAGGAGATATTGATCTGAGCCAGGAGGCATCCTACCAGTTACTGCAAGACCTGCTCGAAGAATATCTTCCGCTCTTCCCTGGACCCTACTGGCATATCGGGGCAGATGAATATATTAACTGGGAAGTATATGAAAACTATCCCCAATTACTGACCTACGCGCAGCATAAATATGGCCCCGGCGCCAATGCAAAGGATAGCTATCTGGGGTTTGTCAATTGGGCAAACGAGATCGTCAAGTCTCACGGCAAGGTGACACGGGCCTGGAATGATGGGCTGCACAGCGGCGCGGCAGTGACGGTTGCCAGCGATATTACCGTTGAACACTGGTTTCACGCGGGCCTCACACCACAGGAGTTGGTGGCACGCGATCACGCGATCATGAATTGCAACGCCGATTACCTGTATTATGTGCTGCATCGGCACGAACACTGGCGGGCGGCGCCAGACGCGCTCTATAACGCTTTCGAGCCGCAGCGCTTTCATGGATTGGGCGCTATTGATCCGCAGCATCCGCGCCTTTTGGGGGCAAAGCTGCACGTCTGGTGCGATAAGCCTGAATGGGAGACGGAGGAGCAGGTAGCAGAGGGCATCCGGTGCCCTCTCCGCTCGTTGGCCCAGAAGAACTGGGGGGCGCCCGCGCTCACCACCGCGTATGACACGTTTCTGCCCATCATTGAGCGTATCGGGCGCGCTCCGGGCTATGCTACCTAGCGTCCACTCGCCCGGCATGTGCCCCTGCTGCTTGTTTTTATCTTGATGAGCCAAACTGCCGCATATGTGTCCGTTCACGCTCCAGCGCGTCAGCCGGGAACGCTTTTGGCCCGCCCAGCGCTTCGGCAGCAAGCGTCAGTTCCGCCGCCTCTTCCATGATGACGATTAACTGCGCTGTCATCTGCGGGTTGGCGCTAAAGGCCAGCAGCCCATGATTGCCCAGCAGCACCGCCGGAACGCTGGGATGCTTTGTCATCTGGTCAATGATATTCGTAACCGATTCGCGCGAGCCACGCGGCGCCCAATCTGCCACTGGCACGTCCTCCACAATGCCAAAGCGCAAGAACGCTTCATAGACACACGGCAGCGGTTTATGCGCCAGCGCAAAGCTCGTCACCTGCGGCGAATGCGTGTGCATGACGGAGCCAACCTCGCTGCGGGCGCGGTACGCGCCCGCGTGCATAGCCACAATCTCGCGGGTGGCCGGGTCAAGCGTCCCCTCGATCACCTCGCCGTCAAACGTGACGGTCACAATCTGCTCTACGGTTGGCATTCTGGCGCCACCTGTGCCCATCAGCAGCATATGCTCGCCCTCTGGCAGGCGCGCGCTCATGTTGCCATGCCCGCTGTGGGACATCACGCCCGCTTGAAACAAAAACTGCGCAGCCTGAAGAAGCTGCTCTTTCAGCGTTTGAGAAGTTGTTGTGGACATTGAGCGCTCCATTCTTGCAGAAAATCAGATTATGAATGCGTTTGTTCCCACAGCACTGTGCCATCATCGTTGACCAGCTTGCGCACCTGGCCCGCGTGCGCCAGCGCCTGAAGATGCGCCAGCGTTTCCATCAGGGCAAGCCGCTGCTGGAAGGGGTTATCCTGGTAGCGCGCAAAGATCGTTCCCGCAATATCCCACGCGCTGCGGTGGCCGTTGGTCAACAGCGCCAGCATTTGCCCTTTGCGGCGCTCGTGGTGCGCCAGCGTCTCAGTAATGCGTGCCCGGTGATCAGTCATCGGGTTGCCATGACCAGGGAGGGTCAGCGCCGCGTCAATCTGCTCAATCCGATGCAGCCCGGCGTAAAAATCATCCAGCGGGCTGGGCGACGATTGCGGGTGCTGCGAGATATTGGGCGTTGTCCCTGGCAGCAGGTGATCGCCCGCAATCAGGATGCGCCGCTTCGCATCATAGAAGCAGATATGCCCTGGCGAATGGCCCGGCGTCCAGAGCGTCTGAAGCTCTATTCCGCCAATATCCAGCACCTCATCCCCTTCCAGCAGCACATCCACGTCGGTAGGCTGGACCGTATTCAGCATCTGCAAGGAGACTTTGGAGAGCTTTGCCGCCATCTCCGCTGGCGCCCCATGATGGTGCAGCCATTCCTCCACATCAGCTAGCAGCGAAGCCACCACGCGATACCGGCTGGCAATGAACGGCTCCTCCAGCCGATGCACAAAGACCGGAGAACCGCTGGCCTCCTTCAATCGGCCTGCCGCGCCCATATGATCGGGATGCACATGCGTTAAGAGCAAATGCGTCAGGTCGCCAGGGGAAATGCCCAATTCCGCCAGCCCGCGCTCCAGCACCTCCCAGGCGTCCGGGCTATTCAGGCCAAAATCAATCAGCGCAAAGCCAGCGCGATGCTTCAGGAGGTAGAGGTTGACGGTGATGGGCGGAAACGGCAGCGGCGAAATGATGCGATAAATATCCGGGGAGACTTCTTCTGCTGTTGCCATGTGGTGCTCCTTTGCATTCTCCCTCTATCTTACCATGCCACGCATTCCCCGGCGCGGTGGCCGGGGCTACAGGCGAATACACTCACTCTTCACGCTCCAGCCGCAGCAGATCATCTAACGTTTCCCGCCGTCGGACAAGCCGGACATGCCCTTCCTTCACAAAGACCACCACCGGGCGCGGCACCAGATTATAGCTGCTTGCCATCGGCAGGTGATACGCCCCGCTTACCGGAATAGCCAGGATATTGCCAGTAACGGCAGCAGGCAGCTTTACTGCATCAATCAGCGTATCGCCCGACTCGCAGTAGCGCCCAACGACACGCACCCTTTCCAGGGCCAGGCCAGTCACGCGCTCGGCCAGCACCGCGTGGTACTTCGCCCCATACAGCGCCGGGCGAATGTTATCGCCCATGCCACCATCCACCGCGAGAATCACTTTTCCGCCGGACGTTACCTTGCGCGGCCCAATGCTATAGAGCGCCACGCCTGCGCGGGCCACAATCGCGCGCCCCGGCTCCACAATCAGGCGCGGTGGCTCCAGATGAAAATCTGCATTTACCGCTCGCAGCGCGTCAGTGATTGCTTCAGCATATGCCTCAATATCTGGTGGGTGATCTTCTGGCGTATACGCGACGCCCAGGCCGCCGCCTGGACTCAGTTCGCGGATGTTGACCCCATACGCTACGTTTAGCATAGCAGCAAACTCGCCCAGCCATGTCACTGCGCGGCGCAGCGGCTCCATGTCGCGCAGGTGCGAACCAAGATGCAGATGCAGCCCAACCAGATCAAGCCAGGACGAGCGAATAGCACGCTCCACCGCTTCCAATGGTTCGCCTCGATTGCCTGACAGCCCAAATTTGGAGTCGGCGTGGCCGGTTTGGATATGGGCGTGCGTCTCAACTTCGATCTCCGGGCAGAGCCGTAGCCAGATGGCAACGCGCTGTTTGCGCACTGCTGCCAGCGCCTCCAGCCGCTCCAGTTCATCCAGGCTATCTACGACCACACGCCCAATTCCGGCTTCCAGCGCGGCTTGCAGTTCGGCATCCGGCTTGAAGTTGCCATGCAGGTGCAGCCGCTCGGCGGGATACCCCGCCGCCAGCGCCATGTCCATCTCGCCCACCGAAACCACATCCAGTTCCAGCCCTTCCTCCAGCAGCAGCCTGCCCAACGCCAGCGAGAGGTACGCTTTGCTGGCGTAGGCAATGGTGCTCTGCGGCCAGCGCGACTCAAACGCCTGTCGAAAGGCGCGGCACTGCGCCCGCAGCGTCGCCTCGTCAAAGACATAAAGCGGCGTGCCATATTGACGCGCCAGCGCCGCAGCGCTTACCCCTGCTATATTCAATTGTCCCGCGTCATCAACTGTTGCAGTATCAGGCCAGAGATGGGGATGGAGCATAGAGCAAATCCTTGAGTGGTGGTGTATGGAGCGTAGCCCCGCCGACCCTGGCGGGCCATTCACCGGATGGAAGCCGGTGGTACAGGTAGTCATTCTATCATAGCGAGCGCTCACCCATCTGGAAGCGCAGCAGGCTAACCGAATGCGCCGGGAAGGTGTAGTCGAATGCTGGCCCCTGCACAGCCAGCGAACGGTGTCCAACGCTGACGGCCTGGGGCTGCTCAAAGGAATTGCGTGTCGTTGGATGTGCCCCATTGATCTCGTACACATCAACGCCCACCAAGCCTTCCTGAGCAAACTGCACCGTCGTGGTGTGCGCTGCATCCTGGTCACGATTGACTACCGCTAGCGCAACCTCTCGTTGTTCAGCGTCGCAGGTCGCGGTCACATCGAGCAGTTTAAACGGTCCAAGATCAGCCACGCGATGCGTCCACCAGGACGCCGCTGCTGTCTCGGCCTCTGGCGTTAGATCGTACAGGCCACACTCAACAAACACGTCCAGGGCGACTTCCAAGCTCTTTGTGGCATACAGCCAGAAAGGATGATAGATCGTTTGCAGAAACAGGCCATCGGGGTTGGTGAAGATTGGGGCAATCACATTCACCATCTGCGCCAGGTTCGCCATGCCCACCGAGTCGCAGTGACGAATGAAGATATTCAGGTAGGTCGCTATCGTCAGGGCATCCGAAAGGTCGTACTGCTCCTCCAGGCGGCCTTGACTGGCCTGCTCACGATACCACACGTTCCACTCATCATAGGCAATCTTGATCGGGTGAGCAATATGCTGTTCATAGCGCACCTGCGCAATCAGCGCCCGACAAATGTCCAGTGCGCGCTCTGCCTGGTGCGCAGCAAAGATGTTGCTGTAATGCTCGAAAGCGCCCGTATAGATGTGAATGCTGTGGAAGTCAATGTGCGAGGCCAGCCCCTCCAGCACGATGCGATCCCAGGCATCCCAGCCCGATTGCCCGCAGCTTACCAGCTTGATGGTGGGATCGGTCCATTTCATCACCTTGGCAAACTCTCTGGCCCGCTGCACATAGGCGTCTGCGGATAGAGCGCCGATCTGCCACTCGCCATACATCTCATTACCCAGCCCCCAGTACCGCACCTGATAGGGGGCCGCGTGCCCATGCTGGCGGCGCAAATTGGCCCAATAGGTGTCTCCAGCGCCATTGCAATATTCCACCCAGGCTTGCGCTTCATCCAGCGTTCCCGTTCCCATGTTGATACAGAGGTAAGGTTCGGCCCCAACAAGCTGGCAATAGCGCAGAAATTCATCGGTGCCAAACCGATTGGATTCCTCTGCTTGCCAGGCCAGGTTCACGCGGCGCGGCCTCTGTTCCAGGGGGCCAATGCCATCTTGCCAGTGGTAGCCGCTGACAAAATTGCCGCCGGGCCAGCGCAAGACCGGCAAGCGTAGGGCGCGTATCGCCTCCAGCACATCGGCGCGATAGCCCTGCGCGTCGCTGAGTGGGGAGCCTTCCTCGTAAATACCGCCGTAGATGCAGCGACCCAGGTGTTCAATAAAGCCGCCAAAGAGCTTTCGGTCAACGTTTCCAATTTTCCTGTCGAGATCAATTTTGATTTTTGCCACGTTGTCTCCTGTTCCTACCGCTTTAGATTTCAGAGGGCAATACCTTTTACTAAACGCTCGGTTAAATCAATCTCTCTGGGGATGACTTCCCAGCGCGTCAACCACCTTCGGCGAATAGCAGAGCGCCTGGCATGCCAAACATGCCAGGCGCTCTGCTATTGTACTACACCTTACTCGTAGCGCAGCACTTCCAGCGGGCGCACGCGCGTGGCTCGCCAGGCAACCAGCGACGCGGTAATCATCGCCAGCAGCATCGTGCCAAAGACCATTGCCAGCGTAATCTCCACGCTCACTCCAAACGTGAACCTGAAGACGAATTTACTCAGGATAAACAGCGCAAACGTCACGCAGACCATCGCCAGCAGGCCACCCAATCCGCCAATCAAGCCATTTTCTAGCAAGACCTGCCCCAGCACAGTGCGACTGGTAAAGCCCACTGACTTTAAGATGCCCATCTCGCGCCTGCGTTCCAGCATAGCCAGCGCCACCGCGTTCGCAATGATGATGACACCAGCCAGCAGCGCCAGCCCCGCCACCGAAAGCAGCATCACGATCACTTTGTTCAAGATGTCGTTGATAATTGCCCCAAAGTCGGCAATGTTGATGATCAGCGCGTCTGGCGCCGCCGTTCCCAAGGTGCGCACTGCTGTTCCCGCCTGATCAGCGTCTACCTTCAGGAAGAACAACGTTGAGGTTGCTGGTCCGCCAACGCTGGAGGCCAGTTGCTGGCTGCTGAGCAGCCCCGCGGAAAGCACCCTGAACAGTCCTGTTGTCTGGAAAAACCCAACGATCTTGAGCGTTGTTACCCCTTTGGCAGTGCCATCCTGAATGCTCTTTTGAAGGGCCGCGCAATCCGCTTTGCCAAGCCCACCGCCCGCGCCAGTGCCAGCGAGCAAGGGGTTGTAGACGGTGATGGTGCTGCCTACACGCAGGTTGAAGGGCGCACCTGAAAGCCGCGCCGATGCCACGATATTGTTGGTTTGCGCGTCAGCCGGGGTCAGCAAACGCCCGCTGGAAAGATCAATGGGCGGCGTGCCGCGCCCCTGTTTTGCCAGGGTGGTCTGCGGTAGGCCATTGGGAAACTGGTTCAGATCGTAGCCTTCAACGCTGTCAATTTGCCCTAGACCATCCTCGTCTTCGCCGGGCTTAATGAACGACTGTACCGGCTGCCCAGCGTCCTGCCCAGAAACCGAGATGCACTGTGGCTGGAATTGAGCCATCGTGCCAACCAGTTGCGCTTCCTGCCCTTTCAGGGGCAGCTTTGCGGAAATCTCTTTGCTGCTGCTTTCTGGCAGCGAAGCAATAATGTTATAGGGCAGCGTGGTGCTGATGCCCTGCTGGAGCCGGGCGCTGATGTCCTGGCCCAGCACCAGAATGACGCCAATGCCAAACACGCCCACAAAGAGCGCCAGCAGCGTCGTCACGGTGCGTGTTTTCTGGCGGCCAATGTTGCGGAAGCACATCTTCACATTGGCCTTCCAGGTGCGCGGTAAGAATGCCACTACATACCCTAGCAGCGTCGCCAGCAGCAAGAGCGAGCCAAAGCCTGGAGCAATGATGGTGATCGCCACTGTCACGACCACACCCAGCGTCACCAACGCCAGATAGCTCGGTGTGACACGCTCCGGCACCGGCAGATTACTGACGACCAGTACCACCAGCGCAAAGCCCAGGCTGAGCAAGCCTAGCACAATCAGGCTGCCATAGACGACGCCAGCGCTCCAGATGACGCTGTTCATGATGGCCGCCGCCAGCAAGAAGAACAGGAAGGTCAGCAAGACCAGCAGCCCAACCGTCAAGGCTTTGCTGCCCACTCCGCGCCCCTCATCCAGTTCGCGGATGACGTTCTGTGGGCGAATGGCCGCAGCCCGCACAATGGGCAGCAGTCCAAAGATCAGCGCCGTTGCTACGCCAATGCCCACGCCGGAAAGCGTCGTGGCGAGATCAAAGACAAACGGCAGCGGGAAATCCAGCGCGGTTTCCACCACGCTCTTGAGCAGATAGCTCATCCCAACGGCCAGCGCCGCGCCCAGCACGCCGCCAATCAGCCCCAGCAAGCCCGCTTCCAGCCCAAAGAGCGTGTAGAGGTCGCGCCGCCGATAGCCAGTGGTTTTGAGCATGGCAATTTCAATGCGCCGCCTGCGCAGCATCACCTGCATCGTGTTGATGATGCCCACACCGCCGATTAAGAGCGCCAGCAAGCCCACAATCTGCAAGAACTTGCGCACCGTATCTACCTGATCTTGCGCCTGCTGCAAGGCTTCATCGGCAGTAGTGGCAGTGGCACCGGGGAACTGCGCGACAATCTCTTTTTTGACCGCCGCCGCCTGCGCCGGAGTCGTCGTGGTGATATTGACGACGTTATAGGTCGCGGGCTGTGTGGGGTCAACTGGCAGCGCCGCCAGCGGGATAATCATCAGCGGGTTGCCGCCAGCATACGCGCCCTGATTCGCCAGCACCCCGGCCACCACGATGCAAACGACCTGATGGTTCGTCGTGGTGATGCGCGCAATATCGCCCACGCTGCCGCCCAGTTCATCGTAGACCGTGTGGGTGACAGCGGCGTTATATGCCTGGGTGTTCGGGCATTTCTCCGCCACCCGCGTCCCATTATCAAGCGTCTTTGGCGCCGCGCTCAGCAATTGCTTAAAATCTGCGCCTGCTGGCTGATCAATCGCGGGGCTGCCAACCAGCGGGAACACAGCGCCAGTCACATCGCTCGGCGCGGTGTTCACGGTGCGCAAACCAAGCGGCACCGAGCGGCTATCTTTGGTGAAATCCGTCGCGTTGGTGTCGTTATAGGCCGTGAAATTGGTAATCTTGCCCTGCGCCTTCAGGGTTGCAAAGTAGTTGAGGTCGTTGTCGGTAAATCCGCCCGTATTCGGGGAGACGGCAATATCGCCGCCGTTAATCTCGCGCACATTGCTCGTCAGGGCGGCGTTTGCCATCAGCCCCACCAGTTGCAGCGCCACAATCGCCATCACGCCCACCGCCACACAAAACAGCGCCAGTATCGTGCGGCTGCCTCCGCGCATCAGCGAGCGCGTGGTGTAGCTGAAATACATTTTCAGCTTCATTGCGCGGCCTCCTGGCTCATCGCCAACCGGCCTTCGGTGTTCAGTTCATCGCTGATGATCTGCCCATCCGAAATGGAGATGATACGCTCGGCAGCAGAAGCAACGCGCTGGTCGTGCGTGGCGATGATAAATGTGGTGCCCGTCCGCTCGCGCAGTTCCGCAATGAGTTCCAGCAGCTTCGCGCCGTTCTTGCCATCCAGGTTGCCGGTTGGCTCGTCGGCAATGATGATGGCTGGATTAGCGGATAAGGCGCGGGCAATCGCCACGCGCTGCTGCTCACCGCCAGAAAGCTGATTGGGGCGGTGGCCCAGCCGGTGACTCATCCCCACCAGCGCCAGCAGTTCTTTGGCGCGGGCAGAAGGGCTGCCAGGATGCTTGCCGACATACAGCGGCACTTCGACATTTTCCTGCGCCGTGAGGGTTGGCACGAGGTTAAATGTCTGGAAGACCATGCCGATCTTTTGATTGCGAATGGCGGCCAGTTGCGCCTCACTCATGCGGGTAATATTCACGCCATCCACAAATACTTCGCCGCTTGTGGGGTTATCCAACCCGGCGATAATGCCCAGCAGCGTACTCTTGCCGCTTCCAGACGGGCCAATGATCGCCACAAACTCGCCTTTTTGAATCTGAAAACTGATGCCCTTCAAAATATCAATACGCTCGCCGCCTAGCGGCAGGCTTTTGTAGACATCGTGGGCTTCCAGTGCAGTTGTATCTGTCATGCTCATGCTTTCTTTCGCTGAAAAGTTCATATCAGAGAGAGAGGAATCAGGCGCATTGCCTCAGAGACGCTATCGTCTGTACGAATGGAGATGTGAGAGGTTGCAGTGCTCTGGCTGGCAAACTCGGCCAGCCCAGGCTGCATCTCTACAAGTATCAGGTTCTCACATCCTTTCTTCATTTCATTACGCTTGCTTCTCAAAAGATATATCTTATCATTACGATATATCGGATTTTAGGGCGAAAAGTCAAGAGGAAGCGAGGGAATGCTCGCTTTATCTCATTGATGTATATGTACCCTAACTGCCATTTTTGTTCAGATCAAGCACCTGAGTGCGATGCACTGCCTAGAGCGCCAGCACCATTTCATGCTGGCTGAAGATTTCCTTGAACCCCAGCGCCCGGCTGCGCTCCAGAAGGGGGCTGCCCTCCGGCGAGTTATACACCATGATGCCGCCAGCATTGCCAGCCGCCGCCCGGAACAGCGCCGCCACCTGCGTATCTGTGAACGCGCTGTGCAGCGCCGCAATCGAAATGCGCATCCGCGAACCCAGCCGCTCCACCACGACCCCGCTTTCGCTGCCATCGGGGGCATAGGCCGCGAGCGCCTGGGTGTGGGCCGCCAGAATGCTCGGCAGTTCCATCCCCCAGGCAGGCTTTTCGGCGCGAGCCATCCAGGTCAGCGCTTTGTCCAGCCCAACGCGCTCAACGCGCAGGTTGTCGGCGCCAGCAGGCAAGGCATCCGGCGCAATCTCCAGCCCATAGAGGCGCCTGGTGATGACAAAGCCCACGCGCTGATAGAGCCTGATCGCCCGCTCATTCTGCGTCAGCGCCTCCAGTTGCAATTCGGCCAGGCCCGTCTCGCGCGCCACCCGCACCATCTCCTCTGCCAGCAGCTTGCCCGCGCCAGTCCCGCGAAACGCGGGCACAATGCCAAAGCCGCCGCACCAGCCGCGCCGCCCGCGCGTGCCCATGCGTGCCATGCCCACAAACGTGCCCGCCTCATCGTGCATGACGACACAGCGCCGCGCATCAATCTGATTATCGCGCCAGAAATCGGCGGTGCCCTCTGGCGTCATCTTCATTGGAAAGAAATAGCCCTCAAAGCTCTGGTTGTGCATCTCGCAAAGCTGCTCCAGCGAGTAGCCCAGCGCATTAGAAAAGCGATACGTGCTCATACTGCTGTCTCCTTCTCAAGATTAAAAAGAACTCTTCAGCATTGTATCTTTCTGTCATTGGAGTTGCCTTGTAATATCATTTACGCTATCGTCAGCCAATATCCTGTAATCAACTCATCAGGAGAGAACCCGATGGATACCACCAGAGCATTTTTTCAAGCGGTCCAGAGTGGAGATGTCACCCAGATTAATAGCTTGCTGGCGGCGCAGCCAGATTTGCTGAGTGCGAGCCAGCGCGGGGCTTCGGCTGTGTTGACCGCCGTGTATCACGGCCAACAGGAAAGCCTGAAGGCGCTGCTGGCGCACCAGCCAACGCTGACGATCTTTGAGGCCGCAGCGGTGGGTGATACGCAGCGGGCAAAAGAACTGCTGGAGCAGGATGTAAGCCTGGCAAACGCATTCGCGCCCGATGGCTTCACCCCGCTGGGGCTGGCCGCGTTCTTTGGGCAGAAAGCGGTGGTTGATCTGCTGCTGGCGCGTGGGGCAGAAGTGAATGTGGCCTCCAACAACCCGATGAAAGTGATGCCGCTGCATTCTTCAGTTGCCCACCAACATCTGGAGATTTCCAGGGCGCTGCTGGAGCATGGGGCGCGGGTGAACGTGGCCCAGGCGGACGAGTTTACGCCGCTTCAGGAAGCCGCACACAATGGGCAGGTGGAGATGATACGGCTTCTGCTGGAATATGGCGCGGATGCCAGCGCGAAAAACGCCGAGGGCAAGACGGCGCTGATGATGGCACAGGAAGCAGGAAAGGAAGAAGCGGCAAAAATGCTCCGTGTCTGATAGGATAAGGCGTGAGTCATTCAACACAACCCATCCTTGACAGGACCATCTCTCTCCCTGTATAGTAGGGAAGTATTCACTCGGTTTTTTGGGGAGGTTTTGACATCTATGCCGGTGTGCTGCTAACTCCATCCTGTTTCCTGTTCAAACAGTGAAACAGACGTTCCCACTCTTGTTTCCATCTAGCGCGTGTCTCTCATCAGGCATGAGCGCTTAGTCGTTCTGTGCCTGGAATGCGCGAGACGGCGGATAGTGATAACGCAAGCAGCGAGATGGTGCAAGAGAGATATGGAGAAGCGTGCGGCAAAGAGGTGTCAGGACTGGAACATCGGCGAACGCATCGCCAATGTTCCCCATCCACCACACCATTGGCAGGTGGATGCCATCTTTTTCCCTATCGCGGCATCGCCTGTTCGATCATGGCGCAAGCGATGACCGGCGCTCTCTTCTCCCTCTTGTCTCTCCCATCGTTTCCTTGCGTGTGTGGATACGATTGTGTTGTTTCTTCACGAAGACAAAAAGCAAGGAATACCTCTCATGACAGAATATCAGCTTTCACTCCTCCCCTTCTACGCGGGTTGGGGTATCTACAATCAGCGTCTTGTCGCGGCTATCGCGCCCCTGACCGCAGCGCAGCTTGCCTTGCGCACTACGCCGCACCATTGGTCGGTTGGCATGTACGCGACACATATCGTCGCCAATCGCGCCTGGTGGTTCCACGCACGGATGGGCGAGGGGAGCGATGATCTGACTGCCCTCGAATTATGGGCTTTGGGAGTCGCAGAGGCGGACGTTGATCCACTTCATCCGGCGGCAGAACTTGTTGCCGGACTGGAGAAGACCTGGCAGATGATCGAGGAGACGCTTTCCCGTCTGACCTCTGCTGCTCTTTTCGAGGTCTTCCCGCCTCTCGATCAGGCGGAACGTGTGCGTCACGCGCAACTGGTCGAGCCTGCGCTCCAGCCATACGCCCAGATGTGGCTGGACAGGGCCGCTCGTTCTGGAGAAGTGAGGCCCGCCGTTTCGCGCCAGCAGATTATCTGGGGAGTGCTCGAACATGACATCCATCACGGCAGCGAAATTTCCACCACTCTCGGCGTTCATGGTCTGCCAGTCGTCGAGTTGGATTAAGAACAGAAACATCTTCCGTTCCCCTCTCTCATGGGTGGAGAGGTTGAAATGATGTGGTCGCTTCAGCGACAAGGTTGCCCCTGTCGCTGAAGTGACATTCCATGCTCACATGGACAGAAAAACGGCAAACAAATGCTTGCAGTCGCATGCCCGCGCCACTTGCGTTGTGAGTGAAAAGCTATTCCACAGCCACGATGAAATTGCGCAGTTCGTAGCCAGTGGTCAGGTCGCTCCAGCGCATGGTGGGGGCACGCTCGATGCGCAAGCCATCCAGCTTCAGCAAGCGCTGCAAGAAAATATCGGCTTCCTGAATGGCAAGGTACGAGCCGGGGCAGCGGTGGTGGCCGTCGCCAAAGCTCATCACCTCGGTGGGGATACGCTCGCCTGTGAGTTCGCGGCCTGGGCAGAGCGCCAGCGGCTCCTCGCTGACAACGCGCTCGTCGCTGTTGGTGCCGTGAACCTGTATATCAATCAGGGCGCCCTGGGGGATGACGATTTGTTCGCTCTGGCTTTCCAGGGGAATATCTGCGGTGGCGCGGCGCCGGATGTTGCCGATTACTGGCTCCAGGCGCAAGGTTTCCTCAAGGATAGCCTGGCGCTCCTCTTCTGGCGCGACGAGATAACGCGCCCGCAACGCGGGCTGCTCCAGCAGATGCCAGGCGGCCACACAGATAAACTCGCGGGTGGTGACCATGCCCGCTGCGGCATAGGTGACGCATTCGGTCAAAATCTCGCTGTCTCTGTAGTGCAGGCCGAGCAAATGCGAGATGACATCTTCTTGGGGGTGCTTTTTGTGTGCTTCAATGGCTGGCTTGACATCCAGAAAGAAAAAGGCGGCCATGCGATACTGCACTTTGAGCATGCGCCGCAACCGCTTGCGACCCATTTTGAGGTCGGTTGGGACTTCTTCAAAGAAGGCGTCAATTCGGCGCTCCAGTCCGGGCAGGCGGCTGTTGTTCAGCCCAATAACCTGCCCGGCCACGCGCATTGCCAGCCTTAAGGCAATCTTGCTGAGATCGGCGCTCTTGCGCTGCTGGAGCATAGACACCATCTGATCGGAAAGCGTTTCCATCATCTGGCGATAGCTAGTGCTCACGGTTTTAGGCGTGAAAAAGCGCGCGGTTTGTTTGCGCTGCTGCTGATGCACCTTCCCTTCCTGGTAGAGAATGGACTGATTTCTCTGCCCCGGTATGCGCTCCATCATTTCTGCGTTAAAACCTGCTTGCCTGGTGCCACTGCCGCGCAGGATGGCCCTGGCTTCCTCAAAGCCGCGCACCTGCCAGACGCCATCCGCGTTGCGCTCGACGCGCGGGCCGGTCACTTCTCTTCGGGCCGTTTTCTGGCGCGAATAGCTGGCATGATCAATCGGGCATTGGGTTGGCGAGGCTGATGGCTCCTCTGCTAAGGATTCATTTTCTTGGAGTTGCATGGCGTGTGCTTTTCCTCCGCTTTCTTCTGTTCAGGCGCTCCGCTGCCTGCTATGGTTTGCTATATGAAATGCGTTATGATTCACTACTCTCTTATGATATATAGTAGATCATATCTTATGCTTGAGTCAAGACTCCGCTTGCAAGGGGGAAGGCGTGATATGATAGGACAAAATACGCTCGTGGGGTACACCCCATATCTGGCGGGGATGCGATGGAAGTACAGGACCGGAGAGTTAAGCGCACGCAGAAGCTGCTGGCAAAAGCGCTCATCTCGCTGACGCTGGAGAAAGGATTTGAGGCGGTCACGATTCGAGAAATTACCGAGCGGGCAGATGTGGGCTACGCGACGTTTTTCCGACATTACCACGACAAAGACGCGCTTTTGCACGATGTGGCGGAGGTCGTGCTAGATGAATTATTGGAACTGCTGAGCACCGAGCCATCCAATGCTGACCCAACAACGGTGGGCACGCTGATTTTTCGCTATGCGCAGGAGCAGAGCGAGATTATCCGGGCGCTGCTGGGAAATCGGGGGTCAGCAGACCTGAAGCAGCGCATCATCGAGGCGGGCAGCCAGAGCGTCTTGAGACGCCAAACCGGGCTACCAGGAAGTGTGGTGCCCCTAGAAATTGGCGCGTATCATCTGGTGTCTTCATCGGTGGCCCTGATACAATGGTGGTTGGAGCACGACATGCCGTTTCCACCTGAACAAATGGGAGCGATTTATCACGAACTTATTGTGCGCCCGACGAGCGCTCTGGCTTTTGGGCCATAAATCTTTATCGAACTAAATGCTCAGCATTTCGTACATATAATATTGACCAGCTCGGAACCAAAACATCCAACACGCGCAATACGGTGAATGCTGTTGTCCTGTTGTTGGCAAGAGAAATGAAAGCGATTATGAGTCATGGAAGGTGTTTGGCGTAGCAAGCGGTCCAAAGTTCAAGAGGCCGCAGGAGAAACGGATAGCACCCTTGTACAAGAAGCATTGCAGGTGCAGAGCCAGAAGCTCGGCTTGCCGATGTCTGCCGGGGAACTTTCAGAGGTGATCAGTCCCGATGGCACCGACCTCCGGCTTCCGCGTGGTTTCTCAGCCGTCCTAAAAAACTCGGCTTTTTTGCGGCTGTGGCTCGCCCAGGCAATTTCTCAGGTTGCCCTGAATGTGGCAAACTATGGGCTGATCATTCTGGTTGCCAGGGAAACCGGGAGTGTCACTGAAACCGCCGTCACCATTGTGGCTTTCACGCTGCCTGGGTTTCTTTTCAGCGGGCCTGCCGGAGTGGTCGTTGATCGCTTTAACCGACATCGGGTGCTGTGGGTCAGCAATTTTCTTCGCGCCCTGGTTGCAATCCTCTTTGTTATCGCGCTGCTCATTGATCGAACCTCGCTGGTGCCGTTGTATCTGCTGGCCTTTTGCATGACCAGCGTTGGGGCGTTTTTTGCCCCAGCAGAAGGCGCGTCTATTCCCTCGCTGGTGAAAACCGATGAACTTGTTCCGGCGCTGGCACTGTTCAATATCACATTCACACTGGCCCAGGCAGTGGGGCTGGTGCTGATGGGGCCGCTTATTCTGCACTGGCTGCCCTCATTCTTTCTTGGGACAGAGCGGCATGGGGTCAGCGTGCTGCCGGTGGACAGCCTGTTTCTAATTGTCGCTGGTTTCTTCTTTCTTTGCACTGGGATCGTGCTGACGCTTCCCCGGCACAAGCTTCTCATCCAGAAGACTGATAAAGAGCCGGTGAGTATGGCTCAGGAAGCCGGGTCAAGCTGGCGTAAGGTGCTCCATCTGATAAGCGAAGCTGCCGGCTATCTACGTGCCGATCAGGTGTTGTTTGCTTCGATCTGGCAGCTTACGCTGGGCGGCGTGATTACGGCCATTATCGCGCTGATTGCGCCGTACTTCATCGTGCAGTTTTTGCGGCTGCCTGCTGAACTGGCGGGGCTGGTCTTTATTCCGGCGGGGCTGGGGTTGGTACTGGGTTCCGCGCTGATGCCGCGTCTGCTGCGCGTCTTGCCCTATACGGGGGTGATTATCCTGGGCAGCGCGGTGATGGCGATCAGCCCGGCTCTTCTGACGGGCGTGTATGTGGTGGCGCCGCTGCTGCATCCTGATCACTGGTGGCAGACCTGGCCGTATATCGGCATTATCTTGCTGGTGATGTTACTGATGGGCCTGGCCGTTGATTGTGTGACGCTGCCCGCGCAGACACGCATGCAAGAGCGTACCTCTGATGAGGTGCGTGGGCGGATTCTGGCGCTTCAGTTTTTGCTGCTCAATGGTTTCACCATCCCAACGGTGCTGTTGATGGGGCAACTGGCAGACCGCTTTGGGCTGGTGGCCGCGCTGAATGTGCTGGCCGTGATCATTGCTGTCACCAGCTTTGGCAGCGTGTATTACGGAGTGTTTAGCCAGCGCCGCCGCAAGCAGCGGGCTGAGAAAAAATAATCAGGGCTGCTGCCCGCTGACGACGGCGATTTCATCCTGCGGGGCAACCGGCAGGGTGGGCAGCGTGGTATGCGCCTGAGCATCCGCAGCCATGATTACGCCAAAACGCCAGAGGAAGTGCCCTACTATCGTTCTGTTCTGGAGCAGTAGCAGGATGCAGCCTTCCACCCCATGATCCACGAGAGCGATGCTCTCCCAATCATCACCGTTTCCAATGATGGTGCGAGATACCTGAAGTTGCAACAGGCTAGCGCCTGTTGCGCAGTTCAGCCCCGCCAATTGATCTCTCTCGCTAGGCGTGCCTGCAACCGATGTCTCGTGCCAGCCCTGCGTTTGGTCATAGGCAAGGTACAGGGTGATAAGCTGTGCATATGCGTAGGAGGTTTCGCTGACCGTCTCCCCTGTTGCTTTGGTAAAGCGCCAACTGAGCGCCACAGCAACATACATCTGCCAGAAGTTGCCGGTGGGAGCGGCAGGATTTTGTAATCCCGTAATATTGAAACAAAGGTAATTCTGGCATGTATACCCTAGCTGGATAAACGGCCCACTTGGGGCCGTTGTGGCAACAGCCTGGAGTGACGCTGAGGAACGCTGGGTGCTTATAACTCCAGCAGGCGTGACGCTGGTAGCGATATAGGATTTTGTTGGGACAGTGGTTTGCTGGCTAAATGTGGCGATCTGAGGAACCAGAGCGGTTACTTCTTCCTGCTGGTCTGGCGGCAGGTCGGCAAGAGAGAAAGTAATTCCTACCAAGATTCCGGGCTTTTTTCCTTCCAGGTCAATAAAGCCGCCTCCTTGGGTGCAGGAGCCGCCCATCCCAGGCGGAGGCGTAAACCTGGAGACACCAACCTGGCAGGCTCCAGGGCGAAACGGAGGCGCGTTAATAATCACCGTATAAGGCGGAAGGGTGCGCATGGGAACGGTCAAGGGGAGCGAGCCGCGCTGAAGCACGCCGTTGATCGTGACAGTGCCATAGCCAACGTTGCTGGTGATGAGCAGCGTGGGCGGCACCTCTGTGGGCTGGACACGGGGAGCAGGTGGGGCGGGTACCTTGGGGAAGAACACACTCCAAAAGGCGGCCAGGGTGACGGCCCCGGCGAGCAGCGCCAGGCCAAGCTGCACCAAGCGCCTGCGGCGAGAGGGCGGGCGGTTCAGAACGCTTTCCACCTCGATGAGCGGCAGGCGCTCATCGGTGGCGTCTTCTTCGGATAGCTCGGCTGAATCGTCTGGGTGCTGGTCCATGCAATCCTCGCTCTCCAGGGTAAAAAACGCTGCTCGCAGCATAGCAGAGCTAAGCGCGAGGATGCAAGGGATAAGGGATGGCACCGGCGCGATGGCCGGTGCTACAAGCGATCAATACGCTTTGGCGAAGATGGCCCACTTTGTGGCCGGGCGTTCACAGTAGAGGCATGCGCCTTCCCCGCCGGGCTGGGCAAGCGGGATGTTGCGGATAGTGGCCTGGGTTTTGGCTTTGATCTGGGCCTCGCAGGTGGCATCGCCACACCACCAGGCTTCCACAAATCCCAGGTTAGCGCGATCTGCCATGCGTGCCTCAAGCTCGGCAAAAGTTTCGGCGCGAGAGGTGCGGCTCTGGCGGAACTCTAGTGCGCGGGTAAACAGGTTGCGTTGAATCTCCTCCAGCAACACTTTGGCGCGGGCGGCCACCTGATCTTGCGCAACCATTTCTTTGGCGCGGGGTTTCATGTCGCGCCGGACCAGGACGGCCTGATTATTTTGCACATCCCTGGGGCCAATCTCCAGGCGCAGCGGGACGCCGCGCAGTTCCCAGTCATTGTACTTGAAGCCGGGCGTTTCTTCGCGCCAATCCACATGGGTACGAATGCCCGCGTGACGCAGTTGCGCATCAAGCAGCAATGAAGCAGCAGCAACTACTTCGCGCTCGTGTTCCTTGCGCCAGATAGGGACGATGACCACCTGAATGGGCGCAACACGCGGGGGCATCTGGAGGCCCGCGTCATCGCCATGCACCATGATCACGCCGCCAATCATGCGCGTGCTGGCGCCCCAACTGGTCGTCCAGGCGTATTTGCGCTGCCCATCCACGTCCTGAAACATGATCTCAAAGCTTTTGGCGAAGTTCTGCCCCAGATTGTGCGAGGTGCCCGCCTGAAGCGCCTTGCCATCGCCCATCATGGCTTCCAGCGAGTAGGTGCGGGCGGCGCCTGCAAAGCGCTCGGCCTCGGTTTTCTGGCCGACGATGACCGGGATCGCCAGCTCGTTTTCGATGAAATCCTGATAGACATCTACCAGAATTTTCATGGTTTCGGCCTCGGCCTCTTCATCGGTGCGGTGGGCGGTATGGCCTTCCTGCCAGAGAAACTCTGAGGTGCGCAGGAAGGGGCGGGTGCGCTTCTCCCAGCGAACCACGTTGCCCCACTGATTATAGAGCAGGGGCAGGTCGCGGTAGGATTGCACCCATCTGGCGTAGGTGTGGCCGATGATGGTTTCTGAGGTGGGGCGAATTGCCAGGCGCTCGGTCAGTTCTTCGCCGCCGCCATACGTGACCCAGGCAACCTCCGGGGCAAAGCCTTCAACGTGCTTGGCTTCGCGCTGCAAAAAACTTTCGGGGATGAAAAGCGGAAAATAAAAGTTCTGGTGCCCTGTCGCTTTGATACGATCATCAAGCGAGCGCTGGATATTCTCCCAGAGGGCGTAGCCGTAGGGCCGAATAATCATGCAGCCGCGCACCGGCGAATCTTCTGCCAGTTGCGCCTTGCGAATGACATCGAGATACCATTGCGAAAAGTCGTCTTTATCTGCCAGGTCTTCTACATAGCGGTCTTCGGTCATAAAGACTCCTGATGGTCGAAATTTACGACAAAAAATGCTTTCGTTTATTGTACGACATGAAGGCCACCGTATATGGGCTGAAGCGGTCTGGTAAGATATGTTCAGGAGATGCTACGACACCGAGGTCATCATGGAAAGTGGAGCAGCCAGGCCATCAGCAACGCGCAATCAAGGGTGCATACTGGCAGCGGGCGTTCTGCTGCTGACGTGTGTTCTGCTTGTGGTAGTGCCAGCCATTTACGGGTTCGCGCATTATCGGGCGGCGCAAATCTATTCTGGTGATCTCCCTGTTTCCAATCAAGCTACCACGATACCCACACAGCGCCCCGATACCTATACGCTGACGCTTCAGCCACAAGTCAGCCAGCCGGGAGGCGTCACCGCTGGTTTTACGGTGACTGATAATTTCGGGCGCGTCCTGGCCGCCAGCACCGACTTTTACAGCACAGGCTGCCCACCCGGTAGCCCTGCCACGCAAACCTGCCCGGCCCAGAGCCGCGATTTTACCTTTCACAATGCGCTGGGCGGGCCGGTCAAGTTGGTCGTTGAAGCCACCCAGCCCGACATCAGCATCGGCGTGCAGGTGCGCGATGAGGATGCGGGCGGCATTTTTGCCAGCGGCTCGCTGCTGGTGTTTGGGGCGGTGCTCGGCTGCGGCTCGCTGCTGTGGGTGGTGTGCGCGGTGATTGTGGGAGTCGTCTATAGACGCATGCAGCAGGGCCAGCGGCAGGCCAAAAGGACAACCTCCTAGCGTGAAACCAGCAGCGCAAACATCCGAGCCAACGCCACACACGCCAGCGGGGAACGAGCGCAGCGAGTTTGTGGTGATGCTGCTGGCTGCCCTGCAACGGGGCCGCTACACGCCGCGTGCCTGGGGGCGCTTTTTCGCAGATTCCTGGCGGAAATCGCGGCAGACGGCGAAAGCGCATCCGTCGCTGGCACGCTCCTGGGCGCGGGTGTCAGTGGGCATGGGGCTGCTGGGGCTGGCGGGTTGGGCGGTGATCTGGCTGGTGGAAGGGCAGCAAGTGGCGCTGCGTGTCCTGCCGACGCTCGCACTGTGCCTGATCGTTCAGCAAAGCGATGTGTTTGTACATCTGGGGCTGAACCGCGCCCCGGATGGGCGCTTGCGCGGGCGTTTGGGCCTCCCCACGACACTCACGCTCATACGCGGGACGCTGGCCGGGCTGCTGGTAGCGCATCTGCTGCGCGGCGTGGTCCCGCCGCCCGCGCTGACGCTTGGCCTGTACCTGCCTGGCGTTGCGACTGATCTGCTGGATGGCCCGCTTGCGCGGCGCACCAGCTGGACAACGCGCCTGGGCGGTTACCTGGATGGAGAGGCCGATTTTTATCTCTTCGCTTCGGTGACGCTCTGCACGTGGCTGGCGGGGCGGCTGCCAGGATGGTTTGCGTTAGCAATGCTGCTGAGGTTCGTTATAGTGATAGCAGGCGCGATCTTCAGCTACTTCGTCGCCATTCGGCAGGTGGACTTTCGCCACACGATCTGGGGGCGACTTACTGGGACAGGTCAGGCGTTGTGTCTGATTGTGGCGCTGCTGCCAATTTCGCCTGGGCTGGCATCAGGTCTGCTGCCGCTGCTGTTGGTAACGTTGGCACTGGCGGTATTGGCGCCGATCATGGGCGTGCGTCAGCAGCTTCGTTTCTGGAAATTGTAAAAGCAACACGGCTTCTGTTTACATTCGTCCACAAGATCACGCCAAAGTTTCTCTTCTCAGTTACTCCCCAAAAGTACCGGCCCTATTGACAAAGCTCATCCTTTCCTGTTAAAATGGGTTACCAGGCAGGCATGTGCCCTTTTGCTTGATTGTTCACTGCCAGGGTCATTTCTACCTTACTAGCCATTGGTTTGCGGGGGCACAAGTACATGTAATGCAAGGAAGAAACGAATGAGCGTAAAACTTTCCCGTAAGTGGACCATCCCCTCGGTCGTGTTTCTTGTATTGCTCTTAATAAGTATGTTGGTGGCTGCGCGAGTGTTGGCCGGGTCTGCCGCCCCCCAGGGGCGCAACACCCTTCCAGGCCATCTTGTCCCCGCGCTCAAGGGAGCCGCACCACTGCAAGCTGCTAACACGCAGCAATCGCTCAATCTAGTTATCAGTCTGCAACTTTCTAATCCTAGCGGGCTACAGGCGCTCATCGCTGCGCAGAATGATGCGCATTCTTCGCTTTATCATCAGTACCTCACTTCAGAGCAATTTCTCTCTAATTTTGCCCCCTCGCAGGCAAAGGTGAATGCAGTTGTCAGTTTCCTGAGCAGCCAGGGCTTGAAGGTGCAATCTGTCGCCGCAAACCGGCTGACCATTGATGCCACCGGCACGATGGCTGCGGCTGAGCATGCGTTCAATGTGCAAATTGCCAATTATAACTACCAGGGCCATGTAGTCTACGCGCCTACATCTGAACCTTCTGTTCCTGCTTCATTGGCTGGCACGATTCTTAACATTGCCGGACTTGATAATGTTTCACAGCCGCATCACTCAAGCCTCTTAGCGAGCGGCAAGAGTGCAGCCAAAAAGCCCGGCCTGGGGCCAAACGGTGGCTTTACCCCATCCGAGATTCGCACAGCGTATGATATGAATCCGCTGATCGGGCTTTCGGATGGCACCGGCCAGAATATTGCCATCGTCGAACTGGATGGATATATTCCCAACGATGTCAACACGTATCTGAATAATTACAGCCTTGGCTCGCCCAAGTACACGAACATCCTGGTGGATGGCGCAACCAACACTCCAGGAGTTCAAGGGGCCGAGGCGGACCTCGATCTGGAGGTGGTCTCAGCCGTTGCACCAGGCGCCACTCAGCGCGTATACATTGGCCCTAATACGTTCCAGGGGTTCATTGATGTCTTCAACAGAATTGTTTCAGACAACATCGCCAAAGTAGTCAGCAATAGCTGGGGACTCTGTGAATCCGCAGCCGGCAACTCTACCATGCAAGCGTTTCACAACGTGTTTTCCGCAGGCGTAGCGCAAGGGCAGGCGTTCTTTAGCTCCACAGGTGATGCTGGCGCCTACGATTGCGGGACTACCACCCTGGCGGTAGATTATCCTGGCTCTGACCCGAACGTGGTGGGCGTAGGTGGTACCTCGCTTTTCACCACTGCTGGCGGCGTCTATAGCAGCGAAACTGCCTGGTCTTGCCCCGGCTGTACTGGACCTGGTTTGCCGCTCAATGGTCTAGGGACTGGTGGTGGCCTTAGTTCATTCTGGGCACAACCTGCCTATCAGACTGGCCCTGGAATCAGCAACCAGCTTACAAATGGCAAGCGAGCGGTGCCTGATGTCTCGATAGACGGCGACCCCCAGACAGGGCTTTCTGTCTACTGTACTATCACCGCGTCGTTTTGTATCGGCTGGGATGTGTTCGGTGGCACCAGCGTCTCCTCACAACTCTGGGCAGGCATTGCCGTAGACATCAACGGATACCTGGCCGCGAGCAATCAACCCACGCTGGGCAGCGCGAGCGCAGCCCTGTACCATCTGTTTAACACCGCGCAAGTCTTCCCCGCTTACCACGACATCACCAGCGGGAATAACCTCTTCTATCCAGCAACTGCCAACTATGACCTGGCTTCTGGCATCGGCACACCGGATGTCTGGAACCTGGCACGCGACCTGAGCGCTGGCAAGCCGGTTGCCCTGCCGCATGCCATCAACCTGATTACCACGCCAGGAGTCAACCCGGCCCCGCAGGTCATCACCCTGGTGAATACCGGGGCAAGCACCTTCAACTGGAATCTGACACAAACCGGGTCGCAGGGGATTACGCCCAACCAAACCAGCAACAGCATTGCATCGGGTCTGACCCAGCAAATTACCGTCTCCTTTAACGTTGGCAACTCGGCCCAGGCGCTTTCAGCCACGCTGACGATCAACGACAACAGCGCGGTTGCCCCGCCAATTATCATTCCCGTGACGGTGGTGGCAGCCAACGTTTCCAAGACGTGGTACTTTGCCGAAGGGTTCACGGGCGGCTCGTTCACCGAGTTCCTGACGCTCGCCAACCCCAACACTGTCTCAGCTAATGTCCAGGTGCAATACTTCCTGGGCACCGGCCAGGTCGTGCCGCAAAGCGTCATCGTCCCCGCCAACTCGCGTGGCACGATCCGGGTGAATGACATCGTTCCCAATCAGAACGTTTCGGTGGTAGTGAACTCTGATCAGCCCATCGTAGCGGAGCGGCCCATCTACTTCACCTACACCAGCATCGCAAACCACCCGATTCCAGGTGGCAGCGATGTGCTGGGGGCCACCAGTCTGAGCCAGCAGTTTGACTTTGGCTATCTGGATACCACCAGCTTGCATGACACCTTCCTGACCATTCTGAACCAAAATACTCTCGATATGAACGTCACTATCACCTACTTTGCAGCCTCCACTGGTACCCCAACGATCATCCATCACACGGTGCCAGCCAAAAGCCGGGGCACGGTGAAGGTCAACAACGAAGGGTTGCCTGCTGGCGTCTACAGCGCGTTGGTGACGCTAGACCAGCCTGGGCTGGTGGAACGCCCGATGTATCTGGTGGATAGCACCACCCACTTCACCGGCTCGGCTGATGTGGTGGGCGTGACGAATCCGCTGACGGATTGGGATTTCGCTGAGGGCTTCACCGCCAGCACTTTTAACGAGCGCTACATCCTCTCGAATCCCAGTACTACAAACACCGCGCATGCCACTGTGATCTTCTTCCTGAGCAGCGGCTCGCCGGTAAGTGTGCCCGTAACGTTAGCCCCTGGTGCACAGCAAACAGTGAATGCGAATGCTGCGCTGGGCAGTAACAATGTGAATAACAGCGCGCATGTCAATTCCGACCAGCCCATCCTGGCGGAGCGCTTCATGAGCTTCGATTTCCGGGGCACGGTTCCTGGCGAGACGGATGTGCTGGGAGCAGGGACGCCTTCCAACCTGTTCTTCTTTGCCGAGGGCTTTACCGGCTCAGGCTTCAACGAGTTCTTGACGATTGAGAATCCCGACGCGACCAACACGGCCACCGTGCAGGTGACGTTCTTGCCCGCCGACGGAAGCCCAGCCGTTGTGAAGTTCTTCACGGTGGCGCCCAGCAGCCGGTTTACCCTGGATACCAGCACCATCACGGAGGTCAAAGGCACGTCCTTCTCGATGGTGGTGGAATCCAATGTGGCAATTGTGGCTGAGCGGCCTATGTACTTCACCTTCCCGCCAAACCAGACGGGCGGCTCTGATGTCATCGGCTACCAACCATAAGCTCTGCCACTATCCCTGGAAAGGATAGGTGGCTGAGGCGACAAACAACGACTATCTCTTTCGCAAGCGAGGAGCGCGGGTGGTATCACCCGCGCTCCTCGCAGCTTTTTTGCAAGGGGGTGTCCTTGACGAACGCGCACTGAAGTTGCTATAACAAAGCCAACCATCAATAAAGGAGCCTCATCCATGCAACCCTTGCTCACCCTGGTGAATGGCACGATCTACACGATGAACGCGGCACAGCCCAAGGCCGAGGCGATTATTCTTGACCCGAATACCGGCACAATTGCGGGCGTTGGGACCAGCGAGGAGATGCGCCGCCAGGCCGGACCGCTGGCGCAGCTTGTGGACCTGCGCGGGCGCACGGTGCTGCCTGGCTTTATTGACGCGCATATCCATCTAATCCATGTCGCGCAGCAGTTGCGCAATGTGAGCCAGTTGGGGACGCGCAGCGAGCAGGAAGCAGCAGAGAAGGTGCGCCAGCGGGCGGCCAACACGCCAAAAGGTCGCTGGATTACCGGCGGGCAGTGGGACCGTACCCTCTGGCCGGACGCGCCGTTTCCCACGCGCGCTTCGCTGGATGCTGCCGCGCCCGATCATCCGGTGGCGTTGTGGAGCAAGGACGGGCACTTGCTGTGGGTGAATTCGCTGGCGCTGCAACTGGCGGGCATCACCCGCGAAACGCCCGACCTGGAGGGCGCGACGATTGTGCGCGACGCCAGCGGCGAGCCAACGGGCGTGTTGAAAGAATTTAACGCGACGGGGATGGTTGACCGCATCATCCCTGCGCCCACTTACGACGAACTGACGCCCGCGTTGCAAGAAGCCACAACCAATCTGGTGAAGCGCGGCATCACCAGTGTACATGATATTGAAGATCATCTGGCGATTCAACATTTCCAGCGGCTGCACGCCAGTCACGCGCTGGGCGTGCGCGTGCTGTTCTTCTTCCCTCAGAAGTCCATCAAGGCGTTGGGGCAGCTTGGCTTGCAGGCGGGCTTTGGGGATGAGTGGCTGCGGCTAGGTGGGCTGAAGATTTTTGCGGATGGCACGCTGGGTTCGCAAACCGCCGCGATGCTGGACCCGTTTGAGCAGAGCAGCAGCCTGGGGATTCTGGCGGTGCCGCCGGATGAGATGAATACGATTGTTTCGGCAGCGGCGGGCAACCGGCTGCATATCGCTGTTCACGCGATTGGTGATCGCGCCTGCCGGGTGGCGTTGGATGGCATCGAGCGGGCAATGACGCAGGCCAAAGACACGCCGAACGAGGGCGCGGTGCGCTACCGGCTGGAGCATGTGCAGTTGATCGCACCAGAAGACATCGCGCGGATGGCAAAGCTGGGGGTGGTTGGCTCAGTGCAGCCGTTCCACGCCGTTTCCGATCAAGATAACGCCGAGCGGTACTGGGGGAAGCGGGCCAAACGCTCCTATGCTTACAACACCATGCAAAAGGCAGGCGTGCATCTGGCGCTTGGCTCGGATGCGCCGGTGGAGACGGCTGACCCGCTGCGCATCCTGCACGCCGCCATCACACGACAGGACGATCAGCAGTCTGAGCGGGCACCCTGGCTGCCAGAGCAATCGTTGAGCGTGGCGCAGGCGTTGTGGAGCTATACGCTGGGCGCGGCGTATTCCGGCGGCGAGGAGCATCGCAAGGGTTCGCTGGAGGCTGGGAAGCTGGCTGATCTCGTCGTGCTGGGCGCTGACCCCTTCGCGCTGCCCGGCGCAGAACTGGTGCAGGCGCCAGTGGAGGCCACAGTGATTGGCGGCAAAGTGGCCTATGGGAATTTGCCCGCATAAGCGAAGCCTGTTATTATCAAACCAGCAGAGACACCGAAAGGACGTACATGGAGGAACTGCTCTCAACAACCGCTGAAGAAAGCGCTGAAGAAAAAGAAACGGGGCGTGTTGAGGCGTTCAGCGATGGCGTCTTTGCGGTAGCAATCACACTCTTGATTGTCACTGTCAAGATTCCAGACCCGGCGTCGGAGCATTTGCTCGACCAGATGAGCCACCAGGGGGCAAGCTACCTTGCGTATGTTACCAGCTTTTTGACGATTCTGATCATGTGGGTAAACCATCACGCCATCTTCCGGCTCATCAGTCGTTCTGACCAGATGTTCCTGCTGTTGAACGGGCTGCTGCTGATGGATATTACCTTTGTCAATTATCCGACAGCGCTGCTTGCCAATTTTATTGGGACCAACGACCAGGAAGCTGCCGCGTTGATCTACAGCGCCAATGGGGTACTCATTGCCATCTTATATAATGCGCTGTGGTTCTATGCCTCGCGTAACCATCGGCTGCTGAGCAAAAAGGCCGACCCGGCCCTGGTCCATACCATCACCCATCGCTACCGCTTTGGGCCGCTGTTCTATCTCGCCGCGTTTGTGCTGGCCTTTGTGAGCGTCCTGGCAAGCATAGCGCTGAATCTGGCCCTGGCGTTGTTTTTTGCTTTTACCGGAACAAGTTATAGCGTTCAGGCACATGATCGAAAAGAGGCCAAAAGAGCAAAGAGGCACGAAGGAGTGCAGCAATGAACCGACAAATCCCAGTCATTATCAGCGAAGGCGTCCCCTTTGCGCGTGGACTATACCTTGGGCGCACGGAAGCGGGCCGCGTGCATCAGAGTGTTACGGCGTATCTGGAGCTTTTCAAGGTGCGGGCAGGGCTGGACCACGCCGGGGTGCTGCACACCGCCGAGCGCTTCATCCCAACGATTACAGCCTACGCGCCGCATTTGCTGGAGGAGATGCGTGGCATTGCCGAAGGCGCCGGGCGCGACCTGCGCGAGATTGTGGCGATCAACAGCCGCACAGAACTGATGTATGGCGTGCCGTTTGGCGAATGCACCTCTCTTGGCGTGGCGCCTGAAGCCTCCGCCGATGGGCACACGCGCCTGGCCCAAAACTGGGACTGGAAGGCTCCGCTGGCGGGCGCGCTGGTGCTCTGGGCCATTCGGCGCGATGATGGGCAGGATGTGTTGACGCTGACTGAGGCGGGGATGGTGGGCAAAATCGGCGTGAACGCCAGCGGCTTTGCCATGTGCGTCAATTTGCTGACCTCCTACAAAGACACCGGCCAACCCGCAGTTCCCATGCACATTGTGCTGCGAAGGGTGCTGGAGCAGGCGCACTCAGTGGATGAGGCCATTGGGGTGATTGCGCAAGCCAAACGCCACACCTCCTGCAATCACATGCTGGCTGATCGCGGCGGGCATGTGGCGGACGTGGAAGCGACCCCATTTAGCCAGAAGGTGCTTTCGCCCAAGCGCGGCGTTTTGACGCACGCCAACCATTGCCTGGATGCTGAACTTTCACCGCATGACCGCTACGTGCACGACTGGCCGGAGACGCTGGCCCGCTGCGAGCGCGCGACCACGCTGGCGCAGGAGCCACCAATTGATGAAGCGCAGGTGCGCCGTATCCTCAGCGACCACGCCACCGCGCCTAATTCCATCTGCCTGCATGTGCAGACCAACCTGCCGCCAGATCAACAGGATGAATCTATTGCCTCGCTGATTTTTGATCTGACCGCAGGCACGCTGGATATTGCTGATGGGCCGCCCTGCCAGCATCCTTACCATCGGCTGATGATCGGGGATTACGTGCGCATGGCGGGTTGAGAGATAACTCATAGACGGGCAGAGCAGAAGCAGGTATCATCAAAGCAGGGGTTCCGATGCATTGGGGCAAGATCAACAATAACTGCCCCAGGGAGGAACTGTGCAAACCTATCAAAACGTTGATGATGACCCTGCTTCTCTCGCGGCCAACCGCGCGGGGCAGATTACGCCCCAGCAGCGCAAGCGGGTTTCGCGGCTTTCGGTGCTGGTTGGGCTGCCGGTGCTGGTGGGCGCTATCTGGTTCTTTTTGATCATGGGTGTCAGGCTGCCTGGGGTGACCTGGGAAACGCTCACCACGCCTGATCAATCAGCACCGCTCTCATTGCGCCTGCTGCTTGCTCTCGCGGCGCTGTTCCCTGATCTGATCGTGGGCGGGGTAGCTATCTGGGCCTGCATCCGGTTGTCTCGGTGGCTGCGGCTAGAGTATGATCTGAGCCAGGGCGCGATTGCCTACGCTCAGGGTCAGGTCACGTTCAGCAGCAAGGGGTACTTGGCGGCGGCCTCCGGGCGGCGCTTCCTGGCACTCAATGGGAACCGTGTGATCAACCTTGCCCCAGGCGCGTATCGCTTTTATTATCTGCGCGCTTCCCGGCGCTTGCTTTCTGCCGAGCCGCTGGCTCGTTATGGGGCTGCTCAGCCACAGGCTCCCTTGCTGGAAACGTTGGCATCCGTGCATGGGTTCAGTCTGGGCGATCTGGCGATGAATCGGCAGGGCTGGCTTTCCGCGCGCCAGCGTTCCAAACTGCTGAGAGCGGCGGTGTTATGGGTGGGTTTCACGGTTGCCGGAGCGCTGGCACTGCTGCTCTGGATGCCGGATGATCTGGAGCTTACTGGCATTGTGATCTTGCTGATCTTTGCGCTGCTCTTACTCTACATCGGCTACACGCACTACGCCGATATGCTGGCCGGGCGCGTAGCCATGCTGGAAGGAGTGGTGGTGAGCAACAAACGCAGCGGCGACGAGGGCGGCTATACCTATCATTACGTGATAGGACGAGAATCGTTTCTTGTCAGCGAATCGGCCTATCTCGCGCTGATTTCTGGCCTGCCCTACCGCGTATACTACGGGCCAAAGAGCAAGAAATTGCTGAGCATTGAGCCGCTGGTCAACACTCCTGTCCCAGGGTACATGTAAGCTGTGATCGTTTTCTATGCCTGATCGCTATTATCTCCAACTGGCCGCCGCCTTTGTGCGCGGCAGGCTTGCAGAGCACCCTGCACGCCAGACAAATGAGCGCCTATTTCTCCAGCCGCTTGCGTCGCTTTCGGCTGAAGATCAAGCGGCGCTTGTCGCGCTTGGCCTGCAAGAAGGCTTGCGGCTGCACAAGTTTAAGCGCACAATGGACCTGCCGCGTGTGAAAAAGGTGCTGGGGATGCTGAAAGGCATCCAGCCCGAACATCTACTGGATATTGGCACAGGCCGGGGCGCGTTCCTCTGGACGCTGCTGGATACCTTCCCGGTGCTGCCTGTGACCTGCGTGGATGTGCTGGAGCAGCGTGTAGCGGATATTCTGGCGGTGCAGCGCGGCGGTATTGCCCATCTATCTGCAATCAAGGGCGACGCCACTATGCTGCCTTTCACAGATCGCAGCTTTGCGGTGGTGACGATGCTGGAGGTGCTGGAGCATATCCTAGACACCGAGAAAGCGCTGAGCGAGGTCTGCCGCGTTGCCAGAGACTTTGTGATCTTCTCGGTGCCTTCCAAAGAGGACAACAACCCAGAGCATATCCACCTCTTTGATCAGCAAGCGCTCAGGGAAATGCTGGGCGCCAGAGGCGTGCATCGCCTGAATGTTGAGTATGTGCCCAATCATATGATCGTTGTGGCAAAGTTGGATGAGCGATGACCGAACTGATGAAGTATCCTCGCACGAACCACATTGAAGGTTCCGGCATTCAGAAGGGCGACGAAGATTTAAGCATCATCCCCTTGCGCGAGTTTGCCGGGCGGCATCTGGTCGTCGAGGAGAAGATGGACGGCGCCAACAGCGCCGTCAGCTTTTCAGAGGATGGCAAACTGCTCTTGCAGAGCCGGGGGCATTATCTGGTGGGGGGTGAGCGCGAAAAACACTTTCATTTGCTGAAAGCCTGGGCCAATCGCTACGCGGGCGAACTGTGGGAAGTGCTGGGCGATTACTATATCATGTACGGCGAGTGGCTCTACGCCAAGCACACCGTTTTTTATACCGACCTGCCGCACTACTTTATGGAGTTCGATATTTACGATAAGGTCAACGAGGTATTTTTAAGCACCGAGCGGCGAAAAGAATTGTTAAGGCAGGCGCCGTTTGTGGCGCCGGTCAAAGTCCTCTACGCGGGGGAGATCAGCACCCTCAAGGAGTTGACAGACCTGATTGGCCCCTCGCACTTTATCGCGCCGAACTTTCTTGATCGGCTGCGCGCCATCTGCGAGGAGCGCGGGCTGGATGTAGACAAAGCCTTCAAGGGCACCGACTTGAGCGGGTTGATGGAAGGGCTGTACATCAAAGTGGAAGAAGACGGCGAGGTCAAGGAACGCTATAAGTATGTACGCGCCGACTTTTTGCAGATGATCACCAGTTCTGATGAGCACTGGCTGGACCGCCCGATCATCCCCAACCAACTGCGCGCCGATGTCACGCTGTTTTAGCTTGTAGCCCCGGCCACTGTGCCGGGCAGATGCTTGTAGCCCCGGCCTCCGTGCCGGGCCGCTCAATTGCAAGCATAGACGTTCGTGGGAACAACCATGATCAACAATACAACAACACCCTGGCTTTTTCCGCACACGCCAGCCGCGCCAGAATGGGCGCTGGACTGGGAGGCGCTGGCGGCACGCTTTGGCTGGATACGAGCGCTGCGCAACACGCCGCAAGACCCCATCTATCACGCTGAAGGGGATGTGTTTATCCATACGCGCATGGTGGCCGAGGCGCTGATAGCAATGGATGCCTGGCGCGCGCTGCCCGCGCAGGAGCGCACCAACCTCTTTGCCGCCGCGCTGCTGCACGATGTCGCCAAGCCGAAATGCACCGTGATTGAACCGGACGGGCGCATCACCTCCAAAAAGCACGCGCGGCGGGGCGAAGAGATGGCCCGCGATCTGCTCTGGCGGGGCAGCGATCTGGAGACGCCCGCGCCATTCCCCATCAGGGAGCAGATCGCCAAGCTGGTGCGGCATCACGGCCAGCCGCTGTGGTTTTTTGAGAAGCCGTCTCCAGAACGGGCGGTGATTGAGGCCAGCCAGACGGCGCGGCTTGATCTGGTGGCGCTGCTGGCGGAGGCAGACGTGCGCGGGCGCATCTGCAACGACCAGCAGGAACTGCTGGAGCGCGTCCAGCTTTTCCGCGAGTTTTGCCAGGAGCAGCAGTGCTTCACCAGCCCCCGACAGTTTGCCAACCCCTGGAGCCGCTTTGTCTATTTCCACGACCACAAGCCCGACCCCACGTATAACGCCTACGACACGACGACCTGCGAGGTGGTGATGATGTCGGGCCTACCAGGTGCGGGGAAAGATACCTGGATTCGCAACAACCTCCCTGATTGGCCGGTGGTCTCGCTGGACCAGATTCGCCGCGAACTCAAGATCAGCCCGGCAGAGAACCAGGGGCAGGTGGTGGCGACGGCCAGGGAGCGGGCGCGCGAACTGCTGCGCCGCCAGCAGTCGTTTATCTGGAACGCGACAACCATCACGCGCCTGCTGCGCAGCCAGTTGATTGATTTCTTTGTGGCCTACCATGCCCGCGTCAGGATTGTCTACCTGGATGCGCCCTATGATGTGCTGATGGAGCGCAACGCCAGCCGCGAGCATCGCGTGCCAGAGCATGTCATCCTCGACATGGCGCGGCGGCTCGAAATCCCCGACGTGACCGAAGCGCCGCTGGTGGAGTGGGTATACTCTGCTGAGTAGCAGGAAACATGAGAGATTTCCGAGATGCGATGCTGGCGCTGCAACAAGTTTTAATGCAGGTTGGCAACGCATCGGGGAGAGCCATGTTTGTTTTTCATCCCACAAGATAGGCGCTTGACAGATGGTGTATACTCAACAGAAATTCGTGGTATGGTTGTATTTATGATGGGAGGCGAACGATGGCACAGAGTTCAGATCAGTTTTGTGGCTATTGCGGAAAACCACAAGTTCCAGGCCAGAGAGCATGCCCATATTGCGGGAATCCCTATGGTGGAACCTATAGCGGCCCTTTGGAAAATGCCCACGACCCGACCAAACTAACACCGCCAGAAGGAACACCGAAGCCTTCTCAGCCGATCTGGGGAAACACTCCAGGGCCATATTCTGGAGCCATGCCGTCCGTTCCACCACCACCATTTCCCTCATTTTCAGGGAATACACCTCCCCCACAAATTTCCGGCGTAATGCCACTGGTTGTGCCGCCACCAGGAAATACTTCTGCTGGTATCCAAATCCAAGGAGCAGGCAAGAGGCAGCTACCGGTGGGTAAGATCATCATCGGGCAAGGAGTTGCCCTTCTTCTCTTGCTGGTTTTCGTGGTAGTCTTATTGGTGCGACCATCATCGCCCACCAATCCAGGAGTGGGGCAAGGGGTTGTCCCCAGTGCCACAGCCATCCCTGCGACAGCAACATTCCCAACTCAGGCAGCGACCAGCACATCTACCCCTTCGCCTACTCTGGGTACGGCTCCCACACCCACATCCACCCCAGGAACGACAGTAGCATCTGGGGTAGCTTCACCTGCACTTCCCCTCCGTTTGCATTGCGATTGCACGGATAGGGTGCTGGTCACCATCAACCAAATTGTTATACAGCCTGACCAAAATAGAATGCTTTGGTCCCTAACTTTTTATAACAACAGCCAAAATGGCGCCGGTGCTAGTTTTGCTGATGGCAACTTCTACCTTCAACAAGGGGATCAAATTAATAATCCAGCGCCAGGAGAGCCAACTTATGGGGCAACAGGACCGGTAATCGGTACTTTTAGTGGCATAGGCTTAAAAGCTGGCGAGACGAAGCAAGTGATGGTCACATTCTCGTTTCTGCCTTACACAAATACAACTTACACGTTCGTAAGCATTATGCAAGTGGACTGTTGCGGTCAGGAAATAGTTCGTTTTGATCTAGTCCTTTTCACGTTTAAGTGATGTTCCGTGATCGGGTCACGCGCTAAGAATGCTTATATCCCCCATAAATCGCGTGGCCCGCTTGCAGCCAGAAGCAATCCACGACGGCAAAGCCCGCCGCTTTGAGCCAGAGCAGTTGATCAAAGAGCGGCGAGGGTTTGTCCATCGGGTCAGGGTAGCGGTAGTAGTTCCACTCGGACTGCTGGAACAATTCAAAAGCAGCGACGCCATCGGGAAGCGCTTGTGCGCGCTCGCGGGCGCTCGCGTCCCACTGGTTGGCAAAGAGCTTCCACCCTTCGGGGCGCTGGGGCGCCACCAGATCGGCTATAAGCAAAGCGCCGCGCGGAGAGAGGCGGGCGCTAACCTCGTTGAAGAGATGCTGCTTTTGCTCGCCATCCAGGTGATGAATACACAGCGATGAGACAACCACATCCACGCCTGCAAGCTGGTCGTACCAGTCCTCGGCCAGCATATCAAACGCGCCCACCTGGGCACGCTCCCCAAACGGGCGCAGCCGCTCGGCGGTCTGGGCGCGCATCAGTTCGGAGCCATCCAGCGCCAGGATGGAGGCGTGCGGAAAGCGCTCCAGGATGGCTTGCGCCAGGAAACCCTCGCCGCTGGCAAGCTCCACAACGCGAAACGCCTCCTCGGAGGTGAAGGGAAAGAGCGCGAGCAGGGTTTCGGTCTGGGCCTCGCGGTCTGGCACCGCAATATGCGAAAGCTGGCTGTAGCGGGCAGAACTTTCTTCGGTCCAGAGGTTGCCGGTGGTTGGCTCGCTCATCCTCTCGCTCCTCTTCTTTCTTCTTTCTTCGGTGCAGGCGCTTCGTATTTTAACATAAACAGGCGCAGCAGCGGCTCACCCGTTGGGGCAAGCCGCTGCTGCGCCTGTTCCCCTACTGCCAGGCGCTGACTTTATCCAGCACTAGAATGTCCTCTTTGCTTAATTTCAGGGAAACAGCGCCGAGCAGGTCATGCACCTGGTCAACCGAGGTGGCACTGGCAATAGGCGCGGTGACGCTTGGCCGCGCCAGAATCCAGGCCAACGCCACTTGCGCGGGCGTCGCGCCATGCTCCTTGGCGACACGCTCCACCTCTGCCAGGATAGCAAAGCCCTGCTCGTTCATGTACCGCTGCTGCACGCCCGAAGCCCGCTGAGAGGTGGGCATGGCCTGGCCCTGGCGATATTTTCCAGAGAGAAAGCCGCTTGCCAGCGAAGAATAGGTGAAGACGCCCAGGTTATGCTGAGCGGCAATCTGCTCCATGTCGCGCTCGTAGTCGGAGCGACTGATGAGATTGTAGCGCGGCTGAAGGCTGGTGTAGCCGATATAGCTATGCTGCTCGCTTATCTTCAGCGAGTTCGCCAATCGCTCCGCGCTCAGGTTCGAGGCGCCAACGGTGCGCGCCTTGCCCTGGCGCACGATGGTATCAAAAGCCGCCAGCGTCTCTTCCAGAGGGGCGTTGGGATCGTCGTGGTGTTCCAAATAGACATCCACATGATCGGTCTGGAGGTGGTGCAGCGAATCCTCAATGGAAGCCAGGATATGCAGGCGCGAAAGCCCCTGCGCGCCCGACCCCATTTTGCCGCCAACTTTGGTCACGATGACCAACTGGTCGCGGTTGCCGCGTGCCTTCATCCAGCGCCCGATGATCGTCTCGGATTCGCCGCCCTTATGCCCCTCAACCCAGGTGGAATAGGTATCGGCGGTGTCAATAAAATTGCCGCCGCCCGCCACATACGCATCCAGAACAGCAAAGGATTGCTGCTCGTCAACCGTCCACCCAAAAATGTTGCCGCCAAAGCACAGCGGGAAGACGTTCAGGTTGGACTGACCAAGGGTTCGATACTGCGCGATTATTCCAGATTGCATGATCGCTCCTTATGAACGAGAAAGTAGGGAGCCTGTTTTCACCCTTACGCGGGGTCTAAGCGCAAGGTGGTATCCAGCACCTCAGCGCGCGTCATAGAAGGGGCGTATTCCCAGCCTTGATATTTGCGCAGATATTCCTTGCTGACCTGCTCGATGAGCTTTGATTCAGCCACAGGAGCAGCATGGACTGGAATTCGTTGCCCCTCCAGATGAATAACCCCCGAAGGATTGGCCGTAATTTCTTTATACCACCGGCCAGCCTTGCCACGCACCGAACGCACATAGATGTCATCGCCCAGCACCACGACCCAAATGGTCGTGCGATGGGTAGGGCTTGCAGCAGAACGCTGCGTCTCGATCTGAATTTCCTCGGTTTCTGCCAGCCGATGGCGCGGATTTGCCATAGATTGCATGGATGTGTCGCCTCTTTCCTTGCACGAGCACTGCTCTTGAGTAGGAACGCAATTTCCTACGAGGCGTTTGTGTGCATCTCTCGTGCCTTAAATTGCTCTCCATGCTTGAGGCGCTTGCCGATGGCGGGATGATCATAGAGCAGAAATTCGATCACCGGGCCGGGGTCAAGTTCAGCCAGGTTTTGATTTGCCAGACGTGTCATGGAACTAATGAAGGCGTCCGGCATGCGCGTGCTTGTCAGGGCATACTCATCAGCCTGGCGCTCCACCCAGCGGCTAAAGCTGTTGCCCAGCGGCATCGTCACCAATCCAAAGACGCCAAGCGCCGCTGCGACGAGCGGCATCGTCGCCACATCGGAGAGGCCGTGATACGTCGCTGACCCCTGCACAATGCTGTGCAGCACAAGGTTCACGACGAATAGCCCACCAAGAACTAATACGGTCTGGGTAACGATCAGCTTCCAGATGTCGCGGTGCACATGGTGCCCTAACTCATGGGCCAGCACGACTTCTATCTCATCGGGCGTGTAGTTGCCCAGAAGTGTATCGCCTAGCACAATGCGCCGGGTGTTCCCCAGGCCCATCAGCGCGGCATTGGCGGCGGTGGTTTTGCTGCTCAGGTTCATGGTAAAGACGCCGCGCACGCGAGTGTTGGCCCGCTCAGCCAGAGCCAGCAGGCGCTTGCTGAGTTCTTCATCCTGCAAGGGCGTGAGCTTGAAAAAGAGCGGCAGAATGAGCACCGGCGCCAGATTCGCCAGCACCACCGAAACGAGCAGCAGCGCGCCCGCCGCCCAGAGCCACCACGTATTGGGCTGCACCGCCAGCAAGAGATAGAGCACCTCCACCGCGCCAACCTCAAAGACCAACCCCAGAGCTAGCCCTTTCCCTTGATCGCCCAGCCAGCTTCCCAGCGATTGATGCGAGAGGCCGTAGCGATGCGGCAGCACAAAGCCGCTGTAATAGCTCAGCGGGGCATCCAGAATTTGGTAGGCTACCATCAAGATGAGGAAAAAGAGCGCCACCTGGAGCGGCGCCCAGCCTGCAACGGGCTGCCAGGTGCCCGTTCCGGCCAGGGCATCGCGCAGGGAAGTAGCGATACCCGTGACCAGCACGACAGCCAGCGCTACAGCGCCAAGCGCCAGGTCTACCAGCGTCAGCCAGTGCTTGATGCGCGCGTATTCGCGGGCGCGCTGCTGGCGGGCACCATCTATTTCCGCCGGAGCGATGGCTGCGGCCTGGGTTTCCTCAACAGGAGGCTGCGGTTGGGCTGATTCTTGTTCAGATGATGCGTTGATAACGTCCATGAATGGCTCCTTTGGGCCTGAAACACACAAAGCGCGGCAGTTGCCCCACACATGCAGTGTAGCAGAAGGTGTGACGCACCGGCAAGCATGACGCCCTCAGGATATAATGCCTTGCAATGAGGCGACAGGAGGAACTGATGCAAAAAAGCATTCTGATCTGCATGGCGCATCCTGATGACGAGATCGGGACCGGCCCGCTCGTGACGCGCTATGTAGCCGAGGGCGCGCACGCCACGCTCATCTGCGCCACCAACGGCGATGTGGGGACGGTGGACAAAGAGTTTCTGGAGGGCTATGCGTCTATTGCGGAACTGCGGCTGGCCGAATTGGAACGCGCCACAACAACCATCGGCTTTACGGAGGTCGTCACATTTGGCTATCGGGACAGCGGCATGATGGGCACCGAGGACAACCAGCACGCCGAAAGCCTCTGGCACGCGCCGCTGGAAGAAGTCACCCAGAAAGTGCTAGAGGTCATGCGGCGCGTGCGCCCGCAGGTAGTGATTACCTTCAACGACTTTGGGGCCTATGGGCACCCCGATCATATCAAATGTAACCAGGCAACCGTTGCCGCCTTCCACCAGTTGCAAAGCGAGCCGGAGCATCCCCAAAAGCTGTACTACACCAGCGGCCCGCGCCAGTTGATGCGCGTGGGGCTGGCGGTGATGAAGCTGCTGCGCAAAGACCCCAGAAAAACTGGACGCAACAACGATATGGACCTTCAGGCGGCGTATGAGGCAGTCACACCCACAACCACCAGGATTCCGGTGGCCGGACACGTGGGGCCAACGATGAGAGCAATGGGCTGCCACGCCAGCCAGATGGGGCGTTCAGCTTTCAGGGATACACTTGGTCCCCCAGCGGCGCGGCTGTTCTGGCGCAGGAGCGGGCTTTCGCGCGTCTTCCCAGAACCCCAGCCGAGCGAAGGTATCGAGCGCGATCTGTTTGAAGGCGTGACCTTCTCTGATCTGCCACTTGTAACGCAAGGATAAGAGAGTTATTTTCTCAAGGAGGATGCTGTGAAAGAATTTCAAGGGAAAGTAGCCGTTGTCACTGGGGGAGCCAGCGGCATTGGCCGGGCGCTGGCCGAGCACGCTGCCCAGCTTGGCATGAAGATCGTGCTGGCGGACATTGAAGAGGGAGCGCTTCAACAAGCCAGGCAAGCGCTGGAGGCTGGCAGCGCGCAAGTATTGGCTGTAAAAACCGATGTGTCTAAAGCCGAAGAAGTGGAGGCGCTGGCGCACAAAACGCTGGAGCACTTTGGCGCGGTGCATCTGCTCTTTAACAACGCGGGCGTCGGGGCAGGCGCTACCATCTGGGATAGCACGCTTGCTGATTGGCAGTGGGTGCTAGGCGTCAATCTGTGGGGCGTCATTCATGGCGTGCACACGTTCGTGCCGCTGATGCTCAAGCAAGGCGTCGAAGCGCATATCGTCAATACCGCCTCCATTGCTGGCCTCATCTCCGGGCCTGGGCTGGGCATCTATAAAGTAACCAAGTTTGGCGTAGTGACGCTTTCGGAAACGCTCTACTCCGAACTGACGCTAACCGGGGCGCCCATTAAAGTCTCGGTGCTCTGCCCAGGCTGGGTGAAGACGCGGGTAATGGAATCGGAGCGCAACCGCCCGGCGGCGTTGCAAAACGCCGCACAAGAGCCACTGAACCCCGCAGGCGAGGCAATTCTTCAGATGGTACATCAGGCGGTGGAAACGGGCATGGCACCCAGCCAGGTTGCTGAGGCTGTCTTTCAGGCCATCCGCGAAGAAAAGTTTTATATCCTGACGCATCCACACTTCAAAGCAGCGGTTGAGTCGCGCAACGAAGATATACATCTGGAGCGCAACCCGACATTTACACCGTTCATGTGAGGCATGGCAAGCAACATCATGGGAGGGATCGAATGAACGATGAAGAACTGGCGCGCTGGTTTGAGGCCAACAAAACGCTGCTGGAGACGGCGTATCTCGCCGCCGAAGACCCCTGGCAGCAATCTGGCTCCAGCATTGGGAAAAAGACCACCGTTGACGAATGGACTGCGAAGCGCCGCTGCATTGCCGATTGTATGGAGCATTCCGGCACCTTTCTGGATGTTGGCTGCGCCAACGGGTATCTGATGGAGTGTGTAGTGCAGTGGACCGCAGAACGCGGCATTGCCGTTGACCCGTATGGCGTGGATTTTTCCGAAAAACTGGTAGCGCTGGCACGCCAGCGGCTTCCACAATACACGGACCATTTTTACATCGGCAATGCCTGGGATTGGACGCCGCCGCGCACCTATGATTACGTGCGTACCTGCCTGGAGTATGTGCCAGATGAACTGCATGGCCGTTTGGTGAGCAGGATGCTAGAACATTTCGTTGTTCCTGGCGGGTTGCTGCTGGCGGTTGAGTATAGTCCCAAAGATAAGCCCAACATAGGGCTAGACATAGATCGCTACCTTAAACGTCTGGGCTTTGCGGTGGAGTCCACCAAAACAGCCTTTTGGAATGGCGTAGAGAAGACAAGAGTGGCGGTGATCAGAAAGCGAGATTAGCCCGCCGCGCAGCGTATCCACTTGGGCTGAATCGTCTCGATTGGCTCATCGAACAGGCCAGCCACACCCTCCACGCGAAATAGTTGCTCGAAATCCGCCGGGGCAAAGGCTTTGCGCAGCCGGGAAGCATAGGATGTGACCAACGCCTGAAGGTAGTGGTCCACGTCGTAGTCGCGGCGTTCGGCCATGACTTCCCGGCGCGAGGGGGTGCCCCCATCCGCCCCACCCCTGGCGTTTGAAAACGCGGCTAAGGGCGTGCCGCCTCCAAGTCCGCCTTCGCGGACTCCCTGCCCCCACACAGGACGCACTCCGCGTAGTAGCTCGTCTTCTGCTTCATTATCTTCCATCTCATCTGCTTCATCACCAGATGATTCGTTCGCTTCTTCTGGCAGCCAGATATACGCGCCACCACGCGCCCGATAGAAGCGCACACGCTCGCCCGGCGACCAGCGCGTGCGCCCGGCGGCCAAGAGCGCCTCATATTGTGCCTCGGAGTGACCAGTGCGGGCAGCCAGATACGCTTCTGGCGTCTTGGAGAGGCGTACCCGCGCCCCTAGATCGGTTGCAGGCAGCGCCCGGCTGCGCACCGCCGCAATGGTGTCCAGATACGCATCGCGGGCGCCCGGCACATCGCCCGTCATCACGCATTGCAGCGCCCGGCGCAAAAACCGCTCGCCAAACGGCTCGGCGCGGCTGGAGCGTAACGCCACGCCATGCACAATCAAGCGCCCGCTGTAGGTGAGCAGGGCGTAGTTTTTTACTTCGTGGCTGAGCATGGCGCGGTAGCGTCCCTCATATTCCAGGTGGATGCCTGCGGGCAGTTCCGCGCCAATCTCGCCAACCAGCGCCCGCTCTTGCTCCTCGGTCCACTCCGAGGGGACGGCAAAATAGACGCCATCGGTATCCGCTTCGATCAGCGCCATCCCGCGCTGGCGCAGCGCGTTGAGCACCTGCGTCAGCACTTCGCGCCCGCGCCGTGTGACTTCGCCAGCAGCCCGGCCATCGGCAAAGAGCGCCATTGAGCCAGCGCCCATGTAGCCATAGGCGGCGTTGATCAGAATCTTCATGGCGGCCTGGGTCGCGTCGTGGTGGTTGGCCTCGATGGAGCCTGGTTCAGCGGTGCGAGCAGCGGCTTTGTGGGCCAGGCGCAGATCAATCAGCCGGTCCAGAATGCCAAGGAACGCGCCCAGGCGATCACACGACGGCCCAATCTGGAAGGTGCGCATCAGCGAGGGATACAGCGAGGCGACATCGGCTTTGACTACGTGCTCGGCCACCCCTTCAGCAAAGAGGTGCACCGCGCCGCCCTCGTGCATGCCATCCTCGGCGCTCAAGCTGGCAGCCTGGGCAGGCAGCGCCGCGCCTGCCCGCAGATAGGCGCGCACCAGCAGCGGCTCCAGAATGCCCATTGCCGGGCCAGCCGAGGCCAGCCGCTCGTAGCGGCGCGGGGCCATGCTTGCCAGCGCAAAGGGTGCGCCCAGCAGCCGCCGCGACAGGCCATCTACCTCTTCCACGTCGTCCAGGGCGTACTGGCGCACCAGTTCGGGCTGCTGGCGATAGGTATCAAAGATGGCCGCGCCTTCGAGATAGACACGATCAGGCGCAGCGATGCCAAAGTAGCGCGCCACATCTTTCAGACTGTGGCTGGGCATATCGCGCACCACAAAATCGTGGCGCCGTACCGCGTCCAGCGTATCAATCAACTCTCGTCCGGGGACGCTGTAGCGCGTGCGGCGGCGCGCCTCCGGGCCAACCGCCAGCGTTTCTTGCAAGCGTTCCAACAGCAGCGGGCCACCCTCGCGGCCCAGGCGCAGCGGGACGCCATGCAGCGACGCGCGCTGCTCCAGAAACGAAAGATCAAAGCCAAAGAGGTTATGATTTTCGATCACATCCGGGTCGCGCTCGCGGATGAGGGCGCACAGATCAGCAATCAGCCGCGCCTCGTCTTCTGGTCTGGGGGCATCTAGCGTCGTTGCCAGCCCGCGACTATCGCGGATGGCGACCATAAAGATGCGCCCGCGCGAGGGGTCCAGCGCGGTGGTTTCCAGGTCAAATTGCAGACGATGCAGGTCTTCGTAGGCCAGCCCGCGAAAATACACGCGCCCGGTCTGCATCAGGTATTGCTCCACCGGCCCCACGCGATAGTAATCATCGGGGAGTTCGTTCAGGCTGGTGATCTGGCGGCTGAGCCGCCGAGACGCGCCTGCTGCCAGCGCGCGCTCCAGATAGCGTCCATCGCGGGCCGAAAGCAGGTAACGATAGGACGGCGCAGAGGCCGGGGCATCCAGTTCACGATAGCTAACAATGGCGTTCGCGCCGCCAGGGGCGGCTGCTGGGATGACAGCAGCCCCCAGATGCGCCAGATCAGCCAGGGTGGTTGCAAAGAGCCAGGGGCGAAATGTCGCTCTTTCGCAGCGCACCTGCCCGCCCTCGCGCCGCCAGATGAGGGCGTTTCCATCGCGGCTCGCCCAGACAGAGACAATCCCCGGCGTCGTGTCCCACCCAAAAAGGCGTTCGTCTTCAACGGGCTGAATATGCTGATCAGATGCGGCGGAAAGATGAAGAGACATAGCGCTCCTGGTCGTTTTTCTATAAGAACCTGCGTTCTAAGTATAGCACACAGGGCGCGAATCTTGACATCAGTATATTCTGCGCGCTATGGTTTATGCAGGCAGGAAACCAGGAAGCCACACTGCAACGAAAGTGAAGGGTTTTCTGCCAAAGAAAGAGTATGACCTTCGGGGCAGGGTGAAATTCCCGATCGGCGGTATGGCGGCGCGCTGCAACGCAGCACACGCCAAGCCCGCGAGCCGAGCCTGATGTGTATAGCATCACCGCAGAGCAGATGCCGGTGCAAGGCCGGAGCCGACAGTTACAGTCTGGATGGAAGAAGGTCGAATGGCGGCTGCGCGCCCTTTGCTTATGTGAAGGGTGTCCTGTTGCGTTCGCCTCATGTCGCCCCAGGTCGGTAGTCTCGGCTGGGGCGGTTCTGCATTTAGCGCCTCCTCAGCCGCGCAACCGAGGAGGCTTGCATTGGGTATTACTTCTACCTCTCCACCGTTCCCACCTACCAAAGCGCGCCCAAGGCGCGAAGCAGCAACTCCTCTTGTCCCTGAAGAGGCTGCGGCATTTGACGAACCATCAGATAAAAGGCGAGCGGTCCGCCAACGTTCCAAACGTGCTGCGCTGATACTCAGGGTGCTGGCGCCAGTGCTGCTGGGCATTGCGCTGGTGGCGGCCTGGCAGATTGTCGTGCAGATGGGGCGGGTTTCCGAATTTGTCTTGCCCGCGCCCGCCGATGTCGCGCAATCCTTCTGGGGGTCGCTCCAAAGTGGTTCGCTGCTTCAGTACACCAGAGTCACCGCGCTAGAGAGCCTGCTGGGGTGCGCGCTGGGGGCACTCGTGGCGCTGCCGCTGGGCTACTCTATCGCGCATAGCCGGTTCGTCGCCAGCACGGTGCAGCCCTATCTCGCCGCGAGCCAGGCTGTTCCCGCCGTTGCCATTGCGCCATTGATTGGACTGTGGCTGGGCTATGGGCTAACGCCGGTTGTTGCGTTGTGCGCGCTGATTGTGTTCTTCCCGATGGTAATTACCACCGTCCTGGGGCTGCGCATGCTTGATCAGGATATTCTGGACGCGGCGCGCGTGGAAGGGGCTGGCCGATGGGCGCTGCTCTGGCACATTGAGTTTCCGCTGGCGCTGCCAAGCATTCTGGCCGGGCTGCGCACCAGCCTGACCCTTTCCATCACCGGCTCTGTCGTTGGTGAGTTCGTGGTTGGCGGCAATGGCCTGGGCGAACTGCTGATTGTTGAACGCAGCTTCGCGGATGCCGCTGGCGTTTTTGTCACGTTATTTATGCTGGCGCTGCTGGCCGCCGTCCTCTATGGCGGGGTGCGGCTGATTGAGCGCCGCTTGCTTTAAAAGGAGAGATTATCGTGCGTTTGTCTCACGCGCTTTCGTTTCGGCTGGCATCACGCTCAGCCGCGCTGCTGGCCGCGCTTGTCGTGGTCTTTCTTGCCGGGTGTGGGAACACCAGCGCCAACGCAAATCAGCATCATCTTACGGTTGGCCTGACCTACATTCCAAACATTCAGTTTGCGCCGTTTTATGTGGCGCAGGAACTTGGCTATTACAAAGATGCCGGGTTGAATGTGACACTGCGCCATCATCAATTCAGCGAGGGCGAGTTTGATGCCATCGCCGCCGGAAAAGAAGACGCCGTGTTTGGCGGCGGCGACGAGATGCTCCAGGCCCGCGACCACAAGATTTCCCTGGTGTATGTCGCCAATGTCTATACGAAGTATCCGGTGGCGCTGATGGTGCCCGCCAACTCGCCCATCAAGACAGCGGCAGACCTGCGCGGCCACACCATCGGCATCCCTGGGCAATTTGGGGAAACCTACTTTGGCTTGCTGGCGCTGCTCCAGAATGCGGGGCTGAAAGCCTCGGATGTCACCATGCAAAACATTGCCTTCACGCAGGTTGCGGCGCTGCTGGGGAACAAGGTAGACGCCGTGATGGGCTATCTGAACAATGAAGCGATTCAGTTTCAGCAGGCTAATTTTGCGGTGCGCACGCTGGCGCTTTCAGACGTGGTGCAGCCATTGCCGCTCGTCTCAAACGGGCTGGGCGCGCTGCAATCGGAACTGGACGCGCACCCGGATGATATCAAAGCGCTGGTGGCGGCCACCATGCGCGGCGTGCAATACACGATTGCTCACCCGCAAGACGCGCTGAACATCAGCAAGAAATATGTGGACGGGCTGGATGACTCCAAAAATGCCGCGAACGCGCTGGCAGTCTTGCAGGCGACGATTCCGATGTGGCAGGATACCGCGACGAGTTCCGGCCATAACGACCCGAATACCTGGCAGGCGATGGAAGCGTTCATGCTCCAATATGGGCTGATCTCTACCCAGATGGACGCAAGCCAGGCGTTTAGCAACGATTATCTGCCCCAGGGTTGACCTTTGGCGGGCCGACAAGCTGTCGGCCCGCCAACCGGCAGGGACGCCGGTGCTACAAGCAGTACCCTCTTCTATGAGGGTTTATTGGAGATGCTCAGGGCATGGACTTCTGCGGGTGGTGAGCGGCAAAGAGGCGCACCATCTCGCGGATAAATGACAGAAGGTCGCTGGGTTGGCGGCTCGTCACCAATCGCCCATCCACGACCACTTCTTGATCTACCCAGTTCCCGCCAGCGTTACGAATATCGTCCTGAATGGTGTGGTAGCTGGTGAGGGTGCGGCCACGCACCAGGCCCGCCGAGATAAGCTCCCAGGGCGCGTGGCAGATGACGGCCATTGGCTTGCCAGTCCGATCCATTGCGCGGATAAACTCCAGCACTTTTGGCTGCGCGCGCATAAAATCGGCGTTGAGCGCGCCGCCTGGGAGCATCAAGGCGTCGTAGTCGTTGGGGTTGGCCTGGTCAATCGTCTTATCAACCGGGACGGTGATGCTCTTGTCCATATGCCGAAATGCCTGGATTTTCCCCGGCCTGGGCGAAATAATATCCACTTTGGCACTCGCCTGGCCGAGCGATTTCGCGGGTTCGGTCAGTTCGGATTCCTCAAAGCCATCGGTTGCCAGGATTGCTACCTTGAAGTTCTCTAACGCAGCCATAGATCACACCCCTTTGCTGATACAATCATGCCATGCTTCGTTCTCTCCTCGGATGGCTCTGCAACATCCGTGCCCCTGCTCAGGCGGTGGCTTTTTCACGCTTCAAGCGCTATACTGGCGATAATAAACCCATGCCAGGGGCAGATTCTAGCAAGCGAGTGGTTCATGGTCATTCTTGAGGATTTTCAGCGGCTCACCGGGGCAGCACTGCGCTTTCCTGGGCGGGCAGATCGCTTTCCGGCTTTTGCCCAGGATTCGCGGCAGATTGCGCCGGGCGAATTGTTTGTGGCTGTGCGCGGCGAGCACTACGACGGCCATGCTTTTTTGGAAGAGGCGGTCCAGTTGGGCGCGGCGGGCATTGTCGCAGAAGAGAAACGCTTTCAGGAGCGCGAAGCGCGCCAGCCGGGGCTGGCAAGCGCGCTGGAGCAGTCCGGGGTGGCTTTATTGCTGGTGGACGATCTGCGCGTCGCGCTGCGTGCCTATGCGCGCGGCATCTTGCGCCAGTGGCATCCGCGCGTGATTGCCGTCACCGGCAGCGTGGGCAAGACCACAACCAAAGAGGCCATTGCAACCATTCTAGGCCACTCGCTGCCCACGTTCCGCACCTGGCGCAATTATAACGACCTGCTGGGCGTGCCGCTCTCCCTGGGGCGCTTGCAGCCAGAACATCGCTTGGCGGTGCTGGAGTTTGGCTGCGACCACCCAGGAGAAATAGCCGCGCTCTGCGAGATGACGCAACCCTCGATAGGCGTGGTCACGCGCGTGAGCCATACTCAGCTACAATACTTTGGCAGCATCGAGCGCTATGCCGAAGAACTGGCCGCGCTCACCAGAAGCCTCCCGCCAGAGGGCTACGCCGTCCTCAACGCCCTGGACCCCGCCTGCCTGAAGATGGCAAAAGAAACACAGGCCACACCTGTGCTTTTTGCCGCCGGGCGCAGTGACGATCCACGTGTGCGGGCAACCTGCAACGGCACTGGCTATTCTTCAGATGGGTTGATGGCTATTCTGACCTTTTCCCCAGACTCTCCGCCAACAGGTACTCCAGCCCCAAACGGTCCTGAACCCTCGCTACAGCAACCGGATGATGAGAGTCTTGGCATCCATTTTTTCAAGGGCCTGACTGGATTACATTGGGTTGAAAGCATTCTGGCAGCCATCACAACAACGCTTTCTTTCGGCATTCATCCTCACGAGGCACTGGATACCAGCCTTTCAAGATTTACGACTCTTCCAGGCAGATCACGTCTGCTTGAGGGCATCGCGGGCAGCTTCTTGCTGGACGATACTCACAACGCGCCACCCATCGCCGTTGAAGCCGCCCTGGAGACGCTGCGCGACCTGAAGCGCGCCCATGCCAGCAGCCGCGCCGTCGCAGTGCTGGGCGATATGCTGCGCCTGGGACCATATGAAGAGGAAGCACATCGGCGCGTTGGCCGCCGGGTGGCCGAAGTGGCTGATTTCCTGGTGACGCAGGGCCAACGCGCCGAAATTATCGCGCAGACGGCGCGCCAGGCTGGCATGTCCGCTGAAGCGGTTGAAGTCACCTACAGCGCGGAGGACGCCGCGCAGGTAGTTCGCCGCTATCTGGAGCAGGCCACACCTGCACCGGCAGGGACGCCGGTGCTACAAGCCACCGCCCGTAGCACCGGCATCCCTGCCGGTGCAGCGCCCCACACCCCTGCCATTATCCTCATCAAAGGCTCGGAAGAGATGCGCATGGAGCGTGTGACCGAGCGGCTGCTGGCGCGCCCGGAAGAAGCGCCGGAGGTACTTGACCGCCAGACGCTGGCCTGGAAGCAGGTAGTGCGCATGCGCCCAGACCGGCCTACCTGGGTGGAGGTTGACCTGGGGGCCATTGCCGAAAACTGCCGCCGCTTGAAACATCTGATAGGCCCGAATGTGGAATTGCTAGCGAGCCTCAAGGCAGATGCCTATGGGCATGGCGCGCTGCGCGTGGCACGCACTGTGCTGCACAATGGCGCATCGCGGATTGGGGTGGCGACGCTCAGCGAAGCAGTGCCGCTGCGCCAGGCAGGGATTGCCGCCCCAATTCTGATCTTTGGGTATGTTCCGCCCTGGCAGATGCGCGAAGCCGTGCGACTGGGCCTCACCGTCACCGTCTATTCGCTAGAGGCACTGGAGGCGCTTTCGCAGGCGGCGCAATCGCTAGGGCTGCCAGCAAAAGCCCATCTCAAGATTGACAGCGGGATGGGCCGCCTGGGGGTGCGCGCACAGACGCTTGAGCCAATCCGCCAGATCGTCGCTCAGGCACATAACTTGCCAGGTGTCGAGCTTGAGGGTATCTACACACACTTTGCCTGCGCCGATAGCAGCGATCAGACCCATTGCCGCATGCAATTGGCGCGCTTTAACGCAGTAATATCCAATCTGCAAGCCAGCACCATGTGCCCGCCATTGGTGCATGCCAGCAACAGCGCCGCAACACTCGCGCTGCCAGAGGCGCGCTTTGGGATGGTGCGCTGCGGCATTGCTCTGTACGGGCTAGACCCTTCGGACGAGGTACGTCTGCCGGAGGGCTTTCGCCCTGCCCTGAGCTTTAAGACGCAAATTGCCCAGGTCAAGGATGTGCCAGCCGGCGAGTGCATCAGCTATGGCTGCACCTACGTGACGCCCAGAGATACGCGCATTGCGGTGATTCCAGTGGGCTATGCCGATGGCTTCCGGCGCGCGCCTGCCAACTGGGGCGAAGTGCTGGTGCAGGGGCAGCGCGTGCCGCTGGTGGGGCGGGTCTGCATGGATCAGTGTATGATAGATGTGAGCGCGCTTCCAGACGCGATGGTTGGCGATGAGGTTGTTCTGATTGGGCAGCAGGGCGCAGAACGGCTGACCGCTGAGGCGGTAGCAACACGGCTGGGAACAATTAGTTACGAGGTTGTTTCGGAAATTTTGGCACGGGTGCCGAGGATGAATTAATGTACGCGCGGATTATTGCAAATGTGCATAGCGGTGGTGGGCATGGCCTCTACGGACAACACCAACTCAAAAAGGCGATTGCCAGGTTAGAAGATCATGGCTGGAAGGTGGAACTCTGCCCAACCGATGGACCGGGCAGCGGGCGGCGTCTGGCGCAGGAGGCAGTGAAGAAGGGCGCCGATATAGTGGTTTCGGCGGGAGGCGATGGCACGCTCAACGAGGTGTTGCAGGGGCTGGCGGGTTCGCAGGTCGCGCTGGGTGTCTTCCCGATGGGCACCATCAACGTCTGGGCGCGCGAGATGGGCATCCCACTCAATCTGGTGGGCGCCGCCGATGTCCTCTTGAAGGGCGAGCGCCGCCGCGTGGACCTGGGCATGGCAAATGAGCGCTACTTTCTGCTCTTTGCGGGCATTGGCGCGGATGGCGTCATCACCAGCCTGATCGAGCATCGTTTCCTCAAGCGATTGGGCGTGCTGAGTTATCTTGTGGCTGGCACCGCTGTTGGGCTGGGGCCGCTGGATTTCCATCTGCATGTTAAGGTCAATGGGCGCGCATTTCGCACCCGCGCCAGCATGATCTTGATCGGCAACACGCGCCTCTATGCAGGCTTTGCGCGCATCACTCATCAGGCAGTCTGCGACGATGGGCGCCTGGATATGTGCATCATCCGCAGGCAAGGCATGCTGGGGCGCGGGCAAGTGCTGCTCAATGCTTTGCGCCGACACTATCCGCTGGGAGCGCGTGTCAGCCACGAACAAATAGAATCGGTCACGATAGACGCCGAAGCGCCCGTGCCCATTGAGGTGGATGGCGAGCCAGCGGGTACGCTGCCGATGACCTTTCGCGTTGCGCCGCAAATGCTCACCGTGATCGTGCCACGCACCCGCCCGCCCGAATTATTTGCCGAAGAACTGAAAACAGCCGTTAACGAGGCGAGTTAAGGGTAACAAAACCACTCCCCGGCAGGGACGCCGGGGCTACAGGCGATTTTGCCCGTAGCCCCGGCGTCCACCTGCCCCCGCTTTGGGGGGTGCCGGGGAAAGCAGAGCGAGTCTACCGATGCGCCGCCGTTTGGGGCGCCTTCGCGCGCATCTTCGCCATCACCGCGTCAATGGCAGCAAAAAGCCGGTTCTGAACAAACTCGTTGGCCGATGGGCCAAGATGCCCAACTCGAATGGCCTTGCCCGACAGGTGCTCCAATCCGCCGCCAATAAACATACCGTACTCGGTGCGCAGCGTATTTGCCAGATCAGCAGCACCAATATCCGCTGGCGGGAACGCCACCGTCACCGTTGTCGAGGCCCAGCCATCCTCGGCCAGCAGCGTGAAGCCGCGCTCGCGCAGCAAAGAGCGCACATGGCTGGTAACACGGCGGTGCCGCTCGTAGCGCGCCTCCAGCCCCTCGGCCAGCACGCGATTCACCGACTGATCAAGCGCCATCAGGTTGTTGGTGGCAACTGTGACCGGGTAGGGGTGCCAATCGGGGTTTTCGCTCCAGTACGCGCGCCAGTTGCGCAGGTTGAGATACCAGCCGGGCGTCGGACGTTTCTGGCTATCCACCACCTTCCAGCCAATATCTGAAAGCGTGGCAATCCCCAGTCCTGGCGCGGATTCCAGGCATTTTTGTGATGCTGTTGCGCTGGCGGCCACGCCCCATTCATCCATCTTGAGCGGCACACCACCCACCGACCCGACCCCATCCACCATCAGCGCCACGCCGCGTTCGCGGGCAACAGCCGCCAACTCTTTGATGGGATTCAGTACGCCGCTGGAAGTCTCGGACTGGACCACCGCCAGGACATCCACGCGGTTCTTATCAAGGAATTTGGCAATATCCGCCGGGTCGGGCACTTTGCCCCACTCCAGCCTGATCTCCAGCGCGTCCGGGTCGTAGCCGCGCGCCATTGTGGTAAGCCGCTCAGCAAAAAAGCCGTTGACAATGACGGCAGCGTGCTTATCCAGGCCCATCAATGTGCCCAGCGCGGCATCCACCGCCGCCGAACCAGAGCCACCAAAGGGGAAGACCGGATTGGTCGTGAAAAATACTTTTTGAAGTTTGCCAATCAGAGCCTTATAGAAAGGAACGTATCCTGGGCCATAATGCACCGGAACGGGATGGCTCATCGCGCTCAGCACTTCTGGCGAAACCGGCACCGGGCCGGGTACTAAGACCTCAACCTGAAAGTTCTCCACTTGCCTGCTCCTGCTTTTGTGATTGCTTCTCCTCCTCATCCCCATTCGCATTGCGAATTGCCACGAGCATATGATAGCCCAATCGCCCGAATGGTGCCACCTCAGACCGAAAGAGCAACCTGGACAGACAGCACTCCCTCAGACCAGTCGGTGCTTTCAGCCAGACAGCAGCCATCCGGCCCAAAGAGGTAGCCGCCGCCTGGAAAATCCTCATCTCGCGTGCGGCCCGCCTGGGTCGCAACAGCAATGTAGATATGTTCCTCGCGCGCATAGCGGGCAAGTTTGGTCATACACCCGCCGCGCCACCAATCATAGCCCGCCTGCCAGTCTCGCGTGGCCTGCTCGCCATACAAGCCCGGAGCAGCAGCCTCAAACACGAGCTGCGCACCGTTCCGGGCACAGTCAGCAAAGACGGCTTGTGCATCAATATCGGCGCAAATCGCCAGCCCAAACGTTACTTTGGGATGCGAGAAGACGGCTGCGTCTGAGCCTGGCGCAAACAGGTGCGCTTCATCATCGGGGATGACGCGCTTGCGATAGAAGCCTTGCAGCGTGCCTTGCTCAGCCACAATCTGCGTAATGAACGGTTTGCCCGCAGGATTCGCCTCAATAATACCTGCCAGGGCTGTGATGGGATATTCGCTCGTCATCTCAACAAAGCGGGCCACCGCTGGACTCTCCAGCGAAAGCACGGCTTCGGGGTAGCGCGCGGGGTCCACATAGCCAGTGATACTTCCCTCTGGGAAGCAAATAATGTCTATGTTCTGGCGCGCTGCATCTTTCAGGTGCGACTTGATGGCAGCCAGGTTTTCTTCTAGCGCGCCCTTTTCACAGCACATCTGCACCATGCCAATATTCAGTTCAGCCATACATTGCTCTCCCTCGCTCGCAGTGTTCTGGTATCATTGAGAGAAGGTCGTTTCCACATCCATTCGCCAGAAGGAAGCCCTATGCGCATTGAATATTATACTAACGCCGTCAGCTTTGCCCAGGAAACACAGCCATTCCTGCTCCAACATGAGGTAGAGAACTGCATCGTGCTTGGGCTGATTGGTGGGATGCCAATCAATCCCTTCACCCTGACGACGCTTCCACTGTTGGCGCTTGCCAGGGCAGAGGGACAGGTCAACGGGGTAGTTCTCCAGATTCCGCCGCGTAATCTCCTCCTCACCGTCATGGAAGCTGGCACCGCCAGGCAATTTGCTCGCGCGCTCTTTGCGGATCGCATCCAGCTTCCAGGCATCATGGGACCGCTGCAAACTGCTGAGGCATTCGCAGAAGCCTGGTGCGCGGCTAGTGGTATGCGTACTGAAATCAGTATGCGCGAGCGCGTGTTTGCGCTGAACGAAGTGATTCCACCGCGTCCACCCAGCGGTCATTTTCGCTGGGCGCAGGCAGAAGACCGAGAGACAGTTATTGACTGGGGGATGGCAGAAGAACGCGAAGCCTTGCACGTGGCCGAACCGGATCGCGCACAGTTTGAGGGGTGGGCTGATCGTATGATTCAGCACAGCGAGCGGCGCGGGCTGGGCTTTTGGGAAGATGGAGGCCAGGGGGTTTCGTTTGCCGCCTATGGCAACCCAACGCCACATGGTATTCGTATTGCCCCGGTCTATACGCCGCCGGAGGTGCGCGGGCGCGGCTATGCCAGCGCGTGCGTGGCGGCGCTCAGCCAGTGTTTGTTAGACTCCGGGCGCCAGCAGTGTTATCTCTATACAGACCTGGCAAACCCTACCTCGAACAAAATCTACCAGGCTATCGGCTATCGTCCAGTTGGCGACGCGATAGAAATGCAGTTTCTTCAACCATGAATAGCCAGCAGCTTGAAGGGGTCTGCCTGCGTTTTCGCCTTGGAGCGCCCATTGCGGCGCCCCAACCCGTCGCTGGAGGCCGCGTACATCAGATATGGCGCATCGAGACTACCGAGGGCATCTTTGCCGTAAAACTGCTCAGGCCATCAGCCACACCACAGCCAGGTATGCTTGCTTTCTACCGCCGCGCCGAAGGCATCGCGCGAGAGATGGCAGCGCGTGGCGTGCCCGCGCTGGCGGCGCTCCCTCGTCGCAATGGGCTGGTACAACGCATCAAGGGCGCGTATGTCGCGGTCTTTCCCTGGGCAGAAGGTAAAACTCTCCCGTTTAGCGCAGCCAGCCCGGAGCAGGCGCGGCAGATTGGCATACTGCTGGGCCAGATGCACACCTTCAAGCTGGCGATTCCTGGGCTGGAAATTCCCATCTGGAAAGTGCTGCGAGATGATGACTGGGTATTGCTGGCGCGCCGGGCGGCAGGGGCACACGCGCCCTGGACAGAAGAGATACGCGCGCGGCTGCGCGAGCTTTGCTGGTGGAGTAGGCTCGCCAGGGATGCCAACCCGCGCCTGTGGAATACACTGGTTGCCAGCCATTGTGACGTGGGGCAAAGCAACGTCATCTGGCGCGATGCCCACACGCCCGCCCTCGTTGATTGGGAATCCGCTGGACTGATCAACCCAACCCTGGAACTGGTGAAGGCGGCGCTGGATTGGAGCGGCATCAGCGTTGGCGAGCCAGAGGAAGCCAGCTTTCAGGCGGTGCTGGCGGGCTATCGCGGCGCTGGCGGGCAGCTTCACGACAGCGCGCACGACGCGCTGGCAGGCACGCTTGGGCATTGGCTGGAATGGCTGGAGTTTAACATGCGGCGCTCGCTGGATACAACAGCCTCTCCAGAAGAACGAAGCCTCGGCGTGAGCGAGACAACGCGGGCGCTGGCGACGCTCCAGCGCATTGGTGAAAACCTGGGGCGTGTGGTCGCGTGGGTGGAGAGGTGATGCCATCTGTATCAGCAACTTGACACAGATAGCCCTCTTGCTGTATCATCTGGTTGATGCAGCAAATGGAGGTGCTCTGTGCATTCCATGATTTTACCTCTTGCTTCTTTCTCGCTGCCCGGACGGGCCATCTTTGCAGCCGCCCTTCTCCTGCCTTTTGGTCTTGCATTTGCGCTCACCGGCCTGTATGGCCGATCACATCCCTCTTCATGGGCAGCGCATTTCTCACGAGGGATAGGGACAGGGTGGTGGGGTAAATTCGTGAAGTGGCGCATCGTTGATCAAGCTGGCCCCGCAGTAGTTGTGGTGTGGCAGGATTTCCTGCGCTGTGTCACCTTTATTGGGGGTACAGAATATATTTACACTGGTATGGGGATGGTGTTAGCTACCCTAAGCTATCTAACATTTTTTCTTCTCACTGGCGGCGCACCTTACCCCCTCCAAAATCTGGAGAATATCTTTCTTTGGGTCGCAATGGCAGCCGGGCTGTGGGGAGGCTCCTGTATAGGATATGCCGCCGCTTTTCGACAGGTGCGATCAATGACCGCCAGGCTCGTCTATGCTGACCTTACGCAGCGCCAGCTTGCTGATTTCCGCTCCCCGTTGCTTCTATTGCTACCTGGGGTATACATATTGTATCAGGCATTGGTTTCTTACATGGTCTTCCTCACCAGCGGGCCAACCGTTACATCCAATGATCGAGGGTCCAACACCAGCGGCGTGACAGTGAGCGTCTGGATAGTCTTTGTTGGGCCAGCAGCAATGCTAATCATTGTGTTCATAGCAGAAATATTTGCAGCGTATATAGCGCGCCTTCCCCGCCTACTGATTACCGCTGATCCCAAGATAGCCCAACAGCTAGATAACATTATTCGCGCCGAGGTAGTAGGAAGAATCTGGGCCTTGATGATGCTGGCTGTGGGTTCTGTGGGCTTTTCACAAACGGTTCTCGTAGAAAAACTCTCACCAGTAGCTTTCTCTTTGGGTAGCATAAGTTTTTTTTGCGGCATGCTGGAGTTGATTGTTGGCGGAATGGGTGTCGCTCTTGCCCAGGGGCGGCTTGGCGGCAGGCTCACTGGCTGGCCCTGGCGCTCCATGAGGCAGCCATGAGCACCCCACTGCTGCTGCTTGACTCAACAAGCTCCATTCCCCCCTATGAGCAAATCTGCGAACAGATTCGCATGCAGATTGCCTCCGGGCGGCTTCTGGCAGAGGCGATGCTTCCTTCAGTTCGCCAGCTTGCACGCGACCTGGGCATTGCCCCAAATACTGTGGTTCGCGCCTACAATCAACTTGAGCAGGAAGGATGGGTGGTGACTTCGGAGCGCAGGGGCGTTATGGTCGCGCTCTATCCACCAGTGCCAACACCATTTGAACGCAGGCAGCGCCTGGAGCGAGCCGTCTCCCATTTACTGGTGGCTGCTCACCAATTGGGCGTGTCCCCTGCCGAGCTATATGCTGAGATTGAGCGGCAGTGGCGACAATGGTATCCATCTTAGGCTATGGCAGAGGGAACAGCCGACCTGAGCCAAAAACACGGCAAACATAAACCCCTCATCCACATGGAATGAGGGGTTGAAACTTACCAGGCCAGGCAAAGCCATACCTAAGCTGGCAATCTTGTTTCTACAACTTGAAGTGAATGCCAAACAGGGTAAAGCTCAAGCGATGCTCTGCCAGCCGATGTCGGTGGTGTTCTGCTGGCGGGGCAGAGGGTGGCGGCGGTTCTGGCGGGTTATGATGGAAGAGGTGCAGACCTCCCAACTTGCTCAAGAGATGGTGCGTATCTTTGGTGATGGAAATGCCACCCTTTGACGCGCCCTGAGCAAGCCAGATGGGGAAAGGCGTAAAGTGAATACCCGCCATGATCGCTTTCCCCGGCTTGCCAATATGACAGGTTTCGTGCAAGAGCATCAGGTTGGCAAGATCATCAGGAGAATCCACTTGCTGCCCGGAATACGGGTTCGCTTTAATCAAGCTGGTCATTTTGGTGACACGCGCCGGGTCGGCATCATTCCATTCGCTCCACTCGATTAGATGGTGGGCTTCCAGTGGCCCTTCGCCCTGGGGATGTGGATGAAATTGGCACAGCCAGCACTTGCCAACTTCTTTGATCAGCTTCTCACGATTGCGGCTAAACTCCGGGGACTCCTTGCGCTGCGGGTGAGCCGGGTCGTCAATGACGACTGTAAACTGCTCAACCACTTCATGCCCCACCTGCGTTTCTGATTCTAGTGGTTGCTTGCCAGCGCCCACGCGGTCCAGAAGATGATGGACATCACCGGCAATCTCGACCCCATCCTTTGCCGCACCTTGAGAAAACCAGACGGGAAACGGAGTAGTATGCGCGCCAGACATCTTGGACTGTCCTGGCAAGCTGCGATGACACGATTCATGCAAAACGACCAGATTCGCCAGATCATCCGGGTCATGGACATCCTGACCAGAATATTTATGCAGATTAAAGAGGCCGAGCAGCTTTGTCGCTTTTTCCGGGTCAAGATCAGACCATTCGGCCCATTCAAGCATATGATGAACTTCCAACGACCCGCTGCCCAGCGGGTGCCGCTGAAACTGGCACAACCAACAACCCAACTTCAAATCCTCAAGCAGATGCTTTGCATTTTTATGGAACTTTGGCGTCTCCTCTTTTGGCATGTTGCCTGGTAGCTCATTAATAGTAACAGTCAAGTGTTCCACTGTTTCGTGCGCAGAAACAATCGGCTCTCGGTCAGCCATAGTCTTTCCCTTCTTCCAACACGTGCGAGGTGGCACTTCACGACGAGAGGCCAAGGAACCCCTCGGTTTCGATAGTAACACTGGTCGTCCCATGCTGACAAGGGGTATGGCTATTTTGGCTGAGCGCTTTTAGACGCTGGCAAGCACCTTTTCTTCGGGGTGAACCGGGAGCGGAGCGGCTGCCCGGATGAGAAGCTGCGCCTGGGCCAGCGCAAACAGGAGAAGCGCGAGCGTTGGCAGGGCGAAAACGACGCTGCCAGCGAGAGGCTGTTGGTGCGCAATGAAAAACGGGAGCCACTCAGGATTCACCAGAAAAACCAGGCTGACCCCCAACAGAATAAACCACCAGAGCGGCGGCCTGGGCAGCGAACGAAGCGCCAGCGCCGTTGTGCCGAGCGGCAAGAGCAGGCTCATCATCCCCCAGTTCCAGGTGATGGGAAATCCCAACAACAAAACTGTAACCACTATCCCCAAACACACCCATTCCATCGCTTCGTCCTGCCTGCGTCGCAGCCCCCACGCTACCAGCGCCAGCGTGCCCAGCACAACCAGCGCCGCAACGCCCTCACCCAGCAGCGTCGCTTGCGAGGCGCTCAACCCTGAAAGCAGCGGAGGGAAGGCAATCACCGATGGGTCGTTAAAGCCTGTCCAGGGGCGCGCAATGGCAGCCACCAGAGAGACATTGACTTCGTGCGGAATGTCAGCAGCTTCCTGGCGCAGCACTGGCCCCAGATAGGTGGCATAGGTCTGGGGTCCAAAAGCCACCAGAGTCACCAATGTGCCCAGAGCGACCACTCCTCCTCCCACCAGCGCGAGCTTATATCTCCGCCTGGCAAGCACAATGCAAAGCAAGGCGAGCGGCCAAATTTTCAACAAGGCCGCCACGCCAAGCGCCACGCCAGCCCAGCCCGCGTGCCCCTTTCGCTCAAGGAGCCAGGCACCAAGCACGAGCAGCAGCACTAGTTCCGCGTAATTTTGCGCATCCAGGGAACCGCCAAAAGGATTCCAAAAGAGGTTGCCAACCACAAAGAGCGCGGCCCCGCGCAAGGTCCACCATCCCAACGCTTTGAGCAGCAATGCGCCAGTGGTGAGATAACAGGCAAGCACTAGCAAAGACCAAAAGAGCGCGGCGGCGGCTCTGGAGAGCAGGCCCAATGGGAGCACCAGCAAGACGGAAAATGGTGGATGGGAATCGTAATTCAGCGGAGGGAGGCAGAGCGGCGCAGTGGGCGAAGAGAGGAGCGGCGAGTACGGCGGCATTCCCTGAAGCACATTCCGGGCAGCCAAATAATCCTGGCAAAAATCAGTGGCTCTTTGACCTGCCGTCACGGTCTGTTGCAGCATCAGAGCCACACCCAGACCAAGGAGCAAGCACCATCCCAGGGTGCGCAGCACCCAGTAGAACCGCGCTTTTGACATTGGCGCTCATAGTCTCCTTAGAGCGCCTAACAGATGGGATGCTCGTAGCCCCGGCCTCCGCCTGCCCTTTGTCTTAGGGTGCCGGGGAACGCGGCACCGGCAGGGACGCCGGTGCTACAAGCGCTCTCTCCAAGAGCGTCGAGGTTTTGTTAGGCACTCTTAACAGGCAAAGCCTTTACGTTCTCACTTCAGGAAGTAGAACGTATGCAACAAAGAGACGTAACGAGGCAGGCGCATCAAACCGTCAGGCGAAAAAATCGCTCATCACAGCGGTACAGGCACACGAGCTATCGCGCATGGTACCCAGATTCCAGGCCGTTTCAATGGTGAGCAAGAGTGAAGCATGATCATAGTTCACTCTGGAAGTGTAGCCCGGTTTGCCAAGCGGCGAGATCACCAGCATAGGAATATGCCCGCCATGCGCCAACTGGCAGCAGCCCGCGCCGGTGTTGCCTTCGTCCCACACCAGAAACAACGCGCTGGAGGCCCAAGCGCTGGATTGGAAGATTTTTGGCAAAAAGCCCTTAAGCCAGGCGTCACCAGTGCTGACGCTGCAATCGTGCATATCGTGGCACAGGTTAGGCGTAATCCAGATAAAATCAGGAAGCGTGCTGGCCGTCAGATCATGGCTGAATTGCGTAAGCGGGACGATATTTGCGCAGCGCGAGGCATTGTTCCGAATATTATCGAAATAGATAAATGGATTGTGTCTCTGCGCGTAATCCCCGCTTGAGCCGACATAACAGGGAGTTGGCATATCTTCCATATAGGCTTTCCAGGTTTTGTGCCCCGCCTCAAGCTGATCTACGAGATTCGTCGCGTTGACAAAGCAACTGCTGCAATCAGAAGTGATGCTAAACGTGTTGCCGCCTAGAAGCTCCAGATAATTTGGCAGACTGGGGTGAGAGGTGCCATAGAAATTGAGCGCCTGGGCATATTGATGCGCCAGGCCAGTGATATACGGCGCCTCGCCGCTTCCCACAACATTACTGTATTCTTCATTTTCCATAAGGATGACAAAAATATGCGTAAAGTTTGGTATCGCAGCCCCAGGGGCGTTCGTAGCGGACGGTGTTGCATTGGAAGCCGTGAGGCCAGTGGGAGAAAAAGTTGGTGCCGGGGTCGTGCCTGATGTCCCGATGGGGGCGGAAGAACAACTTGCCAGCATCATCAGGATGGGCAGCGCAGCCAGACGTAGTATTCTTAACATTCGTGCAGCTTTCCTTACTTCATGGGTGGTCCTCTGGTGGCAGCCGTTTTGCTGCGTCAGCAACAGCCTTCAGCAGTTCCTCCAATTCAAACGGTTTAAACAGGATGGGAACATCAAGCGCCGCAAAAAGCTGCTCTGCCTCAGCATCGGGGAAACGAGTGCGGGCAGTAATGCAGAGGTAAGCATGCTTCTTCAAGTGCGCGTCTTTCTCTACCTGGCGCAGCACTTCAATCCCATCCATGATTGGCAATAAATAGTCCAGAAGAACCACATGGGCCTTCTGGCTGGCACGCAAAACCTGAAGTGCCTCCTGTCCATTCCTCGCCTCTTTGATTTCATAACCCTCATCTGTCAACACCATCTTCAATGTTGAGCGGATGTCAGGATCATCTTCCACCACCAGTATTGGTGTTCCCATAAATATTCCCCTACCCTGGCAGGATGGTTAGCCACTTTGATAGAGTCCGAGCCAGAAATATGCCACAAACACCTACTGTGTTGCGGCCCAGGAGATTATACTGCACATTGAAGGCTGGCAGCAATGAGCTTGAGCGCTGCTTTTTACACGGGCAGAAACTCTCTTCCCTGATGTACAATAGCAACGCCGTGAAAGCTACGGCAGTATGCTCTTGCTGCTACTTCGAGTGCTGAAAAAAAGATAAAGAGGGTTAAGACATGACCACTGTTGCAACCAGGCTGGTGCGGGGTGCCTGCCCCCATGATTGTCCTGATACCTGCGTGACCATTACAGAGGTACAGGACGGGCAGGCGGTGCGCTTTTATGCCGAACCGCAGCATCCTGTCACCGATGGCTGGTTGTGCGCCAAGGTGCGCCCATACCTGGAGCGTGTCTACCATCCAGACCGGCTGCTCTATCCTCAGCGGCGTGTGGGGCCGAAGGGCAGCGGCAAATGGGCGCGCATCTCCTGGGAAGAGGCGATTGCTGAAATCACCGGGCGCTGGAAAGAAATCATCGCGCGCTATGGCGCGGCGGCCATCCTGCCCTACTCCTACAGCGGGACGCTCGGATTGTTGCAACTGGTCGTCTGCAATGCGCGGCTCTGGAATCGCATGGGCGCGAGCGGCCTGGAGCGCTCCATCTGTGGCGCGGCTGCCGAAGCTGCGGTGGAGGCCACGCTCGGCGCGCGCTGGGCGCCCGACCCGCAAGATGTGCTGCATAGCAAACTCATCCTCATCTGGGGCCACAATCCCGCCAGCACTGGCCCACACTTCCTGCCCCTGCTGCGCCAGGCCCAGAAAAAGGGCGCGCGCGTGGTGGTCATTGACCCGCGCCGCACGATCACGGCCCGCTCAGCCGATGAACACATCCAGCCACGCCCGGCCACCGATGGCGCGTTGGCGCTAGGCTTGATGCACGTGCTCTTTGCCGAAGGGCTACACGACGAAGCCTGGCTGGAAGCCAACTCGATTGGCTGGCGCCAGCTCCGCGAGCGCGCCGCAGAATATCCGCCAGAGCGCGTGGCCGCCATCACTGGCCTCTGCGAAGAAACCATCATCAACCTGGCCCGGCGCTATGGGACGACCAAGCCAGCCCTGCTCAAGTTTGCCGACGGCATCCAGCGGCATGGCAACGGCGGCCAGACGGTGCGAGCGCTGGCAAGCCTGCCTGCGGTGGTGGGACAGATTGGGGTGCGCGGCGGCGGCCTTTCCTACAGCACCAGCGGCTATGCGAAATGGCATGCTGAAGCCGTCGGGCATGCTTCGGAGTGCCCACCCACGCCGCGCATCATCAATATGAACCGCATCGGCGCGGCGCTGAATGGTGAAGTGCAAGACCCGCCCATCATGTCCTTGTATGTCTTCTGCGCCAATCCAGTCACATCCTCGCCCAACGCCAGCCAGATCATCAAAGGTATGCAGCGCGACGACCTCTTTACCGTCGTCCATGAACTCTTTATGACCGACACCGCCGATTACGCCGATATTGTCCTGCCTGCCACCAGCCAGCTTGAGCACAGCGATGTCCATAAAGCCTACGGGCACCGCAACCTGCAATACAACCAGCAAGCCATCGCGCCGCTGGGTGAAGCCAAAAGCAACTGGGATGTCACGCGCTTGCTGGCGCAGGGTATGGGTTACACTGATCACTGGCTCCAGCAGAGCGCAGATGAAGTGCTGACCGAAGTGCTGGACGCCACCCGCGCGCACAATCCCTTCTTTGCGAATATCACCCTGGAGCGCTTGAAGGCTGAAGGCAGTGTGCCGTTCAGTTTTTCCGAGGGCACCGAGGTTCCCTTTGCCAATCTGCGCTTCCCCACGCCTTCTGGCAAAGTGGAGCTATACTCAGAGGCGTTGGCGGCACGCGGGGCAGACCCGCTTCCCGACTATACGGAGCCAGCCGAGTTTCGCAAGCTGCACACCAGCACGGAGGCTGGTGCTACCGGCGCGGGTTTCGCTCATAGCCCCGGCCTCCGTGCCGGGGAGCCGCTGGTCCTGATCTCTGGCGCGGCGCACCACTTCGTTAGCAGCAGCATGGCAAACCAGGCCAGCCTGCTCGCCAGGGAGGGCACGCCATACATTGAGATACACTCGCTGGATGCAGCAGCGCGTGGCATTGCCAACGGCGATACAGTGATCGTTGCTAATGAGCGCGGCTCGTGCGAACTCCGGGCCGTTGTCACTGACGGCGTGCTTCAGGGCGTAGCGATTGCTCCCAAGGGGCACTGGGGTCGCCTCTCGCCCGATGGCCGCAACGTCAATTACACCACCTCAGACACGCTGGCCGACTTCGCCGGGCAAAGCACTTTCCACAGCAACCTGGTAGAGGTCAGCAAGAAAACTAGCGGTTAAAACCGCGCCTAAGGGCCACAAAGTCCGCGCAGGCGGACTGGTTCGTCTTAACCCGCGCAGGCGGGTTTTGCCGTGCCCTTCTGCCTTAGGGTGGCAGCTTTGCTGCCCTTAGGCGCGGTTTTAACCGCCAGCTACTTCCCGGCCTCATACACCGCAACCAATACCGCGTCAAAAGGCTTCTTCAGGCGCGGTTTCACTTTGGGGATGGCCTGCCCATCCGCGTATAACAATTCGCTCAGCGCCTTCAGAAAGTGGGCGATGAGTTGCAGGCGCTTGTCTTTGTGTAAATCCAACGCCATCAACTCGAAGCGCCAGCCCATATTCGCCAGACGCGTAGCGCGATGCTCATCTCTGATGCGCAGCGTGCGCACAGCCCGCTGGGCCACCTGTTCCACCAAAAAATCCAGTGGTGAAGAACCTGGATGGTGCCAGACGGGTTCCTGGGCAACGGCACACACCTGCTCAATCACCTCATTGAGCGGGGGCAACACCTGAGCCGCCACTTCATCAGGGTTGGCGCCACGCGCCAGCGCCGCCAGCCCACGCGCCAGCGTCGCTGGCTCGCGCCCCTGACCGTCTGGGCCAACATGGGCTTCAATCTCGGCAGCCGTCTCGTCCAGCCCTTGTGCCCAGCGCTCACAATTCTCTGGCTCGGCCTGCTCGCGGAAGCGCAAGATCAGCGCGGTCATGCTGGCGACATGCTCCAACCACGCGCCAAATCCGCGCCCTTCGTCTTCTGGCTCTGGCTCCACGACGGGCTGCTCCTCAAGATCAGCCATCACGCTTTTCACCAGCCACTGCCACCGCTCCAGGGGAAACTGCCCAAGCAGGGGAGCCAGCAGCGTCGAAGGGCCGCTCTCGGCTGCCTTCAGCGCCGCGCCAACGCTGCCCGGCGGCAGCAACTCTTTCGCTCGCTTCAGCAGGTCCAGCGCGTCCTCGCGGTCGCTCATTGGCAACTGGAGCAGCCGCTCCAGCACCGCGTTGGCAATCAGCGGGTCAAGCGCAGCGCGCCAGCGCTTGTGCTCCATATCCCAGCGCCCCAGGCGATAGAGAATCATAGCAATCGCCCGCACATCGCCGCTTTGCATATGCGCCGCAAGCGACTCCTCAAGCACAGCGCGCTCGCTGGCATCCATCTGGCTGACCTCGCCATCCTGCGCCGACGCCTCAGCAGGCTGCGTGCTCACCTGCTCTTGTTGCGCGGGGTCATCGGGCGGAATGGGCTGCTTCCCAAGGCGTTCCAGCCGCCGATAGACATCGGTTGAAGCTGGAAGCATCATGCCCACCGCCCGCGCAGCCAGGGCAAGCGCCTCTTCTGCGGGAGCCAGGTTTGCTGCCTGCGCCATCTCTGTCGCGTGCAGGCTGGTCAGCGCCGCTTGCCGAAAGCGGCCAAGCGTGAGGTAATAGCGGGCAGCGCGAGTAAAGTAATCCAGCGCGGCGGCTGGCTCGCCCGTTGCTTCTGCTACCCAGCCCTCCGTCTCCAGCAGCAGCGCCAAGATAGACGCGCCCCGGCTATATTTGGCAGCGCGGCGCGCCTCGTACAGCGCCTGGATAGCTTCTGGCACGCTGCCTTTCCTGGCGCGGACCCGCGCCAGCCCCAACACTGCCTTGACATAAAAATCGCCATATTCTGACTTGCGCGCGTCGTTGGCGCCCTCAGTATACTCGCGCTCTGCATCCTCCCATTTGCCCAGCCCCTCATAAATATCGCCAAGATTGTTTGACCAGGAGGGCCAGCTAGATTTCGGCTGATGAATCTGGGCCAGCAAACGCGCTATCCATTGCTCAGCCTCCTCCGCGCGCCCTGCTGCGCCCGCTGCCAGCGCCACGTTCAGCCTGGCGCAGGTGGCGCAGGTATGCCGCGCTGGAAGCTGCGCCAGCACATCTTGCGCATTGGCAACAATATCCTCATAGAAGCCAACGGCATCCATTTGCACGTGGCAATCCACCACATCATGAAAAGCACAGATACGCTGTGGGACATCGCGCACGCGCTCATCGGTGGCAAGGCTGAGCAAATCAATCGCCTCTGGCAGCACTTTTTTGAGATCATAGTTGAGCCAGAGCTGCAAACGCCAGTGGCGCAGCAGCAACTCCCAGCGCAATTCCCCTTCAGCCTTCGCTGCCTCAATTGCGCTGGTGATGGCTTGATCAGCAGCAGCATCGTTGCGATGGTGATACGAATTGAAGCGATTCCAGCCATCAATAACGGCAAGCTTGCCGCCGCCTTCGTCCCTCAGGCGCTTTCGGTCTGCGTAGGTCCAGGCCCAGATGTCGGTAGGGTCATTGGTGCTCACGCTTCTGGTTCTCCTTGCCCATCTTTCCGCGCGGCTTTGCGTGCTTTGCTCAGGTCAACAATTGCCCCCTGCGCTGGGCGGCTTTTGGGGGCAGGTGGCGCGTCGGGTGGCTGCGCCTGTGCCTTGAGTTCTTCCCGCAGTGTCGCCAGCATCAGCGGCGAAATACGCACCCGTTCCGCCAGCGCTTGCAGGTCTGCCGCAAAGAACGCCTCCACCGTTTCGCAAACCGCGCAGAGTCGGCTGGCAGCATCGGGATGCAGCCCCAGTTCCGTCAATTGATGCAGGCTTAACGCGCTGCCCCCGCCCGGCAGCGCGTCGCTCAGCCCGGCTAACTGCGCGAGCGAGCGGTTCACCTGCTCAAAACAGGCAATCGTATCCTGGGCAGAGAGGTTTTGTCCGGCAAACATGCGGGCATTGGCGACCAGGATGCTGAGCAACGGGGCAAAATTGGCAGTGCCAGGACCAAGATCGCGCAGCCGACGCAGCAAAGGATTGCGCGCGTTGAGATGCAGCACGCCTTTTAAGACCGTCTCGTCCATTTGCTGCCGCTCCAGGTAGCCGCGTACCAGACGCCGAATCGGGCCAGCGTAGCGGCCCTGCTGCAAATTGTTCTGCGCCCGTCGCAAACGCTCGGCACCTGGGGGATACAGTAAGATCATCGGCAGGTGCTCAGGCTCATAGGCCAGCAGGCGCACAGGGAAGCCCTCAGCGCGGCATGCCTCCACCAGCGCCGCCCATTGTCCCTCCGGGTCATCTACCGGCGTAAAGAGATAGCCTGCTGCTGGCTCCAGTTCCTCCACTGGCACACCGTACACTTCGCCATAACGCTTGATAAAGGCGGTATCCGCAAACCAGCGCGCATCTATCACCGCCAGCCGCCGCGCCTCAAACAGCGCCAGCGTCTGGGTGACGCCTTCGTCCTCATCATAAAAGAAGATGCGACCAGGGTTCTCATGCAAGTATTCGGGCAGCGTCAAACTACCCCGGCTGGTCTTAAAGCTGACCAGATCAGCCACGCGCGTAAAGAGGTCTGGAGAGCGAATCGCCCAGCCCTTAATCAGATCATTATGCGCCTGCACGACGGCGGCCCAATCCAGCGGCGCGTGATCAGCCAGATGACGGAAATGCGCCAGCAGTTGCTCGGCCAGCGCCGCCTGCACCGCTGCAAACAGCTCATCATGCCGCAGCGTCTCGCGGCTGGCAGTTGGGTTGAGCAGCGGACAATCTATCACCCCTGTCACAAAGCGCGCCCAATCTGGCAGCAATTCGCGCTCGTGTTCGGTGATCAGCATATGGCGCACATAGACCGTCACATCGCCATATTCCTGAATGGAGATGATCGAGCGCGGCGGAACATACAGGACGCCGCGCAGCGGAACGACGCGCCCATCCTCCAGCGTGAACGACTTGAGCGGCAGCACCGTAAGCGGGCGCGTGCCCTGGCGCTCCTCCACCCAGGCCGTATAGTGCAAGCTGCGCGCTGGCTCACCCTCCACATCATTCACCCAGGGCGCGGGATGCCCATTGACCGGCTCGCGCTCATCGCCAATGGTGATGGGCACCGGCAGAAACTCGGCGTAGACGCGCAGCGCCGAAGTCAGCACCCCCGGTTCGAGCAGAAAGCGCGCATCCTCACGCAGGTCCAGGCGAACCGTCGTCCCAACCTCATCACGCGCGGCGCGGCGCAAGGCATAGCTCTGCCCGCCTTCCGAAACCCAGCGCCAGGCGGTATCTGGCGTCTGATAGCTGGCCGTGACAATATCAATGCGCGTGGCAATCATAAACGCCGAAAGCAGCCCCAGCCCAAACAGTCCAATCAAATCAAGCGCTTCTTCTCGCCTGGCCGCGCTCAGCCGCTCGCGCATTTCGCCCGTATAGCCGCGCCCAATGGTGGCAAGAAATGTGGTGATTTCTTCGCGGGTCAACCCGGACCCGTTATCTTCAATGATCAGTTGCCTGGCCGAATGCTGTATAGAGATGTTGATAGCTGGCTGATACGTGCCCGCAACAGCTTGATCTTCCTCGCGGCGGCGCACACAAGAGTCATGGGCATTCTGCACCATCTCGCGCAGCGCTACTTGTGGATTGGAATAGAGATGCTCTCCTAATAGTTTGAGCAAGCCAGGAAGATGAATTTCTACGGGTAAGACCTCAATATCCTCGCTCACACAACCTCCTTGCTACAAAGGCAGAGAATGGGGAAAAGATGTGGAGATAAAGTGCTCCAGCCTAGTATACCAGACAACACAACCATTCCAACCCCGCGCACCCACTCACTTGCCTTTCCGTTCTGCGCTCTGTTATGCTGCCCACAACAGAATACGAGATAGGAGTTACACCTATGGCGAATCAAGCGCCTCCGGCTTCGGTTCAGAAAGTCCGGCGTGGCGCGCGTCCACGCCGCCCCTATTTGACGCATGACAAGCCGCTCTTTTTTGCGCATCGCGGTGGGTCGCTCCTGGCGCCGGAAAATACGCTGGTGGCCTTTGAAAAAGGCGTCGGCTTTGGCGCGGATGCGCTGGAGTTGGATATTCAAACCACCAGCGACGGCGAACTGGTCGTCATCCACGACCCAACGGTGGACCGCACCACCAACGGCACTGGGCAAGTAGCCTCGTTCTCGCTGGCCGAACTGCAAAAGCTGGATGCCGGGTATCGCTTCAGCGCCGATGACGGCCAGACGTTTCCGTTCCGCGACCAGGGCATCATCATCCCCACGCTGCGCGAAGTGATTGAGCGTTTTCCTACCCTGCGCATCAACCTGGACCTGAAGGAAAGCAGCCTTGCCCGCGAAAAGCGCCTCTGGCAACTCATTCAAGACCTCCACGCGGAAGACCGCATGCTGGTGGCAAGCGGAGACATCCATCCGCCGATTGTGCGCTTTCGCAAACTCTGCGGCGGGCGCGTGGCGACCTCAGCCAGCGCCTGGGAGATTCGCAAGTTTATCTTTGCCGTCTATGGCCGCGTGGCACGCTGGCTGCGCCCGGCCTACGACGCGCTGCAAGTGCCGGAATCCTGGCAGGGCACGCGCGTTGTCTTTCCCGCGATGCTGGCTGCTGCGCACTGGCATGGCCTGGACGTGCACGTCTGGACGGTGGATGATCGCCCCAGCATGGACCGCCTCCTGGCGCTCGGCGTGGATGGCATTATGAGTGACCGCCCGGATATTCTGGCCGAGGTGCTGAAGGAGCGCTTGTAGCCTCATCCCCGGCAGGGACGCCGGGGCTACGGGCGAGTAGCTGCTTGCCGTGCCCCTGCTTTGAGGGGTAGCCCCGGCGTCCCTGCCGGGCCGTCCCCCGGCTAATGCCCAGGTTGAGGCGTGGGCGTTGGGGTGCCATGTTCTTCCCCGCCGGGTGTGGGCGTTGGGGTCGGCGTGTTGCCCTCGCCGGGTGTGCGCGTTGGCTCAGTCGTGGGAACAGGCGTCGGCTTCTCGCTGGCCCAGGTAATCTGGCCGCTTTGCGCCACCGTGCCATCGGGGTTGACAATGCCAAAGGCTGCGGAGTGCTTGCCTTCAGGCAGTTCAATCACCGCTTTGAGTTGGGTCTTGCTTACTTCTGGGGTAGCCTCGCTTGCCTGCCCATCTATCAGCAGGGTGGCGCCTGCCTCAAAGCCGGTGCCGGTAATCACCACTGTGGCCTTCTGACCATCGCCTTGATTGACGGTGACAGAAGTAATCAGCGGGATGGCCGCCCCAAGCGTGCCAAGTTCGGTGGTGGTCTCAATCTGCTCCGCAAGCGTCAATTGCGGCAGAAAGCCGCGTAATGTCGTCTGCGCGGTAGCCTTGAGATCAGCAAGCTGCTGCGCCAGTTGGTTGTACTCATCCCCAGCCGGAACTGCGTCTAAAGAATCGCTCGCCTGGCCGAGTTCATCATTGAAATGCACTAGAAGCTGTGCATAATTGGCGGCGTCCTGGGGCGCGGTATTTTGCTGGAGGCTCGTCAGCGCGTCCTGCGCATAGTGCAGATGCAGCCGCACGCGGTCCGCCGGACTCGCCAGGCTAAGCTGCACATCCTGTTCGATCAGCTTGACCCCATAAAACGGGTTGCTGGGATTATCCGCTTGCGCGCCAATCACGCCCAACAAACTCACCAGGCCAAAAACCGCAAAGAGCACCGCGACGGCTGCCCAGGCCGGATGTACGCGCATCCACCCAGGCGAGAGAAAAGGCTTGCGGCTGGGCTGTTTCCCCGGCGCAAAGCTAAGCTGGCTGCGCACGCGCTGCTGAGCGCGCACTTGCCTTGCCCGCGCCTGGAGTTCTTCACCCAATCGCGCTGAAAATTCGGCGCTTGGCTTGAGGGTAGGCAGGGCCTGAACGCGCTGCGCCGTCTCCAGCAGTTCCTGCAACTCACGCTCATCTTGCCCGCTCGTAGCGCCGCCGTCCCTGGCGGCACTGTGGGCGTTGCGATCTGACCCATCCGGCAGCGAGGGGAGCCGAGAACCCACGCGAATCTGCTGATCATGCTGATCAGCACGCTGCTGTTCCAAAAGCTGCTCTAATCGCTCAGATGGCTGCTCTTTCATCGCGCTCCCCCCTTTCTACGCTGGCGTGGTGGTGCCCCTGGAACCTGCGGATGTGTCTGCTGCATTTCAGCCATCCGCAACAGCCGGTGGAGGGTTTGCAGCCCCCGATGCTGAAGCGCCTTCACTGCGGATACATTCTTGCCAACAATCCGCGCCACTGTCTCGCTATCATAGCCCAGCACCAGCTTGCCGATAATTACCTGGCGCTGCTCCTCGGTCAACTGGTTGATTGCCTCCGCCACTTTTCCCCACTCTTCGCGCACTTCCGCTGTCAGTTCCGGGTCGCCCGCCGGATCGCGCGCGGGCAGCGCCAGCAGCGCGTCCGTTTGCTCCCCTTCTTCATTGCTGATGGTTCCAGGCGCCAGGGCAGGCTCACTGGCCTGCGCGCGAAAATGATCGGCAATCCGAAAGCGAGCAATTTTTAAGAGCCAGGCAGAGAATCCCGCTTGATCAGTGGCACGCAGCTTAGTGATGGATTCCAGCATGCTCACAAACACTTCAGACGTGATGTCCTCAGCCAGCCGACGATCCGCAACCCGCGCCGCCACGTAGCCATAGACCAGTGGAAGAAACTGCTGATACAACTCCCCCAGAGCTTCCGAATCAAGCTGTTTTGCTCGAACAAGCACAGGCTCAAACGGGTGTTTCAGCAACATAGTCGTGGAAGTCGTCCTTCAGGATACGGGCACACGCTGCTCAACGGTGGATTTCGGGGGCTGCTGCTGGATTGCTGGCGCTGGCTTCTGGGTGAGCAATGGCGTCGTACTGCCCCCCACGCGCGTGCTGCCTGATCTTCAGGAGTTCTCTGGTCATGGCAAGCGAATCGCGCACCGGATGAATCTGGCTGCTCCTGGCTTCATGATACCAATCAATGGGCACTTCTTCAACGGCATAGCCGTGTAGTCGGGCAATCACCAGCCATTCGACATCGAAGGCCCAGCCATCAATGGTTTGAGCGCGGCACAGTTCCAGCGCCACCGATCTCCTGAGCACCTTAAAACCGCATTGGGTATCCTTGATGCCCGAAAACAACAGCATTTGCACCAGCAGGTTGAAGAAGCGGCCCATCAGGTGCCGATAAAACGGCTCGTGGTAGCGGTGCGAGCCAGGCGCCTCCCTGGAGCCAATCGCAACATCGCAGCGGGAAAACACCTGCGCGTTAAAGCGGCTGAACTGCTCAATGGGCATGGAGAGGTCAGCATCGGCAATCGCCACAAACTGGCCCCTGGCCGCCAGCACGCCCGCCCGGACCGCGCCGCCCTTGCCACGATGCGGCGCATCCACCAGGCGCAGCACGGGCCAGCGCTCCATCGCAGCCCGTACCAATTTCGCGGTTTGGTCTGTGCTGCCATCGTTGACGACCATCACCTCAATGGCAATGCGCTGCTGTTCCACAAAACGCTTTACACTGGCAAGGGTTTTAGGGAGGCGTTGTTCTTCATTAAATGCAGGCAGAATGAGAGATACTGTTGGCGTAACAGAAGCGTCATCGGTAGACATTGATTCCAACCAGGTCGCGTGCTGCTCTTGCACCGCCGTCTTCCCCTTTATTCTTCTCCATTGGCGAGGGCTGCCACACCATCAGGTCTGATACGAACTGAGCATACGCATATCTATCACGAGGCTGCCAGAAGGCGGGGCGTATGGCCCACCTGGAGGAGCAAGAATGACTGGAATAGTGGCCTTAGCCGGGTTTATTTGCCGCAAAATCAGGTAGACCATCGCTGGCGGTCCCCAGGGCTGGCAGGTTGAAGGCAGGCCAAATTCATCATAACGGATCAGCGGTGACACCCCCTGGCTGCAATCAGGAGAGATGAAATAAATGCTGGTGGCTGTTGCCAGGGCTGGTGAGCGCAGTTGATTGACCAGGATGCCATACTCCTGCGCCTCTGGCAGCACAATATAGCGTGTCACATTGTTCGCTGCCCCGATGCTGCCAACCAGTGCCGCCATGATAAGCAGCGCGGTTGCCACTGTGCCTTTCTGAAGACTCAGCGAATGAAAGCAGCCCAGCACTGCACAGGCCACATAGATCACCAGCAGAGAGGTCATGGCTACTTCGGTACGATACCAGCCCCATTCCTGCTGAAAGACCAGGCTGGGAAGATACGCCAGAGGCAACAACACCAGGGCGATGACAAACTTGCCAGAACGCTCGGCCCATTCCCCTTTCAAAAAGAAGAATAACCCTACAAAAGCAAAGACCCCAACCAGAGCGGCAATCCGAACCCTTGGCTCCAGATACCATAAGTTGAGTGCATCTACCAGCGGGGTTCGCAAGAACCAGTGTATCCGCTCAAGCGGGTCTGTTGCAAGCTGGCTGGCGCGGGTATCGCCTCCCGCAAGATTGGGATAAAGCACTCCGGGTAAGAGCTTAATTGCCAAAATATCCATTGCCAGCGCTGGCACCAGCGCCAGTCCATAGATCACGAAACGGACGAGGAGGCTTTTCAAGGAGGACCGACGGCACAAGAGAAATATCCCCGCAAACACCCAATACACCATCGCTGCGGGTTGGTACGTCATCATGGCTATGGAGAGCAGCCCCACAGAAGCCAGAGCAAACAGCGCCCCTCGCTTTGAGAATCCTCGATCAATGGCGCGATCAAGAGAGAAGAACGCCACCCCGGACAGGGCAGAAACCAGCGGGTAAAAGGCGCAAATCGGCAGCGCCACATCCAATTCGTAGCCAGGCAGGGTGCAAATCAGCACAGGAATCAGCAAGGCGTAGCGCTGCTGAATCCCCACCATGCGCAGCGCCTGGTAGAAAGCCCAGGCCAGGACGCCCAGTCCCACCACCGCGAGAACCTTCGCATAGCGCAAGTCATTCACACCGCCCATTGCCGAAAAGAGCATATGGGTTAAGAAGGCCAGAATAGGCCGCCCGCCAGTTATCACCCAATAATCATTGGCCTGCAATTGGCCTTGCAGCGCAACAGAGAGCCTGTCATAAGAGTCTGCGGCGGCATATGGGACAAGCACCGTTGATGCATAAATAACGGCAAAAACGCCGATATACAGCGGGAGAAACAGCAACTCTCTTTTTGGGGAAGGCCGTGAATCTTTCGCAGTTCTGGCTCCATTGCTTCCATAATTTTTGAGCGAGTGCATAGCTTTGTCAGCATCAGAGAGATCCCACTGGACCACTTCAGTTGTGCTGATGTCTTTCATAGAAAATCCTTTCACAAAGCCAGGGTTCGCCATTCTGATAGAGGCATCCTAGCTTGTGCAGAGAGATCACCAAAAGCACCTCCATCGCTAACTATAACGGGAAGAAGAGAAAGCCTGTAACGTTGCCTGGAAGACCAGATCATGCTTGAATAGAAAAGGGATGTCCATTGGGCTTGAGTTTCTCTGCATGTTATACTCCAAAGAGAGAAATCGTTGGCATTCAGCACAGAAGCGAGGATTGCCATGACCACTTCCAGCACTCCCACACCGGCAGAGACGCCGGTGCTACACGCGGCCCCTACCGAGCCACCCATGCCCGATACACGCGGCATCAACTATTACGAGGCGGATAAGCATCTCATCTTTCTGCTACACCGACTGATGAAACCGGAGGATTTTGCCCGCGCCGAGCCACACCTGCGCGCATTGGGGAAGCTGGCGAGCGAGCATCTGGACGCGCTTTCGGCCATTGCCAACAAGAACGGCCCGCAGTTGGTGCAGTATAACCAGCGCGGCGAGCGCGTGGACGAGATTGTTTTTCATCCGGCCTATCACGAACTCTGCCGCGTCTACTATGAGCAGTTTGGCATCGCCGCCCTATCCTACCGCGATGGCGTGCTGGGCTGGCCGGGGCGCGCGCCACACCTCCTCAAGTTTGCGCTGGGCTACGTGGGCGACCAGGCCGAAAGCGGCGTCTTCTGCCCACTCTCCATGACCGATACGCTCTCTCGCGTGCTCATCATGTACGCCCCGCCCGATGTGCGCGAGCGCTACCTGCCGCGCCTGACGGCCACGCGCTACGAAGATCTCTTCCAGGGCGCCGAGTTCCTGACGGAGAAGCATGGCGGCTCCGATGTAGGCGGCGCCACGCGCACCACCGCGACTGAGATGCCCGATGGCTGGCGAATCACTGGCGACAAGTGGTTTTGCAGCAACGCCTGCGCCGATGTCATCCTGACACTGGCTCGGCCAGAAGGCGCCCCGGCTGGCACAAAGGGGCTGGCGCTCTTCCTGGTGCCGCGCCTCCTGCCCGATGGCACGCGCAACAGCTACACCATCAACCGGCTGAAAGACAAACTGGGCACGCGCTCGATGGCCTCTGGCGAAGTCACCTTCAGCAACACCTTTGCCCATTTGATCAGCGGCCCCGGCAAGGGCTTTCTCCACATGACTGAGATGCTCAACCTGACCCGCGTCTGGACGGGCCTGGGGTCGTCTGCCCTGATGCGTCGCTCGCTTCTGGAGGCCGAGACGCACGCGCGCGGACGGCTGGCCTGGGGGCAATCTTTGGACAGCTTCCCGCTGATGCGCCAGATGCTGCTTGACCTGACGCTGGAGAGCGAAAGCTGCACCGCGCTGCAATTCTTTGCAGTGGAAACGCTCCAGCGCACCGACGACGGCGAGCCGGGCGCGCATACCCTGCTGCGCATCCTGACGCCGCTGGTGAAGTATTACAACTCCAAACGCTCGCAGTGGGTGGCGCAGGAGGCAATGGAGGTGCGCGGCGGCAACGGCTATATCGAGGACTGGCCCAACGCCCGCATTGTACGCGACGCCGATGTGAACGCCATCTGGGAAGGCTCCTCGAATATCGTCGCGCTGGATGTCGCCCGCGCCATGACCCGCGAAGACGCAGGCACCACGCTCTTTGGCACGCTGCACCAGAAGCTGGCCGCCCTACTTGTACCCCCGGCGTCCCTGCCGGGCCGTCCCCAAACGCATGCCGTGCCTGGCCTGGTTGCGCGTGCCGCCGCGCTCACTCAACGCGCCCTGGACCGGCTCATCAAGCGCTTTGCTCAGCTTGCCGCGCTGGATGCCAACGCGCAGCAATTGCCCCTTCGTGGGCTGGTAGACCGGCTGGCGCAGCTTACGTGCATCACACTTTTGCTGGAAGAGGCCGAAGACCAGATTGCCCAGGACGGCAGCTATCGTCAGTTGTTCCTGGCCGCGCGTTTCCTGCGTCGCGCCATCTATCCCAACCCGGACGGTCCCGGCTTCGACAACGACGCTGGAGCCTTCGCGCACTTCCGCGCCATCATGGACTGGGAGACGGTCCCCGCAAGCGCCGCAGAAGAAGTGTTGAATCAGTGTGAATAGCTAGAGGAGTATGTAGTGCAACCATCCTCATCAAATCGGCTGGCGATAGGCGGAGCCTACGCCGCCGCCATTCTGTTTGCTATTCGCTTTGTCTTCTTTATTCCTGCGCTCGCCAAATTGCCCATCGCGCCGCAAGATGGCACGCTGCCCGGCGCCATTTTAGCCATTGCCGAACATATGGTGCTCTTTCCGGTGGTGGCGGCTCTGCCTGCACCGCAGTGGGCCAAGGCCGCCGGATATGGCTGGCTGGTGACGGATATGTCCACCGACATCATGGCCCTAAACGGCGTCCCCAACACGATCTTTCTGTCGCTGCGCTATGGTGGACACATCTCCGCCGCCTTGTGGATGATCTCGGCTTCCTGGTTTGCAAGAGGCGCGACGCGCATTGTTGGCTGGCTGACCGCGCTGGACCTGGGCAGCTACTCTTTCCTGGCGGCGTATGGCGTGAATTTCGTGGCGCTGATTCCTTCTGGCATCCTGCTCCCGCTATGGTGCGCGATGGTGGGGCGCCACCTCTCGCGGGCAGGCCAGGCTAGCCAGATGCCTGCGCAGACCGAGAAGCACCTTTCGTCAACGCCATCTGTTTAGCTTGCGACCACCGAAGCAGGCTTGATGCGCTGGATGGCCGCCACCGCCAGGCACGCGGGACACGCCGCCTCTGTCCAGTTATGCACGCTCTCCAACATTCCAGCCTCTCCAGCCGCCGCGCCAGCCTTGCGCCGGGCGCGCAGCAGCAGCCAGACCACCAACCCAAGCAGCGCCAGGCCAATCAGCAGCGGCAGAATGGGCAGGTGCAGGGTGCTGAACAACGTGATGGCCGAAGGGCCAACCAGATAGCCCAGCGCCAGATGCCAGCCATAGAAGAGGCTGCTGCCTGCAAACATGGCAGGCGCAAAGACACGATAGGCAAAGCCCGCCAGGCCCGCCGAGGGGATGATGCCCGCGCGGGCGCCGGGGATATTCAAGCCCAGCACAATTGCCAGCGTGCCGCGCTTTTGCAAGAACGCCCCGGCCTGCTCCAGCCTGGCCTGGCTCAGCCCGATGCGCCCTCCCACGCGGTACACAAACTGGCGGCCCACGCTGCGCGCCAGCAAAAACTGGATGGACCCGCCAATGAGCAGCGCTGCCTCTACCGCCAGAATCAGCGGCAGCAGCGGGACAACGCCAGTGGCAGCCTGCGCGCCCGCCGTAATCAAGATCAGATCAGAGGGCACCGGCAGCGGCACGCCCGATTCTTTCAGCGCCAGCACCAGAAAGATTGCCAGCACGCCATACGCTGCCAGAAATTGCCCCAGTCCCGCTGCAAGGTCGGCCAGGATGTTCATACGCGCTGCCTCCAATTATTTGTAGCCCAGGCCTCCGCCTGCCCTTTGTCTTAGGGTGCCGGGCACCTCCGGCCTAATTCCTATTCTGCCTTGCGCCAGAGGAGAATACCCAGCCACAGCCAGAAGATCGGGCCGCCAACCGCGCCAGCAATCACCCCGGCGTAGGTTGTCAGCGCGTTCAGCCCCAGCAGCGAGACGACAAAGCCAAAGAACAGATCGGCCACCGCCACAAAACCCAGAAGCGCCAGCAATTTTGGCGCGGTGGTCTTCAGCAGCAGCAGAGAGATGAGCAAAAACCAGAAGCCTGTCAGCCCAAACGTCATGATGCCAAAGGGATTGGTTGGAGGCTGCGCCTGAAAGACGCCAATGGCGGTAGCGAAGGCATCGGTATTCCCCGCTGCCAGGAATTGATAGTTGGCAACCTGATACAGCGCATTGGCAATCGTGCCCACCGCCGCAACCGCGCCCACCAGCGTTGCAAAGAACGCCCAGGCTTCGCCAGCCGCGCGCACGCGATAGTACAGGCCAACAATCCCAATCAGCGCCCAGACCGCAATCAGCGCGTAGAGGCCGTAAAAGAGTTCGGTGCCAGTAGGGTCTTTCACCAGCGAGGCCAGAAACGCCGTCTTATCCCCGATGGGAAGCTGCTGGTCTTTGGGCACCAGCACATAAAAGACGATAACAGATGACCAGGAAGTAAGAGCGAGAAGGAGTCCGGCCAGCCCGCCAAAACGGACAAACGATTGATCGCTAATCTTTTGAGGCGCGGTGGTCGCACCCTGTTTTGTGCTGGTTTCAGTGTGTCCACTCATGCGTAGGTTTCCCCTTTGTGATATGATTACCCAGACACGTTGGAGGCTTGGTATGACCCGTTTGAGGGTATTGAAATTTCCGGCGTGACGCATCCAGCGTGATGATAGTAAGCGCTCGGCTGCTCCCAGCAGCTTGAGCTACCTGGCCCCCAAATCCAGGGGCAGCCGTTGCGCTCACAGTCATAGTGTGCCCGAAAGGGGTGCCGCTCTCCAGCCCAGAAAGTGCTCATTTTTTATTCATTTTTCGCGGCGCACAAAACAAGTGCGATAGCTGACTGAAACGTCAGCCTATCGCACGAACAAAAAACGAACGATCAGCGGCTATCTTCGCGTTTCCGCCACCTCTGGCGCCTGCTGCCCATCGCGGTCATACTGGTGATAGGTGTGCGCGGCTTGCCTTCCCAGCCCGGTCAGGAAGGAGCGCGTCACCCCAGTTTCGCTTTCATTGCCGGTGCGCCGCTGCTGCTCAATCCCGCCCGGCTTCGGCATGAAGCGATTATCCAAAGCCAGCCAGTTGGTCATAAACCCAGGCAGCACGCCATGCAGCCGCCCAAAGATCTGCGGTTGCCAGCCCAGCAGCACCTCGGTTTCGCCCACACGCGCCGCCCGCACAATGCGCCGCGCGGCGCGTCGGGCGCTCATCGCGGCAATGGGTAGGCTGGCCCCCAGGCTAAACCAGGTATACTCTGCCGTATGTTTCCCTTTGAACAGAGCGTTCACATGCGAGCCAGTCCGCATCAAGCCAGGCACTACCGTCACGACCTTGATACCTTCTTTGGCAACTTCGGCGTGCAGCCCCTCGGAGAAGCCAACCGCCGCAAACTTGGCCGCATTGTACGAGAGCAAATGGGGCACGCTGACCTTGCCACCAATCGAGGTGATATTCACAATGCGCCCGCGCTTGCGCGGCAGCATATGCGGCAACACCGCCAGCGTGGTATAGACACTGCTCCAGAACATGGTATTGAGCGCCTCTTCAAAATCGTTGAGCGTCTGTGTCTGCAAAGGGCCAACCATGACGACTCCAGCGTTGTTGACGAGGATGTCAATGCGCCCAAAATGCGTGAGCGCCTGCGCAACCATCCACTGCACTTGCTCGCGCCTGCTTACATCGCAGGGAACCGCCAGCACCTCCGCGCCTAACTTCTCAATGTCGCGGCGCGCCCGCTCCAGGTCTTGTTCATTGCGCGCGCACATGACCAGCCTGGCCCCTTGGCGCGCAAACTCTTGCGCCAGCGCAAAGCCCAGGCCGCGCGAACTGCCCGTAATCAGCACCACCTGCCCATGCAGGTCAATCGCCCGAAGCTGCCGCCAGAGCGCTCGCCCCGCCACCATCAGCCCGATACCTGCTCCAATAAGCGCCAGCCAGTTATTGTTCCGGCCTGCTTTCACGCCGGATTGAGCCAGCTTCCAGGGCTTTGCTGCTGCGCGTTTCCGGGAGCGCTGGCGTAAAAGAAGCCAGCCTGCTGACGCAGCCGCCGCCACCACGCCTCCTACCAGCACGTTTCGGGCGGTGCTGCGAGCGGGCTTCTGCCAGCCGCCGCTTACGCGGTCCCACTCTGGCATGGGCGCAAAGAGATTACCAGGCGTTGGTCCTGCTGGCTGATCGGTCAGATGTTTGCGATCCACCTGCATTGCCATCAGCCGCTCGGTAAGGTTGGGCGCGACGGCATGCAGGCCCTTGAGCATGATGCCAGCGCCGCCAACCGAGACTTCGCGCCTGGGATGCTCTGCGCATTTGGCAATCGCCCTGGCAACCTGCTCTGCTGAATGGACCGGCGGCATCGCCCGCACCGCGCGCCCGGTATAATTGGCGGCGTGCTGAAAGATAGGAGTATCAATCGTCGCGGGCAGGACGGTGCAGACGTGAATATCGCCGCCATCCAGCATAAACTCTTCGCGCAAGCTCTGCGAGAGCGCCCAGATACCGCTCTTGGTGATGTCGTAGGCGCTGGTATAGGGCTGGGGCGTCTTGGCGACCACCGAGGAAACGTTGATGAGCACGCCGCTTCCCTGCTCATGGAAATACGGCAGGGCGGCGCGGGCGCCATGTATGCAGCCAAAGAGGTTGGTTTCAATGACCTGCCGATAGCTCTCCAGCGACGCTTCTTCAAAGCGCGCAAAGAGCGTGACGGCGGCGCAGTTCACCCAGACATCCAGCCGCCCAAAGTTCTCTATCGCCTGACGCGCCAGATTTTGCACAGCCTTTTTGTCGGTCACATCGGTTGGCACCACCACAGCCCGCCCGCCCAGCCAGCCGCATTCGGCGGCGGCATCGCGCAGGGCTGTCTCATTCCGGGCGCCCAGCACCAGGTTGGCTCCCTTGCGGGCAAACTCCAGCGCCGCTGCCCTGCCTATCCCACTGGAAGCACCAGTGATGACCACTACTGAATTCTGTATCTTGCGTGGCATGTAGCCTCCCTTGTCATCAGCCTATCAGAGGGTGACGGCCTCTTGTTTAGCATCTTGCGAAGGGGAAAGAGCGTGCAAGTTACATGCCCCTGGCGCCGGGTGCCGCTTGTAGCGCCGCCGTCCCTGGCGGCGAATCGTGGCACAAGGCAACGCTTGCTTCTGGGGACAGCCCTGCTTGTAGGGTCGGGCGGGTACGGCCCGGCGCGGTGGCCGGGGCTACAAGCAAAGCGGCCTCATAGGGCAGCCTTTGTTTCCGCGCCCTTGGTGCGCCGTGTGCTATAATAAGTCGTAGGCAAAAATAGTAGCGAGGCAGCAACAATGGCACGCTTTTTCTCCTCCACAACCTGCATGGTGATGCCCACGCGCGGGATGCCGCGCGCTCCGCTTCCCATGCTGTCTGCTGCCTGACCCTAGCTACCAAGCACCGTCTTCACAGGGCCGCCCGGCGTGGGTGGCCCTTCTTGTTGTGTGTTGCACCAGTTCTCACCCAAAGGAGTCTCAAGATGAGCACCTATCCTGACACCATTCCGCCGCCCTGGTATGTCACCACCGCTATCCCCTACGTCAATGCCAGGCCGCACCTGGGCTTTGCGCTAGAAGCCATCCTGACCGACGCGCTGGCGCGCTATCACCGCCTCAAAGGGGAGGATGTGCGCTTTCTCACCGGCACGGATGAAAACAGCCTGAAGAACGTGCAGGCGGCTGAGCGCGAAGGCATCTCAACCGCCGCGCTGGTGGAGCGCAACGCGACCTATTTCCAGGCGCTGCGCGAGCCACTCAACCTGTCGTTTGATGATTTTATTCGCACCAGCAGCGACCCGCGCCACGCCCCCGGCGCAGAGAAGCTCTGGGAAGCCTGCGCCCGGCAAGGCGACATCTACAAGCGCGCCTATCGCGGGCTGTACTGCGTGGGCTGCGAGCAGTTTTATACTGAGGATGAGCTAGTCGGCGGCCTCTGCCCGGAGCACCTGACACGCCCGGAGGTGGTGGAGGAGGAAAATTACTTCTTTCGCCTCTCGCGCTATGCCGACCACCTGCGCGACCTGATCGAAAGCGACCAGCTACGCATCCTGCCGCAGACGCGCAAGAACGAGACACTCAGCCTGATTCGCCAGGGGCTGACCGACTTCAGCATCTCACGCTCGCGTGCCCGCGCCCACGATTGGGGCATTCCCGTTCCAGGCGACCCAGAGCAGGTGATGTACGTCTGGTATGACGCGCTCAGCAACTACATTACAGCGCTGGACTATGCCGATAACGGCCCGCTCTATCAACGCTACTGGCTGCATAATCCCAACCGCGTACATATCATCGGCAAAGGCATTTTGCGCTTTCATACCGTCTACTGGCCCGCGATTCTGCTTTCGGCGGGCGTGCCGCTGCCCACCAGCATCTTCGTACACGGCTATGTCACCCTTGGCGGCGACAAGATCAGCAAGACGCTGGGCAATGTGATTGACCCGGTGGCGCTGGTGGACCAGTACGGCACTGACCCGCTGCGTTACTATCTGCTGCGCGAGATTCCGGCCAGCGACGACGGCGACTACACGCAAGACCGTTTTATCCGCGCCTACAACGGTGATCTGGCCGATCAGTTGGGCAACCTGCTCAACCGCGTGGTGAACATGGTCAACCGTTATTACAAAGGCGTCGTGCCAACGCTCAGTCCCACCTGGGGCGCGCTTCCTCTTCTGAGAAGACAGGCTGAAGGGCTGCGCGGGCGGGTAGAGCAGGCGATGGAGCAATTCGCCCCGGACAAAGCGCTGGAGGCCATCTGGGAACTGGTGGGAGCCGCAAACAAATACGCACAAGAGACGCAACCCTGGGAGTTGGCAAAGCAGCGCAAGACTAGCGCGGACGCCGAAGCGGAGTTAGCAAGAAGCCTCTACAACTTGCTGGAGGCGCTGCGGCTCATTGCGTGGCATTGCCAGCCGTTCCTGCCAGCAACGGCTGAAGCTATCGCCGCGCAGCTTGGCATTCGCCTGGAGGACGCTGGCGACTGGAGCCAGGCCACCCGTTGGGGTGGCTTGCAGCCTGGCACCACCATTCAGCCTGGAGGGGTGCTGTTCCCCAAACTGGAAGCCGTAACAGAAGTAGCATCGTAGCCTGTAGGCTAGTGCTTGTAGCGCCGCCGACCCTGGCGGCGTGTCGTGGCGAGTGC